>NZ_JBNHFN010000004.1:0-756969 GCF_059090325.1 Arthrobacter sp. B0316-5-4
TCAACCAATTGATAAAACAATCGGTATCAACAAACTTGGCACACTATTGAGTTCTCAAACAACAGGTCACTATTCCAGAGCAGTACCACCAGCCTCAGCTGGATCGCTCCGGAGCAACTTTTCAAACTTACCCGATCAACCAGTCTTATGCAAATCAGCGTTTCCGCGTCCGCAGGCCAATCAATCGCCCCCACCCGACCATGGCGCACTCGGAAGCACACCATATTTTCAGGCTGTTTTGAAGGGGGTTGGCCTCCGCGGCTTCCAGCTCCAGGCTGTCTCACTCGCGGCGACTCAGAAGACATTACACGTCAACGACCCCCCACACAAATCGCCCCAACACCAAGCTCCTCCCCTGCAAACAAAGGCCAAAACCCCCCAAACCGCCTCCCAACCACCAAAAACAACCCCACAACAGAAGAAGTGAAGCCCGTCACAAAAGTCGCCGCCCACCACACCGCACGCCAACAGCGAACCACCCCACCGCCGTCGAACACCAATAGACGTGAAAGAGCATCCGGCCCAAACCGGCGGGACGTGAGAGAGCGTTGCTCGGAAGGGGCCGGGACGTGAGCGAGCGTCCGGCCCAAACCGGCGGGAAGTGAGCGAGCGTTGCTTGGAAGGGGCCGGGAGCTGAGTGAGCGTCGGAAGACGGCGGCGGTTATCCGGCAGCGCGCGTCCAAGGGAGGAACGACCGAGCGCGCCGAGGATCACCGCCACCGTCGTCCCAGCCCCGGCACACGAAAGCACGCTTAAACACAAAAAAGGCCGGCAACCATAACGGTCGCCGGCCCTTTCAGAGCTGGATTACTAAGCGGATCTAGGCCGAAACCTCAATCGTGGCCAGGTTTTTCTTGCCACGTCGGAGCAGCAGGTACCGGCCGTGAAGCAATTGGTCGTGCGCGATGACGGCGTCGGGATCCGAAACCTTGGTGTTGTTCACGTACGCACCACCTTCGCCCACGGTTCGGCGAGCGGCGGACTTGCTGTCGGAAAGACCCGAGGCAACCAGGAGGTCGATGATCCCCAGGCCGTCCGCGCCGATGGTGGCCGAGGGAAGTTCCGCGGTGGCGGCTTCCAGGGTGCGTTCGTCCAGAACGGTCAGGTCACCGTTGCCGAAAAGCGCAGCCGAAGCGGCAATCACTTTTTCGGTGGCCTCAACGCCGTGTACCAGTGAAGTGACTTCGAAGGCGAGCTTCTTCTGTCCTTCCCGGGCAAACGGACGTTCCGCAACGGACTCCCCCAGCGCCTCAATCTCTGCACGCGAAAGGAAAGTAAACACCTTGAGTCGGTCCACGACGTCGGCGTCAGCGGTGTTCAGCCAGAACTGGTAGAACGTGTACGGGCTGCACATTTCGGGATCGAGCCAGATGGCGTTGCCCTCGCTCTTGCCGAACTTGGTGCCATCGGAGTTGGTGATGAGCGGTGTGCCCAGGGCGTGCACGCTCTTGCCCTCCACCTTGCGGATGAGTTCCGTGCCGCTGGTGAGGTTGCCCCACTGGTCCGAGCCGCCGGTCTGCAGTGCGCAACCGTAGTCGCGGAAGAGCTGGAGGTAGTCCATGCCCTGCAGGATCTGGTAGCTGAACTCGGTGTAGCTGATGCCTTCGTCGGAGTTCAGGCGTGAGGCGACAGCGTCCTTGCGGAGCATGGTGCCCACACGGAAGTGCTTTCCAATTTCACGCAGGAAATCGATGGCGCTCAGCGGTGCGGTCCAGTCAAGGTTATTGACCATGCGGGCGGGGTTCTCGCCCTCGAAGCTCAGGAAGCGGCGCACCTGGCCTTGAAGGTAGCCGACCCACTCCGCAACGGTGTCCTTGGTGTTCAAGGTGCGTTCCGCCGTCGGGCGTGGGTCACCGATCAGGCCGGTGGAGCCGCCGACCAGGCCGAGCGGCTTGTGGCCGGCCAACTGTAGGCGGCGCATGACCAACAACTGAACGAGGTTGCCAAGGTGCAGCGACGGTGCGGTGGGATCGAAGCCACAGTAATAGGTGATCGGGTCCCCGGCGAGCAGCTTTTCCAGTTCCGTTTCATCAGTGGAAACGTGGACAAGGCCGCGCCATTTGAGCTCCTGCCAGACGTTGGCAAAGGCGGGATCGTTGTGCTGGGACTCGAGGTTGTTTACGTGTGACACGAGATCTAAGTTAGCAGGATTGCAGGTCGCGTTTTGCCTAGCGTTCGATGCCGGCCGGTACCGGAGCGGCGGCAATGAGGCGCAGCCGCTGCGTGGCCCGTGTCATGGCAACGTACAGGTCACCCACCTTGCCGTGTTCGTGGTTCAGCATGGCTGCCGGTTCCAGGACCACAACGCCGTCGAATTCCAGGCCCTTGGCTTCCTTGGGGCTGATCACAACGATGTCCTGCTCGTAGCTTCCGGCGCCCGTGCCGATACGGCGCCCGTAAACCTTCCGCAGCGCAGCGGTGGCCTGTGGAAGCAGGGGCCCGTCGGCTATGACGGCCAGCAGGCCGCCGTCGATCGCTTCCACTTCCTCCGGCAGGACCTCAACCAGGCGCGAGACGATTCCGTCTGCCTCGACGTGGTCGACGATGGGCGACCATTTGCCCTCGCGGACGGCCTTCGGGGCCGAGACCACAAGGCCTGCCCGGTTGGCCATACGGACGGCGGCCTCCGCGATCTGCGACGGCGTGCGGTAGTTGACGGTGAGTTCTTCCAGCGTCCATCGTTCACCGAACGACGGCGCCAAGGCGCTTTGCCACGAATTGGCGCCAGCCGCGGCGCTTGTCTGGGCGATGTCGCCCACAATGGTGAATGACTTCAGGGGGCAGCGCCGCACCAGGAGACGCCACTGCATCGGCGAGAGTTCCTGGGCTTCGTCAACCACGATGTGGCCGAAAGCCCATGAACGGTCGCTGGTGGCACGCTCGGCTGCCGTCAGGCGTCCCTCGCGCTCCTGGTTTTGCTCGGCAAGCTCCTCGGCGGTCACCAGGACGTCCACGCCCATGGCTTCCATGTTGGCGAGGGTCTGCTTGGCGTTGGCAAGGTCGCGGGCCCGATCTGCTTCCTGTTGGGCCAATCCCCTGCCGGCGGCCGGGTCCAGTTCACCCAGCAGCTCGGCCGCTTCGTCCAGCAACGGAACGTCCGCTTCGGTCCACGGGGCGTCAACGGGCCGCTGCAGGAGTGCGCGCTGCTCCGGCGTAAGGTCCGGAGTGCAAGCCTCCAGGATGGCGGGTTTGCTGAACAGCTCGGAGATGAGTTTCTCCGGCGTCATCGGCATCCAGCAGAGATTCAAGGCGATGCGGACATCGCGTGCGGAGCGGACGTCTTCGGCGAGGTAGGCGCGGTCAGCGTTGTTGCCGATGTTCGATTCTTCGACGAGGTCCGTCAACTGCTCGGTGAGTTCGCGAAGGAGGATCTTGACGAAGGTGAGCCTGGCTTCGTTGTGCGGCTTGCCCGTTGCCCGCGCCTTTTCCCGGGCACGACGGACCTGGCGGACCGTCAGGGTGAGCTTCCGGGAATCAACTTCCAGGATGCGGTCTTCGGCGGGAGTCCGTTGCCGGTTGGCCACAGCATTGGCAACAACTTTGGCCATATCCAGTTTGCCCTTGAGGGCAGCAACATCCGCGTCTTCCTCGGGAACGGCGTTGATGCCTGGCATCAGGCGGCCCAGGCTGGCCATCACCACGCCGGTTTCGCCCAGCGAGGGCAGCACGCGTTCGATGTAGTGCATGAATGACGACGACGGGCCAACCAGCAGGACGCCGGCGCTCTTGAGCCGATCCCGGTGCGTGTAGAGCAGGTAGGCAGCACGGTGCAGGGCGACGGCAGTCTTGCCAGTGCCGGGACCGCCCTGGACCACCAGGGCGCCGGAGATGGAGGAGCGGATGATCCGGTCTTGTTCGGACTGGATGGTACCCACAATGTCCGACATGCGCCCGGTGCGCTTGGAGTTCAGTGCAGCGAGGAGGGCCCCCTCGCCCTGGAGGGAGTCGTTGTCGGCGAGCATGCCGGCGTCCAGGACGTCGTCTTCGATCGCCTTGACGTCCCGGCCCTGCAGGATCAAGTGCCGACGACGGCGCACACCTTGGCGGTCGAAGGCGGTCGCCTGGTAGAAGTGGCCGGCTTCGGGCGCACGCCAGTCAACCATGAGCCGTTGAAGGTCGGCCGTGGACAGGCCAATGCGGCCGATGTACTGGGCCTCCCCGGAGTCCAGATCCAGCCGACCGAACACCAAACGGTCATCGACGGCGTCGAGCTGTGCCAGGCGGTCTTCGTACAGTGCCGCGAAGGCATCACGTTCTGAAACGTTCTGCATGGTTCCCACTGCGCCGGTCTTGCGCACCTGCGCCAGCTGCTCGCGCTTTTCTGCGCGCAGCTCATCGAGCCGGGCGTACAGCCCAGCCACATATTCCTGCTCGTGGACCAAATCAGCGTCGTGCATCGAACCGTAACCCCTATCGCAAAAGACAGACCTACCATTCTACAGCGATTTCGGTAAACGTGTGGGGTCGAAGTCATCTGGCGGATTACGTCAGGTAGCGGGCGTGCGGTTACGAACCTTTGCTGCCTTGTAGCGCGACACTGTGGGATCATCCTCGATCCAAAAACGCCATGGATACTCCGTGCTTCCGCCCGGTCCGGCAACCCCCACCCTGGGCCCGCTGGCCACTGCAGCCGCAGGGGTCCTGGGCAACCAAAGGCTGAACGGTTCCGCGAGCGCGTCACGGCCGGTGTCCGCCGTCGTAAGTCCCAGGGCCGAGGCGAGCCTGGCAGGTCCGCTGGCCAAATCCTTGTGCGCCTTGGAAGCCGGCCTCCGGACGGCGGCGAGGCCCTCGCCTTCCACGATCTCGCCCGCTCGCAGGAGCAGCGCGGACGCAGCGCCGTCGGGACCGCAGACAATGTTGGCGCAGTAATGCATGCCGTAGGTGAAGTAGACGTACAGGAACCCGGCAGGGCCGAACATGGGTGCGTTCCGCGGTGTGGGGCCGCCAAAGGTGTGGGATCCGGGGTCCGGGTGTTCCGAATCCCGCGGTCCCATGTAGGCCTCCACCTCCGTGAGCCGGACCGCCACAGGACCGGCTTCGGAGTGGTGCGTCAGGACAGCCCCGAGGATCAGAGGAGCGATGACGCGGGGATCGCCGGCAAGGAATTCACGGACCTTGTTTGGTTTGAGAACATAGTTCTCCACGGACGGACTCATGCCCAGACACTAGCAAAGTCGCCCCAACGGCCATGTCCGATTTCCGCTAGCAGTTGACGTGGCCCGCTGGCAGGATGGAGCTATGGACTTCTGGCAGCGGTACAGGGCAATTGATGCCCGCGACATCCGGTTCGACGGTCAATTCTTCACCGCCGTCAGCTCCACCGGCATCTATTGCCGGCCGTCGTGCCCCGCCCGCACGCCGAAAGCCGAGAACGTCACGTTCTATGAAACCTCAGCTGCTGCGCACGAGGCCGGTTACCGCGCGTGCAAGCGTTGCCTCCCCGAGGCCGTCCCCGGAACGCCGGCGTGGAATATCCGCTCGGACATCGCCGGCCGGGCAATGCGGCTCATCAACGACGGCGTCATCACCCGCGAGGGCGTCGACGGCCTGGCGCACCGGCTGGGCTACTCCGCCCGGCAGCTCAACCGCATCCTCAGCCACGAGCTGGGCGCCGGTCCCCTCTCGCTTGCACGGGCAAGCAGGGCGCAGACGGCCAGGACGTTGTTGGTCTCAACGGAAATGCTCCTCGCGGATGTTGCCTTCGCTTCCGGATTCAACAGCGTGCGGCAATTCAACGACACTATCGGCGAAGTGTTCGCGATGACCCCGACGGCGTTGCGCGCCGCCGGCGCAAAGTCGATGCAGCGCCGGGGTGCTGGGGCATCAGCGGGCGTAGCTCCCGCAGCACTGACGTTGAACCTGCCCTACAGGGAACCATTCGATCCCGGGATTTTCGATTTCCTCGCAGTTCGCGCCATTCCAGGCATCGAAGATGCAACCACCTCGGAGGACGGCACCAGGACCTATGCGCGGACGCTGCGCCTCCCCCGGGGTACCGCGTCGTTCTCGGTTTCCTACAAGCCCTCCGCACCTGGCGGACTTTTGCAGCTTAACGCCAGCGCCGTGGACCTCCACGACCTCCCAACCCTCTTGAGCCGCGTCCGGAGGCTGTTCGACCTGGACGCTGATCCGCAGGCGATCGATGACGCCCTCGCCGCGGACCCCCGTCTCGCGGCAAGTGTCACAACGATCCCCGGAATCCGGGTGCCCGGAGCTGTGGACCCCCAGGAACTGCTGGTGAGGGCCATGATCGGCCAACAGATCACCGTGGCCGCCGCCCGCACCGCACTGACGCAGCTCTCGGCGGCGGGCTCCAACGCGGAAGGGTCCCGGCCGAGGCTGGAGAGGCTGTTTCCGACGGCGGCGGAACTCGCCGAAAACGGTCGGGCACTGCTTCGCGGGCCCCAACGCCGGATCGACTCGATCATGGCAGCCAGCGAAGCAATGGCCACGGGCAAACTTGATTTCGGCTATGGCGACGACCTTGAAAGCCTCGAACGCAAACTGCTCCCCCTGCCGGGCGTGGGGCCATGGACGGTTGGGTATGTTGCCATGCGCGTGCTTGGCGCCCCCGATGTCTTCCTTGCCAACGACGCCGCCGTGCGGAACGGATTGAAAGTCCTGCCGGCCCTCTCGGGGCTCAGCACCGATTTCAGCGAAGTCAGCCCGTGGCGCTCCTACGCGACCATGCATCTGTGGCGGGCCGCAGCCAAGCGTCCTGTTGCAGCCGCCGGGAAGTGAGAGAGCGTCAGCGGATAGCGGGCGGAACGTGAGAGAGCGTCAGCGGTTAGCGGGCTGCCGGCTGTGCTGCGGGCCAGGGCAGGAGTTGGGGCAGCTCGACTCCGTCGGCCGCTGCGGTGGCACGCAGGCTTCCGAGGCTGGGCTCGCGGCCGGCCAGCCAGGCGGCTATGTCCGTCAGCATGCCGGTGATGGCGATCGAGGTGCTGCCGGTTCCGATGCTCATTTGGGGAAGGCCAGTGGGCTGCAGAACAAATTTGTAGGAATCCGGAACACGTGCTGCCAGGAACCCGATGAGGTGCTCACAGAACGGCCGGCTCCACGTCTCTGGTCCGAAGCCCAAACCGAGGTCCGACGCGTGGATGGTGAGTTCGCGCCACAGCGCCAGGCCGCCGTCGAGCACTGTGCCGTCCCTGTAGGCGATGCGCGCATGCCAATCGTCCGGTCCCAACGCGTCAAAAGCGGTGATCGCCGCTCCCACGGCAGCGGTAACAGCCTCCGTATGTTCCTCGAGGCTGTGTCCGGCGGCAAGTTCGATCGCCTTCGTGCGGCCGTCCATGCCGCCGTCGTACAGTTCAATGGTTTCGCCGCGGGCGGCATACTCGAGTTGGCGCGCCATCGCGTTCGAAATTCCTTCGATGTGGGCCAGCACGTGGCCGCGGGTCCAGCCGGGGAGTTGGGACGGCCCAGCGACCGAGTCATCGTCGAGTTTGGCAAGGAGGCGGGTGACGGTGCCGGCGGCTTTGTGAAGCTCTGCGGGCAACGTCCCAGGGGTGATCTGAGTCATAGCGCCATGCTAACGCACGCTTAAACACCTGTGGGACAGCACGTGATGTGCCGTCCCACAGGAGTGTTCAGTGTCTAGCCTGCGTAAGAACGCGCTGTGTCCAGTTCCGCTTCCAGGGCCGCCAATTGGCGTTCGACGGCGGCTGGGGCGGTACCCCCCTGGGAGTTGCGGCTGTTGAGCGAACCCTCGGTGCTGAGCACGCTGCGGACCTCGGGCGTCAGGTGCTCCGAGATCGCCGCGTATTCCTCGTCCGTGAGGTCCCACAGCTCCACGCCACGGCCTTCGGCCTGCTTGACGGCAGCACCGGACAGCTCGTGGGCTTCACGGAAGGGCACACCCTGGCGGACCAGCCATTCGGCGATGTCGGTTGCCAGAGCAAAGCCCTGCGGAGCCAGCGATTCCATGCGTTCGGTGTTGAACGTGAGCGTGGCGATCATGCCGGACACGGCCGGGAGCAGCAGCTCCAGAGTGTCGGCGGCGTCGAACACCGGCTCTTTGTCTTCCTGAAGGTCACGGTTGTACGCAAGCGGCAGGCCCTTGAGCGTCGCCAGCAACCCGGTCAGGTTGCCGATGAGGCGTCCGGCCTTGCCGCGTGCGAGCTCGGCAACGTCGGGGTTCTTCTTCTGCGGCATGATCGATGACCCCGTGGAGTACGAATCATGCAGCGTGACGAAGGAGAACTCCTTGGTGGCCCAGAAGATGACTTCCTCGGAGATCCGGGAAAGGTCCACGCCGATCATGGAGCACACCCACGCGAACTCGGCGAAGACGTCGCGCGAAGCGGTGCCATCGATCGAGTTGTGGACGGCCGAGAAGAAACCCAGGTCCGCGGCTACAGCTTCAGGGTCCAGGCCCAGCGATGAACCGGCCAGGGCACCCGAACCATACGGCGAAACACCGGCGCGCTTGTCCCAGTCCTGGAGCCGCTGCACGTCGCGCAGCAGCGCCCAGGCGTGGGCCAGCAGGTGGTGGCTTAGCAGCACCGGCTGGGCGTGCTGCAGGTGGGTGCGGCCCGGCATGGCCACACCGTGGTGCGCCTTGGCCTGCTCAATGAGGGCATCGATGGTGGCAACGACACCGCCGGCAATGATGCGGGCGTGATCGCGCAGGAACATGCGACCAAGGGTGGCCACTTGGTCGTTACGGGAACGGCCCGCACGGAGCTTGCCACCCAACTGGGTGCCGGCACGCTCGATCAGTCCACGTTCCAGTGAACCGTGCACGTCCTCGTCGCTCTCAGCCGGCAGGTAGGCGCCGCTCGCGACGTCCTCGTCCAACTGGGTGAGGGCGGCGAGCATGCCTTCAAGCTCAGCGTCATCCAGCAGTCCGGCCTTGGCCAGCACGCGGGCGTGGGCCTTGGAACCGGCGATGTCATAGCGGGCCAGCCGCCAGTCAAAGTGCGTGGACTTGCTCAGCGCGGCCAGCGCATCCGCAGGGCCGCCGGCGAACCGGCCGCCCCACAGTGCGCCTTCGTTTGTTGCGCTGGTCATTCCCCTGCAACCCGGAGGTCGCGGCCCGAAGCAACCTTGGAGGACATGCCCCACAGCTCGATGAAGCCGCGTGCCATGGACTGGTCGAAGGTGTCGCCGGTGTCGTAGGTGGCGAGGTCGAAGTCGTACAGCGAAGTCTCGGAGCGGCGACCGTTGACGATGGCCTGGCCTCCGTGGAGAACCATGCGGATGTCGCCGGAAACGTACTTCTGGGTGTCCTCGATGAACGCATCCAGGGAGCGCTTCAGCGGGGAGAACCACTGGCCGTCGTAGACCAGCTCGGCCCAGCGCTGGCCGACTGTGGCCTTGAAGCGGGCCTGCTCGCGCTCGATGGTGATGTCCTCGAGGTGCTTGTGCGCGGTGATCAGCGCCATGGCACCCGGTGCTTCGTAGATTTCGCGGGACTTGATGCCCACGAGGCGGTCCTCAACGACGTCGATCCGGCCGACGCCCTGGGCGCCCGCACGGCGGTTCAGTTCCTGGATGGCCTGCAGCGGGGTGACCTTCACGCCGTCGATCGCTACCGGCACGCCGGCCTGGAAGGAGATGGTGACCTCATCCGGTGCCGGCGGGAATTCCGGGGTGGCGGTGTAGTCGTAGATGTCCTTGGTGGGTGCGTTCCAGATGTCCTCAAGGTAACCGGTCTCGACGGCGCGTCCCCAGACGTTCTGGTCGATCGAGTACGGGTTCTTCTTGGTGGTCTCGATCGGCAGTCCCTTTTCCTCCGCGAAGGCGATGGCCTTGTCGCGGGTCAGGGCGAGGTCGCGGACGGGTGCGATGCACTTCAGGTCCGGGCCGAGGGTCTGGATGCCCACTTCGAAGCGGACCTGGTCGTTGCCCTTGCCGGTGCAGCCGTGCGCAACGGTGGTGGCGCCGAATTCGCGGGCAGCCTTAACGAGGTGCTTGACGATGACCGGACGCGAGATCGCCGATACCAGCGGGTAGTGGCCCTGGTAAAGGGCGTTGGCCTTCAAAGTAGGCATGGCGTACTCGTTGGCGAACTCGTCACGTGCATCAGCGACGTAAGCCTCGACGGCGCCGCAACCGAGGGCGCGCTGGCGGATGGTCTCCAGGGACTCGCCGCCCTGTCCGACGTCGACGGCCACAGCGATGACCTCGGCGCCGGTGGCTTCACCGATCCAGCCGATGGCTACGGACGTATCAAGGCCACCGGAGTAGGCCAGAACAATGCGCTCAGTCACGAGAGTGCTCCTTTGTTGTTGCTTGGTTCATTCGAATCAATGCTGTGTGAATTAGATGCTTGCTGAATCAATACTGTTAGTTGCCCGGGCCGGCTTCTTCGGCCATCCGCAGGAATCTGGCTGCCAGTTCCGCTCCGCCGTCGGGGTCCCGCGCCACCAGCAACAAAGTGTCGTCGCCTGCGATCGTACCCAATACGGAGGGCATCACGGAGTGGTCGACGGCCAGTGCCAGGAAGTTCGCCGCACCCGGAGGCGTGCGCAACACGACGATGTTTCCCGATGCTTCCGCCGTCACCAGCAGTTCGCCGCAGAGCCTGGAGAGCCGTGCGTCCAGGATTTCCTGGGTGACCCCGCTCTTGGCATTGCGGTCGCCGCCTTCGCCCGGCACGGCGTAAACCAGTGCGCCTTCCTTGCCACGTACCCGCACCGCGCCCAGTTCCACGAGGTCGCGGGACAGGGTGGCCTGGGTGACCTGGACGCCGTCGTCCGCCAACAGGGCTGCAAGCTCTGCCTGGGAACGCACGGACTCACCCGTCAGGATCGCGGTAATACGCGCCTGGCGGGCAGTCTTGGTGGCCGGGCTTGCGCCTGGCACGGACGGATTGGTGGACACTAGAACGTGCTCTCCCCGGTGCCCTCGATGGGGGAAAGCCCCTCCACGAACGCGAGCCCGGACTGGTGCATCAGCCACGCCATCAGCGCTTTCTGGGCGTGGAGGCGGTTCTCGGCCTCGTCCCAGACAATCGACTGCGGGCCGTCAATGACACCGGCGGAAATTTCGTAGCCCCGGTACGCCGGCAGGCAGTGCAGGACCACGGCATCCGGGGCGGCCTGCGCCATGGCGGCTTCATCCACGGAGTAGTCGCGGAAAAGCTGCAACCGGGCTTCCTTTTCGGACTCCTGGCCCATGGAAACCCACGTGTCCGTTGCCACGACGTCTGCACCTTTGAGGGCTTCGGCGGCGTCGCTGGTGATCAGGACGGAACCGCCGGTCTCTGCGGCGCGCTCCTCAGCGGCAGCAACGATTTCCGGCGCCGGCAGGTAGCCTTCAGGGCCTGAGATGCGCACGTGCATGCCGGCGGTCACGCCAGCCAGCAGGTAGGAGTTGGCCATGTTGTTGGCCGCATCCCCCAAGTAAGCCATGGTCAGTCCGGCCAGTTCGCCCTTGTGCTGCTTGACGGCCAGAAGGTCGGCGAGGAGCTGGCACGGGTGGTAATCGTCGCAGAGGGCGTTGATCACGGGGACCTTGGAGTTTTCAGCCATGGCCACGAGGCCCGAGTGCGCGCCGGTGCGCCACACGATGGTGGAGACCATGCGCTCCAGGACCTTCGCGGTGTCTTCCACGGATTCCTTGTGGCCAATCTGCGCTTCGCCCGGGTTGATGATCAGGGCGTTGCCACCCATGTCCGCAATGCCGGTGGCAAAGGAGACACGCGTCCGGGTGGAGGTCTTGTCGAAGATCACGGCGACGGTCTTGCGGCCGTTTCCGTCGGCGGCGAAGGGCTGCACGCTGTACGGGGCGGCTTTCATCCGGACGGCGAGGTCCAGGACTTCGGCTTGCTCGGCCGGGCTCAGGTCCGTGTCCTTGAGGAAGTGACGGGTGGTGGAAGTACTCACTGTGCGTCCTTAGCTGTGTTGGCTGTAGCCGTAGCGATCAGCGTGGGTAGGGCGGCCAGGAAACGGTCCGCCTGCTCGATGGTCAGGATCAGCGGAGGGGCGAGCCGGATGGTCCGCGGCCCCGGGCTGTTGATGATGAAACCAGCGTTCAGGGCTGCGGTGACCATGGCCGGGGCAACGTCGGCATTGACGTCGAAGCCGATCAGCAGGCCCTCACCTCGGACCTCGGTTACGGCCTCGACGGCGGCAAGGCCCTCGCGCAGGTGTGCCCCGACGGCCAGCACGTTCTGCAGGACGCCCTGGCTTTCGATGGCGTGCAGTGTGGCAAGTGCGGCCGCCGTCGCCACCGGGTTCCCGCCGAAAGTGGTGCCGTGCTGTCCTGCGGTGAGCAGGGCCGACGTCGTACTTCCGAAAGTGATCAAGGCTCCCACCGGGAAGCCGCCGCCGAGTCCCTTGGCGAGCGTCACGGCGTCGGGCACAATGCCCGCATCCTCGCTGGCCAGCCACTTGCCGGTGCGGCCGATGCCGGTCTGGACTTCATCCAGGATGAGCAACGCCCCTGCAGCCGTGGTGGCCTCGCGGGCCGCCTGCAGGTAGGCGGCACTGAGGGGACGGACGCCCGCTTCGCCCTGGATGGGTTCCAGGAAAACAGCTGCAGTGGAATCGTCGACGGCGGCACGCAGGGCGTCGATGTCGTCGAACGGAATGTGGACCACGCCGCCGGGCAGTGGTTCGAACGGGGCCCGGTACGCTTCCTTTGCGGTGAGCGCCAACGCGCCCATGGTGCGGCCGTGGAAGGCACCTTCGAGGGCGATGACCTTGGTGCGCTTGCCGTCGGAATTGTTGCGGCGGGCCAGCTTGAACGCGGCTTCGTTGGCCTCCGTGCCCGAGTTTGCAAAGAACACCTTGGAACCAGCGGGAGCCTTGCTGAGGGCCAGGAGCTTTTCCGCCAAGGCAATCTGCGTGGGGCTGGTGAAGAAGTTGGAGACGTGGCCGAGTGTGGCGAGCTGGCTGGAGATGACCGACGTGACGAACGGGTGGGCGTGGCCCAGCGCGTTGACGGCGATGCCGCCCAAGAGGTCAAGATATTCCTTGCCATCGGCGTCCCACACCAGGCAACCCGCACCCCGGACCAGGACCCGCTGCGGAGTGCCGAAGACGCCCATCAGCGAGGAGTTGTAACGGGCAAGCCAATCTGCACCATTACTCACCCCAGTTATGACGGAAGCTTTGGCATCCGATCCGGCGATGGGACCCCGGGTGTGGTCGGGCACCGCGAAGCGGGCGGGGGTTCCATCGCCGGTCGGATGGATGCCAACAGTTTCGCTCATGCGTTCACTTCCTCATCAGGTACTACTTGGGTGCCGATGCCCGCTGTCGTGAAGGTTTCCAGCAGCATCGAGTGCGCGAGGCGCCCGTCCACGATGTGGGCGCGCTGCACGCCTTCGTCGATTGCTTTGAGGCAGGCGGCCATTTTGGGAATCATTCCGGACTCCAGGCGAGGCAGCATTTCACGGAGCTCCGTGGCGGTCAGCGAAGAGATCAGCGAGGACTTGTCCGGCCAGTTGGCGTAAAGGCCCTCGACGTCGGTCAGGATGACGAGCTTGGTGGCGCCCAGGGCAGAAGCAACAGCTGCAGCGGCGGTGTCCGCGTTGACGTTGAGTACCTGGCCGGTGGTGGAGCCGGTTCCGTCCCCCGCGTCCAGGATTTCCGGGGCGACGGTCGAAATCACGGGGATCCGACCGGCGTCGAGAATGTCCTTAATACCTGCGGGATCAACGCCCACAACCTCGCCCACCAGGCCGAGGTCCACTTCCTCGCCGTCAACAACGGTGCCGGTGCGCACGGCGCGCAACAGGCCGCCGTCCTCGCCGGACATGCCCACGGCGTACGGTCCGTGCGAGTTGATAAGGCCTACAAGTTCACGGCCCACCTGGCCGGTGAGGACCATGCGGACCACGTCCATGGCCTCGGGCGTGGTGACCCTGAGGCCTCCCTTGAACTCGGATTCGATGCCGAGGCGGCTGAGCATGGAGTTGATCTGGGGGCCGCCGCCGTGAACCACCACGGGGTGGATGCCCACATGGTGGAGGAACACGATGTCCTCGGCGAAGGCACGGCGAAGGTCATCGTTGACCATGGCGTTGCCGCCGTACTTGATCACCATGGTGGTGCCGGCGAAGCGTTGGATCCATGGCAACGCCTCGATCAGCGTTCCCGCTTTATCCTGGGCTGTTTCGGCTGAGACGTGGCCCCTGGAGGTAGTTTCCCGCGTGTTGGCAGTCATCGTCTTCCGCTCAGCTTGAGTAGGCGCTGTTCTCATGCACGTAATCGTGCGTGAGGTCATTCGTCCAGATGGTCGCCTCGGCGTCGCCGGCCTGCAGGTCGATTTCGACCAGCACTTCGCGCGGCTCAAGGTCCACCAGGTTACGGTCCTCGCCGATGCTGCCGTTGCGGCAGATCTGGACGCCGTTCATGGCGACGTTGAGTTGATCGGCTTCGAACACGGCGTCCGTGGTTCCCACAGCGGAGAGGACACGGCCCCAGTTGGGGTCCTTGCCAAAGATGGCGGCCTTGAAAAGGTTGGACCGGGCAACGGACCGGCTGACGATCTCGGCGTCCCGTTCGCTGGCGGCGTTGAACGTCCGGATGGCGATGTCGTGGCTGGCGCCCTCCGCGTCCCCGATGAGCTTGCGGGCCAGTTCAGCACAGACCCTGGTCACTGCATCGCTCAACTGGTCGGTTGAAGGCAGGGCTTCAGAGGCACCTGATGCCAGCAGCACAACGGTGTCGTTGGTGGACATGCAGCCGTCCGAGTCGGCGCGGTCAAAGGTGACGCGCGTGGCGTCGCGGAGGACGACGTCGAGCTCGTCAGCAGGCACTTCGGCGTCCGTTGTCAGGACCACCAGCATGGTCGCCAGGCCTGGCGCCAGCATGCCGGCACCCTTGGCAATGCCACCCACGGTGAACTGCTTGCCTTCAGCATCGGTTCCCGTGAAGACTGCTTCCTTGGAGACGCTGTCCGTGGTCATGATGGCCGTGGCGGCCGCGGAACCGCCGTCTTCCGAAAGCCCGGCAGCAGCAGCCTCGACGCCGGGGAGGATCTTCTCCATGGGCAGCTGCTCGCCGATCAGGCCAGTAGAGCAAACCACGACGTCGGAAGCTGAGACTCCCAGAACCTCTGCCACCTTCTCGGCGGTGGCGTGGGTGTTCTGGAAACCCTGTGGACCGGTGCAGGCGTTGGCGCCGCCGGAGTTCAGGACCACGGCGTCCACGCGACCGTCGCTGACCACTTGGCGCGACCAATGCACAGGAGCGGCCGCAACGCGGTTGGACGTGAACACTGCAGCGGCGGCCTTGGACGGTCCGTCGTTGACGACCAGGGCGAGGTCCGGGTTGCCTGATGCCTTGATCCCTGCTTTGACGCCTGCGGCGCGGAATCCCTTGGGGGCGGTAATGGTCACGGTGCAACTCCCTGCAGGTTCAGGCCGGCGGTTTCGTCCAGGCCGAGGGCAATATTCATGGACTGCACGGCGCCGCCGGCGGTCCCCTTGGTGAGGTTGTCGATGGCGCAGGTCACGATCACGCGGCCTGTGTGCTGGTCGAATGCCAGCTGCATGACGGCGTGGTTGGATGCCTGGACAGACTTGGTGGTGGGCCACTGGCCTTCCGGCAGCAAGTGCACGAAGGGCTCGTCTTCGTACGCGTCTGCCCACGCCTGCCGAAGTTCGGCTTCGGTCACGCCGTGGGCAACTTTGGCCGTGGCAGTCGTGAGAATGCCGCGGCTCATCGGAACCAACGTGGGCGTGAAGGACACGGTTACCGGCTCCCCCGCAGCATTGGAGAGGCCCTGTTCGATTTCCGGCGTGTGGCGATGACCGCCACCCACACCGTAGGGGCTCATGGAACCCATGACTTCGCTGCCAATCAGGTTGACCTTGGCTGCCTTGCCGGCGCCTGAGGTACCTGAGGCGGCAACAATAACGACGTCGTCCGTCAGGAGGAGATTCTTGGCGAACCCGGGCGTCAAGGCGAGCAGGGCCGACGTCGGGTAGCAGCCGGGGACAGCGATGCGGGTGGCGCCCTTGAGCGCCTCGCGCTGGCCCGGCAGTTCAGGCAGGCCGTAAGGCCAAGTGCCCGCATGGGCTGAGCCGTAGAACTTTTCCCACGCTCCGGCGTCCTGGAGGCGGTGGTCCGCGCCGGCGTCGATCACTACAGTGCCCTCGGGCAACTGGGCAGCGATCTCGGCGGAAGCACCATGGGGCAGGGCCAGGAACACCACATCGTGGCCGGACAGGTTTTCCACCGTGGTGTCTTCAAGAATCCGGCTGGCCAAACCATGGAGATGCGGCTGCAACTCCCCTAGTCTGGAACCGGCGTTGCTGTGCGCCGTGATCGCACCGATGGTGACGTTCGGATGGCCGGCAAGCAGGCGCAGCACTTCTCCCCCGGCATAGCCGCTGGCACCGGAGACGGCAACAGAAATAGTCATGGCTCCAGCATACAGCAAAAATATTCATGTATGCCGATATTTATGCATGCGTTTGTGATGCGTCTCATTATTTTGGAGATTGCCCGTATGCTTAGTGAAGGGTGATCCAGACCGTGCAGTCCGAACGTCGGCTGCAGCGTTGCCCGTTAGCGATACGGGGCACATTAATGTCACCCACGTCCACCGCTGAGCGCCCCAAAGCTCGCGCAATTCAACCAAATCCAGTCGTTCAGAGCTACTCAGAGCTCCTCAAGAGCGTCAAATCAGCCGGACTCCTGGAACGCCGCAGCGGCTTCTACATCTGGGTCTTCGTGGCCCTGGTCCTCCTCATGGCAGGCACGTGGCTCGGGTTCGCCCTCATTGGCGAATCCTGGTACCAGCTCCTCATTGCCGCGGCTGTCGGCATTCTCTGCACGCAGTTGAGCTTCCTGGCCCACGAGGCCGGACACAAGCAGATCTTTGCCTCCCGCCGGGCCAACGACTGGTCGGCGCGTCTCCTGGCCACCGGCATCGCCGGCATCAGCTATTCCTGGTGGGAGCAGAAGCACGGCGCCCACCACAACCACCCCAACGTCATTTCCAAAGACCCTGACATCCGGAACAACGCACTGGTGTTCCACGAGGACGCCGCGGCCGAGCGCAAGGGCCGCCTGGCATTCCTCACCCGCCGGCAGGGCTGGTTCTTCTTCCCGCTCTTGACCTTGCTTGGTCTGAGCCTGCAGTTCGATTCAATCCGCTTTGTCTTCGGCAAGCAGAAGGTCCGACACCGCTGGGTGGAAACCCCCATCCTCGTGGCACGCCTGACGGCATTGCCGGTGCTGGCTTTCACCTTCCTGCCCATCGGAATGGCATTCGCTTTCCTCGGCGTCCAGATCATGGTTTATGGCTTCTACATGGGCGCATCCTTCGCCCCCAACCACAAGGGCATGCCCGTGCTGCCCAAGGACAGCCGCGTGGACTTCCTTAACCGCCAGATCCTGACCTCCCGCAACATCTCCGGCGGTCGCTTCATGGACTTCCTCCTGGGCGGACTGAACCGGCAGGTAGAGCACCACTTGTTCCCGGACATGGCACGTCCGCACCTTCACAAGGCCGCCGGCATCGTGAAGGAATTCTGCGCCAAGCACTCGATCCCCTACACCGAAACCACCCTCATGCAGTCGTACGGGATCGTGGTCAGCTACCTCAACGAGGTGGGCCTCGCAGCAGGCCGCGGCTTCGACTGTCCCGTGGCTTCGACGCACGGACGCCGCTAGCCGTTCGACATGGGAGGCCCCAACCTCCCTAGGATGGATTCTGAAACCGGGCACCGGAAGGACCGCCCCGGAGTGAGGAGCCACCATGACGCACGCCATTGTCGCAAAGCAGCCCGGAGGACCTGAAGTCCTCGAATACGCCTCCGTGGAAGCACCATCCCCCGGCCCCGGCCAGTTGCTGATCAAGGTCGCAGCTGCCGGGGTGAACTTCATCGAAACCTATCAGCGCAACGGAACCTACAAGGTTGACTACCCCTTCACCCCCGGCGCAGAAGCCGCCGGCACGGTGGAGGCGGTGGGTGAGGGCGTGGAGGACATTGCCGTAGGCGACCGCATTGCCACGGCTGAAGGGTCCCGCACCTACGCCGACTACACACTCGTGGATGCAGCCAAAGCGCTTCCGGTTCCGGACGGCGTCGACGACCACACTGCGGCTGCCCTTCCACTGCAGGGCATCACAGCGCACTACCTGATGAATTCATCCTTCCGCGTCGAGCCAGGACACACCGTCCTGCTGCACGCGGGAGCCGGGGGCGTCGGCCTCCTGCTGACCCAGCTCCTGAAGGCCCGCGGGGCACGTGTCATCACCACCGTTTCCTCCGACGAGAAAGCCAAGCTGTCCACGTCGGCCGGAGCTGACGAAGTCCTCCGCTACGAGGGTTTCGCCGACAAGGTCCGGGAACTGACCGACGGCGAAGGCGTCAACGTGGTGTACGACGGCGTCGGCAAGGACACCTTCGACGAATCCCTCCGAAGCCTCCGCATCCGGGGCGCCATGGTGCTCTTCGGTGCCGCCTCCGGCCCGGTGCCACCGTTCGATCCCCAGCGCCTGAACGCCGGTGGCTCCTTGACACTGACCAGGCCCACCATGGCGCACTTTGTGCAGAACACGCACGAACGCCGGTGGCGCTCAGCCGAAATTTTCGACGCCGCCGCCAACGGAACCCTCGCCGTCAGGGTCGGCGCAACCTACCCCCTGGCCGAAGCAGCACAGGCCCACCGTGACCTGGAAGGCCGCCGGACCACCGGCAAAGTCCTGCTTCTGCCGTAACCCCTAAGCCCGGCTCCCGAACAACTGGCGACCTACAGGCAAACAGTGGTGCAAGAAAATGTGACGAACAGGAAACGTCAGACACCTTTTGTTCACCTTTCTGCGCAAAGCTAGGCCTGTGAGCACAGAACATCCCGTGGGGGCCGGGCCGGCGCCTGCCCTGACCACCTACCGCCCCCAGTTGCCGGGCGGCGCTGCGGCACCAGCCGAGCGCACGCTCGTGGACATCCTGGAGGAGACCACAGCATCCTTCCCCGAGGCTTCGGCCTTGGATGACGGGCAAAAATCCCTCAGTTACACCGAACTCCTCACGGCGGTCCGGACCTTCGCCGCACAATTGAACGCTGCGGGCCTGGGACGTGGCGAGAAAATCGGCGTCCGCATCCCCTCCGGAACCAATGAGCTGTACATCGCCATCCTGGGAATCCTCATGGCCGGCGCGGCATACGTTCCGGTCGATGCCGACGATCCCGAGGAGCGGGCACGCCTGGTGTTCGGGGAAGCCAAAGTTGCTGCCGTAATCGGGGCGGGGCTTGATATCCAAGCTGCCGGGGCCCCACGCGAACCTGTCCCCAGCCCCTGCACGCCCGGGCTGGATGATGATTCCTGGATCATCTTCACCTCCGGATCCACTGGCACGCCCAAGGGCGTTGCGGTGAAACACCGTTCCTCCGCCGCGTTCGTTGACGCAGAGGCGAGGATTTTCCTCCAGGCCGAACCCATCGGCCCCCAGGACCGTGTGCTGGCGGGCCTGTCGGTAGCCTTCGATGCTTCCTGCGAAGAGATGTGGCTCGCCTGGCGCCACGGTGCCTGCCTCGTCCCGGCTCCGCGGGCGTTGGTGCGGACCGGCATGGACCTGGGCCCCTGGCTGATCAACCACGGCATCACCGTGGTCTCCACGGTTCCCACCCTTGCAGCGTTGTGGCCGGCAGAGTCCCTCGAGAACGTCCGCCTCCTCATCTTTGGCGGCGAGGCATGCCCGCCGGAGCTGGCCGAACGGCTCGCCGTCGATGGCCGCGAAGTCTGGAACACTTACGGACCCACCGAGGCCACCGTCGTCGCCTGCGCCGCACCGTTGGGCGGACCCGGCCCGGTCCGGATCGGACTGCCGCTGGACGGCTGGGACCTCGCCGTCGTCGATTCTGCTGGTGTCCCGGTCGCGGAAGGCGAAGTCGGTGAACTGATCATCGGCGGCGTCGGACTGGCCCGCTACCTCGATCCCGCCAAGGACGCCGAGAAGTACGCGCCCATGACCACCCTGGCCTGGGAGCGGGCCTACCGCTCGGGCGACCTGGTCCGTTACGAAGCGGAGGGCCTGATCTTCATGGGCCGTGCCGACGAACAGGTCAAGCTGGGTGGACGCCGCATCGAATTGGGCGAGGTGGACGCGGCACTGCAGGCACTCCCCGGCGTGGCGGGCGCGGCCGCCGCAGTTCAGACCACGGCTGCCGGAAACCAGATCCTGGTGGGCTATCTTGCACCCGTTGACGGCTACGAGCTGAACATGGACGAAGCCCGCCGTCTCCTGGGCGAGAGCCTCCCGGCAGCGTTGATCCCCCTGCTGACGGTAGTGGATTCGTTGCCCACCAAGACCAGCGGAAAGGTGGACCGGCATGCCCTGCCTTGGCCGCTGGCGGGAGCCGGTGCCGCTGAGGCCAGCAACGCGCCCCTGAACCTGCCGGACGACGCCCGTTGGGTGGTGGACCAGTGGGAGTCGGTATTGGGCAGTCCTGTCAGTTCCCTCGACGCGGATTTCTTCGCCTACGGCGGCGGGTCCCTGGCCGCGGCGCAGCTCGTTTCTGCCCTCCGGGTCCGGTACCCCACCATCACTGTGGCTGACATTTACGCGACGCCGCGCGTCGGCGCCCTGATCGACGCCGCCCGCCAATCACTGCCCGACGGCGGTACGGCAGGTCCCGCTGCCGAGCGCACCGTTCGTCCCACAGCCTTGAAGTCGCAGATCTTCCAGGTCCTTATGGGCGTGCCGCTGCACATCCTGGTGGGAATGCGTTGGCTCACCTACCTGATGGCCGCCAACAGGTTACTGGCAGACTTTGCCGGATTCGCGGCAGCTCCTGTGGTGTCCTGGTGGTGGATCGCGGCATCCTGGCTGGTCTTCGTCAGCCCGCTGGGCCGAATGACCATTTCGGTGATTGCGGCCCGCGTGCTGCTCGGCAAGATCGAGCCTGGCACCTACCCCAGGTCCGGCAAAACCCATCTTCGGCTGTGGCTCGCCGAACAAATTCAGGACCTCTCCGGGGCCATCGGCCTCGCCAGCGCCCCGTTCGTCCCCTATTACGCGCGCGCCCTCGGCGCCAAGATCGGCCGGGACGTGCACCTGCACTCCTTGCCGCCTGTCACAGGTTTGCTGTCATTGGGCAGTGGCGCCAACATCGAGCCGGAAGTCGATCTTTCCGGATGGTGGGTGGAAGGCGACTCGGTGCATATCGGCCAGATACACGTGGGAGCCGGTGCCGTCGTCGGTGCACGAAGTACCCTCATGCCCGGCGCCACCATTGGCGCGGGCGCACACGTCGACGCCGGATCCGCCGTGCTGGGCAAAGTGAAAGCCGGGCACCTGGTCGCCGGATCCCCCGCCGAACGACGCGGTAAGGCAAAGCACGACTGGCCTGAGTCGTCGGGCCGTCCTTCCGCTGTGGACCGGCTATGGTTCTCAGCCTTCGCCAGCGCTTCGGCGCTTCTGGCCCTGATCCCGTACATCTCCGCATTCGCTGCTGCGCTGGTGGTTCTGGCTTTCATCCAAGGCCACGATTCGTTGGAGACCGCGCTCCCCCAGATAGCCATGGCACTCCCACTGGCGGCGTTGGCGTGGTTCTTCGGAAACCTGGTGCTCATCCTCCTTGTTGCCCGGCTCCTCGGCCTCGGACTCAAAGAGGGGTATTACCGTGTCCGCAGCCGGATTGGCTGGCAGGTGTGGGCCACAGAACGCCTGCTGGACATGGCACGTGACCTCCTTTTCCCCATCTATGCCAGCCTGTTCACGCCTGTTTGGCTGCGCTTGCTCGGCGCCAAGGTGGGGAAGAACGTGGAAGCGTCCACAGTGCTGCTGGTGCCCAGGATGACTACCATCGGCGACGGCGCGTTCCTGGCTGACGACACCATGGTGGCGTCCTACGAACTGGGCGGTGGCTGGATGAAAATCGCGCCGGCCAAGATCGGAAAGCGGTCATTTCTCGGCAACTCCGGCATGACGGCCGCCGGGCGGAATGTGCCCAAGAACTCCCTCGTGGCGGTCCTGTCGGCCACCCCTGCCAAGGCGAAGTCAGGCACATCGTGGCTTGGCAGCCCACCGGTCAGGTTGCGCCGCACCGCCGTCGACGCCGACCAGACGCGGACTTTCCAGCCACCCCTCAAGCTCAAAATTGCGCGTGCGCTGTGGGAGCTGTGCCGCCTGCTACCTGTCATCCTGACTGTTGCCATCGCCGTCGGGGTCATGCTGGTCCTGGATTGGGTAGCCCGTGGTTGGGGCTACTGGATCGCTGCGGTCCTCGGTGGCGTGGTGATGCTGGCGGCCGGAGGCGTGGCTGCCATCAGCTCCATCGTCGCCAAGTGGGTCCTGGTGGGAACCATCCGCGCCGGCGAACACCCGCTATGGAGCTCGTTCATCTGGCGCAACGAGGTTGTGGATACATTCATCGAAATGGTCAGCGCTCCATGGTTTGCCCGGTCCGCTGCAGGAACCCCCGCCTTGGTGTGGTGGTTGCGAGGGCTCGGCGCCAAAATAGGCCGCGGAACCTGGTGCGAAAGCTACTGGCTCCCCGAAGCCGACCTCGTGACCCTGGGCGAGAACTCCACCGTCAACCGTGGCTGCGTTGTCCAGACACACCTGTTCCACGACCGCGTCATGAGCCTGGACACCGTAACGCTCGGGAACGGAGCCACCATGGGCCCCCACGGCGTCATCCTCCCTGCGGCCAGCATCGGCGACGGCGGAACCGTCGGCCCGGCGTCGTTGGTCATGCGTGGCGAAACTGTCCCCGCCGGGACGTACTGGATGGGCAACCCGGTGAGCCCGTGGGTGGGTCCGTCTGCACAAGCGCCCCGTCTCAAGTAGATTGGGCAGATCATGACCGCACCAATCACTACCCCCATGACCGAAGCCGACCCCTACACCCTGGACCACGGCAGCACCAGCTACCGTGTGGACCGGTACGAGTTGGACCTCGATGTCAGGCTGGGCAGCAACAAGCTGATCGGCAAGGCGGTCCTGCGCTGCACGGCTTTGGAACCGACAGCGCAGATTGTCCTGGACCTGGTGGGTTTGCGTGCCAGCAAGGTCCAGCTGGACGGCAAGAAACTCCAGAAATTCAGCCACAGGGCCCAGCACCTGGTATTGACTCCCCCGTCCGCACTCAAGCCCGGCCAACAGTTTTCACTGGAGATCCGCTACGACGGCAACCCTCAGCCCCGCCGTGGACTGTGGGGAGATGTTGGCTGGGAGGAATTGAACGACGGCGTACTGGTCGCCGGCCAGCCCAACGGAGCAGCGTCCTGGTTCCCCTGCAACGACCACCCCCGTTACAAATCGAGCTTCCTCATCTCGGTCACCACCGATGACAACTACCGGCCTGTGTGTAACGGGCGGCTCGTATCGCACTCCCGCAAGTCGAGCAGGGAAACGTGGGTCTACGAACAGGCTGAGCCCATGGCCACGTACCTCGCTACCGTACAGATCGGCCGTTACATCAAGGTCCCGCTGCAGGCCGACGATTCCCACCACAGGGTCCCCCAGTTCGTCGCCGTCACTCCCGAAATGGCAGCAGACGCCCTGCAGGGGCTGGGACGCCAGCCGGACATGATGCGGACCTTCGAGGATTGCTTCGGACCCTACCCCTTCAGCGATTACACGTCCGTGGTCACCGAAGACGAACTGGAAATTCCGTTGGAGGCACAAACGGTCTCCATTTTCGGTCGCAACCATATGCGTGACGCCTGGGACTCGCAGCGGTTGATCGCCCACGAACTCTCGCACCAGTGGTTCGGGAACTCGCTCACCGTCAACAGCTGGAAGGACATCTGGCTGCACGAAGGCTTCGCCTGTTACGCCGAGTGGTTGTGGTCCGAGGAGTCCAGGACCATGACTGTTGCAGCGCGGGCAACGGCCGCGTGGAAGAGGCTCGACGTCGGGCCGCAGGACCTTCTGGTGGGCGACCCCGGCCCGGAGCTGATGTTCGACGACCGGGTTTACAAGCGTGGGGCTTTGGCGGTTCACGCAGTGCGGATGGCGGCCGGTGACGAGGCGTTCTTCGGTTTCCTGCAGCATTGGACGGCCTTGAACCGGCACGGATCAGTGTCCACGGAATCGTTCATCGCAGCTGCGGACGCGTTCATTCCGGGGTTTGATGCTGATGCGATTCTCCGGCCATGGCTGTACGAGGCGGCGCTTCCCGCCCTGCCTTCACCGCGTTAGCCGACGGCCAGGGCGGCCACGAGACCGTCCGGCAGCGCCCGTCCGCCCACGGTGCCCAGGTCCTGTACACCGTGGCGCCCCAGCACATCCAGGTCGCTGGGATCGTTTCGCAGGCCCTCACCGGTCATCTTCAACCACGCCTCCTTGCGTGCCCACAGTCGCGTCCGCTGCTCGTCGCGCAGCGTCGCGGGGGTTGACGCCAGGTAGCGCTTCTCATTCTCGGTCAGGACGACGTCGTCGAAACCCGCGAACGCTGCCCGGTCCGTTGCTTCAAGGTCCACTCCCAGCCGGAGGCCTCCTTGTGGATGCACGACGCCGGCCAGCAGCACCCAGCCCGACGCCCGGGACGCGCTGAGCGCGAGAGGTGCGGGGTCGCCGTCGAGCATGAACCCGGGGCGGCCGTGGTCCTGTCCGGAGCCGCACAGGGGGCAACGATAGTCGGGCACCAGCTGGTGGGGTTCCACGTCGAGGAGGGAAGCAGCGAACTGTTGGAGGGCGAGCCGGCCTGCCACGAAGGCGTCCCGGTCTTGGGCGCGGGCGAACCTGGCTGCACGGTGCTTGGCAGGTTGCCCTATGAGCCCTAAGCGCTCGTCCGGGACCAGCCGGACCTCAAGCTGACGCAACTCCAGTACAGGGGTGTCCATCATGCCCTCGCCCCGCTCTCGATTGCTCCAAGGAACAAGGGAAGCAGCGGGTTGGTGCTCTCGCGAAGCCAGGCAACTCCTATGTCCCAGACCGCGGACTCCAGGTCGATCGCGATAAGCTGCACGCCGTCGGGGAGGATAGCCGAGGTGCTGGCGGGGACCAGAGCCGAGCCCGCTCCCGCGGCTACGAGTGCCACGACAGTCAGCAGGTCGGACGTTTCGTAGACCGTCGTCGGGCTGCATTTCAGGTCCATGAACAGCTGGTTTGTTTGCGCGGCCATGCCCGGTCCGCGGGCCGGGACGAGGCGGACCAAAGCCTGGTTCTGGAGCCAGTCCCGCAGGCCCTTCCGGCCAGGCTCGGGAACCGTCCCGCCGGAAGGGATGGCGAGTGCCAGCTGATCGCGCCGAATGACCTGCGCGGCAATGTCCTGCGGAACAGGCATGCGAACGAATCCCACGCTTAGCGTGCCGTTGCGGAGTGCGGCAAACTGCCGGGCGGAGGACATATCTTCGAGCTTGATGTCGATCCCGGGGTGACTTGCGCGGAAGGCAGCGACAGCCCGCGGGGCTACGTCGATCGCAGACATCCCAAACCCCACATTGAGCACGCCTTCCACACCTGCTGCCACCCGCTCCATACGCTGGGTCAAGGCATCTGCCCGGCGCACAAGGTCGACCGCGTCGACCAACAACGCCTCTCCCGCGGGCGTCAGTGCTGCACCGTGGCGCCCACGCGTGAACAGCGTGCTTGCGGTCTGCCGTTCCAATACCTGGATCTGCTTGGTCAGGGCCGACTGGGTTGTTGACAGCGCCTTGGCAGCAGCTCCGAAGTTCTGGTTCATGGCAACCGCGATAAACGACCGCAAAAGGCGTAGTTCCATTTCCTAACACTATCGAGAGGATCATGCCCGATCACACACACGTTGCTGCGGCTCGCCGCCACCGAGGAGTTTCATTCCCAAAAGGAATCGATTATGCGAAAAAATTCATTAGACAGAATGTTTTTCCGCAACCAGCATTGAAAGAGGTCACTACCAAGGAGAACCAATGCCCCATGATTCACAGCCCACACTTCGCGCCTCGGCCGTGCAGTTCGAAGCGGTACCGGACCGCCCGGACCTTAACCTCGAGACCATTCGCCGGCTGGCGACCGCTGCTGCAGCCGAGGGAACACAATTGATCGCGTTTCCCGAGATGTGCCTGATCGGCTACTGGCACCTTCGAAGGCAAACGCCGAAACGTTTGGCCGAGCTTGCCGAGGCTGAGGGTGGTCCGAGCATCCGTGCCGTCCAGGAACTCGCCCTTGAGCTGGGCGTCGGCATCGGCGTCGGCTACCTCGAGGTGGACGGCGACGGTCGACTCTACAACTCCTACACGGTATGCCTTCCCAACGGGGCCCTCCACACGCACCGCAAAATCCATGCCTTCGAACACGGGTCCATCGAAAGCGGCTCGCAATTCACTGTCTTCGATACGCCTTGGGGCATCAAGATCGGAATCCTGATCTGTTGGGACAACAACCTCGTCGAAAACGTCCGGGCGACAGCCCTCCTGGGTGCAACAGTTCTCCTGGCCCCCCACCAAACCGGCGGCACCAACTCACCGAGCCCACGGGGAATGAAACCGATCCCTGTCGGGCTGTGGGAAAACCGGCGAGCAGATCCCGCGGCACTTGAGGCGGCATTCCGCGGACCCCACGGACGCGAATGGCTGATGCGCTGGCTGCCTTCCCGCGCCCACGACAACGGCCTTTTCATCGTCTTCAGCAACGGCGTGGGCCCAGACGATGACGAGATCCGCACGGGTAACGCAATGATCATCGACCCATATGGCGCCATCATCGCCGAAACCTGGATCGCAGGCGAAACGATCGTTACCGCCGACCTGGACCTCGGCCTTGTGCCTCTATCAACCGGCCGCCGATGGATACGGGGCCGCCGACCAGAGCTCTACACCACTCTGACCCAACGTCAAGGACATGAGCTCGACGCCCGGGCCGCGCGATTCTCAGAACGCCCCGTCGAGACCCCGTAGCGGCCCGCCCGCCAAGACTTCGCTTCCACGGCTTGGCCAGTCCGGACAGCAGTGTTCCCCGCAGCCAGGACCACGCTGCGGGGAACACAGATGCGGATTAACCCAACCGGGCTACTTCACCGAGGTCAGGTAGTTCGCCAGGGTCGGGGTGATGCGGGTACCCGAGTTTGAACTGCCGCCGTTGGTGTGGATGGCAACGATGCTGTTGGAGCTGTTGTACACAGGCGCTCCGCTCTGGCCGCCGAAAGTGTCCATCTTGTAGTAGACCTTTTCGGTTGCGGTGCTCTCAATGGCGCCCGTCATAGACCACATGGTTCCAAATGCCTTGTCCCCCGGGTAGCCGCGGACGGTTGCGCTGGTTCCGTTCAGGCTGGCCGTGGTACCGGCGTAGTTAAGCCACCCGGTGGTGTTCCCGATGGTGCAGTCGAGCTTGATGACACCCCAATCCGCGTTGGTGTTGGCCGAGTCAATCCAACGCTGGTCCGTGAGGAGTTGGGTAGCGCCACAGGTACCGTACGGATCCGTCGATCCATTCCGGCCCGGCGCTACTTTGACCCCCCAGGAGTAATCAGCTGTGGAACCCGTGCCGCCCGTGTGGACACAGTGCCCAGCGGTCAGCACGGTGTCGTCGGAGATGAGGGAGCCGGAACAGATGTAACCGCCATTGAATTCAATCTGCACGATGGAACGGTTGGGCGCCGCCGTGGTGTTGGTGATCCGCACCCGGCCATCAGCGCCGATGACCGAGTCCGTGGAGTATCCACCATTCTTGGTGGGCGCGGCGATTGCATAACGGTCAGCCAAAGGGGATGCAGCGGAGCCGGACGTCTGCGTCTTATCCACCGTGTGGGATACGGGCTGGACCTCGGCGGCCGCGGGCTGGGGCGTCAACTCTGACGCGACTGCGGCTCCGCCAAGCGAGGACGTCAAAGCCATGACTGCAGCCCCGACAAGCAAAGCAACGTTGTGCTTTTTCATGGGTACCTTTCAAGGGACGGCTCCGGGAGAACCGTGCAAGGGATGTGATACACACGTTTCACATGTGCATGACAAAACTGTCATACATGTGTGAATACTCTGTCAAGATGCTGGGAGTGCAATCTCAATAAAAACGAAAATCCCCGGAACCAGGGAGGTTCCGGGGATTGCCGTGTATCTGTTCGATCAGCGCTGGACAGCTCCGAAGCGCTCAGCGGCAACTGCGACGGCGGATGCGCGTGCTTCTGACGCCTCATCGGCAGTCAGCGTGCGGTCGTCGGCGCGGAAACGCAGGCCGAAGGCCAGCGACTTCTTACCATCATCGATGCCGGGCCCCACGTAAACGTCGAACAAGGCGACATCCTCAAGGAGTTCGCCTGCGCCTTCGCGCAGGGCAGCCAGCACCTGATCGGCTGTTACGTCCTCCGGAACCACCAGCGCAACGTCCTGCGTCGCAACAGGGAACCCGGAAATGTGTTTGGCAACAATCACGTCGGCAGCTGCTTCGAACAATGCCTCAACATTGACTTCCAGAGCCACAGACCGGGCAGGCATGTCGTGTGCTGCCAGGAGCTTCGGGTGGAGCTCGCCGGCGTAACCCACCACATCGCCGTTGCGCAGGGAGAGCTCCGCGGCACGCCCTGGGTGGAACGCCTGGTGGCTACCTTGGCTGACTACCAGTTCAACGCCAAGAACGTCGGCAATGAGGCGGGCAATATCCAAAGCGTCAGCCCAGTCCCAGGCACGGGGCTGGTGCGTTGCGGCAGCCGGTGAGTCGTGGCCGGTCAGGACAGCGCCGATGTGCAGCGGCTGGTGCGGGACGCCGTCGTACAGCGCATCCAGCACCTCATCGGAAGGCTTGACGCCCAACGGCGGGATGGATTCCGTGCCGAGCTTTTCACCCGGGAGGAAGACCGAACCTGCTTCGTACAGTGCCAGGTCGCGGAAACCACGCGAGTGGTTGCGGCGGGCTACCTCGATGAGGCCGGGCAGGATGGAGGTACGGAGGTAGCCGTTCTCCTCGCTGATCGGGTTTGCCAGCTTTAGTGCCGGACGTTCCGCGCCTTCCTCCGCAACACCGAAGGTGTCGTTGGCGGCCTTGGAAACGAACGGGTAGGACAGCACCTCGGTGAGCCCTGCATCCGCCAGCGCCTGGACAACACGACGCTTCTGCTGCTGGCTGCGGCTCAAGCCACGGCCCGGAGGCGCCACCGGGAGGGTGGACGGGATGTTGTCGTAGCCCACCAAACGAGCGATTTCCTCGGAGAGGTCTTCCTTGGTTTCGAGGTCATTGCGCCAGCTCGGAGCAGTCACCCGGTAACCGGTAGCGGTCTTCTCCACCATTGCGCCAAGATCCACCAGCGATGTGGTGATCTGCTCTTCCGTGAAGTCGATGCCGATACGCGCAGCGGCGAATTCTGCGGGCAACTCGATGGTCACCGCATCCGGCGCGGTACCGACGTCGGTCCCGGCCTCATCTGCGGTCCCACCGGCAAGTTCCACCAGGAGGTCCACGACGCGCTGCGCGGCGACGTTGGCCACCTGCCAGTCAACGCCACGTTCAAACCGCTTGGAGGCCTCGGACGGCAACTTGTGGCGGCGACGCGACCGCGCAATGGAAACTTCGTCGAAGTGCGCGGCTTCCACCAGGATGTTGGTGGTGGAGTCCGACACCTCCGTGTGGGCGCCACCCATCACGCCGGCAATGCCAATGGCCCCGGAGTCATCGGTGATCAGCAGGTCCTCGACGTCGAGCGTGCGCTCCTTGTCATCGAGAGTGGTGATCTTCTCCCCTGCAACGGCCCTGCGGACCACGATGTCGCCCGAGAGCTTGTCGAGGTCGTAGCAGTGGTTCGGCTGGCCGAGCTCGAGCATGACGTAGTTGGAGATATCAACGGGCAGCGAGATGGAACGCACGCCGGCCAGGCGAAGGCGCGAGGACATCCACGGCGGGGTGGGGCGCGAAGCATCCACACCCCGGACCGCGCGGGCCACAAAGCGGTCGCATCCCGGCTTGCCGTAAATGGGGGCGTCATCGTTGAGCTTGACGCCGTATCCGCCTTGGAGGGTGGCCGGCGCGTTGACCTTTGAAGCCGGGTCCACGAACAAGGTTCCCGTGGCGTGCGCGTACTCGCGGGCAACTCCACGGATGGAGAACGCATATCCGCGGTCCGGGGTGACGTTGATTTCCGCTGCCTGGTCGTACAGGCCCAGCAGCTCCATGGCGTCCGTACCGATTTCCGGGTCCAGGCCAATGCGGGAAAGTACCAGGATGCCGTCATGGTCGTCGCCGATGCCCAGCTCGCGCACCGACGCGATCATGCCGGCAGAGAGGTGACCATAGGTTTTGCGCGCTGAGATCCGGAAGTTCCCGGGCAGGACAGCACCTGGCAGGGTGACAACCACTTTGTCGCCCTCAACAAAGTTGTGGGCGCCGCAGATGATGCCCTGCACGCCGGAAGGGTCGATGCCCTCGCCGGTGAGGGTCTGTTCTTGTCCCTCCGGAACCACGCGGACCTGGCACCAGTTGATGGTCTTGCCGTTGGATTGCGGCTCCTTGACCAGGCTCAGGACCTGGCCTACGACGATCGGGCCGCTGAGTTCGTCCGTGGGACGGTGGACTTCTTCTTCTTCAAAGCCGACCTTGACCAGGTCGGCCATCACGTCTTCGGCCGTAGCATCGGCCGGAACCTGCGCGAATTCACGCAGCCAGGAAAGTGGGATACGCACTGTTAGATCTCCATCCCGAAGTGCTCGCTGAAACGTACATCGCCTTCGATCATGTCGCGCATGTCGCCGACCTCATTACGGAACATGAGGGTCCGCTCGATGCCCATGCCGAACGCAAAACCTGAATAGACATCCGGATCGATGCCGGCTGCCCGGAGGACGTTGGGGTTGACCATGCCGCAGCCGCCCCACTCGATCCAGCGCGGACCGCCCTTGGCGCCCGGGTGCCAGATGTCCAGCTCCGCTGACGGCTCCGTGAACGGGAAGTAGTTGGGGCGCAGGCGGATGGAGGCTTCGTCGCCGAACATCTGCCGGGCGAAGTGCTCCAAAGTGCCGCGAAGGTCCGCCATGCTGAGATTCCTGTCAATCGCCAAGCCCTCGAACTGGTGGAAGACAGGGGTGTGCGTGGCATCGAGTTCATCGGTGCGGAACACCTTGCCGGGGCACAGCACGTAGATGGGCACCTCGCGTTCCAGCATGGAACGGACCTGCACCGGCGAGGTGTGGGTACGCATGAGCAGGTGCGCCTCGGGGGGTTCCACGAAGAAGGTGTCCTGCATTTCGCGGGCCGGGTGGTCCGGCTTGAAGTTTAGGGCATCGAAGTTGAACCACTCCGACTCCACCTCGGGGCCTTCGGCAATTTCCCAGCCCATGCCCACGAAGATGTCCGAGACACGGTCCTGCAGGGTGGACAGGGGGTGGCGGGCACCGGCGCGGCGACGACGCGGCGCGGCAGTGACATCCACGGTTTCCTCGACGAGGATGCGGGCGTCGTTCTCTGCTTCCAGCACCTCGGTACGGGCTGCGAGCGCCTGGTTGACCCGTCCGCGGGAGGAACCCATGAGCTTGCCCGCAGCAGCCTTGTGCTCCTTGGCCAGGCCGCCGATTTCGCGGTTGGCGAGGCTCAGCGGCGACTTCTCGCCGGTGTGGGCGAGGCGGACAGCCTTGAGTTCTTCGAGGGAGGAAGCTGCTGCGATGGCAGCGAGCGCGTCCTCGACGGCGGCGGTGATGGCGGCTTCATCCAGCGGATTCGGGCTGGCAGCGCCTGGCAAAGTGTCAGTCATCTACTGTTCTTAGCTACGAGTAGGGAGCGGCCAGCAATGCCGGCCTGGAAAACGAAAAGGGCAGTGCTCGCCGCGGACGGCAGGCACTACCCTTCAGTCTAGTTGAACGTCACGGACCTGATTTAACGCCTGGGTTCCCAACAACCTCCGCCTGGCCGACGGGTCTAGCATGGCTTCATGACTCCCGCGCAGCGCCTGAGGCAGATGGCAAACGTCATCAACCTGTCCACGCCGCTGGGACTTGCGGTGGCAGTAGCGTCACGCTCCACCCTCTCGCGAGGGCCACGCGGCCTCGTCATAGCCGCCGGGTATCACTGGAAACTGCCCTACGCGGGAGCGTTCACCCTGGGAAATGTGATTCTTTACCGGGCGCCCCAAGGTATGGCGGGCAGTGACGCCACCCTCCTGGGACACGAGGAGCGGCACAGCACCCAGTACGCGTATTGCCTTGGCCTGCCCTTCTTCGCCTTCTACGGCGTCGCCGCCGGGTGGTCGCTGCTGCGCAGCGGGGACCCGGCGTCGAGGAATTTCTTTGAACGCCAAGCCGGCCTCGTCGCCGGTGGCTACGTTGACAACCACAAGCGTCGGCAAGGCGGACCAGCCGACCAACGGATCGAGGCTTAGACATGAAGCGAACCATCACCGTCACCGGCAACGGCAGCGCCAAGGCTGCCCCCGACCTGGTCACGCTGACTCTCGGTGTGGAGACCCGCCGCGAGACTGCGGGAAAAGCATACGACGACGCCGGGAAAGCGGCCGCCGCTGTCGCTTCGGCTCTTCGGGAAGCCGGCGTCGCAGGCGTTGACTTGCGAACGAGTGGCCTGAACCTCCGTGCCGACATCGCATGGGTGGAGGGGCAGGGCCAGAAGGTGACCGCCTACGTCGCTTCCACCACCCTCAATGTGGGCATCCGCTCCCAGGCAGATGCCCCGGCTGCCATCGCTGCCGCGGTTGCGGCCGGTGGTGACGACATCAGAATCAACGGCATCGAGCAGGGCTTCGTGGACACGGCCCCCATCACTGCCCGGGCTCAGGAGGCTGCCTGGCAGGACGCCCTGGCCCGGGCGGAGCACTACGCCACCCTGGCAGGCGCCCGGCTCGGAGCTGTTCGATCCATTGCCCAGCAACCAGTTCCCGGCACCCCCATTCCCGTGGGCGGACTGGTCCGGGCGTCCTTTACCGCCGAAGCGCTTCCGGTGGAGGCCGGGGAATCGTCCGTTCCTGCCTCTGTCACGGTGGAGTGGGAACTTCTTTAGTGGATGGCTCCTGCAGGCAGCCGTATATCCGCCGTCGTTTCCAACGCCGTGCGAACAACCAAGGCAACACCTTCGGCCATCGTTTCCAGGGGCATTGACGGGGTGGCAGTGGCTGGCGGCAGTTGCTCCGGAAGGTACGGGACGTGGATGAACCCGCCGCGGACGCCTGGCCTGGAGGCCAGCGCATGCATGAGCGCGTAGAAGACGTGGTTACAGACGTAGGTACCGGCCGATTGTGAAACTTCGCCCTTGATGCCTGCGATCTGGAGATTCCTGAGTGCTGCTTTGATCGGCAAGCTGGAGAAGTAGGCCGCAGGCCCGCCGTGGACGACTTCCTGGTCGATGGGGCGCTGGCCGGCGTTGTCCGGGATCCTGGCGTCATCGCAATTGATAGCCACGCGTTCCAACGACACGCGCCCACGCCCTCCGGCTAGGCCCACGCAAACCACCACATCAGGGACGATGCGATCCAAGGCCGCGTTGAGGGATGCTGCCGACTCGCCAAAGATGCAAGGGAGCTCGACGGCTTCCACTGCGTAGCCGTCGTTCTGGAGTATCTCCGCGGCACGCTGCACGGCCAGCCACGACGGATTGACCGTGTCGTCGCCAAAGGGTTCGAAGCCAGTCAGGAGAATCATGGGCCAACCCTAGCAACGTCCTTGTCCCCGTGTCCGGGCCTGCCATCGAAGCCTTGACATTTATTCGAACATACCTTCGAATAGAGATCATGAGATGGGACGCACAAGCACTTTCACCGGCACGTGGGTTGGCGTCCGAGAACACCGGCAACACGTTTCCCGGCCCTGCCCCGGCCATGGAGGCGCTGCTGCCGCTTGCCGGGCTTGTGCGTTCCGTCTCGACACCCGAATTCTCCGGAGTCACCTTCCATGAGGTCACCGCAAAGTCAGTGCTCAACAAGGTGCCTTCCGGTTCGGCCATGCCCTTCGAATGGACGGTGAATCCCTACCGCGGCTGCAGCCACGCCTGCGTCTACTGCTTTGCCCGCAAGAGCCACACCTACTTGGAATTCGACGCCGGCCGGGACTTCGACTCGCAGGTGGTGGTCAAGATCAACGCCGCTGAGGTCCTCCGCAAGGAGCTGGCCAAGCCTTCCTGGCAACGACACCAAGTTGCCCTCGGCACCAACACGGACCCCTATCAAAGGGCCGAAGGCCGTTATGCGCTCATGCCGGGGATCATCAGGGCATTGGCGGATTCCGGAACACCTTTCTCGATCCTGACCAAAGGCACACTGCTGGCCCGGGACATCCCCTTGCTCAAGCATGCGGCAACCCAGGTTCCCGTGGACCTCGGCATCTCCCTTGCCATGACCAACGAAGACCTTGCAGGGCTCATTGAACCCGGGACACCCTCCCCCCGTGCGCGGCTGAAACTCATAGCACGCCTCCGCGATGCCGGCCTGGGATGCGGGGTCATGGCGATGCCCATCCTGCCCTGGCTGACGGATTCCGATGCTGCCCTCGATGCCCTGTTCACCGAACTCGCCAAGGCGGGTGCCACGGGAGTCACAGCCGGAGCCCTTTACCTCAAACCGGGGACGCGCGAATGGTACATGAGCTGGCTGGCCGCGCAGCATCCCGAATTGGTGGGTAAATACCGCCGCCTGTACGGCCAGGGTTCCTACGCTTCGAAGGAATACCGCAGCTGGCTGGCAGGCAGGATCAATTTCTTCAAGGCCAAGCACGGCTTCAGTGGAAGCTCGGGATTCAGCCACCGGAATGCCCGCCCCGCCGACGGTTCGGCAGCTCCTTCCGAGGCCACTGCTGCCTCGCCGTTGCCAGGACAAGAGGCGCTTTTCTGAGAAGGCCCGCTGGTGGCGCTGCTGAAGGGGCCGCGGCGCAGATCTCCTACGCTGCGGCGGAGACCCGATCAAGCAGTGCCTGGACAATCGGCAGGTCCGCCGGAATCCATGGAAGTCCCAGAACGTCGTCAAAGCCATTCAAGGACATCCACCGCAGCTCGTCGTGATCTTCCAGCGGGCGAGGCTCCCCCGCGGTCAGCTCCGCGAACCAAACCCGCATGACCGCACGCTCGTTGAGGGTCCACCCGGCGCTGTTTCCGGATTCAAGCTCCTGGCCCAAACGAACCTCAACCCCGAGCTCTTCGGCGAGTTCCCGGTGCAGTGCGGCCTCTGCCGTCTCTCCCACTTCCACTTTGCCGCCGGGGAACTCCCACATCCCTGCGAACTGGGGAGGAGCGGTGCGGCGTGCGGCGAGAAGACGGGTGGGGGCTTCCAGGGAGTCGACGACGGCGGCGCCAACGACGTTTATGAGTCCAGTCACCGGAACAGTCTATGGCCGTAGCGTCCATGGGAGTCGTCACATGCTGACGCCAAGTCGCCCGAGCACGACTAAACTTGTTATCGGATTTTCTCCGCGTTTCCCGGCCGATCAGGCGCCCCTCAAGAAGCAGGCATATGACTACCACCGTGTCCCCGTCCGCCACAGCGAAAGCAAGCAAACGCCACCTCGGCATGGCCATCCTGGCCCTGGCCATGGGCGGGTTCGCCATCGGTACCACCGAGTTCGCCATGATGGGCCTCCTGAAGGAAATCGAGGAAGGGCTGGGCATCAGCACTCCGCAAGCGGGCAGCCTCATTTCCGCCTACGCGTTGGGCGTCGTCATCGGTGCGCCCATTTTCGCGGCCTTCGGCGCGAAACTTCCCAAGAAGCACCTTGCCTTGGGCCTCATGCTTTTTCTGTCCGTGGCAAACCTGACATCGTTCATCGCTCCCGATTACGGTTTCATGCTGCTCTCCCGCTTCGCTTCGGGCCTCCCCCACGGCGCCTTCTTCGGAGTGGCAGCTGTCATCGCGGCGGGCCTGGTGGCTCCCACCAAACGCGGTTGGGCGATTTCCATGGTGATGGCCGGCCTTACGGTGTCGAACGTCATCGGCGTGCCGCTCGCCACCTGGGTGGGTCAAACCTTCGGTTGGCGGCTGCTGTTCATCATTGTCGGCGCCATAGGGCTCCTTACCGTTGCCATGGTGTGGAAGTTCGTCCCGTTCGAAGCGGCCCACCCGGACGCGAGCATCCGGCGTGAGCTGGGAGCCCTCAAGCGCCTCCAGGTGTGGCTTGCGCTGTTGATCGGCATCATCGGCTTCGGCGGTTTCTTTGCCGTCTACACCTACATCGCCCACACGATGACGTCGGTGGCAGGTATCCCCGAAAGCCTTATCCCTGCCGTCGTGGCCCTCTATGGCCTTGGCATGGTGGCAGGCAACATCATCGGCGGACGAATCGCGGACAAGTCCGTCATGGGGACCATTTACTGGGTCATGCCGGGAATCGCCGTAGCCCTGGTGGTTTACGCCGTCGCCGCGCACTGGGCGTGGGCGGCCTTCATCATGGCATTCGTCGTTGGCGGCGTGGGATCCATGCTCACCCCCGCCCTGCAGACACGGCTCCTGGACGCCGCTCCCGGTGCCGCGTCCCTGGCCTCTTCCTTGAACCACTCTGCCCTGAACATCGCCAACGCACTGGGTGCCTTCCTCGGCGGCACCGTCATCGCCTGGGGTTGGGGCTACGTCGCTCCGGCACTCGTGGGCGCGGTCCTGGCCATCCTCGGCCTCGGCGTTGCCGTGGTGAGCGGCCTGCTGGAACGGAAGAAGCCGCTGGCAAGCTGATAGCCGCTGGCCAGCGCGTACAGCGCCCAGCCAGCTAACGAAGGGTCCTTAAACGACGAACGGCTCCGCCGGTGCGGAGCCATTCGTCGTTTAAGCCCTAGGCCTGCTGCGCCTGAACCCGCTCGATGTCCGGTTCGAGGTAGATGACCCGAGCGATCGGAACGGCCGCGCGGATCCGCTGCTCGGCGTCGTCGATCCCCTTTGCGATCTCCTGGCCGGTCTCGGAGGCACCCATGGAAATCTTGGCGGCCACCAGCAGTTCCTCCGGGCCCAGGTGCATCGTCTTGAGGTGGATGATGTGGGTTCCGTCGGCCTCCAGGGCTTCGGTGATCCGCTGCACGTCCTCCTTGGTTGCGGACTCCCCCAGCAACAGGGACTTGGTTTCCATTGCCAGCACAATGGCGATGGCTACCAGCAGCAAACCGATCATCGCGGTGCCGAAGGCATCCCAGATACCGTCGCCGGTAACCAAAGTCATGCTCACGCCAAACAGGGCGAACACCAAGCCCAGCAGCGCACCGAAGTCCTCCAGGAGGATCACCGGCAGCTCGGGCTGCTTGGCATTACGGACGAACTTGACCCAGGTCTGCTTACCGCGGATGTGGTTTGACTCGATGATTGCGGTCCGGAAGGAGAACCCCTCGGCGATGATGGCGCCAACGAGGACAGCCAGCGGAACCCACCAGAAGTCGCCTTCGATGCCGTGCGGGTGCTGGAACTTCTCAAAGGCTTCGTACAGGGCGAACAGGCCACCGACACTGAAGAGGACGATCGACACGATGAAGGCGTAGATGTACCGCTCACGGCCGTAGCCGAACGGGTGTTCCGGGCTGGCCGCCCGTTTTGCGCGCTTGCCGCCCACCAGGAGCAGGAGCTGGTTGCCGGAGTCGGCAACGGAGTGAATGGCCTCTGCGAGCATTGACGATGACGCCGTCAGGAAGAACGCAATGAACTTCAATACAGCGATGGTCAGATTGGCTGCGAGAGCCGCCACGATCGCTTTGGTACCGCCACCTGCAGCCACGAAAGCTTCACCTCTTCGGGTTGGGGAAAGTTTGGAATGGGTCAAGAAGAGTCGTCATCGCCTGCCCTTGCAAGCAATACCGTACCCGGCCAGGCGTTGTTTACGCATTCCCCACTCGGACGCCCTGCTGGGAGCGTGCACTGGCGTACAGGCAGACCGTGGCCGCCGTGCCGAGGTTGAGGCTCTCTGCGGCCCCGTAAACAGGCACAGCCACGCGGTGGTCAGCAAGGGCCAGTTCCGCATCGGACAAGCCTTGGGCCTCGTTGCCGAACAACCACGCTGTGGGCTCCTCAAGGGCGTATTCGGAGGCCACCGACTCGTTGCCGAGCCTGCGCGCCGCGTTTTCGTCCTGGAGCTTGTCCAAATTGACCGTTCCATACCCGTCGGCGGCCAGGACACCAATGCCCAGCTCCCGGCAACGGGCTACCAGTTCGTCAACGTCCACACCCAGGACCACGGGCAGGTGGAATAAGGAACCAGCGGTGGACCGGACTGCTTTGGGATTGTAGATGTCCACACTCGATCCCGTCAGAACCACAGCATCGGCGCCTGCGGCATCAGCGGCACGCAGCACCGTTCCGGCATTACCGGGGTCCCGCACCTGGCACATCACGGCAATAAGGCGGGGACCGGCGTCGAGTACTGACTCCAGGCTAACGTCGACAAAACTGCAGACCGCCACAATCCCCTGCGGATTGACGGTGTCCGCCATCGCGGACAGGACCTCGTCGCTGGCGAGCCTGAGCTGCGTGCCCTGCGCGAGGTCGGCGAGTTCGGGAAGCCGCTCCAGGCACGCTTCACTAGCGAAAACTTCATGCACGACGGCGCCGCCGCCTGCCGCTGTCCGCTCACGGTGCAGGCTCAACGCCTCGCGTACGGCCTGTGGCCCCTCGGCCAGGAAGCGTCCGCGCTTTAAACGCGCCGGGCGCCCGGCAAGCTTGGCGACGTCCCTCACCCGATCAGCTCGGGGGTTGGTCATCGAAAAGTCTTGCGGGCGCCCGGTTTCGTTCATATAAGAACTTTAGTGGCAGTTGCGACTAGTTCTTGATCTGCTGGCGAGCTTCGCCGCCGGCCGGCTCAAAGCCGGCAGCCTTTGCAGCCTCAACCGTGGAGAACCAGTATTCGGCAGCAGTGGTGTTGTACCAGGTGGAACCCGGCACGTGGTACTTCTTGGACTCGGCGTTGCCCTTGATGGCGTAGCCTTCCGGAGCTTCGTCGCCATCAGCAGCAATTGCGCCGTCGATGGCCGGCTTCTCGGAAACGACAGCCTTGACAGCCGTAGCCGTGGCGGCAGCCGGAGCAACCTTTGCAGCCTTGGGAGCAGCTTCGGCCTTTGCAGCCGGAGCAGACGTGTCAGCCGGCAGTGCAGCCTTGGCAACGTTCACCAGTGCGGCGAAGGCGTTGGCGTCGGAAACGGCCAGTTCGGCCAGCATGCGGCGGTCAACCTCGACCTCAGCGGCCTTCAGGCCCTGGATCAGACGGTTGTAGGTGAGGCCGTTGGCGCGGGATGCAGCGTTGATGCGCTGGATCCAGAGGCGACGGAAGTCACCCTTCTTCTTGCGGCGGTCACCGTAGCTGTACACAAACGAGTGCAGCAGCTGCTCTTTTGCCTTGCGGTACAGGCGCGAACGCTGACCGCGGTAACCCTTGGCGCGTTCGAGAACAACCCGGCGCTTCTTGTGGGCGTTTACCGCCCGCTTCACACGTGCCACGTGCGTACTCCTTCAGAAATCTTTATCCCAAGCTGCTACTGCCGGAAGTCCGGCGGGCCTGAGAAGGCTTTTGGTGTAGTCGGTTCCTGCCGGTTGGCAGACCCCAGAGAACTTGGAACTTAGACGCCGAGCATCTTCTTGATGACCTTGGCATCGCCCTTGAAGACGATCTTGTCGCCGGCAAGGCGACGGGTCAACGTGGAGGACTTGTGCTCCAGGTAGTGGCGGCGGTTGGCCTGCTGGCGCTTCAGCTTGCCGGTACCGGTCAGCTTGAAGCGCTTCTTAGCACCGCTGTGGGTCTTCATCTTCGGCATGGGAACCGATCTCCTTACGTATCCACGGACGAGTCCGCGATTCTTTCGCGCAGCCGGCCTACAGGGGCCAGCGTGCTGGTTGCTTGCCAATGGAGGACAGGCCTCCGCGGCGTTGAACTAGTTGGTCTTGCGTGCAGCAGGCTTCGGCGTGGCCTTGGGGGCCGCGGGACGAGCTGCCGGCTTGGGAGCTGCCGGCTTGGCGACGGGCTTCGGAGCCGCAGGAACTGCGGGCTTCGGAGCCGCTGCCGGTACAACCGGCTTCGGAGCTGCCGGAGCAGGTGCCGATTCCGTCTTGGCCGGGGCGGCCTTGGCCGATTCCGTCTTGGCTGGGGCGGCCTTTGCTGCCGGGGCCTTCTCGGCCACAGCTTCCTTGGCTGCCGGCGCGGGAACGTCCTCGACTACGGGAGCTTCCTCAACAACAGGGGCTTCCTCAACAACCTCGGGCTCGCTGGCTGCCGGGGCTTCTTCAGCTACGGGAGCCTCGACCTCGGGAGCTTCCACAGTTTCCTGCGTGGGCTCTGCTTCGCTTACCTGGAAGCCCTCGGGAAGAAGGTCAGCCAGGCTCTGCGTGAGCGGCGCCTGCTCCCCCGTGGTGTCCACGCGTCCTGCCGCCTTGGCCTCGTTCTGGGCCTTGGCTTCTGCACGCTGGGTTGCACGGCGGGCTTCAGCCTTGGCTTCGGCCTTGTTCTTCAGCGGACCGATCACCATGACCATGTTGCGGCCATCGATGCGCGGGCTGGACTCAATGATGCCAACCTCGGCAACATCTTCCGCGAAGCGCTGCAGCAAGCGGATGCCCATTTCGGGACGCTGCTGCTCGCGGCCACGGAACTGGATCATGGCCTTGACTTTGTCGCCGGCACCGAGGAAGCGAAGTGCATGTCCGCGCTTGGTCTCGTAATCGTGCTTGTCGATCTTGAGGCGGAAGCGGATTTCCTTCAGAACCGTGTTGGTCTGGTTCTTGCGCGCTTCACGGGCCTTGACGGCTGCCTCGTACTTGTACTTGCCGAAGTCCATCAGCTTGCAAACAGGGGGCTTGGCCTGCGGCGCAACTTCAACGAGATCGAGATCGGATTCGGCAGCAAGACGCAGGGCGTCCTCAATGCGGACAATTCCTACCTGTTCGCCGGCAGGGCCGACCAACCGCACCTCGGGGACGCGGATACGCTCATTGATTCTTGGCTCGCTAATGTTAAAGCTCCTGTGGTTGTGGTGATGTCACCGGCAAATAGAGAAGGCCCCCAATTGCTGGCGCAATCGAAGGCCTCGAAGATCGGGGGCACTCCCCTAAGGGAAGTACGCACCTCGGGGTTTTCACCCTCAAAGTGTCCGACCAGGTACCCGGCAACCTCTTGTCCTGTGAAGGAATCCTGTCCCCTAAGGGAAACGGCTGACGCGGGTGGGAGAGAACTCCGCTTGCTAACTGAAAGTCAATTCTACAGAAACAACCCGCCAAGCGCACATTGCGGGCGGCGGGATCATTGACTGCAAATAACGACTTCCAGTCGGTCTGTGACAAGCTTACCAGTATGAGCACTGAAGACAGCAATTCCCGCAACTCCTTTGGCGAAGACGCCGTCCCGGCCGTTGATGCCGGCGTTTCCCAGCAGATCCGCGACATCGCGGAAGTACCGGCCGTGGAGGTCATCACCACCGGCGCCGTCCATCTGATGAGCGCAGCCGCCGTGAAGGTCGGCCTCGCCGACGATCCCCATGCCGAGGACCTCAAGGACCTCGACGAAGCCCGCAAGCTGATCACGGCCCTCGCCGGACTGGTATCCGCTGCTGCCCCGGAGATCGGCTCCCAGCACGCAGGTCCGTTGCGCGACGGCCTTCGTTCGCTGCAACTGGCCTTCCGTGAGGCCTCCCTCATTCCCGACGCCCCGGGCAAGGGCCCGGGCGAGAAGTTCACCGGACCCGTGAACTAGCCCCCAACAGTCTCAAGATTCGACGACGGCGACCCAACCACATCAGGTTGGGTCGCCGTCGTCGTTTCCGTCTTTTTCGGTAAGTCTCAGACGCGAGCGGATCTCCGACGCATCGACATCAGTGCCAGGCCGGCAACGCACAGAACGACTCCCGCCGCACCGATCGCCGCGAAGCCGGCTGAAGGGCCCACGTTATCGATGAAGATACCTGCCAGCGGCGCGCCGAGCGCTACCCCGGCCGTGAGGGCCGACCCATACCAGCCCATGGCCTCGCCGCGACGTTCCTCATCCACGAGGTCGGCCACCTTCTCCGACGATGCCGACAACACAGGAGCACAGAGCAATCCCGGAAGAAGCGACAGGAAGGCAAGGCTCCAGGTGTCCTGGGCAAAACCCATCGGAATGGTCAAGGCAGCCATGCCCAGCAGCAACAGCATGGGTGAGATCTGCCGCTTCATGGAACCGTAGATCAGCCCGCCAACAACTGACGCGGCGCACCAGAAGAAGAACACAATGCCGATCTGGTTCTGGTGGCCGCCCCGCTCCAGCAGGCCCACGATACTCACGTCCGAGCCGCTCAGGACCATGCCGGATCCGGCCGCCACGGCGAAGAGGGCAACAACGGAGACCGTAAACCAACTGAAGTTCCGGGCCACCTTGCTGCGGATAGCCGCCGTCCGGGAGGTGGCAGGCGCCATCTCCGAGGCCGCCTCCTGGACGTGGGCCGGAGCGGACGCCACCATGGCAGCCTCGGCGGCCGCCAGGTCTGCTGCAGCCCGATCGGCCGACTCCTTCGGTGTGCAGGCGACATCGCTTCGTGTTGGCGGGTTGAACCACATGAGGAAAAGCCCCGCCACGGAAACCGAGATGCCCACCGCGGTCAGCCCCAGCGCCGAAAAGCCGGCAGTGGCCACGACGGCGCCGACGGCCGGGCCGATCATGAAGACCAATTCGGTGGCGATGGAATCGAGGGCGAAGGCCGAACGGCGCTGCTCACCATCCACCATGACGCCCAACGACTGACGGACCACGCTGAAGATGGGGAGGGTGAAGAGCCCGCCAACAAAAACCAGGGGCAACAACCACTCATAGGAGACGTGCGGAACAATCGTCCAAATGACCGTTTCGGACACAACAGAAGGAATCAACGCCCGGCGCAGGCCCACGGTATCCACCCGGCGGCCACGCCACGGTGCGCCCACCGCAATGCCGATCGTCATGACGGCGGCAGCAGCGCCCGCTGCGGCGTATCCCTGCCCCAGGGTCAGGACAATGTGCAAGGTCAGGAGCACGCCGGCCGCCGAATGCGGAATGCGGGCAATCATGCCCACCACCAGCAAGCGCCGGACAGGGCGGATGGACAGCATCTCTTTATAGAGAGCGAAATTCACTGGCAAATCCTCTTGTTCCCCCGGGGCAGCCCGGAGGGACCGGTACTGCCGTTAGTGCCGCCCAGGCTCCTGTGCTGCACGCTGCAATTTCACTTCAACGGAGTCAACGCTTTCGGCAAACAACTCCATCCGCGCCCACGCTTCGTGCAGGCCACCAACCAGCGACTGGACGGCCGCGGCGTCAAGTCCATCCTCAAGGAAGAGCACCACCTGGAGTTCCGGGCCGGGGCCTCCGCCGGCGACTACGCTGCCATCCGCCGCCAACGAGGACACGCCACCGCCGGGCCGCGTCTCAAGACCGCGCACGGCCGGAAATTCCAGGGCTACTGAAGCGAGAGCAGACTCCAGTTGATCATCAAGGTATGACGGCGTCCAGTCCCGTTGCTGGGCCAAAGCCCACATTGCCGGCCGCCGCACCACGAACGTGTACGCCGAGCCGGGGTCCAGTACCAGCAGTTGGGCATCTTCCGATACCGCGGACAGGGCTGCCCGCGCCGCATAGACAGCTACCGGACGGGCTTCGGAATGCCACGCTTCCAGGGCCGCCGTGGACGTAAAGACGGGCATCGCAGTTCGGCCATCAGGGGCCTTGAGTGTGATCAAAGCCATATCGGCCTGCTTGTCCGCGTGCAAGCCTTCGACACCCTCAGCTTCCTCAGCGAGTTGCGCGACAACCGGAACAAAAACCCTGGCCGTGGCCAGTGATGCCACCACGTCGGCCTCGGTGCCGGTACCACTGACGAGCGCTGCAATAGCCGCGGTATAGCCGGGATCGGCCGTGCCGTCGTCGTCCTCGAAGTTGTGGATCTTGGCGTCATCCCCGCTGAGGCTTCGGCCGGCCCAAGGGCGGCCCGCTGAATCGCCCGCTCCTCCGGCACCTTTCAGAGCGGCCGCGATGTGCCCAGGAAGCTGACGCCCACCGTGGCCATGTTCATCGTGCTGGGGTCCTGCGTCGTGCGGCATCAGCGGCGACCGGCGACGTCCAGGGCCTCAGGCAACGTGAAAGCACCGGCATACAGGGCCTTGCCCACAATGGCCCCTTCGACGCCCAGCGGCACGAGTTCCCGCAGCACGCGGAGATCTTCGAGGCTCGAAATACCACCCGAGGCCACCACGGGCTTGCCCGTCTTCTCCACCATCTGGCGCAGCAACTCGACATTGGGGCCCTGCAATGTTCCGTCCTTGGTGACATCCGTGACCACGTAGCGGGCGCACCCGGCGTCCTCGAGGCGCGCCAGCACCTCCCAGAGGTCGCCACCCTCCTTGGTCCAGCCACGACCGGCGAGGGTGGTGCCACGGACATCAAGTCCGACGGCGATGTGGTCACCAAAGCGCTCGATGGCGCGACGGGTCCATTCCGGATTCTCCAGCGCGGCCGTGCCAAGGTTTACCCGCGCAACACCCAAATCCAGGGCCCGCTCCAACGACTCGTCGTCCCGCAAACCGCCGGACAACTCCACCTTGACGTTAAGCTGCGACACCACCTCGCTGATGAGTGCGGCGTTGTTTCCCCGACCGAAGGCGGCGTCCAGGTCCACCATGTGTACCCATTCAGCACCTGCCTCCTGCCAGTTCAAGGCAGCTTCGAGGGGCGTTCCATAGCTGGTTTCCGAACCCGCTTCGCCCTGCAGGAGGCGAACCGCCTGGCCATCGACAATATCGACGGCGGGAAGGAGTTCCAGAACGGACTGGGTGGAGGTGCTCATGAGTGTCCTTGAAATTGTGGGGGCGCGGATTAGTTACCGGGCAGCGTCAGGAGATAGGCAGCCAGCAGGGACATCCCTGCCAACACGTAGAAAGAAACTGAAACCCAGGTGGGCTTCTTCTGCTGATGGAAGGAAATTCCCCCTCCCACCAGCACACCGGCGAGGCCCATGAGGACAACCGACCACATCTAGGCGGCACCGCTTTCAGCGGTTTCCACCGTGGAGGCAGGCTTGCGGAGGCTGTCCACCCAGTTCCGGAGGAGCCGCGCTCCGGCGTCACCGGACTTTTCGGGGTGGAATTGGGTAGCGCAGAGGGGCCCGTTCTCGACGGCGGCGATGAAGCGGGCGCCGTGCTCGGACCACGTGACCATGGGAGGGGCCATGCGAGGCTGCACGACGTCGAAGTTCCACTCCTGGACACCGTAAGAGTGCACGAAGTAGAAGCGCTCCTGTTCAACGCCGGCGAAGAGCTTGGAGCCCTCCGGGACGTCCACAGTGTTCCACCCCATGTGCGGAACAACGGCCGCGGGAAGCAACTCCACCTTGCCGGGCCATTCGGCCATGCCCTCGGACTCCGTGCCGTGTTCAACACCGGCTTCGAAAAGGACCTGCAGGCCCACGCAGATGGCAAGCACGGGCCGGCCACCGGCCACCCGGCGACCAATCATGCGGATGGCATCGACGGCCTTGAGTTCCTTCATGACAGTCTCGTAGGCGCCAACACCGGGAACTACCAGGCCATCGGCGTTGAGAACGTCCTCGGGCTTGGCGCTCAACAGGACGTGGGCACCGGCGCGTTCCAGTGCGCGGACAGCGGAACGGACGTTGCCCGAGCCATAGTCCAGCACCGTTACGGTGGGCTTGCCTTCCGGTGATTCCGGCTTGATGGCGGCCACGGTGTCGGTGACAGCCCCGTCCTTCAGGACCTGGCCGCTCATAGCGCTCCCTTCGTGGAGGGGATTCCCTCGACCCTCGGATCAGATTCCACAGCAGCGCGCAGCGCCCGCGCGAACGCCTTGAACTGGGCCTCCACGATGTGGTGCGGGTCGCGCCCCGCCAGAACCCGCATGTGCAGGCAAATACCGGCGTGCAGGGTGATGGCTTCAAAAACGTGACGGGTCAGCGAACCCGTGAAGTGTCCGCCAATGAGGTGGTATTCCTGGCCCGCAGGCTCGCCGCCGTGCACCAGGTAAGGACGTCCCGAAACATCCACTACCGCGTGGGCCAGGGCTTCGTCCAAGGGAATGGTTGCCTCGCCGAAGCGACGGATTCCGGCCTTGTTGCCCAGCGCTGTCCGCAGGACCTCGCCGAAGGTGATTGCCACGTCCTCCACCGTGTGGTGGGCGTCGATGTGGGTATCCCCCGTAGCCTTGACGGTCATGTCAATCAGCGAATGCTTGCACAGCGCCGTCAACATGTGGTCGTAGAAGGGAACCGAGGTGCTGATGTCCGAGACACCGGAGCCGTCCAGGTTGATTTCCACCAGGACGGAAGATTCGCTGGTGGTGCGCTCCATGCGCGCGGTGCGGGCAGCGTTCGGCGTGGCGCCGGTTTCGCTCATTGGGACGTCCTTATACACGGAGGATGGGTTGGGTCTATTGACAAGTTTAGGCGGGCTGTGAAGCTTGGCCGTCCAAAAGGGCTTCCAAGGCAACCAAGAAGGCTGTGGTTTCCGGCTCGGTCCCAGCCGTCACCCGCAAGTGGCCCGGGATCCCTACGTCGCGGATCAGCACTCCGGCATCGAGCAAACCCTGCCAGATGGCGTGCGGGTCCTCGAGACCGCCGAAGAAGACGTAATTGGAGTCCGATGCGGCAGGCTTGAGCCCCATCCGGAGCAACTCGGTGACAATGCGGTCGCGTTGCACTTTGATGTCCTCGACATCGGCCATCAGCGCTTCCCTGTGGCTCAGCGCCGCGAGGGCGGTTGCCTGGGTAATCGCCGAGAGGTGGTACGGAAGCCGGACCAGCCTGATCGCGTCCGTAACCTCCGGGGCAGCAGCCATGTAACCCAGCCGGGCGCCGGCCAAGGCAAAAGCCTTGCTCATGGTGCGCGAGACGATCAGCCGTTCACGGCCGGGCAGCAGCGTCAGCGCGCTGGGCGTGTTGTCGTGCGCAAACTCGTGGTAGGCCTCATCAACGATCACGATCGCTTGGCTCGCTTCACCGGCTTCGTAGACCGCCTCAACGACGTCCAGTCCGAGCCCCGTCCCGGTGGGGTTGTTCGGAGAGCACAGGAAGACGATGTTGGCGCCGGTCTCCCGGACCTGGGCGGCGGCCGATTGCGCGTCCAGTCCGTAGTCGTCGGCCCGGACTCCGCGCAGGTACTCAGTATCCGTGCCGCTGGCCAGCAGCGGGTACATGGAATACGTGGGAGGGAAACCCAGCGCCTTACGGCCGGGTCCACCAAATGCCTGGAGTATCTGCTGCAGGACTTCGTTTGATCCGTTGGCCGCCCAAATGTTGTCCCGGGAAAGGCCGTGGCCCAGGTACTCGGCCAGGGACTCGCGGAGTTCCGTGAACTCGCGGTCGGGGTAGCGGTTCAAACCAGTGGCGGCGGCGGCAACGGCCTCGGTGATGGCGGCCTGCACATCCGCGGGGACTCCATGGGTGTTCTCGTTGACGTTCAGCAAAACGGGGACTTCAAGCTGCGGTGCGCCGTAGGGGCTCAATCCACGCAGGTTGGTCCGGAGGGGAAGTCGGTCAAGTCGTTCAAGCTGCTCACTCACTACGTCAGTTTAAGGGGCCGCTGCGACTGCAAACTAACTGTGACGCCGCGCCACCTCCGTTTCGGGGCGGCAGCCGACACTTAGTTGGCGGGTACGTAAAGCTGCTGACCGGGCTGGATACGGCCGCCACGAAGATCATTGAGCTGGATGATTTCCGAAATGACGTCGCGGGGATCCCGTTCAGGAGCTGCCGCACCGGCGATACCCCACAGGGACTGGCCGGGCTGGACTGTGACAGTGACCGCGACCGGCGGCCGAAGCTCGGCCTGTGAGTCGGAGGCCTTCGCAGGGGAGGTAATGAAACCGGCAAGGCTCAACAGCGCAGCCGCCAGCAGCATGGCGGGAATGCCGAAGAAAACGATCCGCCCCCGCCGGGTCAGACGCAGGCGGGCGGGTGCCTGGGTGGTGCGGAAATCAGCGAACGTAGTGATTGCGGACATGAGCTGAGCCCTTCTGAGCTATTGCCACCGAGCCGGATTCCCGGTACGTGGCTGCCAATTCTTGGTGTTCCCTTCCGCCAACCCCCGGCGTTCGAACACTTTCTTCGAACATCGGGCCCCAGCGTCAGGTTTATAGAACACATATTCGAACCTTGCTAAGACATTTTTAGCACTTATCAACGAACGGTGTCGAGACTCGCTAGAACAAATGTTTGATAAACGCCTTTGGCTGCCCTACGTTTGAGTGAAGAAACAGCACTGTTTCAGTGGAACAGGAGGGTCTGACATTTTTGCAGGCCCGACATCCCCGGACACGCTCCGGGGACGGAATGGAAAGGCATTGGCGAACATGGCAGCGAAAGCCACAGGCGGCGGGGTACCCCTGCGGAGCCAACAGCCTCAAAAGAGCCCCAAGAGCCTGACCGTCCGTCAGAAGAAGATCCTGGAGACCATCCAGAGGTCCGTGAACGACAACGGCTATCCGCCCAGCATGCGCGAGATCGGCGACACCGTCGGCCTTGCCAGCCTCTCGAGCGTCACCCACCAGCTGTCCCAATTGGAAAAGCTCGGGTACCTCCGCCGCGATCCGAAGCGGCCGCGTGCCATGGAAGTCCTGATGCCCTTGACCCTCGACGGCGGTCCCATCCCCGGGGTCGAGGCGCCCACGGCACTCCGCAGCACTGGCGGACTCGCTGTGACGGAACTGGCCAGCGCCAGCGACACCGCCATGGTTCCGTTGGTAGGCCGCATCGCTGCAGGTGGTCCCATCCTGGCCGACCAGACCGTGGAGGACGTACTCCCCCTCCCGCGGCAGCTCGTGGGGCATGGCGAATTGTTCATGCTGAAGGTCGCCGGCGACTCCATGATTGACGCGGCCATCTGCGACGGTGACTGGGTGGTGGTGCGGCGCCAGAACGACGCCATCAACGGAGACATCGTGGCCGCGCTCCTGGACGACGAGGCAACCGTCAAAACGTTCCGGCAGCGCGACGGCCACACGTGGCTGCTCCCCCAGAACACCCAGTACGAGCCCATCCTTGGCGATCAAGCCACCATCATGGGCAAGGTCGTCTCGGTCCTGCGCTCCCTCTAGCCTCCTGAGGCCTTTAGGAGGCCTTCGCGGACCCCAGCCGCTCAAGGACGCCGCGTACTACCTTGCGGTCGGTTGTAGCCCAGAAGGGCGGCAGCGCGGCCCTGAGGAACCCACCGTAACGTTCTGTGGAAAGCCTGGAATCCAGTACCGCCACCACACCCTTGTCACCCGTTGAACGGATGAGGCGTCCGGCCCCCTGCGCCAGCCGAATGGCTGCGTGGGTGGCCGATACGGCCATGAAGCCGTTTCCGCCGGACTGGGCGACTGCCCGTGAACGGGCGGTCATCAGGGGATCGTCGGGGCGCGGGAACGGAATACGGTCTATGACAACCAGCCGGCAGGAACCGCCTGGAACGTCCACACCTTGCCACAGGGACATGGTGCCGAAAAGGCAGGTGTCCGGTTCGTCTGCGAACTGCTTGACCAACGCCGCCATGGTGGACTCCCCCTGGCAAAGGATGTCCACGTCGAGGCGGAGCCGCATGGCATCGGCTGCTTCCTCGGCGGCCCTCCGTGAGGAAAACAGGCATAGCGCTCCCCCACCCGAGGCCCGGATCAGGTCTTCCAGCTCGTCGAGGGCCTCTGGTGATGTTCCGCGGCCTGGCTTGGGCAGGTGCTTGGCCACATAGAGCACGCCCTGCTTGGGATAGTCGAACGGCGACCCAACATCGATCCCCGTCCAGCTCGGGGCCCCGTCCCCGATCAACCCCAACCCGCCGGCGGCCGGTTCAAAGGCCGAGCCTATGGCCAGCGTCGCGGAGGTGAGGACCACTGTGTGGCCGGCAAAAAGTCCGTCACGCAAACGGCCCGCGACGCTCAACGGTGCAATGTTAATGAGAGCGGGTGCTGTTTCATCAGGCTGCGAGTAGCCCTGTTGGGGGTCGAAGTTGCTGTTTCGCGAGAACCACACAACTTCCCGGTTCTCCTTGGCGGCGAGCATGCGTTCGCACAATTCCAGGATGAGCATGAGCCGTGAGCGCGCCAGCTGCCGTCCGCCGTCGACCGCGTTTGAAGAGTCGGTCTTCGAATCGGACAGTGCCGCGCGCGTGGCATCCCGCAACTGGTCCAGGCAGTCGAGCTGTTCGTCGTTGAGCCCGTTGGGCAACAGGCCGTTGGGCACGCCTGCGATGGCCATATCCAGCCGGTCCGCCGCGGCGTTGAGGGCATCCACCGTGATGGCCGTGTGCTTGCGCGCACTGGACGCTGCGGCATGGACCATGGCCACTGAGAGCTGGCCGGATACCGCTCCGGTGACACGGTCCTGTAGTTCGTGGGCTTCGTCGACGACCACGACGTCGTACTCGGGGAGCACGGCCAAGCCCTCAAAGGCACTCACGGCCAGCATCGCGTGATTGGTGACGACGACGTCGGCCTCAGCCGCCCGGGACCGCGCCAGTTCGCTGAAGCATTCCTCAGCCAACGGGCATTTCTGCGCGCCGAGGCACTCCATGGACGTGACCGAAACCTGCCGCCACGCACGGTCGGTGACTCCCGGCATGAGTTCGTCGCGATCACCGGTGGATGTCTTTTCGGCCCACTCGCGAAGCCGGACCACTTCCTTGCCGAGCTGCGATTGCGGCCCGCCCATGGAGGCAGTGAAGTGCGGAACGCTTGTGTCCTCACCCAGGGAGAACAGTTGCCCTTCGGAGGGCTCCTCGCTGGGGAAGCCGCCCTCAAGTTTCTGCCGGCAGACATAGTTTGCCCGGCCCTTCACCAAGGCCACGTTGACGGGGCGTTCAAGGGCGGGGTTAAGGCTCTCCAACAGCCGGGGAAGGTCGCGGCCGACAATCTGGGTTTGCAATGCCAAGGTGGCGGTGGACACGAGGGTTGGTTTGTTGCTGTCCATCGAATGCGCGATCAACGGAATCAGGTACGCCAACGACTTACCTGTTCCGGTCCCCGCTTGGACGAGCAAATGCTCCCCGGTCTCGATCGCCCGGGCAACGTGTTTTGCCATCTCGTGCTGGCCGGCACGGCTTTGTCCGCCCATGCCGGCAACAGCCCGGTCCAACAATTCGAGAGTGGCCTTTTCGCCCACCGACTCAACGGCGTCCGCCGCCACCTTCTCAACCATTGCTGACGAATGACTCCAGTTCGGCTGCGAGTCCTTCGCGGACCATGACAACCACACGCGTCCCGGATTCCTCGTGGTCAAGGCTCAGGATTTCCGAGTCGGAGCTGTGCAGCTTGCTGATCATGTCGCCGCGGTCGTAGGGAATGAGCAACTCAAGGCGCACACCCGGCCGCGGAATGGACCGGCTGATGTCCTCCAGCAATTCCGCGATGCCCTGGCCTGTACGGGTGGAAACCACGGCATGGCGGGGCTCCTTCTGCTTCAGGCGCTCCACGACGAAGGGATCGGCTACATCCACCTTGTTCAGGACGATGATCTCCGGGACCTTGCGCGCATCCACTTCGGTGAAGACTGCCCGCACCGCGGCGATCTGTCCCTCGGGATCCGGGTGGGAAGCGTCGACGACATGCAGGATCAGGTCCGCATCCGCCACTTCCTCCAGCGTGGACCTGAAGGCCTCGATCAGCTGGGTGGGCAGCGAACGGACAAACCCCACGGTGTCGGCGAGGGTGTACCCGATGCCATCCGGAGTCTGCGCCTTGCGGACGGTGGGATCCAGCGTGGCGAACAGGGCGTTCTCCACCAGGACACCGGCGTCGGTCAGGCGGTTCAGCAGCGAGGACTTACCTGCGTTGGTGTACCCGGCGATAGCGACGGACGGAACGGCATTACGACGGCGGTTGGCACGTTTGGTCTCGCGCGCCGGCTTCATCGCGGCGATTTCACGCCGAAGCTTGGCCATTCGCGTGCGGATTCGACGACGGTCCAGCTCGATCTTGGTTTCACCAGGACCACGTGAACCCATGCCTGCTCCGGCACCACCCACCTGGCCACCTGCCTGGCGGGACATGGAATCGCCCCAACCACGAAGACGCGGAAGGAGGTATTCCAGCTGGGCCAACTCAACCTGGGCCTTGCCTTCGCGGCTCTTGGCATGCTGGGCGAAGATGTCCAGGATCAGTGTGGTGCGATCCACCACCTTGACCTTGACGATGTCTTCCAGGCCGCGTCGCTGCGAAGGTGCCAGTTCCGTGTCAACCACCACGGTGTCGGCGCCCGTCGCTGCCACGATGTCCTTTAGCTCCTGGGCCTTGCCTGATCCAAGGAAAGTCCCTGGGTCCGGCTTGGTGCGGCGCTGTACCAAGCCATCCAGCACCTCCGAGCCTGCGGTCTCAGCCAAAGCAGCGAGTTCGCGCAGCGAGTTCTCTGCATCGGCGAGCGTTCCCTCGGTCCAGAGGCCGGCGAGCACGACGCGCTCAAGGCGCAACTGCCGGTACTCAACCTCAGTGACGTCTTCGAGTTCCGTGGAAAGCCCGGCGGTACGACGCAGGGCACGGCGTTCAGCCAGATCTTCCTGGTCGCCGTCGTAAATGCTGTGTTCCTGGTCCAGCGTGGAGATCGCCTGCGCCTTGCCAAACACACTGTTGGCATCGTTGTCGCTGGATGCCTGCGCAGGTACATCCTTGGAAAGAATCCGGTCGATGACGGCCTGGATTTGTTCAGGACTCATGTCCTGGGCGTCGGAATCGGATCCGGAGTGCTTCTGGGTGGTCATGGTCTCCTTAGACTGTTCGGCTATTCCAGAATAGTGCTGTTTGCTGTTTGATGGGGCGCTATTCGCGCTGGGCTGACGGGCTTGGGCCAAAGGGGCCTCCTGTGTGCTGGGCGGCCACGCCTCAAAGGCAGTGGTGGCCGCTGCGATTCAACGGAAAAGGATCCGCAGGAAGGTCCAGGGCAACCAAGGAAAGGGACATCCGTTCTTCTGGCCAGCCGGCGTCAGCGGTGGCGGAGAGTAACGGGTGGTGTGATCTTCGGAGCGCCGGTCGACTGCGTCATGCAGTGGACTGACATTGCCATGTGGGACCTGCCGGGCGGAAAGGCCATGCGGTTGGCTCGGAGCCAAGCTGGCCTGCGTCGCGGGCGGTACCGGGTTTCGGCAGATTACTCGAAGATCAGGAACATGACTTCCACATTAGCAGCCAGTGTCAACCCACCTGTGGGATGCGGCAGTTTCCCATGACGCCGTCAGCCCACTAATCTGGCAAATTATGGAGTCTGCACACTATTTCACTGCCCAGCCAGCTGGACCCTTCACCCGCAAACCCCTCACGGTGGAGCTCGCCGGCGCTACACGCCAACTGCAGACCTCCTCTGGCATCTTCAGCCCCGACGGCGTGGACAAGGGCACGGCGATCCTCTTTTCCGAGGTTCCGCCGCCGTCACCGCAAGGCAACCTGCTGGATATCGGCTGCGGATGGGGTCCCATAGCCCTGACCCTCGGCTTGAAGGCCCCGCATGCACGTGTTTACGCCGTGGACGTGAATGAGCGATGCGTGACGTTGACCAACGAGAATGCTGCGGCGCTGGGTCTCGGCAACGTCACTGCCAGCCTTCCCGACCAGGTGGATCCTGCCGTCGAGTTCGACACCATATGGTCGAATCCGCCGATTCGCATCGGCAAAGAAGAACTTCACTCGCTGCTTTTGACGTGGCTCCCGCGCCTCGCACCAGGCGGAAACGCCTGGCTGGTGGTCCAGAAGAACCTGGGGTCGGACTCGCTCCAACGCTGGCTTGCCAACGAGCTGGACGGCACCTTCACAGTTTCCCGCGAGAGCACGTCCAAGTCCTTCAGGGTCATCAGGGTCAGGAAAGCGTCCCAGTAGCTACGATCACGGCGGGGCCGCTGAGCTCTACGTGCTCGCGGCCGCCGGCGCCTGGGAAGAACTTCACCCCGACGACGCCGCCCGGTACGTTGACATGCCAATCGTTCGGTGCCGTGCTTCCTGCCCAGTGACGAATGGCCACAGCTGCGGCGCAGGCGCCCGTGCCGCACGACTGGGTCTCCCCCACGCCACGTTCGTGGACGCGCATGGTGATGGTTCCCACGCCGTCTTCAACCAGGGGCTCGGCGGGAACGACGAATTCTACGTTGGTTCCGTTGGCAGGCTTGGGATCCACCACCGGAGGCTTGAACAGTTGCGTGGCCGCCAGCTCGCTGAGCTCCGCCAGGGCTACCACTGTGTGCGGATTTCCCATGCTGACGGACAGGCCCGGCCGGGCGACTTCAAGGCCGTCGGCGCTGACCAGCGCATCCATGGCTTTGCTGGTTGCTTCCCGCGGGAAAATGAACTCCCAGGGCCCCATGTCCACGGCGTAACCCGTGGCAGTGCGCACCACCTTCTTGACGCCGCCACGGGTGCCAATGGTCAGGGTCTCGCCTGGGCCCAGTTCCACCAGTTTTTCGGCGATGAGGAAATGAACGAAGACACGCACCCCGTTGCCGCACATCTCTGACAGGGAACCGTCGCCGTTGCGGTAGTCCATGAACCACTCTGCGGCCGGGTCCTGCTCTAGCATGGCGCGGCCCTCGGGAAGGAACCGTGAGGGCACCGCACGGATGAGGCCATCTCCCCCGACACCAAGGTGCCGGTCGCATAGCTGGGCAACCTGTTCCGGAGTGATCTCGTGGGCGTCGCCCGGGTCAGCGATAAGGACGAAGTCATTACCCGTTCCGTGGCCCTTGGAAAACGCCAGCCCGGACAGGCTGGGGGCGGTCACAGCGGCGCCGGCAGCTGCTGGCTGCTGGGCGGAAAGGGAAGCGGTTTCATCCATGGGTCTAGGCTACCTGCCACGGCTCGTCGGCCCGAAATTGCGGGAGTCAGGCCGCAGCTGCCGCCTTGGCTACGAGCTGGGGGTCCTGCCAGTCCAACCAGGTGATCCGCGGATCCGCGCGGAACCAGGTCAGCTGGCGCCTGGCGAACTGCCGCGTAGCGACGATGGTCTCTTCAGCGGCAGCGGCGACATCAGCCTCGCCGTCGAGCACTTTCAGGAACTGTGCGTACCCCAGTGCCCGGGAAGCCGTCTTGCCCTTCCGCAGCCCGGCGGCGTCGAGGCGTGCAACTTCTTCCTGCAGCCCGGATTCAACCATTCGATGCACCCTTTGGGCGAGCCGTTCCCGGAGGACCTCCCGGTCCACTGAGAGGCCGATTTGGATGGCAGGCCGGAAGTACTCGCGTTGGGGCATGAAGGAGCTGAAAGGCCGGCCGGTTATCTGGTGGACCTCAAGTGCGCGGATCACGCGTCGGGCATCGCCCAGCCGGGCCGCAGAAACGGGATCAACTTCTTCCAGCCTGGTCCGCAGCGGCGCCAACCCGTGGGTTTCGCATTCCTGCTCGAGTTCCTTCCGAACCAGTGGATCGGTCCCTGGGAATTCCAGGACGTCCAGCGCCGCCCGGACGTAGAGTCCGGAACCGCCCACGAGGATGGCGCGTTTGCCCCGGGAATGGATCTCCTGGATGGCAGCGCGGCACTCCGCCTGGAAGTCCGCAACGCTGGCCTCCTCGGTGACATCCATGGTGTCAAGAAGGTGATGGGGAACGCCTTTGCGTTCTTCCACAGTGATCTTGGCCGTTCCGATGTCCATGCCCCGATAGAACTGCAGGGCATCTGCGTTGATCACTTCACCGTCCAAGGCCAACGCAAGATTGACCCCGAGATCCGATTTGCCGGAGCCGGTGGGGCCAACGACGGCGATGACGGGAGGGTGCGGTTCAGCGCTGGAGGTGGACACGTCGCGTTGCCCGGCGCTAGGAGCGGCGCACGGGCAGCGTGGGCATGCCCAGCGATACGCCGCCCTTGCCGGGAGCTGCCCCGGGTGCCGGGACGCCGCAGGAATCTGCCTGTGCCCTGTCCCAGGCATCGCCCGCACGGGACCGGCGCAGAAGGTAGTCTCCCGCGGTGGCTGGGTCCGCCACGAGGTGGAAGGCCGCGGCTTCGGTGATAGTCACAGTGACGAAGTCACCGGGACGCGGGGTTTCAGCACCCGCTGGGACAGAGAAGTGGACCAGCCGCTGATCCTTGGAACGACCCGACAAACGATGCGTTTCCCCGGCTTTGCGACCGGACTGGGCCGTCACCAGAATTTCGACCTGACGGCCGAGTTGGCTTGCGTTCTCTTCTGCCGCAATGCGGTCCTGGAGGGCGGTGAGGCGTTCGAACCGCTCCTGGACAACCGCCTTGGGGAGCTGGTCCGGCAAATCGGCAGCAGGTGTACCGGGGCGCTTGGAGTACTGGAAGGTGAACGCCGACGAAAAGCGTGACTTTTCCACGACATCCAGCGTCGCCTGGAAGTCTTCTTCCGTTTCGCCGGGGAAGCCAACGATGATGTCGGTGGTGATCGCGGCGTTCGGGATGCGCTCCCTGACCTTGTCCAGGATTCCGAGGAATTTGCTGGAACGATAGGAACGGCGCATGTCCTTGAGGACCTTGTCCGAGCCGGATTGCAGCGGCATGTGCAGCTGCGGCATGACGTTAGGTGTCTCAGCCATGGCGTCAATGACGTCGTCGGTGAAAGCAGCGGGGTGGGGGCTGGTGAAACGGACGCGCTCCAGCCCTTCAATGTCGCCGCAGGCCCTGAGCAGTTTGGAGAACGCCTGCCGGTCGCCGAACTCCACCCCGTACGAGTTCACATTCTGCCCAAGCAACGTCACTTCAACTGCGCCATCGTCCACCAGTGCCTGGATCTCGGCGAGGATCTCGCCGGGACGGCGGTCCTTTTCCTTGCCTCGGAGTGAGGGAACGATGCAGAACGTGCAGGTGTTGTTGCAACCGACGGAGATGGACACCCAGCCGGAGTACACCGAGTCCCTCTTGGTGGGGAGCGTCGAAGGGAACACATCCAACGATTCGAGGATCTCGAGCTGTGCCTCATTGTTATGACGAGCACGGTTCAGCAGTGCCGGAAGGGCACCAACGTTGTGGGTGCCGAAGACAGCGTCCACCCATGGCGCCTTCTTGACGATGGTTTCGCGGTCCTTCTGGGCCAGGCAACCACCAACGGCGATCTGCATCCCCGGGTGCGCTTCCTTGACCTGCCGCAGCTGGCCCAGGTTGCCGTAAAGCTTGTTATCCGCGTTTTCCCGCACAGCGCAGGTGTTGAAAACCACGACGTCGGCTATGTCACCGTCCGCTGGTACATAGCCCGCGTCTTCGAGGAGCCCTGCCATCCGCTCGGAATCGTGGACGTTCATCTGGCAGCCAAAAGTCCGGACCTGGTATGTCCGTGGCATGGCAGAAGGAGTGGCGGAAGCTGTTGGGGAAGGAATGGTCAAACTCACTACTCAAGGGTACCGGCTTCTGCCAGCACCTCACCGACGATCCTGAAAGCCAGGGAAGGCGCGTAGCCCTTGCGTGCGAGCATCGAGGCCAGGCGGCGTGTGTACTTGTCCCGTTCCGCGCGATCGGCCAGGTCCATGCCAGGCCGGAGCTTGCGTTGAACGAGCTCACGGGCTGCCAGTTCCTCATCCTGATCGCTCAGCTGGGACAGTGCTTCCTCTGCGTCCTCCAGCTCAATGCCTTTGTCCGAAAGTTCACGACGAAGTGCACCCTTGGCCAGCTTCTTGCTTTGCGATCGGCTGCGGACCCACATCCGGGCGAACTCCGCGTCGTCGATCAGCTGAACCTCTTCGAACCGATCCAGGACTGCCTCCGCCACATCCTCAGGAACGTTGCGCTCGGCGAGCTTCCGGGACAGCTGCAGCCGGCTCCGCGGCGCCATCGTCAATTGCCTCAGGACGATGGCACGCGCCACGGATTCAGGATCTGGTTCGGGATCAGCCGCAACGGAGGAGTCCGGGTCCGGCCCTCTCCTAACCGTCAACGGCCTTCAGCTTCGGGGAGTCTTCCTCCGGCTTGACACCCACGCCGAGCTTTTCCTTGATCAGGCGCTCCAGCTCCTGCGCCAGTTCAGGGTTGTCCCGCAGGAATCGTCGGGAGTTCTCCATGCCCTGGCCAAGCTGGTCCCCGTCATAGGTGAACCACGAGCCGGACTTCTTGATGATGCCGTGTTCGACACCCATGTCGATGATGCCGCCCTCGCGGGAGATGCCCTGACCGTAGATGATGTCGAACTCGGCGATCTTGAACGGCGGTGCCATCTTGTTCTTGACGATCTTTGCCTTGGTGCGGTTACCTACGGAATCCGCACCTTCCTTCAGGGTCTGGATACGCCGGACATCGATACGCACGGAAGCGTAGAACTTCAGGGCCTTACCACCGGTGGTGGTTTCCGGGGAGCCGAAGAAGACACCGATCTTTTCACGGAGCTGGTTGATGAAAATGGCGGTGGTCTTGGTCTGGCTCAAGCGGCCTGTGATCTTACGCAGGGCCTGGCTCATGAGGCGGGCTTGGAGACCCACGTGGGAGTCGCCCATTTCGCCCTCAATTTCGGCGCGCGGAACCAAAGCAGCAACGGAGTCGATGACGACGATGTCGAGCGAGCCGGAGCCGACCAGCATGTCCATGATTTCCAGGGCCTGTTCACCGGTATCCGGCTGCGAGACCAGCAGGGCGTCCGTGTCGACGCCGAGTTTTGCGGCGTAGTCAGGATCAAGCGCGTGTTCGGCGTCGATGAAGGCCGCAATGCCGCCGGCGCGTTGCGCGTTGGCTACGGCGTGGAGGGCAACGGTGGTCTTACCCGAGGATTCCGGGCCATAGATCTCAACGACACGCCCGCGGGGCAGGCCGCCAATTCCCAGGGCCACGTCCAAGGCAATGGAACCGGTAGGAATGACCTCGATGGGCGCACGGGTGTCGTCACCCAGGCGCATGATAGAGCCTTTGCCGAACTGCTTGTCGATCTGGGCAAGCGCTGCTTCGAGCGCCTTCTCACGATCCGGGGCTGCCGCCATGGTTCACACCTCTGATGCTTTCTCGCTGTGGAGTGGCCCGAAGGGCCGCTTTCCTGTCATGACTGACGCTATTACGGTGCCCGGACATTTTTACCGGCCGACCCCGGCTATGTGGATAAACGGGACTGCAGGATGCCGTGGATGCGTCTTTCAGGATCAATTTTCCTCTTTCAGGAGCATATCCCCATCCGAACAGATATTCGAACAACGGTTCGGCGTGTCACGCTGCCGACACCTCAAAGCACTCAGCTTGAAGCCGGCTTAATGTCCCTGCCCAGCCTGCGCTCGAGGGGAACGTCCTGGACTTCGCACATGGCAAGCCAGACGTCGCGGGGCTGGTAGCCGGCCGCGAGGGCCTCCACCGCGGTGCGTCCACCGACACCGGCGAGCACCAGGGAGTTGGCCAGGACCCGGGAGTAACCTGCCCCGAATTCGTCGTCCATCAATCGCCAAAAGTCACTTGCCCTCACGGATAGAGTCTCTCATGCCGCCGGACTCTAGAATGGTTGCCATGAGCAATCCTCTCCAGAGCGCGCCCGATACGGTCCCGCTAGGCGACACCGTGGACGACGCCGTGGACGACGCCCTCCAGCAGGTGGAACACCAGCTGAGCCTGCTCTGGCGCCGCGCCCGTTCGATCTCCCACCAATTGTCGCGGCAGGTCCATCCGGACATGGAGCCGGCCGCGTACGGGCTCCTCACCGTCATCCGCAGGGAAGGCCCCATTCGGCTCACAGAGCTCGCTACCTGCATCGGCGTGGGCAAGCCGTCGGTCAGCCGGCAGATCGCTTTCCTGGAAAGTATCGGCCTCGTTTACAAGGAAGCGGATCCGCAGGACGGTCGCGCGCAGTCCATCCGACTGACGGACAAGGGCGAGGAGAAGATGCACCAGGTCCAGGACGCCCGCAGGCAAGTGTTCCGTGAACGGCTCGGTGAATGGCCCCTGGAGGACGTCCAGACGCTCGCCGACTACATGGGCAGGCTCAACGCCATCTACGGCGATGGGGTACTGAAGGATGTCACCCTGAAGGAAACGAGCCCGGCCGACCCAGCCTAGTACCCACCAGGGCGCACTAGGACCCACCAGCGCGTACCACCGCACTCCCCTTAAGGAACCCGGTGCCCACACCAAAGAAGGGTCCCCAGCCGATGGCTGGGGACCCTTCCTTTAATTCCTGCGTAACGGTTACCGGGCTCCGGAGAGCATTCCCTGCGGGAAGTCGTCCGTGAGGTCCAGGTCGCGACCGTAGCGCTGCGAAAATTCCTGCGGAACGGTGTCCGGCACGGACACGCCTTCAGCAACGGCTACGCGGTCGCTGACTTCGCGGAGCATGTGGGACAACGGAACATCCAGGGCTGTGCAGATTGAAGACAGGAGCTCGGAGGAAGCCTCCTTCTGGCCGCGTTCAACTTCACTCAAGTAACCGAGTGAAACACGGGCGCTGTGCGAAACCTCGCGGAGGGTACGGCCCTGACGCTGGCGGACATCGCGCAGTACATCACCGATCTCGTGGCGTAGTACAACCATTTTGCGCTCCTTCTGTTCGCTCTGTGTCTGATCAGCCAAGCCCACATCCTTCCAGCGGACAACGCCGTTCACGGATACGGGCTGCTTTACCATCTGTATCGCCTTGCTCCCTCGTTCATCCGGTTCGCTGGCTGGCGGACCGGGTTGGTTTCTACATCCTAGGCGCCCCGGCTCTTCCGAAGCGACACAATGACACAACTATTGGCAATCAGTTTTTGTTCCCGGCTACTTTACGAACGGTAACCAACGTCACTCAACGCGGCAAGGAGACGCGCCATCGCGGCCTCGCAGGCCTGCTCGCGGATGGCTTGCCGGTCCCCCGAAAACCGGTACTCGAATGAGGAAACCGCCGCTGGCGTAGCCACGCCAATGAAGACCGTTCCCACTGCTTTGCCGTCATGGGGCTCCGGCCCGGCTACTCCAGTGGTAGAGATCCCGACGTCGGATCCGCAAGCCCGCCGCGCGCCGTCGGCCATTGCTCCGGCGACTCCCCCGTCAACGGATCCGACGGCAGCAAGCAAGTCGGCCGGTACCCCCAGGACGTCTGCTTTGACTGAGTTCTGGTAGGCCACCACACCGCCTTGGAGCATCCCGGACGCTCCGGGGGTATTTGCCAGGGTGGCAGCTACCAAACCGGCCGTGAGCGACTCCGCCGTGGCCACCGTCAGGTGCCGTTCGATCGCCAACGCAACTACCGTCGTCGCGGCCTGGGCGCTGCCGGGGGCGGGCGTACTCACGCGCGGCGTCCGGCTGCCCGAAGCCTCATGGCCTGGATGACGTATTCCACGCCGGTCCACAGCGTGATGGCAAGTGCCAGCATCATGACCCAGAAAGCAACGTCTCCCAGCCACGGCGCGATCGCCTTCAGAGGCAGGATGTACAGGAAAATGGCTACGGTCTGGATGACTGTCTTGAGTTTGCCGCCCCGGGAAGCCGGCATGACTCCGTACCGGATCACGACGAATCGGAGGGCGGTGATGCCCCACTCCCGGACAAGGATCAGGATGGTGACCCACCAGGGCAGTTCGCCCAGGATGGACAGCAGAACCAGCGCGGAACCGATGAGGAGCTTGTCGGCTATGGGATCGGCAATCTTGCCGAAGTTGGTGATGAGGCCCCGTGCCCTGGCGATGTCGCCGTCGAGCTTGTCTGTGTAGATGGCCACCCCGAAAGCAACCACTGCGGCCCAACGCCAGATCCCATAGTCGCCGTCGTCCGCCACAAGGAACCAGACGAAGAACGGCACCAAAACGATGCGAAGCATCGTGAGGATGTTGGGCAGGTTCCAGATGTCGGAACTGCTGGAAGTCGCGTTATCACCCTCGGCTGTAGTCACCCCTCTAGGCTACCGTCTTTGGCACCGGCGCCCGGGGCGTTACCGTCCGGTGAGGGACCAGGCGTCTTCGCCGCCTTCGTCGTCATCGGGACCGTCAGCGCCGTCGTAGTACTCAATGGCCTGCGTCCGGTTGTCCAGGTCCGCCTGTACCAGGTCTTCGGCATAACCGCCGACGGCGATGTTTGAGTTCGCGTTGTCGCTCAGGGCCGCGGTGTGTGCGTCGGGCGCGGCCGGCGACTCCTGGCCCTTCATGGCTGCCAGGACGGCGGCGAGGTCGTCGGGCTTGACCAGGACATCGCGTGCCTTCGAACCCTCGGAAGGGCCCACCACGCCGCGGGACTCCAGGAGGTCCATGAGGCGACCGGCCTTGGCGAAGCCCACCCGAAGCTTGCGCTGCAGCATGGAGGTCGAACCGAACTGCGTCGTCACCACGAGCTCGGTGGCCTGCAGCAGTACGTCGAGGTCGTCTCCGATGTCGTCGTCGATCTGCTTCTTCGGCGCCTCGGCAGCAACGTCGTCACGGTAGACGGCTTGCAACTGACCCTTGACGTGCTCCACTACCTTGTGGATCTCGGATTCGGTCACCCAGGCACCCTGGACACGCATCGCCTTGGAAGCACCCATCGGCAGGAACAGCGCGTCACCTTGGCCGATGAGCTTCTCGGCGCCCGGCTGGTCCAGGACCACGCGGGAGTCTGTCACGGAGGACGTAGCGAACGCCATGCGGGATGGGACGTTCGCCTTGATCAGGCCCGTGACGACATCCACCGACGGCCGCTGCGTGGCCAATACAAGGTGGATACCGGCGGCACGGGCCAGCTGGGTGATCCGGACAATCGAGTCTTCAACATCACGTGGGGCCACCATCATGAGGTCGGCGAGCTCATCGACGATCACCAACAGGTACGGGTACGGCTTGATGACCCTCTTGGAGTCGACCGGGGGTACCACCTTGCCGGCCCGCACAGCCTTATTGAAGTCGTCAATGTGCTTGTAGCCGTAGTTGGCGAGGTCGTCGTAGCGTGCGTCCATCTCACGGACCACCCACTGCAGGGCCTCCGCGGCCTTCTTGGGGTTGGTGATGATGGGCGTGATGAGGTGCGGGACGCCTTCATAGGCCGTGAGTTCAACGCGCTTGGGGTCAACCATGACCATGCGCACTTCGTCCGGCGTGGCTCGCATGAGGATGGAGGTGATCATCGAGTTCACGAAGCTGGACTTACCGGCACCGGTGGCACCCGCTACGAGCAAGTGCGGCATCTTGGCCAGGTTCGCCACCACGTAGCCGCCCTCGACGTCCTTGCCGACGCCCATGACCATGGGGTGGTCCGTGCGCCGTGCGTTCTGGCTTCGCAGCACATCGCCCAAGGAGACCGTTTCGCGGTCCGTGTTGGGAATTTCGATGCCGATGGCTGACTTGCCGGGAATCGGGCTCAGGATCCGCACGTCACTGGACGCAACGGCATAGGAAATGTTCTTCGACAGGGCGGTTACCCGCTCCACCTTGGTTCCCGGCGAGAGCTCGATTTCATAGCGCGTCACGGTCGGACCACGGCTGAAGCCTGTGACCGCCGCGTCAACATTGAACTGCGTGAGGGTATCGGTCAGCGCAGCGACGACGGCATCGTTGGCTTCCGTGCGCTCCTTCGGGATGGAACCCGGCGTCAGGTAGTCCGAAGCCGGCAGCGTATAAGTGACATCGCCTGCCAAGGACAACTGCTCCGTGCGCTGCGGAATAGGTGTTTGGGGAAGCGGCGCTCCTGCCGGTTTCGCCGGTACCTGGGCGATCGCGGGTGCAGGCGCAGTCATTTCCGGAGTCAGGACGGGAATGGCTTCGGTGGGGTTCTCGATGCCCGGCGTTGCCCCCGCCAGTCCTTGGGCGGCCTTGATTTTCCCGACGGCGATCTCGGCCTGGGTAGGGCGGCGTACGCCCGGCGGTACGCGCGGTTCTGACGGACGGGGAGTTTCGTCGTCGTCCACTATGGCGTGCTCGAAGGCCTCGTCCCCGACGTAACCTTCCAGGCCGGCGTCGTTCTCCTCGTCCTTGCCGAAGAGGCGCATGCGCTTCTTCTTCCGGGGCTTGGGCGCCTCATTCTCGTACAAGTAGCTGCGGTCGTGGTCGTCCTTGCCGGAGCCATCCATGAGGTCGACGCCCATGAGGTGGTTGTAGGCCCCGCGGACCCGGGTCGGGATGGCACCAAAGGGCGTCGCTGTGACGATCAGCAGCGACACGAACGCCAGCAGGCTGTAGAGAATCACGGGGATAGCCACGTGGATTGCCGCGAAAGGTGCGGCCGCCAGGAAGCCGAGCATCCCGCCCGCCTTGCGCAGGCCATCGAAGCCGTCCCCCACAGTGGGCAGGCCGCCGATGACGTGGGCCAGCGCCGATCCTGCAAGGGTCATGATCATGAAGCCGATGCCTACGCGGTTGTTGCCGCGGCCATCCTGCGGCTTGCGGAACAGGCGGAAAGCGCAGATGAACAGCATGAACGGCAGGATCAGGGACATCCAGCCGAACGTCCCGTTGACCACGCTGTAGACGATGTCAGGCAGCCAACCGGTGAGGCCCCACCACGCGAAAGTGGCAATCGCCACGCCCAACACCAGGTTGAACAACGCGGCACCGTCCCGACGGTCCTCGGGTTCGAGGTCGCTGACGTCATGGCCGATACGCCGGACGCCGGCACCGACCACGTGCCCGATGCCCTGCCACGCTCCTGCCAGGAGGCGCAATGGGAGCGGAGCCTGGGGCTCGACGGCGGCAGCTTGCTTGGTGCGCGCAGTGCTGCCCCGGCCGCTTTTGGCCGCCGTTGCACTGCTTTTGGGGGCAGCCGCGCCTCGGCCTGTGCCGCCGGATTTACTGCTGGAGCTGCCTCGTGGCGTGGAGGTAGTACGGGTCGCCATAAGTGCCACGCTACCCCAAGGGGGCCTGAAATCCGCGGATTTCAGGCCCCCTTGGGCATGCATGTTGCTGGCTGGCGAAGCTTACGCTTCCAGGACCACCGGGATGATCATGGGCCGGCGGCGAAGCTTGCGGTTGACCCACGTGCCAATAATCCTCCGCACCACCTGTTGCAGCTGGTGGGTGGTGTGGTCCGCGTGGTTCAGCACGGCCTCTTCCAGGGCGGCATTGATCTTGGGAATGATCTCGTCGAAGACCGAGTCGTCCTCGGCCACGCCGCGGGCATGGATTTCCGGACCTGAGACAATCTTGCCCGTGGTGCGGTTGATGACCGTGATGATGGAAATGAACCCCTCATCGCCCAGGATGCGGCGGTCCTTCAAGTCGGCATCGGTGATTTCACCGACGCTGGAGCCATCCACGTAGACGAACCCGACCTCCACCTGGCCGACGATGTTCGCCTTGTGGTCCCTGAGGTCGATGACCGTTCCGTTGTCGCTCAGGATGATGCCCTCGGAGGGCACACCGGATTCCAGGGCAATGTTGCCGTTGGCGATCAAGTGCCGGGTCTCGCCGTGCACCGGCATGGCATTGAGCGGCTCGAGGATGTTGTAGCAGTACAGCAGTTCGCCGGCGGCGGCATGCCCCGAGACGTGGACTTTTGCGGTGCCCTTGTGGATGACATCGGCTCCGAGCTTAAGGAGGCCGTTGATGATGCGGAAAACGGCGTTCTCGTTGCCCGGGATGAGGCTCGACGCCAGAATAACGGTGTCACCCTTGCCGACGATCACGCGGTGATCACCGTTGGCCATGCGGGAAAGTGCCGCCATCGGCTCACCCTGTGAACCTGTGGACATCAGGACCACGCGGTCATCGGGCATGTTATCGATGTTCTTGATGTCAACCAGAATGTTGTCCGGCACATCAAGGTACCCAAGCTTCGCGGCGATGGCCATGTTGCGGACCATGGACCGGCCAACGAACGCCACCTTGCGGCCATGCTTGGCCGCAGCGTCGAGAACCTGCTGCACGCGGTGGACATGCGAGGAGAAGGAAGCCACGATGATGCGCTTCTTGGCCTGGCCGAACAGCCGGTCAAGGGTAGGGCCGATTTCCTTCTCAGCCGTAGTGAACCCCGGGACGTCCGCGTTGGTGGAATCTGCCATGAACAGATCCACGCCTTCTTCGCCCAGGCGCGCGAAGTGCCTGAGGTCGGTGATGCGGCCGTCCAGCGGCAACTGGTCCATCTTGAAGTCACCGGTGTGGAGGACGTTGCCGCCCTCGGTTCGGATGAAGACTGCAAGGGCATCCGGGATGGAGTGGTTGACGGCCACGAACTCACACTCGAACGGACCGAACTGCTCCACCTGGCCCTCGGTGACCGTGAGGGTGTATGGCTTGATGCGGTGTTCCTGGAGCTTTGCTTCCACCAGGGCAAGCGTGAGCTGGGAACCGATCAGCGGGATGTCGGCTTTGAGGCGCAGCAGGTAGGGAACGGCACCAATGTGGTCCTCGTGACCGTGGGTCAGTACGACACCCACGACGTCCTGGAGCCGGTCCTCAATGTAGGAGAAATCGGGCAGGATCAGATCAACGCCGGGCTGGGTCTCCTCGGGGAAGAGCACGCCGCAGTCAACGACCAGCAGCTTGCCGTCGATTTCGAAGACGGCCATGTTACGGCCGATCTCTCCCAGTCCACCGAGCGGAACAATCCGCAGCGTGCCATTGGGCAGTTTAGGCGGAGTAACCAGTCCGGGAAGGGCGGTTTGGGTCATATTTTGCTACTTTCCGGCGGAACCGTCCTGGACGTCGAAGTCCATTCCGGCTTCCGCCAAATCCCCGCGGATGATTTCGATCTCGGCCGCGTCCGGCTCCACGAGGGGCAAACGGACAACCGAGTTGGGCAGGACTCCCTGCCACTTGAGAATCTGCTTGGCGGCTACTGCGCCTTGGACCCGCGTCATGGTTCCACGAACCACGGGTTCCAGTTCAAAATTGATGGCCCTTGCCGTGGCGAGGTCGTTGGCGTTGACGGCGTCGATCAGCTCGCGGAAGCGGCGCGTGGCCACATGCGTGGTGACACCCACCAGCCCGACGGCGCCCAGCGCCATCCACTGAAGGGTTAGTCCGTCGTCGCCCGAGTAGAAGACCAGGTCTGTTTCTGCCATGACGCGCGTCGCGGCAGCAAAATCGGCCTTGGCGTCCTTGACGGCCACGATGTTCTGGTGCTTGGCCAGGCCGATCATGGTCTCGGGGGCGATCGCGATGGAGGAGCGGCCCGGGATGTCATAGAGCATGACGGGCAGGTCCGTGGAGGAGGCAATCGTCTCGAAGTGGGCGCGGACGCCCGCCTGGCTGGGCTTGTTGTAGTACGGGGTGACGATCAGCAGGCCGTCAACGCCTACCTCTGCGGCACGCTGTGAAAGGTGCACGGAGTGGGCGGTGTCGTTGGTGCCGGTCCCTGCAATGATGGCTGCCTTGCCACCGACGGCTTCTTTGACGGCACGGAACATGCCAAGGTTTTCATCGTCTGTGAGGGTGGAGGTCTCGCCGGTGGTACCGGTGACGACGAGGCCGTCGCAACCGTCCTGGACGAGCTTCTCTGCCAACGCTGCGGCTTGGTCGTAGTCAACCTTGCCGTCCTCGGTGAACGGGGTGACCATGGCGGTCAGCAGGGTACCAAGGGCGGGAGTGTGGGCGCGCAAGTCAGACATAAGAAAAACGTTACCCTGTCAAAGGCTTGTTACAAGAATGCGTTCCGCGTGATGGCCCTCATGCACCGCGGCCGGACCTGTATCCATCCAGGCTGGATCGGACCAGGTTCACCATGACAGTTTCGGTTCCCGTGCCGGCTGCCTTGGCCAAAGCTGCACCTTCCGGACCCCACCCACCGCTGAGGCCGCAGGAGGCGCCCAGCGGGGTCTTTCCGCCAAGGTTGGCCAGGAGCCCGAACATCCGGTGGTCCATGGACCGGGAACCCAGGTGCAGTCCGAGGCGCAATTCCTCGCCGGACACGTACAGGGCTGAAACAGCATAGACGTCGGCCCCTGACTCTGCGGCAGCCGCGGCGTGGGACGGCTGGGCGGCGTCGGCGCATACGGCAAGAGCCACGCGCCATCCGTCCACCACCAGGATTTCGGGGCCCTTCCCAGCGACGAACAGCTCACGCTCTTCGCCATGAAGATGGGTCTTGAAGGCCGGTCGCAGGGAGCCATCCGGGCCGACGATGAGTGATGCCAACCGGGGAGTGCCGTCAGCTTCCCGCCAGCCTGCACCGATCACCGCTGTGGTCCGGGTGCGGGCACAGGCATCCCGAAGAGGCTGGAGCCTTGGATCGCCGTCCGTCAACCAGGCGGAAGGTTGGCTTTCCTGCTCCGGGGTGTTGAATGAGCCCAGCTCATACCCCGTCAAGGAGAGCTCTGGAAACAACACCAGCCGTGCGCCGTCAGCGTGGGCCTTTTCCACAAGCTCCACGTGGGCGGCGACGTTCCTGGCGACAGCCGCTCCCCCACTGCCGGCTCCCAGCGCTTCGTACTGAACGACGGCGGCCAGCAGTGTTGCTGACACCGGCGCAGGCCCGGAGGGTCGCGGCATGGTCAACAAGGATTGTGATTGCGGGTGCGGTTGGGTCACCCGGCCATCCTATTCCGGCGCACGGCGGAACCAACAACGTCAGGCGGATCCGGGCGTCCGGGCCGGCTGCTCCGAACAGTACTGCGCCACGGCCCGCTCCTTGAGTTGCTCCGCCCACGCCACCAGCCGCTGGGAGGCGCGCACGTACTCGAAGAGTTCGATCGGCGTGAGCGAATCAAGGTCGGTATCCGCCAGCCTGCGGGCGAGTTCAGCTCCCGGTACCTGCTCGGACAGCACGGTACCCTCGCTCCGCCACTGGGTGTCCTCCGGGGGTGCGCCGGTTACAAGTTGCCTGAAGAGGAAGTCGACCACACCAGGACTCATTGCTTTCATGGGTCCACAGAGGGGGTTCGGCGGCTTTGGAACATCGTTCATGACGCAATGCTATTCGAACATATATTCGAAGACAAGGAGCGCCCCGCAAGCCGGTCCGGGACGGGTTGCCGCGCAGCAGCTATGAGACGATCGCTGCATGACTTCGCACGGGACGGCCCCTCAGCAGGAGGCCGCAGGGGCCGGCCCGGTTTCAGCCCGGCTCAAGGGGATCGATGCCGCCCGGGGCGCGGCCTTGCTGGGCATGATGTCCACCCACCTGATGCCGACATTCGGGCCTTCTCCGCAATGGGAGCCGACATTCGTGGGATTGGTTTTTTCCGGTCGGTCTTCGGCCCTTTTCGCCGTACTTGCCGGCGTCGGATTGGCCCTCAGTACAGGCAAGCAGGAGCCCCGGAGCGGTGCCGGGCTGCGGGCCGCAAGGGTCGGAGTGGCCCTGCGCGCCCTGGTGATTGCCGTCGTCGGATTCGTCCTGGGCGGGCTTGATGTCAACGTCGCAGTGATTCTGGTCCACTACGCTCTCTTGTTCCTCTGCGTCCTGCCGTTCCTTGGCCTGCGCCTGAAAGCGCTCTGCTTCCTGGCACTCGGCTGGATCCTGGCCTCGCCGGTCCTGGCGTACCTGGTGCGGCCATTGCTGCTGGACGCGACCCCTCCCCTGCAGTTGGGCCACAACCCGAAGGCCGAAGACCTGGAGACACCTGGAAGGCTCCTGGCCGACCTCTTCTTCACCGGCTACTACCCCGTGTTCCAGTGGATTTCCTACCTTCTGGTGGGGCTCGCCATAGGCCGCCTGGCCCTTACGACGGCGAAGGTACAGCTCCTGCTGTTGGCTGGCGGAACCGTTGTGGCCGTCGTCGCGAAAGCCGCTGGCTTCCTGGCCATGGAATCGTGGGGCGGGAGGGCGGCCCTGGAAGCGCTCCCCGGTACCCGCGGATACCCGTTGGAAAGCATGCTGCAGGTCAACCTCACCGGCCTTCAACAAGTCGATTCATGGTGGTGGCTGGCCACCGCAGCGCCGCACGCCGGCACCACCCTGGACTTGCTGCACACCGGGGGCACGGCTGCCGCCGTCGTGGGGTTGTTCCTGCTGCTTGGCATCGTGGCTGAACGGACTAAGGTCAACTTCCTGATCCTGCTCAGCGGTCCGGGCGCCATGACACTGAGCCTCTACTCGGCACACGTGTGGGTGGTATCCGGTTTCACCAATAAGCCCCTGCCGGCCGGCTGGACCCCGGAAGGGATGTACTGGGCCCAGGCCATTGCCGCGATCATCATCGGGGCCTGTTTCGCCGTGCTCCGACGGCGGGGACCACTGGAGTGGGTGGCCCACCAGGCGTCCAGGCTCGGCAGTTACCGTCCAGCGGCGGTTGGCTGAGAACGGAAGAGCTTCACCGCGTCCCGCATGGAAGCGCGGGCCCGCTTGCGGTCACCGGAGGCGTCATAGGCGCAGCTCAGCCGGAACCAGGAGCGCCAATCTTCCGGGGCGGCCTCGGCTTCCGCCCGGTACTTTTCGAACTCTGCGTCGGCAGCGGACCGGACAATCCTGCCGCCGGGTGTTCGGGGAAGCGTGTCCTCCGGCAGCCCGCCTTCGGCTTCCAGGACTTTGGCCATCTGTTCGGTGCGGGCACCAAAAAGGAGTTCGCGGATGAGTGCCCACGCGCCCACTACCGGCAGGACCAGGTAGGCGGCACCTATGCCCTTGGCCACCAGGTTGGGGTCGCCGAGCAGGAGGAAGGAGCGTTGAACGGACACCACCAGGTACAGCACCAACAACAAGGTGATGGCACCAACCCAGATTTTGGTGCGGTTCTTCTTCAGTGCTGTCCAGAAATTCCCCATGTCCTAGAGCCCCAGATCCAGGTAGCCGTCCAAGCCGACCGTCAGGCCGGGGTTGGCTGCTACCTTGCGCAGTCCAAGGAGGACGCCGGGCATGAAGGAGGCGCGGTCGAAGGAATCGTGGCGCAACGTCAGCTGTTCACCGGGGCCGCCAAAGAGGACTTCCTGGTGGGCAACAAGGCCGCGGAGGCGGACACTGTGCACCCGGACCCCGTCCACGTCACAGCCGCGCGCGCCCTCCAATGACGTCTCGGTGGCGTCCGGGCTGGCCGGGACCCCTGCTTCCTGGCGGGCTTCGGCGATCAACTGAGCCGTGCGCACGGCCGTGCCGGAGGGCGCATCCACCTTGTTGGGGTGGTGCAGCTCGATGATTTCAACCGACTCGAAGTACTGCGAGGCCTTGGCAGCGAAGGCGGACGCCAGCACCGAGCCCAGGGCGAAGTTGGGCGCAATGAGCACGCCTGTTTCCGGCTTCGACTCCAGCAGTCCGCGCAGGGATTCCAGCCTGTCGGCGTTCCAGCCTGTGGTACCCACGACGGCGTGGATACCGTGCTCGACGGCGAACCGGACGTTGGTCTCGGTGATGTCCGGGACGGTGAGGTCAACAACGTACTGCGCACCGGCGTCGAGCAGTTTCTCCAGGGAATCACCGCGGCCCAAGGTGGCCACCAGCTTCATGTCTTCGGCTGCTTCAACAGCCTTAACGGCTTCAATTCCCATGCGCCCGTTGGCGCCCAGCACTGCAACAGCAAGTTGTTCGGTCATGCCTTTAACCCTACCGCCGGGCCGGGCACGGGCAGGAAACGTTACCTGCGCCTACTCCCCTGCCCCGACCCATTCCACGGTGCCGTCACTGAAGAACTGCTCTTTCCAAATGGGGACCTGCTCTTTGACCCGGTCCACCAATTCGGAGCAAACGGCGAAGGCTTGGCCCCGGTGCGCGGCTGCAACGGCGCAGACCAGCGCGGGATCACCGATTTCCAGGGTGCCGATCCGGTGCGCGGCCCAGATGCGCACGGGTTGGTTGGCTTCACCGGAGTGCTCCGCGACCAACTGTGCCACCACGTCGGACATGACCTGGTGGGCGGTGGGGTGTGCGCTGTAGCTCAACCGATCAACAGCTTTGCCGCCGTCGTGGTTACGCACCACCCCACTGAAGCTGACCACCGCACCGGCTGTGTCCGATTCCACTGCCCTGATGGCCTGGTCCACCGAAATCGACTCGGCGCTGAGGACAGCGCTGACAACTTCGAAATCTGTTTCAATGCCCATGGTTGCCTTCCAATTGCTCACAGAGATGCCCGATCACAGGGTCCAGGACTGCCAGTCCATCCATGACCCCTTTGGGGGAACCGGGAAGATTGATGATGAATGACTTGCCCGCCGCACCTGCATGGCCGCGGCTCAACATTGCCATGGGGGTCTTCGTAGCTCCTGCGCGCCGGATGCCCTCCATGATTCCCGGTATTTCGCGATCAAGGAGCGGCAGCGTCATCTCCGGCGTGCGGTCATCGGGGCTAAGGCCGGTTCCGCCGCTGGTGATGACAACTGCGGGTTCCTGCGTCAGGAGCGCCCTCAGCGCAGCGCCTACAGGTTCACCGTCCGGCACCACCATGGTGGGAAAAGTGTCGAATCCGTGCTCGTTCAGCCAGTCAAGGATGATGGGGCCGGTCTCGTCGGCGTAGATCCCGGCCGCAGCCCGGGTGGAAGCAATCACGACGCCGGCCTTCCGCGGTCCATGCGCGCTGGGCTCGCAGGCGCTCATGCTCCAGCCTCCCCATGCCGTGGTTCGGCGGAAACGTCCCAGTCGCCGCTTTTTCCGCCGCTTTTGGCGAGCACGCGGATATTGTCCAGGACGGCATGCTTGTCCACGGCCTTGATCATGTCGTAGACGCTGAGCGCCGCAACCGAAGCGGCAGTCAGGGCTTCCATTTCGACGCCGGTGACGCCCCGGGTCTTGACCGTCGCCAGGACTCCCACCGAGTCCGCGCCCAGTTCAAAGTCCACAGTGACCTTGGAGATGGGCAAGGGATGGCACAGCGGAATCAGATCCGGGGTCTTCTTGGCCGCCATGATCCCCGCTACCCTCGCCACGGCGAGCGCGTCGCCCTTGGGAAGTTCGCCGGCACCCAACAGGGCCAGGACTTCGGCGGTGCTGCGGACAGTAGCCGTGGCGGTGGCCTCACGCGTGGTTACGGCTTTCTCGGAGACATCCACCATCTGTGCGGTGCCGTCTTGCCTGAGATGCGTCAGGCCTGCTGGGTTTTCGGGAGTGTGGTTCACAGCATCCATACTTCCACTTCGTCCCCTTTGGCGAGTTCCGTGACGTCGCTGGGAATCTGGACCAGGGCGTTGGCGCGGGCCAGGGCGTGCACCAGGTGGGAGCCAGCCCCGCCTTCCATGCGCAGTATGCCGTCCATGACCACGCTTCCGCGGCGGACCTGGTGTTTGCCGTCCGGTGAGGTCAGTGGCTCAGCGAGGCGGGCTTTCTGCACGGGCCGGGGCGCAGGTGTTCCCTGGACCTGGGAAAGTGCGGGCCTGAGGAACATCTCGAAGGACACGAGGCAGCTGACGGGGTTTCCGGGGAAGCCCAGGAAGGGTGTTCCCTCGAAGGTTCCCAGGCCCTGTGGACCGCCCGGCTGCATGGCGACCGGCAGGAAATCCACTGGCTGGCCGGACATCGCTTGGCGGACTACCTCGTAGGCGCCTTTGCTCACGCCACCGGTGGTGACGATGATGTCCACCGGGTTCCGGGGATCCTGGGTGTAGTGGTGGAGGACTGACAGGAGGGTGTCGGGGTTGTCGTCGGAGATGCCTGTCCGCATCACCTCCATGCCGGCTTGGAGCATGGAGGCTTCAAGGAGCGTTCCGTTGGAATCGTAGATCTTGCCGGGCGCCAGTTCCTGCCCTGGCTCCACCACTTCGTCGCCCGTAGTGACCAGCAGGACGCGGAATGGTTCGCGGACCTCTACGGTGTCCAGGCCCAATGCGGCCAGCAAGCCAAGTTGGGCGGGCCCCAGGAGCGTACCGGCGGCCAGCGCCAAGTCGCCTGTTTCGATGTCGCTGCCGCTGTGTCGAACATAGGTTCCAGCAGCGACCGGCGGCAGCCGGACCATGGCGTCTTCGGCTGCCGGCTCGGGAAAGGTGTTTGGCGTCGCCTTTTCAATTGGCACGACGGCGTCGGCCCCTTCCGGGATCATGGCGCCGGTCATGATGGGGGCGGCGAAGCCGGCCTTCAGTGTTGCTGGTGAGGCACCTGCCGGGACTGGCGCCGCGACCCTGAGCTCCGCACCGCCGTCGGGAATCCCTGCGGAACGAACGGCGAACCCGTCCATTTGGGAATTGGGGAACGGCGGCAAGGAGAGCGGCGCGTAGACGTCGCCGGCGAGCGCCTTTCCCAGCGCTTCGAGCAACGGCAGGCGGAGGTTGCCCTTGGCAGCCCTCGCAGTGGTCAGCAGTTCCACCACGGCCTGGCGATGGGCTGCAACAGATCGGGGCACGGACATCCTCCTGTGGATACGTTGGCGTGCGGGAATTACCCGGACGTACCCAGACTAGGTCCTCAGGCGACCTTGACGCTGATGGTGTGGTAGCCGGTGGCACCATCGGGAGCTACTGGGGCCTTGTCTTCTGTCTGGGGTTCGCCGGTGGAATCGGTAGCCCGCACCTGGATTTCGTAGTCGCCCGACGTGAGGTCGATGCCGAGCTGCCACTGGTACCAGGTGTCGGTGGAAATGCCGTTTGCGAGGGTGGCCTGTTGCCAGGGGCCCCGGTTGACGCGAAGCTCTACCCGTTTGATGCCGCGGTGCTGGGCCCAGGCCACGCCGCCGAATTGGATCTTGCCTGCCTTAACTGTCCGGCCATTGCGGGGTACGTCGATGCGGGACTGGGTTTTGATGGGCCCGTGGTCGCTCCAGCCGCGGGGTGTCCAATACCCGATGTCGTCGGCGAAACGGGTGACTTTCAGTTCCGTCAGCCATTTGGTCGCGGACACAAATCCGTAGAGTCCGGGCACGATCATGCGCACGGGGAACCCGTGTTCCAGGGGCAACGGTTCACCGTTCATGCCGATAGCGAGCAGTGCATCCCTGTCGTCCGTGAGTGCTTCCAGGGGCGTACCGGCAGTCCAGCCGTCGTTGCTGGTGGAGAGCACCATGTCCGCGCCCGCTTTGGGGCCTGCCATGGCGAGCAGTTCGCGGACCGGCCAGCCCAGCCAGAGTGCGTTGCCAATGAGGTCGCCGCCGACGTTGTTGGACACGCAGGCGATGGTGATGTGCCGCTCCGTCATGGGCTTGGCGAGGAGTGTCGCGAAATCCAGTTCGACTTCCCGCTCCACCATTCCGGTGACCTTCAGCTTCCAACCAGGCGGGTCGATGGCAGGTACCGTCAAAGCGGTGTCGATCCTGTAGAAGTCCGCATTGGGGGTCACCAAGGGGCTGATCCCGTCCACAGCAAGAGTTGCGCCCGCAGGGATGGCTTGGCTGGGCGTCGTGGGTTGCGGCAGCGCCAACGATTTCCGGAAACCCGACGCTGCCGCTGTTGCACGCGTCAGGACGGCGGTGACCGTTCCGGCCACGACGGCGGCGATGGAGGTCCCCGCAAGGGCGTTGAGGAAGCTCCGCCGGGCCAGGGGTGCGGGCTCGCCTTCGTCCTGCCCGGGTGTTCCCCGGGAAGGAGCCCAGGTGGCCAGCCTCCGGATCAGGGTGCGCAGCAGCAGCATCGTGACCACAGCCGCGACGATGGGAGCGAGGGCGGCTTGCGGTCCCGCCTGCGCGCGGGTCACGACGGCGGTCAGCCCGGCCACGCCGGCCAGCCCGGCCAGCACCAGGCCCCATCCGGTCCGGCGGTGCTCCAAGACCCCAGCCAAAGCGGCAAGTATCCCCGCGACGAGCCCGATGGAGGCGATCAGCACGATCTTGTCGGCCGTGCCGAACAGTTCCACGGCCAGGTCCTTGACGCCAGGTGGCACGGCATCGATGACAGCTCCGCCCAAGGCAGTCACCGGCGAGACCAACGGGCTTGCGAGTCCAGCGGTGAGTTCCCCCGCAGCTATCCCGGCTGCCCCAGCGGCAACCCCGGCCGCCGCGGCCCAGAGGCGCGGGTGGATGCTGCTGCGGCGTAGAAGGGACATTTCGGGGTCCGGCGGGTCCACGTGCGGACTGGGTTTGTTCATGCTGCTGGGCATGCTCATGATGCGCCTCCTGGGCGATTGTCAGCTGAAGTAAGGGTGGCGGCCGACGGGCTGCCATCGCGGGTGGATCCGGCGGGGAGTGACAGCGCGAAGCGGCAGCCGCCGTCGAGGTTGGTGACGCCGACTGTTCCCCCGTGGGCCTTGACGATGCCTGCCACCATGCTCAGGCCGATGCCGGCACCGCTGTAGCTGCCCTGCAACTCGGCGGGTGTTCCGCGCGCCGGGTTCTTCTGCCAGCCGGTTTCAAACAAGTGGGGTAGGTCGTCTTCGGGGATGCCACCGCACTGGTCCTGCACAGCGACCACGGCGTTCCCGTTGTCCCGGCCGACGCTAACGTGCACTTCGCTGTCCGGCCGGCTGTAGATGATGGCGTTGAGCAGGATGTTCCGTACGGCCCTCGCGAGGCTGGGCCCATCGGCGACGGCCATGCATTCGCGGTCCCCACCGCCGTCGAGCTTGATACCCCGCTTCGCCGCCAACGGGGCCAGGTCAGAGAGGGCATCGCTGACCAGGTCGTAAAGGTCCAGTGGTTCGGCGCGGAGGCGGAGGCTGCCCGCCTGGATCTTGGACAGTTCCAGCAGGTCGTTGACCATCGCAGTCATCTGTTCGGTCTGCCCAATGATTTTCCGGTAGTAGCCGGGGACATCGGACGCCATGCCGTCCTCGAGCGCTTCGGTCATGGCGCGCATGCTGGCCAGTGGTGTGCGCAGGTCATGCGAAATCCAGGACACGAGTTCACGCCTGGCTGTCTCGATGGCGGCTTCGCGTTCCCTGGACTCGGCAAGGCTACGGCTGCTCGCTTCAAGTTCCTGGGCAAGTTCGGCTAGCTCGGAGGTCATGGCGGGAGCGCTTCCCCGGCGGGACTCCATGGTGTTGTCCAGGGTCTCGCCCCGCCCCAGCCGGCGGGCCGCGTCCACTAATCGGGCCGCGTTACGGGAGACACCCGCACCGAGCATCAGGGAAAGCGCAACGGCAACAGCGGAGGCGGTGGCCAGGATGTACCACATCACCTCGAGGTCCCTGGCGGAGATGAACATGGCGTTGAAGGCACTGACCATCCCGGCCACCAGGACAGCCACCGTAGCCACCACCACCAGGCAGATCTGCGCGAGCACAGAGGCGCGGCGGAGCAACCGCAGGAGCACCAACGTGGTGGCACCGATGAGGACGGCCCAAAACAGGACCCAGGCGAGGATGGTCCACAGTTCACTGCCTTCCATGTCCACCTCCCGTGTCATCGAAACGGTAACCAACGCCCCAGACCGTCTTGATCAGCTCCGGCGTCGTGGGATTGGCTTCGATCTTTTCCCGCAAGCGCCGGACATGCACGGTGACGGTGGACAGGTCACCGAAGTCCCAGCCCCAGACGGCCTTGATCAGTTCCTCCCGGCTGAATACCTGGTTTGGCCGGCGCATCAGGAACGCCAGGAGGTCGAATTCGCGGACCGTCAGCGCCAAGGGAGTGCCGTTGTGGGTGACCGTCCTGGACGCGGGATCGAGTTCGAGTCCGGCGGCCTCCACCGATGGTTCCGGCGCAAACTCCTTGACGCTGCGGCGGAGGACCGACTTGACCCGAAGGACCAGTTCCCGGGGCGAGAAGGGCTTGGTGACGTAGTCGTCCGCGCCCATCTCCAAGCCGAGGATCCGGTCGTCTTCGGTTCCCAGGGCCGTGACCATGATGACCGGCACGCTCATGGTCTGGCGCAGCCGCCTGCAGACCTCAACACCGTCCAGCCCGGGCAGCATGCGGTCCAGGATCACCAGGTCCGGTTGCCGGGACGCTGCAACCTTGAGCGCGGTGAAGCCATCCGCAGCCATGTCCACCTGGAAGCCTGCCTTCAGCAGGTAGTCGCGGACGACATCGGCGATGGTCTGTTCGTCCTCGACCAGGAGGACGCGGCGGTTCCCTGGTTCCGCTGCTGATGCCGTATTTATGGTCACGCTTTCAGCATAGGTTTGCCGGCGTCACCCGGCACCCGATCGTGGCGTCGGCCGGGGAAGCGTATTGAATCCGTAAGAACTCTGTGACTGTAACTGGTGTCACTGATCCGGCTGGGGTGGCGTAGCCTGAATTTATGACTGTTCAGCTGGGCATGCCGGTGCCCCCGTCGGGTGCCGCCGCAGGCAGCAAGGAAAGTGGCGTGGGGGTTCCGCCGCCGCGTCCCGCGGGCACGCCCGCAGGGTTGTGGGACCGTTACGGGCGGCGCGCCACGGACATGCGCCTGTCACTGACGGACAAGTGCAACCTGCGCTGCACCTACTGCATGCCCGCCGAGGGCCTGGAGTGGTTGTCCAAGCAGGCCGTGATGACCAAGGATGAAATCATCCGCATTGTGCGCGTCGGGGTTACGGCCCTGGGTGTGCGGGAACTCCGCCTTACCGGCGGCGAGCCCTTGGTGCGCGCCGACCTGGTGGACATTATCTCCGGCATTCGTAGCAATCATCCCGACCTCCCCATCTCCATGACCACCAACGGCGTCGGGTTGGACAAGAAAGCCGCAACGTTGAAGGCCGCCGGGCTCACCCGGATCAACGTCTCGCTGGATTCCCTGCACGAAGAAACGTTCACCAAGCTCACCCGCCGCCCGTTCCTGGATCGCGTCCTGGCCGGCGTCGATGCTGCCTGGGCGGCCGGCCTGGGCCCCGTAAAGCTGAACGCCGTGCTGATGCGCGGCATCAACGACGCCGAATCGCCGGACCTCCTGGCCTGGGCCTTGGGCCGCGGTTACGAACTTCGCTTCATCGAGCAGATGCCCTTGGATGCCGATCACGGCTGGACCCGGCGCAACATGATCACGGCCGCCGAGATCCGCACGCTGCTGTCACGCGACTACGTCCTGGACCACGACCCCCGTGAACGGGACGGCGCCCCAGCGGAACGCTTTGAAGTACGACGCCGGGACACGGCTTCCGGCCTTGCCACCGGTCCGGTCCTCGGTACCGTCGGCATCATCGCCTCGGTCACCGAGCCGTTCTGCTCCGACTGCCGCCGCACGCGGATCACAGCGGAAGGCAAAATCATGAGCTGCCTCTTCTCCCGCGAGGAATTCGACCTCCTCGGCATCCTTCGCGAGGGAGCCACGGACGAGGAACTTGCGCAGCGATGGCAGGACGCCATGTGGGTCAAGCCCAAGGCCCACGGAATGGACCACACCGGTCTCGGCGCAGCGGACTTCGTCCAGCCGGACCGCAGCATGAGCGCAATCGGAGGCTGAAACCTTGCTTGTCCGTTACTTCGCTGCCGCACGCTCGGCCGCAGGAGTCGAAGAAGAATTCCATCACCTTCCGGAAGGGACCAGCCTGGAGGCGCTGCTGGAAGCCGCCCTCGCCGTCGAACGTCCAGTGCCCCCGGAAGGCACGCCGACCCTGGCGCGTGTCGTCGCACGCAGTAGCTTCCTGCGCAACGAAGTGGCTGTCCGCGACCGTTCGGCTCCGCTGAGCCCGCATGACGTCATCGACGTCCTGCCGCCTTTTGCCGGGGGCTAGGCGCCGGGCGTTGCAACCCTCCGGAAGACGCTTTTCAGCAACGGACTGAAGCCGGATGTTCCTTCGAGCCGCAGATCGGCTGTGTGCACCAGCACCCCGTCCTCGACCCGGAACGTGTGCCTGGCAACGCCGTCGGCCGTCCGCCGGTCGAGCGTCAGAATGCCTGCGCTCCACGAACCCCTGACGGGACTCGCCGGCGGCCTTCCCATGCTGTCCACGTAGTACCAGAGCGTGTCACCGTGTTCGCGGTCAACAGTGAACATGCCATGACCCTCGAAGTGTGTCCCATCCGCTTCACGGTGCCGGTAGCTCTGCACGACGGCGTAGCCGCTGGCGGCCCTGCTGAACACCACCTCGGCCTCGGCAGTCCGGGCACTCCCCCACGGCGATGGGGCGATCTCCGTGATGCCACGCCAATGGCCGATGAAGTCCTGCAGCATCTCCGCGGCGTGGCCGCGTGGGGGCAGTTCCATCACATCTCCAACGTCAACAGGGCAGCATCATCACTGTGTGATCATGCTGCCCTGCCGGGAGTGCGCTAGTCCAGAGTCAGAGACAGTCCAGAGTCAGAAGCGGTCCAGAGTCAGAGACCGAACGTCTCGGTTTCCTCAAACGGACCCACAACGGTGATGGTGCGCGGAGCTGCTGCGAGTTCGCGGGCGAGCTCCTGGACGTCGTCCACGGTGACGGCCTGGATCCGGGCCAAGGTCTCGTCGATGTCCTGGAACTCTCCGGAGACCAGTTCAGCCCGGCCCAGCCGGGACATCCGCGAACCGGTGTCCTCAAGGGCCAACACGATGCCACCGCTGAGCTGGCCCACGGCCTTCCTGAGCTCTTCCTCGGTAATGCCGTCCTTGGCGAGCTTGTCCAGCTCCACGCCAAGGAGTTCCAGCACCTGGCGGACCTTGGACGGGGTGCAGCCTGCATACATGCCGAAGTACCCGGCGTCCGCGTAAGCGGCGGTGAAGGAGTACGTGGAGTACACCAGGCCCCGCTTCTCGCGGATCTCCTGGAAGAGCCTGGAGGACATGCCCCCACCCAGGACTGCGTTGAGCACGCTCATGACGAAGCGGCGATCATCCGTGGCGACGATCGTGGGGCAGCCCATGATGATGTTCGCCTGCTCCACGGGACGCTTCACGACGTGGAGGCCGGAGGTGCCGGTGATGACAGCCCTCTCTGTCCCACGGCGCTCCACGGGCGCCGCACCGGGATCCAGTTGCCAACCGGCAGCCTTCAGCGCATCAAGGACAAGTTCACAGACGACGTCGTGGTCCAGGCCGCCTGCTGCGGTGATGACCAGTTCCTCGGGACGGTAGTAGCGCTGGTAGTGCTCCCACACCGAGTCCCTTGCCACAGCCTTGATCGCATCCGGTGTTCCGCCGATCGGCCGGGCCAGCGGGTGGCTGCCGAGCACTGCTGCGACGAATTTCTCGTGGGCCACATCGGTGGGGTCGTCGCTGTCCATGGCGATTTCCTCGAGGATGACGTCGCGTTCCTGCTCCAGTTCGGCAGGGTCAAGGACGGCGCCGGTGATCATGTCGGCGATGACATCAATGGCCATGGGAAGGTCCGTATCGAGGACCCGGGCGAAGTAGCAGGTGCTTTCCTTGGCGGTGGCTGCGTTGGATTCGCCGCCCACCTCGTCGAACGCCGACGCAATCTCCAGTGCTGTGCGCCTCTTGGTGCCCTTGAACAGCAGGTGTTCAAGGAAGTGTGTGGAACCATGCTGGCCGTCCGCTTCGTCGCGCGAACCCACTGCCACCCAGAAACCTATGGTGGCCGAACGCTGCCCGGGCATCGCCTCGGTCAGGACGCGTACGCCGCCGGGAAGGACGGAGCGCCGCACGACGGAACCGCCCTCGGCACCATGGATCAGTTCGCCGCCGGGAAGGGTTTGCTCCAGCGGCAAGGGTACGACAGTCATTAAGGCCTTTCAGGGTTAAGGCCGGAAGGGCCGGTGGAGCTTTTTCAAGCCCACCGGCCCCGCCGGGTGTACTGCTTACAGACTACTCTGCGGACTCTTCAACGACCTCGGCCGAAGCGTCCTCGGAAGCTGCGCCTTCTTCGTCGGCAACAACCGGGGAGAGGGAGAGCTTTCCGCGGTCGTCGATCTTGGTGATCTCGACCTGGACCTTCTGGCCCACGGAGACGACGTCATCAACGTTGTCCACGCGCTTGCCGTTGGCCAGCTTGCGGAGCTCGGAGATGTGCAGCAGGCCGTCCTTGCCCGGGGTCAGGGAAACGAAGGCGCCGAAGGTGGTGGTCTTGACGACCGTACCCAGGTAACGCTCGCCGATTTCCGGAACCTGCGGGTTGGCGATGGCGTTGATGGCGGAACGTGCTGCGTCAGCAGACGGGCCGTTGGTGGCGCCAATGTAGACCGTGCCGTCATCTTCGATGGAGATGTCCGCGCCCGTGTCTTCCTGGATCTGGTTGATCATCTTGCCCTTGGGGCCAATGACCTCGCCGATCTTGTCAACGGGGATCTTGACGGCGATGACGCGCGGTGCGAACTCGGAGAGCTCATCCGGGGTGTCGATCGCTGCGTTGATGACCTCGAGGATGTGGAGGCGGGCTTCGCGGGCCTGCTTCAGTGCTGCTGCCAGCACGGAAGCGGGGATGCCGTCGAGCTTGGTGTCCAGCTGGATGGCCGTGACGAACTCGGACGTACCGGCAACCTTGAAGTCCATGTCGCCGAAAGCGTCTTCGGCGCCGAGGATGTCGGTCAGCGCTGCGTAGCGGGTCTGGCCGTCAACCTGGTCGGAAACCAGGCCCATGGCGATACCGGCAACAGCTGCCTTCAGCGGCACGCCAGCGTTGAGCATGGAGAGCGTTGAGGCACAGACCGAACCCATGGACGTCGAACCGTTGGAACCGAGTGCCTCGGATACCTGGCGGATGGCGTACGGGAATTCTTCACGGCTGGGCAGAACCGGAACCAGGGCGCGCTCTGCGAGGGCACCGTGGCCGATTTCGCGGCGCTTCGGGGAACCGACGCGGCCGGTCTCACCGGTGGAGTACGGCGGGAAGTTGTAGTTGTGCATGTAGCGCTTGCGCGTAACCGGCGACAACGAGTCGATCTGCTGCTCCATCTTGAGCATGTTCAGCGTGGTGACACCCATGATCTGGGTCTCGCCGCGCTCGAAGATGGCCGAACCGTGAACGCGGGGCAGAACCTCTACCTCTGCGGTCAGCTGGCGGATGTCCGTCAGGCCACGGCCGTCGATGCGGACCTGGTCCTTGAGGATGCGCTGGCGCACGACGTGCTTGGTGACCGAGCGGAACGCTGCGGAGAGTTCCTTCTCGCGGCCTTCGAAGTCGCCTGCAAGTGAGCCAAGGACTTCGTCCTTGAGTGCGTCGGAGGCGTTGTCGCGCTCCTGCTTGTCGGCGATCTGGAAGACAGCAGCAAGCTTGTCAGCGGCAGCGGCTTCGACAGCTGCGTAGACGTCGTCCTGGTAGTCAAGGAAGACCGGGAACTCGACGGTCGGCTTGGCGGCGCGTGCCGCCAGGTCTGCCTGTGCTTCGCAGAGTGCCTTGATGAACGGCTTGGCAGCCTCGAGGCCCTCGGAAACAACCTCTTCGGTGGGAGCTGTTGCGCCCTGTTCCTTGATGAGGTTCCAGGAGTTGTCGGTGGCTTCGGCTTCCACCATCATGATGGCGACGTCGTCACCGGCAATGCGGCCGGCAACAACCATGTTGAAGACGGCGTTCTCAAGCTGGGAGTGCTTGGGGAAAGCGACCCACTGCGAACCGTGTTCGTCGGCGATGAGGGCGACGCGGACGCCACCGATCGGGCCGGAGAACGGGAGGCCGGAAAGCTGCGTGGACATCGAGGACGCGTTGATGGCGACGACGTCGTAGAGCTCGTCCGGGTTGATCGCCAGGACAGTGACGACGATCTGGACTTCGTTGCGCAGGCCCTTGACGAACGCGGGGCGCAGCGGACGGTCCATGAGGCGGCAGGCCAGGATGGCTTCCGTGGACGGGCGGCCTTCGCGGCGGAAGAACGAACCCGGGATACGGCCGGCTGCGTACATGCGCTCTTCAACGTCAACCGTCAGGGGGAAGAAGTCGAAACCTTCGCGCGGCTGCTTGCCTGCGGTGGTTGCGGAGAGCAGTGCGGTGTCTTCGTCGATGTAGACCATCGAGGCGCCGGCTGCCTGCTTGGCAAGGCGGCCGGTTTCGAAGCGAATGACGCGCTTGCCAAAACGGCCGTTGTCGATAATGGCTTCGGAGAACTGGATTTCGGGACCCTCCATAGAGAGTCACCTCCGTTTCTGTTAGCGGAAGTCCGCCGCATCAACCCAGGCCTCTTCTTTTTTCCTGGCCTGTACGACACCCGGTCATCGATCGAGATCCACGGGCCTCATCACCACAGATGAGCTTCCCGGGAATCACTACCGAGGACCGCGAATGCGCGATGCGGTTGATTCCTGTTTTTAGTTGTTGGTGAAGAAGGCGGCCCGTTCCGGAATGGAGCGGGCCGCCCCTAAAGGCAGACTAGCGGCGCAGGCCGAGGCGCTCGATGAGCGAACGGTAGCGGGCGATGTCGGTGTTCTTCAGGTAGGAAAGCATGCGCTTGCGACGACCAACCATGGCCAGCAAACCGCGCTGGGTGTGGAAGTCGTGCTTGTGCTCCTTCATGTGCTCAGTCAGATCCTTGATCCGCTGGGTCAGAACTGCAACCTGGACCTCGGGCGAACCGGTGTCGCCTTCAGAGGTTGCGTATTCCTTGATGATGGACTGCTTTACAGCGGCGTCAAGTGCCACGTGAACTCCTAGAGTTGTGCCGTGCGTCCCGGTGCAGCGCCTCGCTGACGGGTTGCCCTTGGTGCATTGCCGCACACAAAAACAGGTCCAGCTGCCACGGACTGCGGCCGGATCCATTCACCAGTTTACCGGCAGGTCAGCAGTGTTGTCGAAATCCGCCTAGCGCCGGGTCAGCAGCTCGTGCGCCTGGGCTACGTCCAGGCACATTTGCTCCACCAAGGCCTCAGGCCCACGGTAGGCAACCATACCGCGCAGGCGCTGCGTGAATTCGACAGCCACGGTCTGCCCGTAAAGGTCGAAGTCCTCCACTTTTTCCTCGGGCCGATCGATCACGTGGGCCTCCACCTGGCGGCTCACACCGTCGAAGGTGGGGTTGGAACCAACGGAAATGGCGGCCGGCCACCGCGTCCCGGACTGGTCGATCAACCAACCCGCATAGATGCCATCCGCGGGAACGTACCCTGTGGAATCGTGGGCAAGGTTGGCTGTGGGGAAGCCGAGATCGCGTCCGCGGGCAGCTCCGTGCACCACTTCGCCGCGCATGCGGTGCGGGCGGCCAAGCACAGCGGCGGCGGTCACGACGTCGCCTTCGGACAAGGCTTCCCGCACCCAAGTGGAGGAACAGCGGCGGTCAGTGTCGCCGTCGTCGTGGACGGGAAAGCCTCCCGCCCCGTACTCGTTGACAACCTGCACGCCGAACCCGAGCTCCTCACCAAGTTCCTGCATGGTGACCACGTCGCCGACGTTCCCGGCACCAAAGCGGAGGTCATGGCCGACAACGACGTGTGCTGCGTGAAGTCCGTCAAGGATGACTTCGCGGACGAACTCGATGGGAGTCATCGCCGCCAGGTCCAAGGTGTACTTCATGACCAGCACGGCATCGACGCCGGTTTCCCCGAGGGCATCGAGCTTGTCCTGGAGCCCCATGATCAGCTCGGGAGCGGAATCCGGCCTGTGGACCTGGGCCGGGTGGGGATCGAAAGTCACGGCAACCGATGGAATGTCATGCCGCTTGGCGGTGCCGGTCAGTTGGGAAAGGACATGCTGGTGCCCGCGATGGACGCCGTCAAAGTTCCCGATGGTAACGACAGTAGGTCCGAAGTCCTTGGGGACTTCAGTGGGATCGTTCCAGATGTGGACCATCAACCTCGCCTTTTACTGCAGATGTTCGGTGCGCCCGGCAACCTCCCGGCGCCGGAACATTCTAAGGTTACCCGCAAGGGCGGTTGGCTCAGGACGGGCGGCGCTTGTTCAGCCACAGGAGGCCAAGGATGGGCAGGACAAGCGGGACGAACCCGTATCCGCGGCCGAACAGCGACCACACGGTATCGTGCGGGAACGCTACGGGGTCGAAAAGGCTGATGGCGCCCACCACCAGCACGCCGATGAGCTCCGTGAGCACGGCGGCCACTGAGACCTTGAACCACGTGCGGCCCGGCTTGGCCAGAGAGATGGTCGCCACGATATAGACGACGGCGGCAAAGGCCGAGAGGATATGCGCCAGCGGTGCTTCGGCGAACTTCGTAGCGATCTGATAGCCGGCGCGCGCGGTCGCCGAGAGGGCGAAAACGGCGTACACCGCGATCAGGAGGCGGCCAGGCCCTGTGTTCCGGGTATCCTTCTTCGGCTGCGGGGTTGCCGGATTGGTCTCAGTTCCAGTCACGATGGGTTCTTCTTTCAAGGTCAGTACCAAATCTGGTTCATGCGCGCGCCCATGACGAGGACCGTGACGCCTACCGCAGCGAGGACGAAGTTGCTCCAGCGGGTGCGTTCAAGGATGGCCCAGTACACAGCACCCAGCGGGATCATCAGGGCCGTTATCAAGTAGCCCCAGAATTCCCATGCTTCCCCGGCAATCTGCTCGCCCATGGCAACCCGGATGATGGAACCCACCAGGTACACCACCAGCACCACTTCAACGGCAAGTACCGAGTAGATGGTGGGGTCGTTGGGGGCCTTCTTCATCAGCCCGGCCACCACGCACATGATGGTGGACACCAGTCCGATCACCAGGAGGGCGTAAAAGTATCCGTCCATGACTACTTCGCCTCCCCTGAACCGGTTCCCGGGGCGAACACCAGCACGGGCTTGGCGAAGCTCCCGGTGTCAGCCAGCAATGCCACGAGTTCACCCGAGGGCGCGAAGGCTGCTGCGGGGTTTTCGGCCGTGGCAGCCTCGGCGGTGCCTGCTCCCGGCCCGGCCGCAATCCGGCGGCCGAACGAGATCTCCGTTGTTTCGTCCTCGGTGAGCTCACGGTTTGGCATGAGGGACCGGGCAGCGAGGGACATGTCCAGGACGTTGAGCTCTTGCGCCAGTTCCTCCAGGGTCCTGGCCTGCTCGAGGGTATAGGGACCCACCTGGGTCCGGCGCAGGGCCGTGAGGTGGCCGCCGACGCCCAGGTCGTTTCCAAGGTCCCGGGCCAGCGCCCGAATGTAAGTTCCTGAAGAACATTCCACGGTGACGTCCACGTCAACTACCCTGCCGCCGTCGAGCCTGTTGATGGCGTGCACGTCAAAGCGGTGGATCGTCACCGGGCGCGCTGCGAGCTTCACTTCTTCACCGGAGCGGACGCGTGCGTAGGAGCGTTCGCCGTTGACCTTGATGGCACTCACGCTGCTGGGCACCTGCTGGATAGGGCCCGTGAGCGCGGCAACTCCGGCCGCTATGGCTTCATCGGTGACGTCCGCGGCGCTGCGGGCCTCCGTGACGTCGCCCTCGGCGTCGTCCGTGATGGTGGTTTCGCCGAGCCTGATAGTGGCTGTATAGGTCTTGGAGGTCCCCACGATGTAAGTCAGCAGGCGCGTCGCCTTATTGATGCCAAGCACCAGGACGCCGGTGGCCATGGGATCGAGCGTCCCCGCATGCCCCACTTTCCGGGTACCAGCCAGCCGCCGCATCCGGCCAACCACATCGTGGCTGGTCCATCCCTGCGGTTTGTCAACGATTACCAGTCCAGAAAGCACGCTTACCAGTATATGGGTGGCTAGGATGGCTCCCATGCCTGAGCTTGCCTTGCACGTCCGTGACGTCCCCGTGAACCAGATCCGCGAAATCACCGAGGCCGCATGGGCCACCCCCGGTGCGATCATCCTGAGCATCGGCGAACCGGGGTTTGCGCTGCCACGGCACGTCCTCGACGCCGGCATTGCCTGCCTGGACCGGGATGAGACCAACTACACACCCAACGCGGGGATACCCGCTCTCCGGGAAGCGTTCGCAGCCCGCTTCCGCGAACAGCAGGGCGTTGAAATAGGTGCTGAACGGGTTTATGTGGTGGACGGCGCCCAACAAGGGCTGCATTTCGCCATGAGCCTTCTCCTCTCCCCCGGCGACGAGATCCTCATCCCGAACCCGGGCTACCCCACGTTTGCCATGACCAGCCGACTGCTTCACGCCGTGCCTGTGCAGTATCCGCTGTATCCCAAGAACGACTTCCAGCCGCACATCGAGGACATCGAAGCACTTATCACGGCGCGGACCCGTGTCCTGGTGCTGAATTCTCCGTCCAACCCGTTGGGGGCGGTCATCAGCGCAGAAGCCACCCGGGAATTGGTGGACCTGGCCGTCCGGCACGACCTCTGGATCATCTCGGACGAATGCTACGAAGCCTTCACCTTCGACGTCCCGCACGTCAGCCCGGCGCGCTTCGACAGCAACGTCCCGGGGGAAGCCCGCGTGTTCACCTCGCTGACGCTGTCCAAGACGTACGGACTGACAGGCCTGCGCATCGGGGCTCTGATCTGCCCTCCGGGGATTGAGCAGAAGATGAACAACGTCATGGAATCGATCGTCTCCTGCGTCGCGTCTCCGTCGCAGTACGCTGCGTTGGCCGCATTGACCGGGCCGCAGGACTACGTTTCCCAGGCCCGCGATCATTACCGGAACAACCGCGACGCAGCCTCGGCCGTTCTGGAAGCCAAGGGTATTCCGTTCCTCGGGGCACAAGGCGCGTTCTACCTCTGGGCCGACGTATCGCACGTAAGCGGCGGGGACGTCCGCACGTGGGTGCGCAAGTTCCTGGCGGAATCGGGAGTCTCGTTCGCGCCGGGCACGGCGTTCGGGTCGATCGGCGAGGGCTGGATCAGGATCGCCCTCTGTGGCGGTCACCAGGACCTGCTCGACGGCGTCAATCGCCTTCCAGCGAAGGTTTAGCTGCCGCCGGACCTAGTACCTAGTACCTAGTCCGGCGCGTATGGTGCTTCCATGCCTCGAACGGGTCCTCCGCCGCGGCCAACTGGGCGTGCTCCACGGGGAGCAGCTCCGGCCTGCTGCCGGCGAAGTACTCATAGAACACCGCGTCGTCGAAGCCGGCCCGCGCCGCGCCGTGCCTGTCCGCGGCAAAGTAGACACGTCCGATCCTGGCCCAAAGCGTCGCCGACAGGCACAACGGACAAGGCTCACAGCTTGCGTAGAGAACGGAACCGGTGAGGTCGAACTTCCTCAGCTCGGCAGCCGCTCGACGAATGGCCACCACTTCTGCATGCGCCGTGGGATCGTGGTCGCGTGTGACCCGGTTGACCCCCTCATGGACGGTTCCGTCCGCGGTGACCACGACGGCGCCGAAAGGGCCGCCGCCGTCGGAAACGTTTTGCACCGCCAACCGAATGGCCCGGTTCAAATATTCATCCCGCTGCTGAGCATCGTGCGCCGACATGCTCCGATCCTAACCAGTTTGTAAACGGATAATGCCCCTAAGAGCGTCTCTTAGGGGCATTATCTGAACAAAAAACTCTGAGGTCTTAGCGGTTGGCGTCTTCGTCGAGTTCGTCGTCGCCGGAGAGGTCGATGTCCTCTTCGTCGAAGTCGTCTTCGTCGATGTCGGCCGGGGAGTCGCTCTTGTACGGGTCGGCCTCGCCTGCCGGCTTGGCACCGGCAGCCAAAGCAGCTACCTCAGCGTCGCGACGCTTGGCCTCGCGCAACAGTTCCTCAAGGTTCGAGGCGTTAACCGGAATCTGGTCGGCGACGAACTCCAAGGTTGGGGTCAACCGGACGGTGATGTTGCGGCCAACTTCCTGGCGCAGCACACCCTTGGCCTTCTCCAGCGCCTTGGCGGCGTCGGTGTGGGCCACTTCATCGCCAAAGACGGTGTAGTAGATGGTTGCGTGCTGAAGGTCGTTGGTGACGCGGGCGTCGGTGACCGTAATGGACTCGACGCGCGGATCCTTGACCCGACGTCCGAGGGCCTCAGCAACGACGACCTTTATCCGCTGTGCCAACTTGGCAGCGCGTGCGGGATCAGCCATGACTTCCTCCTGGAAAGTAGAAAAGGGTACGGAACGGGTCCGCCGGGGCTACCCGACGGACCCGCTCCACAGGGAACCTAGACGCGCGGCTTTTCGCGCATCTCGAAGGTCTCGATGATGTCGCCTTCGCTGATGTCGTTGAAGGAACCAAGACCGATACCACACTCGAAGTCGGTGCGGACTTCGGTGGCGTCATCCTTGAAGCGCTTGAGCGTCTCAACGGTGAGGTTGTCACCGATGACCTTGCCGTCGCGGCTGACACGTGCCTTGGAGTTACGGCGGATGATGCCCGTGCGGACGATCGAGCCTGCGATGTTGCCGAACTTGGAGGAACGGAAGACTTCCCGGACCTCGGCGGTGCCGAGCTGGACTTCTTCGTACTCCGGCTTGAGCATGCCCTTGAGGGCCATCTCGATGTCGTCGATCGCAGCGTAGATGACCGAGTAGAAGCGCATATCCACGCCTTCACGGTCAGCCAGTTCCGCAACGCGCTCGGCAGGCTTGACGTTGAAGCCGATGATGATGGCGTTGTCCACCGTGGCGAGGTTGACGTCGTTCTGCGTGATGGCACCCACACCGCGGTGGATGACACGGAGCTGAACGTCGTCGTCTCCGACGTCGATCTTGAGCAAGGCGTCTTCGAGGGCTTCCACGGCACCGGACACGTCACCCTTGAGGATGAGGTTGAGGGTGTCGATCTTGCCTTCGGCGACGGCCTGGTCGAAGTCTTCCAGGCTGATGCGCTTGCGACGCTTGGCCAGCGCGGCGTTGCGGTCTGCTGCTTCACGCTTTTCGGCGATCTGGCGGGCCGTACGCTCGTCAGGAGTCACCAGGAAGGTGTCACCTGCACGCGGGACGTTGGACAGGCCCAGGACCTGGACCGGACGGGACGGCAGGGCGACATCGAGTGCCTCGCCGTTCTCGTCGAACATGGCGCGGACGCGGCCGTGGGCCGTACCGGCCACGATCGTGTCGCCAACGGCCAAGGTACCGGACTGGACCAGGACGGTAGCAACAGCACCGCGGCCCTTGTCCAGGTTCGCTTCGATGGCAATGCCTCGAGCGTCCTTGTCCGGGTTGGCACGCAGGTCCAGTGCAGCATCGGCCGTCAACAGGACAGCGTCGATCAGTTCGTCGATGTTGAGGTTCTGGCGGGCAGAGACCTCAACGAACATGGTGTCGCCACCGTATTCCTCGGGAACCAGGCCGTACTCGGTCAGCTGGCCCTTGACCTTGTCAGGGTTGGCGCCTTCCTTGTCGATCTTGTTCACTGCGACAACGATCGGCACGTTGGCTGCCTGTGCGTGGTTGAGTGCTTCTACCGTCTGCGGCATAACGCCGTCGTCGGCTGCGACAACCAGGATCGCGATGTCAGTGACCTTGGCACCACGTGCACGCATGGCCGTGAAGGCCTCGTGACCGGGGGTGTCAATGAAGGTGATGTCGCGGGCGTTGCCCTCGTGGACGTGGCTGATCTGGTAAGCACCGATGTGCTGGGTGATTCCACCATGCTCGCCGGCCACAACGTTGGAGTTGCGGATAGCGTCGAGCAAGCGGGTCTTACCGTGGTCAACGTGACCCATGACGGTGACAACCGGTGCGCGGGCCTCAAGGACGTCATCGCCTTCGGCGTCCAGTTCGTCCTGGATGTTGATGTCGAACTGGTCGAGGAGTTCGCGCTCTTCGTCTTCCGGCGAAACAACCTGGAGCTTGTAGCCAAGTTCGGCGCCAAGCAGGCCAAAGGTGTCTTCGTCGAGGGACTGCGTAGCCGTGGCCATTTCACCGAGGTGGAACAGAACGGTCACCAGCGACGCGGGGTTCGCATCGATCTTCTCGGCAAAGTCCGTGATGGACGAGCCACGACGCAAGCGGATGATGGTCTCGCCATCGCCGCGGGGTACCGATACGCCACCCAGCGACGGAGCACTCATCTGCTCCAGTTCCTGGCGCTTTGCACGCTTCGACTTGCGCTGCTTGCCACGACCGGCGCCGCCCTTGCCGAAGGCACCCTGGGTACCACCGCGACCGCGCCCACCCTTGCCGAAGCCACCGCCGGCGGGAGCTCCGCCACCGGTACCTGCACCGGGTGCGCCACCGGGACGACCCGGTCCGCCACCCGGACGGCCTGCGCCACCGGGACGGCCTGCGCCACCCGGAGCCGGACGCTCAGTGCGGTTGGGCATCATGCCCGGAGTAGGACGGTTTCCGCCACCGGGACCACCGGCGGGACGCGGAGCGCCCGGACGGGGTGCACCCGGACGCGGGGCGCCCGGACGGGGACCGCCAGTGCCTGCTGCCGGACGGGGTCCACCGGCACCAGCTGCGGGACGGGGACCACCGGGACGTTCGCCGTCGTTGCGACGCTCGCCACGGGGCATGCCCTGCGACGGAGCAAACGGGTTGTTACCCGGACGCGGCGGACGGTCTCCATCGCCACCACGGCCACGGGGCATGCCCTGGGACGTAGCAAACGGGTTGTTGCCCGGGCGGGGACCGCCGGGACGAGGAGCCTGGCCGCCTTGGCGTGCCGGAGCCGGAGTCTCTGCCTTGGGGGCAGGACGGGCACCGGGCTTGGCCGAAACCGGGTTGGAAGCAGCGGGCGCTGCCGGGGCTGCCGGAGCAGGTGCCGCGGGAGCCGGAGCGGCCGGTGCCGGGGTTGCTGACGACGGGGTTGCCGACGACGGAGCAGCAGGCGCCGGGGCCGGAGCCTTCGGTGCTGCCGGGCCCGGTGCCGGAGCGGCCGGGCGGGATGCTGCGGGACGGGTTGCCGCGGGAGCGGCTGCGGGGGCGGCGGACTTTGCAGCGCCGGCACCCGGGTAGGCGTCGCGAAGCTTCTTCACGACGGGGGCCTCAATGGTGGAAGAGGCGGAGCGAACGAATTCGCCCAATTCCTGCAGTTTTGTCACTGCATCTTTGGAAGTAATACCGAGCTCTTTGGCGAGCTCATGTACGCGGACCTTGGCCACATTTCTCCTGTCTCGGTCCGCACCGAGCCAGGCACGAACCGTCTACTTCTTTATGCGGGCCTCAGCCGTTTGCACGGCGGAAAGGCCCATTGCAGAGCGCAACAAAGTTGTCATCGTTACGCACTCATCGCTGGGAACTCATCGGGTTTCCATCAGTTTTCTGACCCGCTTTCAGGTTTGGACGGTTTGCCAGTGGAAGCGTGGGCCTCCACGAGTGGCGCGCCCGGCATCAGGTAGCGTTCGACGGCGGTTGTCTCGGTAGCGCCCGCAAGGGCCCTTCCGAAAGCGCGCCGCTTGATCGCCAATGCCAAGCACTTTTCGCTGGGGTGCAGCCACGCACCCCTGCCGGCCATCCGGCGTCGTTCATCCACCACGACGGTGGACGAACTGGCGCCTTGGGCGACCAGCCGGACAAGCTCGGACCGGGAGCCTTGCTTCCGGCATCCGATACACGTGCGAACAGGCCCATGGCCGTGCTCAAGCAGTTCAGCCACGACGTGTCCAACCTGCCTTACGCTACTGGCACCCGACGGGCCCCGGTCCTGCGAATGCAGCTGAGGCACGCCAAGGCGCGCGGATACCGGACGTAAGCCCGGTTCCATCTAGTCTAGCCCCCGGCTCCGGACTCCCGAAACCGGGCACACCGCCAGCGCGGCGTTAAGCCGACCCCGACTGGGACGCTATTCGGCCTTGGCCGGCGCTGCGTCGGAGACGATGTCGATCCGCCAACCAGTCAGCTTGGCTGCAAGGCGTGCGTTCTGGCCTTCCTTGCCGATCGCCAGGGAGAGCTGGTAATCCGGTACCACTACGCGTGCCGAGCGGGTCGACTCGTCGGTGATAGTGACGGAATTCACTCGCGACGGCGACAACGAGTTGGCAATGAACGTCGCGGGGTCGTCGCTGAAGTCGACGATGTCAATCTTTTCGTCGTTCAGTTCGGTCATGACTGCACGGACACGCGAACCCATTTCACCGATGCAAGCACCCTTGGCATTGACGCCGGGAGTGTTTGCCTTGACGGCGATCTTGGTACGGTGGCCGGCTTCGCGGGCAAGCGCAACGATCTCCACGGAGTGGTCCGCGATCTCCGGGACTTCCATTTCGAAGAGTTTACGGACCAGGCCCGGGTGTGAACGGGACAGCGTGATGGACGGGCCCTTGGCGCCACGGTGGACGTCCACCACGAAGGCACGCAGGCGGCTTCCGTGCAGGTACTTCTCACCGGGAACCTGCTCGGGCGGCGGCAACAGGGCCTCAACAGCTCCAAGGTTGACCTGGATCATGTGAGGGTTGTTTCCCTGCTGGATCATGCCGGCGACGAGTTCGCCTTCACGGCCCTTGAATTCGCCCAGCACGTTGTCATCCTCGACGTCGCGAAGGCGCTGCAGGATGATCTGCCGTGCCGTGCTCGCTGCGATACGGCCGAAACCGGCAGGGGTGTCCTCGAATTCGCCGATCGGCTCGCCGTCGTCGTCGATTTCCGTGGCCCAGATGGTCACGTGGCCGCTCTTGCGATCCAGCTCAGCGCGGGCCTTTTCAAAGGCGCCGGGCGTCTTGTGGTACGCCACCAGCAAGGCCTGCTCGATGGTGGGAATCAGGAGATCCAGCGGGATTTCACGCTCACGCTCCAGGAGTCTCAGTGCGCTCATGTCAATATCCATTAGGCCTCCTCGGAAGGTCCATTGTGTTCGTCTTCCAGCGCAGCCTCGTGGAGGTGGCTGAATTCAATCTCGACTTTTCCTTGGCGGATCCTGTCGAAAGGAATAGTGATGGGGTCGCCCTGCTTGGGCTTCATGCCCTTCTTGACCTCGTGCTCCGGGATCAGCGTCACGGCGTCGTCGCCCACTGAGGCGATCCGGCCCAGGAGGTTGTCGCCCTGGATGACGTTGACCCTGACCATGCGGCCCCGGGCGCGATGCCAATGCCGCGGTTCCGTCAGGGGACGTCCAACGCCGGGCGAGGAGACCTCGAGGTCGTACGGGCGGCCGTCGTCCTGGGGATCGTTGTCCAGAATATCGGACAGTCCGCGCGAGACGTCGGCTATGGCGTCAAGGCTGACGCCGCCGGTCTCCTCTTGCGGCAGGTCCACGACGACGTGGACCGTCCGGTGTGAGCCGGCAACGTGGATGGAAACATCCTCGAGGTAGAGCCTGCTGGCAAGGACGGCCGGTTCGAGCAGTGCTTTAAGCCTGCTCTCTTCCGGGTTGTGGATGGTGGCCGTTGAGTTCGATTCAGAACGGTCCGGTGAAGTCGTGGCTTCCGAGTCACTCACGTTGCCCGCCGCCTCCCGATAGATGTTGTTGTGACTACTAGCCTAACGATTTTCGCGGGAACTTGCGTGCACGGACTTCGCCGCCCACATGACACCATGGTGTGTTGTGGACGAGCAGAGAACCAAAAAGCAACGAGTACCGGCGTGGGGCAGGCTCGTGCTCGTTTCCGTGGTGGCTCTGCTGGTAGTCGGCACCGGCATGGTGCTTATTCCGCGTGATTCCGGGACTCCCCCAGCCCGGTCCTTCTCCGAAAACGCACGGATTGCGGCTCTGGAAGACACCCTGCTGCTCCGTGATACGGCCGCTGCGCTGGCTGACGCCGCCGGACTGGATGCCGCGAAGCCTGCCTCCGCCGATGCTGTGACTTTGCTGACAACCCACGCCCGGGCCCTGCTGGACCCGGCCGGCCTGCTGCCCACGTCCCCTGCCGCGGCATCACCAACGGACCCCGTTTCGTCTGCTTCGTCCGCGAAGGCGTCCTTGTTCGTCACGGAGTTGTCACGGAGCGGGCAGCAACGCTTGGACGACGCCCGCGCGTCCGACGGCGGCATGGCGCGCCTGCTGGCCGCAGTCGGATCCGCCCAGCTGCTGTCCGCCGAAAAGTTGGCCGACGCGTGGAAGCTGCCGGAACCTTCCCGCCCCAGCACCAGCGGGGTTCCCGTTTCTCCGCCGGCCGCCGGATCCTGCCCCTCCGCCAGCCCCACGCCGGACCCGGATTCAGCAACCACGGACACGGCCTTGGCGTCGCTGGTGCGCGCCCAGCACGAAGCGGTCTATGTCTACCAGGTCGCGGTCAAACGGCTCGGCGCTTCCAGTGTTTCTGCGGCTGCCCGTGACCTCGAGGTGCACGAGGTGTTGCTCCGGCAGGCCGAGGACCTGACCCGCGTGAACTGCGGAGATGTCCCGGCCGGTGAGGCGGGATACCGGCTCCCGGCGAAGTTCGCCAAAGACCCGGCCGCGGCATTGGCTGACCTCGAATCATCCTCGTTGCCGCGCTTCGGTGATCTTGTGGCCATGTCCGCCGACGGGACCCGCGATTGGGCCATCGACGGCCTGCTGGCCGCTTCCCGGCGGAGCGCCGCGTGGGGCGCCGGTTTGCCGGCGCTCCCGGGCTTGGAGCTCGACGCCGGCGACCTGCCTTCGCTGCCGACGCCCAGTGTCGCCTCCTCCCCCACTTCCAGCAGCAGATAGGGCAGCCTAGCCATGCTGGTCAAGGCCGTCCCGCGGTGCTTGGCTTGGTCTATGGCTTCCACAGAAACTGCGACCATGCATGAGAACGAACCCCACCGGGACGATCTGGCGCACCGCCTGAACTGGTTGCGGGCCGGGGTCCTGGGCGCCAACGACGGAATTGTCTCCGTCGCGGCGATCGTGGTGGGCGTGGCGGGAGCTACCACCAGCTCCGGGAGTATCCTCGCCGCGGGCATGGCCGGCCTGGTGGGCGGTGCCATCTCCATGGCGTTGGGTGAGTACGTATCCGTGAGCAGCCAGAGCGACACGCAGAGGGCCCTGATTGAAAAGGAACGCCGCGAGCTTGCCGAGGAACCCGAGGAAGAACTCAACGAGTTGGTCGCCATTTATGAGTCAAAGGGGCTCAGCCCCAAGACTGCCCGGACGGTGGCCGAAGAACTGACGGAGCACGACGCACTGGCCGCCCATCTTTCCGCCGAGCTGAACATCCACGAGGACGACATCGTCAGCCCGTGGAATGCCGCACTCGCCTCGGCGGTGGCGTTCACGCTGGGCGCCGTCCTTCCCATGCTGGCCATCCTGCTTCCGCCGCCGGAAATGCGCGTGCCGCTCACCTTCGCAGCGGTCTTGCTGGCCCTGGCGATCACCGGCGCAGTGGGCGCCTGGATCGGTGGCGCTCCCCGGTTCCGCGCAGCAGCACGCGTGGTTGTTGGCGGCGCACTTGCCTTGGCGGCAACGTTCTCCATCGGAACCCTCTTGGGTGCCAGCGGCGTTTTCTAGGAGGCTGGCGTTGCAGCGGCGTTAGGCTGATCGCGTGACCCTTCACGCGATGATTCCGATGCCAGGCGACCTCCACGCCCGGTACAACCGTGACTCAGCGGGCCGGGACTGGTTGGCCAGCCTCCCCGGGCTTATTTCCGATGCCCTGGACCGCTGGCAGCTGACGGTGGACCTCGCTCCGGGCGCCGAGCCTTGGAACGGCCACGGAGCCTTGGTGGTACCTGTGTTGCGGCACGGGCAGCCCGCAGCCCTGAAGATCGCGTTTCCGCACGACGAAGCACGGGTGGAACGCCACGCTCTCACGCTGTGGGGAGGACGGGGAGCGGTCCGGCTCCTGGAAGCCGATGCCCTGAGTTGCTCCATGCTGCTGGAACGGCTGGACGCTACCCGCTGGCTCCAGGACGCTCCGCTGGTGGAGGCGCGGGATGCGTGGGGAAACGTCATGCGTGAACTGTCCATCACGCCTGACGACAGGCCTGAATGGCGGGACCTGGACCATATTGCCGCCACCGCCGAACGGTGGAGCGACGAGCTACCTGCCGAATGGGAGCGGCTGGACCGGCCCTTCCCCCGATGGCTGCTGGAGGCTGCACTGGAGGTGTGCCAAACACGGGGTGCCGTGGGGCGTCGCGCCGGAAAAGACGTCCTGGTCCACACAGACCTGCATTTCATGAACATCCTGGCCACCCTGGACGCAAGCGAGGCCGGACGCGGCGCCTACCTGGCCATCGACCCGCAGCCCCAGATTGGTGAGGCCGAATTCGCCGTCGCACCGATCCTCTGGAACCGCATTGGCGATCTTTCACGGACTGACCCGGAGGCCGCGTTGCGCGACCGCTGCCACGAATTCAGCCTCGCTGGCGGGCTCGATCCCGAGGCCGCCCGGCAATGGAGTATCGCCCGTGAGGTGGAGAATGCTTTGTGGTACGCCGGCAAACCCGCGCACGGCGGGGATCTGGCCCGTTCCCTCTGGGTTGCAAGCACCCTGGCTGGCCGGACATTGAATGGCCTTCCCGCCGCGCACGATCTCCCCGGTCCAGGGGAATCGGCTTAGGGACGGGGCTACCCTGCGAAGTTGTCGTTCCAGACGTCCATGCCGAGCTTGATGATGAGGGCGGCCACCACGATAAGGAAGACAACGCGCACGAAGCCACTCCCCCTGGCTACTGCCGTGCGGGCGCCCAGGTAGCCACCTGCCATGTTCGCCAGGCCGAGGACCAGGCCCACGCCCCAGAGCAGGGAGCCATGCGGGAGGAAGAAGATCAAGGCTCCGGCGTTGGTGGCCATGTTGACGATCTTCGCTTTGGCGCTGGCTTCGAGGAAGGCGTAGCCCATGGCCGAGACCAGGGCGATGATCAGGAACGAGCCAGTGCCAGGGCCGATCAAGCCATCGTAGAAGCCGATCACGGCGCCGATCAGGCACGCAACGACGTAGTGCTTATGGCCATCGTGGCGGAGTGCTGTCAGCTCGCCGGCGGTGGGACGCAAGGCGGTGAAAATAGCGACGGCGATGAGGGCCGCCACGATGATGGGCTTGAAAACACTGGCCGGAAGCGACGCTGCCAGGATCGCCCCGCCGAAACTCCCGGCTAAAGCGATGACGGCCATGGGTACGGCCGTTTTCAAGTCGGGACGGACCCGGCGATAGTACGTGACGGCACTGGTGGTAGTTCCGAAAATGGAACCCATCTTGTTGGTCGCCAAAGCCTGGACGGGCGTGATGCCGGGCACCAGCAGCAGGGCGGGGAGCTGGATCAGTCCCCCGCCCCCAACCACTGCATCCACCCAGCCGGCTGCGAATCCAGCCACCACAATCAGGATGAGAGTGGTGAGCTGGATCGACTCGAAGCCGGAGATCACCGGTTTCGTACGGCGTTGACCACGTAATCCACGGCTTTGTCCACCGTGACGTTCTCGGCTTCGCCGCTACGGCGGTCCTTGATTTCCACGACGCCGTCCACCAGTCCGCGGCCAACGGCCAGGATGGTGGGTACGCCTACGAGCTCGGCGTCGCCGAACTTGACGCCCGGGGAGACCTTGGGGCGGTCATCCAGGATGACGTCCAGGCCGGCAGCCTCCAGCTCCGCGGCGAGCTTCTCGGCGGCCTCGGAAATTTCGTCACCACGGCCAACAGCCACTACGTGGACGTCAGCGGGAGCAACGGAGCGCGGCCACACAATTCCGCGGTCATCATGATTCGCTTCAGCCAGGGCTGCCACGGCGCGCGTGACACCCACGCCATAGGAGCCCATGGTGACCACTACCTGCTTGCCGTTCTGGTCCAGGACCTTCAGGTCCAATGCAGCAGCGTACTTGCGGCCGAGCTGGAAAATGTGTCCCATTTCGATGCCGCGCGCTGTTTCCAGCGGGCCGGAACCGTCCGGAGCGGGATCGCCCGCACGCACTTCGGTGCTTTCGATGACGCCGTCCCAGGTGAAGTCGCGACCGGCAACCAGCCCGAAGACGTGCTTTCCCTCGGCATTGGCGCCGGTGACCCAGCTGGTACCCGAAACGACCCGGGGGTCCACCAGGAAGAGGACCTTGGACGATCCTTCGAGCCCCAGGACCGGCTCGTCGAGTGACAGGCCGGGGCCAATGTAGCCCTTGACCAGCCACGGCAGCTTCTTGAGGTCTTCCTCGTTGGCGGCCTCGAGTCCGATTTCGCCGGCGATCGGCAGGAACGCGCCGATGTTCGCTTCCACGCGCTTGAGGTCCACTGCACGGTCGCCTGGTACGCCGATCACCACGATCTGGCGTTCACCGGTGGGCAGCGTTACGGCGAGCACCACGTTCTTGAGCGTGTCAGCGGCGGCCCATGCGCCGCCGTCGGACTCGCTGCGGGGTGCCAGCTGGTTGGCTGCGTCCACCAAAGTATCGATGGTGGGGGTGTTCGGCGTGTCCAGGACCCGGGCAGCGGGTGCGTTGGTGAAGTCGATGTCGTCCGGGACCACGGTGGTGACGGCCTCGACGTTGGCGTAGTAGCCACCTGCCGAGCGCACGAAGGTGTCCTCGCCGATCTCGGTGGGGAACAGGAACTCTTCGCTCTTGGAGCCGCCCATGGCGCCGGCGGTCGCCGCAACGGGAATGACTTCCAGGCCGAGACGGGCAAAGATCTTCAGGTACGCGGCGCGGTGGGCAGCGTAGCTGGCATCCAAGCCGGCGTCGTCGACGTCGAAGGAGTAGGAATCCTTCATGATGAACTCGCGGCCGCGGAGGAGGCCTGCCCGGGGACGGGCTTCATCGCGGTACTTGTTCTGGATCTGGTACAGGCTCAACGGCAGGTCCTTGTACGAGGAGTACAGGTCCTTGACCAGCAGCGTAAACATTTCCTCGTGCGTCGGCGCGAGAAGGTAGTCCGCGCCCTTGCGGTCCTGGAGTCGGAACAGGCCCTCGCCGTACTCGGTCCAGCGGTTGGTGGCCTCGTACGGTTCACGCGGCAGCAACGCCGGGAAGTGGACTTCCTGGGCCCCGATCGCGGACATTTCCTGGCGGATGATCTCTTCGACCTTGCGCAGGACGCTCAGGCCAAGCGGAAGCCACGTGTAGATACCGGGTGCCGCGCGGCGGATGTAACCGGCACGCACCAGCAGCTTGTGGCTGGCGACCTCGGCGTCGACGGGATCTTCACGCAGGGTGCGCAGGAACAACTGGGAAAGGCGAAGGACCACGGGTACGTATCCGTTTCTATGGCAGATGTGGCAAAAACAACTGCCTACTAATCTACCGGCTCACCGGACTGCGCCTTGAACATGCGCGGCCGCCACCCCGGCGGAAACAGAAGAGCCACGCCGTCGCGTTGTGGAAGCCCCTGGCCGCTGTGGGCTGGTCATCCTGCGATGGCGTGGCTCAGCGGCCGGCTGGCCGCAGACTCTGTCCGGGGACTACTTCCCCGTTCCCTCCAGCGGAACGGGATCGCCTGCGGCTGGGAGGTAATGGTCATTGCCGAACACACGGATGATGCGGGCGCACACGGCACCCTTCAAGGTCATTGTCACGATTCCCCCTCAACCACCCGCACCCCAACGACACGGCTTGGGAAGAACTTATGTGATAGCCGACACGTTTTCAAGGATTTTCAGTCCTTGACCTTTTCGCTCCACCCCTTGACCGGCCAACTGGAGCGTTCTACTTTTATTTCATCACCTGATGAATTATTAGCATCGCCGGAGGCCATCATGTCCCCTGCTCCAGCGGCCATCGAGGCCACGGAACTACACATCTTCCGCGGGCAGACAAAAATACTCCGCGGCCTGGACTTCACCGTTGACTCCGGCCGGATCACCGGACTACTGGGCCCTTCCGGCAGCGGCAAGACCACGCTCATGCGTGCCATCGTGGGCGTCCAGCGGATCACCCGCGGTGCCGTCGCCGTCATGGGCCGCCCGGCGGGCAGCGCCTCGCTAAGGCACGACGTCGGATATGTCACCCAAGGTGCCAGCGTCTACGGGGACCTCAGCGTCGAAGCGAACGTCAGGTACTTCGGAGCCATGCACGGCGCGACGGCGGCCGACGTCACGGAGGCGATCGACGCCGTCGGGCTCGCCCCGCTGGCACGGCAGAAAGCCGCGGACCTTTCGGGGGGACAATTCAGCCGGGTTTCGCTGGCGTGTGCGCTGGTGGCCCACCCCAAGCTGCTCATCCTGGACGAGCCCACCGTGGGCCTGGACCCGGTGCTGCGCGCCGAATTGTGGGAGCGCTTCGCGGCGATGGCAGCGTCGGGCACAACGTTGCTGGTGTCCAGCCACGTCATGGAAGAAGCGTCCCACTGCTCCTCGCTCCTGCTGCTGCGGGAAGGGCTCCTGCTGGCGCAACTCACTCCGGCCGAGTTGGCGGCACGCGGAGGCAGCGACGACCTGGAGCGGGCGTTCCTGACCATCATCAAGGCCGCTGACCGCGGCCAGGCAGAAAGCGAGGTGGCATCATGAACGTGCGCATGACCATCGCAACCACCCGGCGGGTCCTTGAACAACTGCGGCACGACCACCGCAGCGTCGCGCTGATCCTGGTGGTCCCCGCCTTGCTGCTGGCAGCAGTCTATTTCCTGTTCGAAAACGAAACGCTTCCACCCGGATTCCCGCGGACGTTCGACCGTGTAGGCCTCATGATGCTGGCCATCTTCCCCTTCGTGGTGATGTTCCTGGTCACCTCGATCACCATGCTGCGGGAACGGACATCCGGGACCCTGGAACGACTCCTCACAACGCCCATCCACAAAGCCGACCTGCTGTTCGGTTACGCGCTGGCCTTCTCCATCATGGCCGCCCTGCAATCCCTGGTGGCCACCGCCGTGGCGTACTGGATCTTCAACCTCGACATCAAGGGAAGCCCCGGCTTCGTGGTGATGATCGCCGTCATCAACGCTGTCCTGGGAGTGGCCTTGGGGTTGCTGTGTTCCGCGTTTGCCCGAACCGAGTTCCAGGCCGTGCAGTTCATGCCCGTCGTGGTGGTGCCACAGATCCTGCTGTGTGGCCTATTCGTGGCAAGGGATGACATGAACCAGGTCCTCGAAGCCATCTCAGGCGTCCTGCCATTGACGTTCTCCGTGGATGCACTCAAGGAGATAGCCGGGAACGCCGAAGCCACAGCAGCACTCTGGCAGGACACGCTGATCATGGGCGGGATCGTGGTGGGCGTCCTTGTCCTGGCATCGTTGACCCTCCGGAGGCAGACCCGGTGAGCCTCCCCCAGGTGCGGCGCGGCCGTCGAAACGCCGGCGACCATTCACGCGAAGCCATCCTCGCTGCGGCCCGCCAGCTCTTCGCCGAGCGGGGTTTCGAGGGGACAAGCCTCCGCCAGGTCGCCCGTGACGCGGGAGTGGACCCGGCCATGGTCCACCACTTCTTCCGTGGCAAGGACCAACTGTTTGCCGCCAGCGTTGAGTTGCCCGCCGATCCTGCCGAGGTGCTGGCCGGCGTCGAGGTCCTGGACCCGGCGGCGCGGGCTGAGGCGATCGTCCGTGCGGTACTTCGCCTCTGGGAAGGGCCGGCACAGCACGGCCTGATGGCCTTTGTCCGCGGAACCATCGGGTCCACAGCCAAGACGGCGCTGATGCGGGAAATGGTGAAACGCACCATTCTTTCCAGGATCATGGCCGACGTTCCGGGAACCGCCGAGGAGGTCCGGATGCGGGGCAACCTGGTGGCAACACAGGTGGTGGGACTGATGCTGGTCCGCTACGTGATCCGGCTTGAGCCCCTGGCTTCGGCGAGCCGGGAGGACGTCGTCCGGCTGGTCTCGCCAAATATCCAGCGCTACCTCACCGGCGACCTGGGTGGCGAAAAGCAGCCGGCAGTCGCGGACGTCGCCCCGGCGGCAACGGCCACGACTGCCGGCTGACCTGCTGCTACTTGATGAGCTCAGAGGCTTGGTCAAGCAGCCCCGTAACGCTCGCCAATGCCGCTTCCTCGGACTTGCCGCCCATGCCCGTGACGGAGATCAGTACGTTCTGGTCAACCGCTTGGGAAAGGATGACCGAAGTCTTGCCGCCGGTCGAAAGCTCAGTGTCCATGCGGTAGGCAAACAGTGCGTTTGCCGGCTTCTTGGCTTCCAGATCCGTTACGGTGATGGTGCCGCTGACTGTGGGGCCCGTCATGGTCATGGTGCCGCACTGGGCTACCTGGTTCTTGGCCTCCTGCGCCCTGGCGGCTATCCGGTCGCCGAGGCCCGTACCAAGCGAAATCGTGCTGATGACCCCGGAAGCAGCATTCTGGCTGACGCCGATAGCTGCTTTGACGCCTTCAATTGGCTGCGCCGTGGAACCCATAGCCATCTCTTTGCAGGCCGCGGGCTGGATGTCCATTTGTGCCATGACGGCCTTTGACTGTTCCATGGCACCGCTCAAGTCGGCGCTGGACATAACGCTGAGCTTTGCGCCCTGCTGATCCTTGATCTGGCCGAGGACGGCTGTGAGTTCCTCGAGTGTGTAAGCCTTGGTGGGTGTGGCAGTGGGCGTCGCTGATTCGCTGGCCGGTTCCGACGCTGCGTCGGTGGAGGTAGCTGCGCCGCCACAGCCTGTGAGGCCCGCAACCAGCAAACCTGCTGCGGCAAATCCACGCAGAGCATTCTTATTCATTTGTTCCCCAGGGAATTCGAGTGATGAGCTGACAGGCGTCAGCCGAGACAAGAGTACAAGTCCCGAGCGCCGGAACGGGTAGCGGACTTAGAAAAGAACGGTTGCGAACGTGCCCACTTGTTCGAAGCCCACCCGCTCGTAAGTGGCGCGGGCTTTGGCGTTGTAGTCGTTCACATACAGGCTGGTCACCGGTGCGAAGGTGCGGGAAAGATTCACGACGGCGGCCATGTACCCGGCGCTCTGGCCGCGTCCACGCAGTTCCGGATTCATCCACACGCCCTGGACCTGCGTAACGTCCTGGGTCACGGCGCCCAGTTCGGCTTTGAAGACCACCGTGCCTGTGGCATCGATGTGGACCAGTGAGTGTCCCTGGCGGATGAGCCCGGCCACCCGCCTGCTGTAAAACTCCTGGCCGCCCAGGAACGGCGAATAGCCAACCTCTTCCTCGAACATCGCCGCGCAGGCGGGCAGGATGCGGTCGAAGTCCTGCATGCTGCCGAAAGTCAGCGAAGGATTGGGGCTTGTGGCCGGTTTGCCGGAAATCGTAAGGAGCGGCTGCTGGGAGCGGACTTCATGGGCGGCGTGCCCCAATTGCTCGAAACGGGAGTACAGCGCGTGCACCGTGTCGGCCGGGCCAAAGATGGACGCGTAACGTCGACCCGTCTGGTGGGCAGCGTTGGCTACGTACCCAGCCAGTCCGGGATCGAGTTGCACGGGCACCAGGTTGGCTCCCGCCCAACAGGCCCCCAGGAGGGTCCCGTCGTCGAACACTCCTAAGACACTGGCGCCCCCGCTGGTGGGCGCCGCCGTGCCGGTACTGTCCAAGTGCGAAAGAATGAAGACGTTGGCTACGACGTCCTCGCTCGCAAGCTCGCGAAGAGCCAGGGTGTCGGCACTGCCGAGCACCCTGACTCCCAAGCCGGTCCCGTTACGAGACGCTAACCACGGGGCTACCCTTGACAGCATCTTCGCCATCGGCCTCCCCCATCTCTTCGGCGATGCGCATGGCCTCTTCGATCAGTGTCTCAACAATTTCGCTCTCAGGCACAGTCTTGATGACTTCGCCCTTCACGAAAATCTGGCCCTTGCCGTTGCCGGAGGCCACGCCGAGGTCCGCTTCGCGTGCTTCGCCGGGTCCGTTGACGACGCAACCCATGACGGCGACGCGCAGCGGGATCTCCATGCCCTCAAGGCCGGCCGTGACCTGTTCGGCCAGCGTGTAGACGTCAACCTGGGCGCGGCCACACGATGGGCAGGACACGATCTCGAGCTTGCGGGGGCGCAGATTCAAGGACTGCAGGATCTGGTTGCCAACCTTGATCTCTTCCACCGGCGGTGCCGAGAGGGAGACGCGGATGGTGTCACCGATGCCGCGGGACAGGAGCGCACCAAAGGCTGTTGCCGATTTGATGGTGCCCTGGAACGCGGGCCCGGCCTCGGTTACCCCGAGGTGCAGGGGCCAGTCGCCCTTCTCGGCGAGCATCTCGTAGGCGGCCACCATTATGACGGGGTCGTTGTGCTTGACCGAGATCTTGAAGTCGTGGAATCCGTGCTCTTCGAAGAGGGAGGCTTCCCAGACAGCGGACTCAACCAGTGCTTCCGGTGTGGCCTTGCCGTACTTCTTCATGATGCCGGGCTCGAGGGAGCCAGCATTGACGCCGATGCGGATGGACGTGCCGTGGTCCCGGGCGGCCGCGGCGATTTCCTTGACCTGGTCATCGAACTTACGGATATTTCCGGGGTTCACGCGGACTGCTGCGCAGCCAGCCTCAATGGCGGCGAAGACGTACTTCGGCTGGAAGTGAATGTCTGCGATCACGGGGATCTGGGACTTGCGGGCAATGATGGGCAACGCTTCGGCATCATCGGCGGACGGGCAGGCGACGCGGACAATGTCACAGCCCGATGCTGTGAGCTCCGCGATCTGCTGCAGCGTGGCGTTGATGTCCGTGGTGGGCGTGGTGGTCATTGACTGAACGCTGATGGGCGAATCAGAACCAACGCCCACTGAACCCACTTTGATCTGCCGCGTCTTACGTCGCGGGGCAAGAACGGGTGGTGGGGCTGCTGGCATTCCCAGGCTGACCGAGGTCACGTGGACTCCTTGGGTTGGGGTGGGGCGATGTAGTGGAGGACGGCCGTGTCAGGACGTGTGGGCGGCCAGGACACCGATGATCGGGGACCATTCCGTGGTTCGGATGCCGGCGATAACGCCGGCGGCAGCGAACGGATCCTCCTTGAGGAGGTCGTTGAGCTGGGTTTCACCCGCAGACTTGAAGATCAACAGGGCACCGGCGCCGTCACCGTACGGGCCGCTGGCAAGCAACGTGTTTTCCTCAGCCAGTCCGCCGAGCCAGGCACGGTGCGCAGGCCGGGCTTCATCACGAAGGGCATCGGAATCGGCGACGTATACGTACTCAACAGCGAAAACAGTCATGGAGCTAGCCTATCCCGCCCGCTCAGCCAAAGATGTTCACGGGCTTGACGATGTCTGCGTAGATCAAGAGCGCACCCATGGCCATGAGCAACGCGGCCACAACGTAGGTGGCAGGCAACAGTTTGGCGATGTCGAAGGCCCCGGGGTCCGGTTTCCCCCTCAGCCTGGCCACCTGGCGGCGTGCGCCCTCGTACAGGGCGCCGGCAACGTGGCCGCCGTCCAAGGGCAGGAGCGGGATGAGGTTGAAGATGGCCAGCGCGAAGTTAAGCCCCGCCAACAACCCCACCAGGGTTCCAATACGCGCCTGCATGGGCACCTGTTCCATGGCTGCGACTTCGCCGGCCACCCTGCCGACACCCACCACGCTGATGGGACCGTTGGGGTCCCGGGGCTCCTCGCTGAAGGCCGCTTTTGCGACGCCCACCACCCTGGCGGGCAGGTTGAAGATCACACCGGCGATCTGCTTGATGTTCTCGCCTGCCATGGGAAGGACCGCCGACGCCGGTTGGGGAACCAGGGCGCTTTGCGCACCGATCCCCAGGAATCCGACTTCCTGGTATTTGAGGACACCGTTGGCGTCCTGCTCGGCACGTCCATCAGCTCCAACTACTGGCCGGGAGGAGAGCACCGGTGTCACAGTGGTCTCCACTGACTCGCCGTTGCGTTGCACCGTGATGGGAACGTCCTTGCCAGCAGATGCCCGGATCCAGCTGGTCAGCTCGTCCCAACTGGTCACGGCCTTGCCGTCGAAGGAGGTGATGGTGTCGTTCGGTTGGAGTCCTGCGGCCGCTGCAGGGGTGAGCTTGCAATCCGCGGAATCGGGGTCAACGGTTTGGCCTGCAGCTACCTGGCATTTGGAAACGTCGGCAATGGTGGTGGTTGATTGGGCCACACCGAATCCCATCAGCAGCACTGCCAGGAGGATGAGGCCGATGATCATGTTCATTGCGGGACCGCCGAGCATGATGATGATCTTTTTCCAGACAGGCAGCTTGTAGAACACGCGCTTTTCGTCGCCGGGACCCACTTCTTCGTGCGCCATCGAACGCGCCTCGGTGGCGAGTGTCTGGAACATCCCCGTACTGGAGGGCCGGACGGCGCCGTCGTCCTTGTTGGGCGGGTACATGCCGATCATGGCCACATAGCCTCCCAGGGGAAGGGCCTTGAAGCCGTACTCCGTTTCGCCCTTTTTCCGGGACCAGAGGGTAGGCCCGAAGCCGATCATGTACTTGGTGACGCGCACCTTGAAGAGCTTCGCGGGCACCAGGTGGCCTACCTCGTGCAACGCGATGGAGACAGCAACGCCAATAGCGACGAAAACGACTCCGAGAATGAAGAGAAGGACGGGACTCATGCCGGTGGGACTGCTTCCGTAGGGGTTTGTAGGCTACAGGGCGCTGCTGCTGGCTAAACGATCGTGGGTTCGGGCGCGTGCCCACTTCTCAGCATCCAGCACTGACTCCACCGTTAGCTCCGAAGAGCCTGAATGTTCGCTGAGGACGGACTCCACCGTGTCCACAATGTCGGTGAACCTGATACGTCCGGCATGGAAAGCCTCAACGGCCTCTTCATTGGCTGCGTTGAACACGGCAGGGAACGTACTTCCTTGCTTCGCGGCATCCTTGGCGAGGTCCACGGCGGGGAAAGCCACGGTATCAAGGGGCTCGAACGTCCAGCTGGTGGCTTGGCTCCAGTCGCAGGCCTTCGCGGCGTGCGGGACTCGATCAGGCCATCCCAGGCCCAGCGCAATGGGCAACCTCATGTCCGGAGGTGATGCCTGGGCAATGATGGAGCCGTCCACGAACTGGACCATCGAGTGCACCACCGACTGGGGGTGGACCACCACCTCAATCCTGTCCAAGGGAACATCAAAGAGCAGGTGGGCCTCGATCACTTCCAAGCCTTTATTGACGAGGCTGGCTGAATTGGTGGTGACCATCAGGCCCATGTCCCAGGTGGGGTGGGCAAGGGCTTCCTGCGGCGTGACGCCATGGAGCTGTTCACGCGTGCGGCCACGGAACGGGCCTCCCGAAGCGGTCAGGATCAGTTTTTCGACTTCCTGCTCAGTGCCTGAGCGCAGGCATTGGGCGATGGCCGAATGCTCGGAGTCAACAGGGACAATCTGTCTGGGGCGGGCTGCGGCCTTGACCAGCGCGCCGCCGACGATCAGTGATTCCTTGTTCGCCAGGGCCAGCGTGGCTCCCGTGCCGAGCGCGGCCAGCGTTGGTGCCAACCCTATGGAACCTGTGATGCCGTTCAGGACCACGTCGCAAGCGATGGCTGCGATCCGGGTGGACGCGTCCGGGCCAACGAAAATTTCCGGCGCGAATCCCCTGACACCTTCGGAGGAGGCCGCGGCATCAATCAGCTGCCGGAGCATCGCCGGGTCCCCGTGGGCAATGCCCACCGCCTGGGCCCGGGTGTGGACGGCCTGCTGCGCTATGAGTCCAAGGTTTCCGCCGCCGGCACTCAGCGCCACCACCTCAAAACGATGAGGGGCGGCATCGACGACGTCAAGCGCCTGTGTGCCGATGGAACCGGTGGACCCGAGGATGACGATCTTGCGCGGCTGCATTCCTTAAGTATCCCAGCCACCGAGGAGGGCAGCGACCGGACCCGGACGTATGTGGAGAACCTCCGGCCGGGCGTACCGTGGAACCGTGGAGTGGCTGTCCTGGTTTGATGCTCGGGACTACGAGTTCGCGCGGCAGGTCCTGCAGCGCGGCACGGCCGCGCTGTACCTGGTTGCTTTCCTGTCCACGCTGAACCAGTTTCCGGCCCTTCTCGGCGAGCGCGGGTTGCTTCCCGTGCCGGCGTTTCTGGACATGGCGCGCCGGCTGGCCCGGCCCACCCTTTTTCGCTGGCGCTACTCGGATGGGCTCCTGCGGATGGTGTGCTGGGCGGGCATGGCCGTAGCAGCGTTGTTGGTTTGGGGCCTCCCCCAGGCCGGGCCGCCGTGGCTGCCGTTGCTGGCATTCCTTGCCCTGTGGCTGCTCTACATGTCCATTGTCAACGTCGGCCAGACGTTCTACGGATTCGGCTGGGAGATCCTGCTCCTGGAAGCCGGGTTCACCGTGGCTTTCCTGGGCTCGGACCAGACGCCCCCGCCCACAACCGTCCTGCTCATGATCGTGTGGCTGGTCTTCCGGCTCGAGTTCGGCGCGGGGATGATCAAGATCCGTGGCGGCCGTGAATGGCGGGACCTGACCGCGATGTTCTACCACCACGAGACCCAGCCGATGCCCGGCCCGCTCAGCAGGCAGGCGCACCTCCTGCCGCGTCCCCTGCACAAAGTCGAGGTGTTGGGCAACCACTTTGCGCAGCTCGTGGTCCCGTTCTTCCTGTTCGCTCCGCAGCCCCTGGCCAGCGTCGCGGCCGGCATCATCATCGTGACCCAGCTCTGGCTGGTGGCAAGCGGGAACTTCGCGTGGCTGAACTGGGTGGCGATCGTTTTGGCCTTTGCGGCCGTGAGCGATCCTGTGGCACACGCCGTCTTTCCGTCCATCCCGCTGGAGTGGCACCCAGGTGCCGAAACCGCGCCGTGGTGGCTCGCCGTCGTCGTGCTTGTTACGGCGCTGCTGCTGGTGCTGAGCTACCGCCCCCTGCTCAACCTGTTCTCCCGCCGCCAACTGATGAATGCCAGCTTCAACCGCTGGCGGCTGGTTAACGCCTATGGCGCGTTCGGTACGGTCACGAAGCAGCGGATCGAGATCGTGGTGGAAGGCACCACGGCCACGGAGCCCGACGCTCCTGATGACCGCTGGCTGGAGTACGGTTTCAAGGGCAAGCCAGGGGATGTCCGGCGGCTTCCGCGGCAATGGGCCCCCTACCACCTTCGATTGGACTGGCTGATGTGGTTCCTGCCGCTGCGGACCGTCCACGAGGACTGGTTCTACGCCTTCCTGGACAAACTGCTGGAGGCCGACAAGCCGACCCTTGGGCTGCTTCGCCGGGACCCGTTCGACGGCGGGCGCCCGCGGTGGGTCCGCGCGCGAAGCTACCTGTACCGCTTCGCGAGTCGGGCGGAGTTCCGCGAAACCGGGGACCGATGGGTGCGGGTGCTGCTGTATGAGGCCATCCCGCCACAGCAGCTGAACCCACGACGGCGGGACCTACCGTAGCGCTGTGGCCCGTGGCGGCGCAGTGGACTCGCGGACAACGAGGTGGGTTGCCAGTTCCACCCTTCGGGAGTCGATTTCTTCGCCTTGCATTTGGCGAAGGATGAAGTTCAACGCGGATCGGCCTATTTCCTGCAGCGGCTGGCTCACCGACGTCAGTGGTGGAATGGACTCTTCTGCTTGGTAGGTCCCGTCGAAGCCCACCAGGCTCATCTCTTCGGGAATCCGCACGTCCTGTCGCCGCGCCTCAGCCAGGACGCCCAGGGCGATACTGTCGCTGCCTGCGAAGATCGCCGTGGGTGGGTCCTCCAAAGCCAGCAGCGCCTTGAAGGCAGCGGCACCATTCTCCGGCCGGAACTTGCCGGCCGAGACGTACTCGTGTTCCACCGTGATGCCTTCGGCCATGAGGGCAGCCATGTAGCCATGCAGGCGGGCCTGGCTGCACTCTGCCGTGTCCGGACCGCCGATGAACGCAATCCGGCGGTGGCCAAGTTCGAGGAGGTGCATGGCAGCTGCTTTGCCGCCGGCCCAGTTGCTCGCACCCACGCTGAACAGGTTCGAAGGTGGCGGATTGAGGGGGTCGATCACCACGATGGGAATCTGACGTCGCTGGAATGCTTCGAGCTGCGTCGCCCCGAAAGCCGAGGTGACCACGATCATTCCGCTGCGACCTTCATCAATCATGCGCTGCGCCCGTTCCTCGGGCCCCAGGGACGGCGGAGCCTGCAGGCCTGTCACAGAGAGGACCACTTCCATGCCGGAGAGATTGGCCTGCTCCATGACACCGTTGAGGATCTCCATGTTGTAGGCGGAATTCAACGAGTCGAATACCGCTTCCACCGTCCTTTGCACGGGTTTGCCCTTGCGTTGGAGCGGCGTCTTATAGCCCGTCCGCTGGAGCGCTTCCAGGACCCGCGTACGGGTTCCCTGGGCCACGTCGGCACGCCCGTTGACCACCTTGGAGACCGTGGGGACCGACACTCCGACCTCTTGGGCCACGGCGGACAGTGTCATTTTTGAGGGTCGGTCGTCGGGGACCACGGCAGCCTGCTTTCGAAAAGTTTCGGATGTGTTTAGTGTGCAGCAGCGTCCTCCACGGCGTCAATCTCGAAAGCATGGCGGGAAATATCCGCAAAAACACCCTTGACGGTGACGTGCCTCACGGCTAAATTTGGTGGGCACTTTCGAAAGGACTTCCGAAACATTTCGAAAAAGCTTTCAGGGTACTGGCGATCGAAGTTGATCCCTACCCGCAGAGTGCGGCTTTTTATACGAGCAGCCGGGCCATCAGCGTCGAGCCCGTAGGACGAATGGAAACAGCACATGAATAATCTGAAGTTGCGCACCGCCGGAATGGCGGTCTCGGCAGCCGTCTTGTCAATCTCGCTCGCAGCCTGCGGCTCCTCGGGCCCTGCCGGAAGCGGAGCCTCCGCGGATTCGGCCACCATGTGGGGGCTGACAGGCGGTGACCAACCAGTCTTCCAGGCCTCCGTGGACTCCTGGAACAAGGCACACCCCGATTCCTCCATCAAGCTCGATTTCTTCGCAAACGATGCCTACAAGACCAAGGTGCGCACGGCCGTCGGCGCCGGGCAGGGTCCCACGCTGGTCTACGGCTGGGGAGGCGGCGTCCTCAAGTCCTACGTCGACGCCGGACAAGTGGATGACCTAACCGGATTCCTCAAAGAGAACCCTGATGTCCAGAGCCGCTACCTCCCGTCGATCCTGGAAAGTGGCGTCATCGATGGCAAGACCTACGCCCTGCCCAACAACAAAGTGCAGCCGGTGGTCCTCTATTACAACAAGGAAGTCTTCGACAAGATCGGCGCCGAAGCACCCAAGACCTGGGATGAACTCATGGCACTGGTGCCCAAGTTCAAGGCCGCAGGCGTAGCTCCATTCTCGCTGGGCGGGCAGTCGAAATGGCCGGACCTCATGTGGCTCGAGTACCTCGTAGACCGCATCGGCGGACCCGAAGTCTTCGCCAAGATCGCAGCCAACAAGCCGGATGCCTGGTCCGATCCCGCAGTCATCGAGGCGCTGACCAAGATCCAGGAGCTGGTGGACGCTGGCGGCTTCATCAACGGGTTCTCCTCGATTGCGGCGGACAGCAACGCAGACCAGGCCCTCCTTTACACCGGCAAGGCGGCCATGATCCTGCAGGGCAGCTGGATCTACCAGGGAATGAAGAAGGACGCCGCCGACTTCGTCAAGAGCGGCAAGCTCGGTTACACCCCCTTCCCCACCATCGAAGGCGGCAAGGGAGATCCGGCAAACGTCGTGGGAAATCCTTCCAACTTCTGGTCGGTTTCCTCCAAGGCCACCGAGGAACAAAAGAAGACAGCACTGGACTACGTCAAGGACGGGATGTTCAATGACGAGAACGTCAAGGCCTTGATCGACTCCGGAGCCGTGCCGGTGGTCACGGGCATCGAAGACAAACTTGCCGCATCCCCGGACAAGGACTTCCTGACGTACGTCTACGGCATGGCCAAGGACGCCCCCGATTTCACCCTGTCCTGGGACCAGGCCCTCAGCCCGGCACAGGGCGACGCGATGCTGGCTAACCTTGACCAGATTTTCCTGAAGAAGATCACGCCCGAGCAGTTCGCCTCAACCATGAACGCGATGATCGGGAAGTAATCCGTGTCGACCATTACTGCAACTACCCGGGAGCAGACCTCCCGGCGGGAGCAGCCGTCCCGACGGACCCTCGAAAAGGGTCCGTCGGGGTGGCTGGCAGTCCCGGCCCTCGCTTTCTTCACGCTTTTTGCGATTCTTCCCCTGCTGGGCGTCCTGTTCCTGAGCTTCACCCGCTGGGACGGGCTCGGCGAAATTAAGCTCGATGGACTCTCCAGCTGGCAAACCGTCCTGGCTGACCCCGTTACGGGTAACGCCCTGCTGGTAACGGCCAAGATCATGTTCTTCTCGTTCATCGTCCAGGCCCCCATCAGCCTCCTGCTGGGTGTCTTCACCGCTGCCAGCCAGAAGTACCGTGCCGCTTTGGCAGTTCTCTACTTTGTGCCGCTGCTTCTGTCCTCCGCGGCCGTGGCCATTGCCTTCAAAGCGCTCCTGGATCCGAACTTCGGCCTCGGTCCTGGCCTGGGCCTGCCAGTCCTGGCCCAGGACTGGCTGGGCAACTCGGACCTCGTGCTGTTCGTGGTGGTCTTCGTGATCGCCTGGCAGTTCGTTCCGTTCCACACCCTGATCTATCAAGGCGGAGTCAGGCAAATACCCACTTCGCTGTATGAAGCCGCGCAGATCGACGGTGCCGGGAGGGTCCAGCAGTTCTTCAACATCACCCTCCCCCAGTTGAAGTACACGATCATTACCTCGTCCACCCTGATGGTGGTTGGTTCCCTGGCCTACTTCGACCTGGTCTTCGTCCTCACTGCCGGCGGCCCGGGGTATTCCACCCGCTTGCTGCCACTGCACATGTACCTCACCGGATTCAAAGCCAACGACATGGGAGCGGCGAGCGCCCTGGGAGTGATCCTCGTGGTCATCGGCCTGGCGTTGGCCCTGTTCCTCCAACGACTCGGCGGCAAGAACCGCAATGCCAGCCAATTGGAAGGTGCGTAATGGCTTCCACCACACAACTCCCCACGTCACCGGCAGCACCGCCAACGCCAGCCGCCACCCGCCGTCGGACTCCGCCGCCCGGCAGGTCGCGGCCCAACATCCTGGGCGGCCTGGGCGGTTGGGCCTGGCTCGCGGTGATCATAGTGCCGGTCTACTACGTGGTCATTACCAGCGTGAAGAACCAAGCAGGCTTCTTCACGTCCAACCCCATGCTGCCGCCCGCCGAACCGACGTTGGACAACTACAAACTGGTTCTGGAAAACGACTTCGCCAAGTACTTTGCCAACAGCCTGATCGTCACGTTGGGCAGTGTGGTTCCGGCTTTGCTGGTCTCCTTCATGGCGGCGTACGCGATCGTCCGCGGCAAGGGCAAATTCCTCGGCTTGACCAACAACATCTTCCTGCTGGGCCTGGCCATTCCGCTTCACGCCACGATCATCCCGATCTACTGGATGATCACCAAAGCCCACATGTACGACACCTTGCTGGCTTTGATCCTGCCGTCCATTGCCTTCGCCATTCCCATTTCGGTGCTGATCCTCTCCAACTTCCTGCGGGACGTTCCCAACGAGTTGTTCGAGTCGATGCGCTTGGATGGCTGCTCGGACTGGGCCATGCTGTGGCGGCTCGCCTTGCCGATGACCAAGCCGGCCGTCATCACCGTGGGGATTTACAACGCACTCAACGTCTGGAACGGCTTCCTGTTTCCGCTGATCCTCACCCAGAGCCCCGATACCCGGGTCCTCCCCCTGTCGCTGTGGACGTTCCAAGGTGAGTTCAGCGTCAACATTCCAGCGGTGCTCGCCTCCGTTGTCCTCGCTACCCTGCCGTTGCTGGTGGTCTACGTGGTGGCACGCCGCCAGCTGCTCAGCGGTCTGACCGCAGGCTTCAGCAAGTGACTGGCACCTGCCAGCAGAAAGGAATCCGTCATGACTGAAACGAAACCGCTGCGGGTCGGCATGGTCGGCTACGCGTTCATGGGTGCCGCGCATTCCCACGCCTGGCGTACGGCGCCGCGGTTCTTCGACTTGCCCCTCGTCCCTGAACTCACGGCAGTGGCCGGCAGGAATGCCGACGGCGTCCGGGCAGCAGCCAGCAAATACGGTTGGAACAGCGTGGAGACCGATTGGCGCAAGTTGATCGAACGGGACGACATCGACCTCATCGATATCTGCACCCCCGGCAACACCCACGCCGAGATCGCCATCGCCGCGCTTGAGGCCGGCAAGCACGTCCTCTGCGAAAAGCCCCTCGCCAACACCGTGGAAGAGGCGGAGAAGATGACGGCGGTGGCCCAGGCCGCAGCCGAGCGCGGTGTGCTGTCCATGTGCGGCTTCAGCTACCGCCGCACACCTGCACTGGCCCTCGCCAAGCGGATGGTGGATGACGGCCGTTTAGGCGAGATCAGGCACGTCCGCGCGCAATACCTGCAGGACTGGCTCAGCGACGCGGACGCCCCGTTGACCTGGAGGTTGGACAAGTCGAAGTCCGGGTCCGGTTCGCTGGGTGACATCGGTGCGCACAGCATCGACGCCGCACAATGGATTACCGGGCTCAACATCACCGGGGTCTCCGCACTTTTGGAGACGTTCGTGAAGGAGCGCCCAGTGGGCGGCGACTTTGTTGGCCTCGGCGGCCACGGTGGCGCGGACGGCCCCAAGGGCCCGGTCACCGTGGACGACGCAGCGCTGTTCACCGCCCGCTTCGAATCAACCCACGACGACGGTGCTGCCGCCGGCCCTGTCGGTATCTTTGAGGCCACCCGGTTCGCCTTGGGACGCAAGAACGCCATGCGCCTGGAGCTCAACGGCACCAAGGGATCAGTAGCCTTCGACTTCGAGGATATGAACTCGCTGCAGTTCTACGACGCTGCACTGGAACCCGATGCGGGTTTCCGGAAGATCATGGTCACCGAACCCTCCCATCCCTACACCGCCAACTGGTGGCCCACCGGCCATGGGTTGGGTTATGAGCACGGGTTTACCCACCAGGTAGTGGACCTCGTGACGGCCATCGGCGCGGGCGAGCAGCCGTCGCCGTCGTTCGCGGATGCCTTGCAGGTACAAAAGGTGCTGGCCGCCGTCGAGGCTAGCGCTGACAACGCAAGCCGCTGGCAGAACGTCTGAAAGGAACATCATGACCCGACCCATCACCCTCTTCACCGGACAGTGGGCCGACCTGCCTTTCGAGGAAGTGGCGAGGCTGGCTGGAGAGTGGGGCTTTGACGGTTTGGAGATCGCCTGCTGGGGCGACCATCTGGATCCACAGCGCATTGTCGAGGACGACGCCTACCTCCAGGCAAAACTGGACGTCCTGGATAAGCACCATCTCAGCGTGCACGCCATCGCCAACCACCTGACCGGACAAGCAGTGTGCGATGACCCGATCGATGAGCGGCACCGGGATATCCTTGCGCCAGCGGTGTGGGGCGACGGCGAGGCGGAAGGCGTGCGGGAGCGGGCCGCCGAAAGCATGAAGACCACGGCCCACGCTGCCGCCAGGCTGGGAGTCAAGACGGTCACAGGGTTCACGGGCTCGTCCATCTGGAAATGCGTGGCGATGTTCCCGCCGGCATCGGACGCCATGATCGAGCGCGGCTACCAGGATTTTGCCGACCGCTGGAATCCCATCATGGACGTGTTTGATGAGGTAGGCGTCCGTTTTGCGCTGGAAGTCCATCCATCCGAGATTGCCTACGACTACTGGACGGCGAAGCGCGCCCTCGAAGCGATCGGACACAGGGAAGGTTTTGGCCTGAACTTCGATCCCTCCCATTTCCTGTGGCAGGACCTGGACCCCGTGATGTTCCTCCAGGACTTCGCGGACAAGATCTTCCATGTCCACGTCAAGGAATCCGTCCGACAACTCAACGGCCGCAACGGACGCCTTGGATCCCACCTGCCGTGGGCTGATCCCCGCCGCGGATGGGACTTCGTCACTGCCGGGCACGGGGATGTGAACTGGGAGCCGATCTTCCGCACACTGAACGCCATTGGCTACGAAGGACCCACCAGCATCGAATGGGAGGACGCTGGCATGGACCGGCTGGTCGGCGCTCCCCAGGCGCTGGACATGGTTCGGGGGCTCGCCGCCATACGTCCCCAAGCGGCAGCTTTCGATGCTGCGTTTGCGACGCGCTGACAGCAACAAACCCGACTCCAACGACACAACGCCCCGAAACGAAGGAAACCATGAAAAGCAACAATAAGACAGCGCTGGTGGTTCGCGGCGGCTGGGACGGACACCAGCCGGTGGAAGCCACCGAACTGTTCATCCCCTACCTGCGGGACAACGGCTACGACGTCCGGGTGGAGGAATCCCCCAAGATCTACGCCGATCCGGACTACATGGCGGGCGTCGACCTGATCGTGCAGTGCATGACGATGACAACCATCGAGAAGGACGAGTTCGAGGGTCTCCGCACCGCCGTCGAGAATGGCACGGGACTCGCGGGCTGGCACGGTGGCATCGCCGATTCCTACCGCAACAACTCGGATTATTTGCACCTGGTCGGCGGCCAGTTTGCCTGCCACCCGGGCAAGCACCCTGACGAACAAACGGGAGAACAGTCCGACAATTACGTCCCGTACACGGTGAACATGCTTCCAGCGGCCGCCGAACACCCCATCACCCAGGGCATCGGAGACTTCGACCTCGTCACCGAGCAGTACTGGGTCCTGTCCGACGACTACATCGATGTCCTGGCAACCACCACCCAGAAAGTCCGGGAATGGGATCCGTGGAACCGTGAAGTCACCTCTCCGGCTCTCTGGACCCGCCAGTGGGGCAAGGGCAGGATCTTCGTCTGCACCCCCGGCCACCGCGTGGAAATCCTCCAGGACAGCAACGTCCGCACCATCATCGAAAGGGGCATGCTGTGGGCAAGCCGCTAAATGTAGGAATCATCGGCTGCGGTGCCATCATCGCGCAGTACCTGAGCAACTTCCGTCGGCTGGATGCCATTAATTTGGTAGCCGTTGCCGACCTCGATCCTGCCCGTGCGCAGGCCGTCGCCGAATCCTACGACGGCGTCCGGGCCCTCACGGTGGACGAGCTCCTGGCCGCGAATGACGTTGAGCTCGTCCTCAACCTGACCATTCCCGCCGCCCACGCCGACATTGCCTTGAAGGCCATTGCCGCGGGCAAGTCCGTCTACGGCGAAAAGCCGCTGGCAGCAACGACGGCGGAGGCCCGTGAAGTACTCGATGCGGCAGCAGCTGCCGGGGTGGTGGTTGGCTGCGCGCCGGACACCGTGCTGGGAACCGGCATCCAGACTGCCCGCAAGGCGATCGACGACGGCCTGATCGGCGCACCCATCTCAGCCACGGCGACCATGGCGACTCCCGGGCACGAGCGGTGGCATCCCAACCCCGATTTCTATTACCAGCCCGGCGGTGGGCCGCTCCTCGACATGGGCCCGTACTACGTCTCGGCGCTGGTCACACTGCTCGGCCCCGTGGTTTCGGTGGTCGGCGCGGCCAGCCATACCCGCGACGAACGGATCATCGGCTCAGGGCCGCGGGAAGGCCAAAAAGTGCCCGTTGCCATTGACTCGCACGTCACGGGAGTCCTGGTCCACGCCTCCGGCGCCCTGTCCACCCTCTTCATGAGCTTCGACGCGGTCAAAACCAAGAGCCCCAACATCGAAATCCACGGCGAAAAAGGTTCGTTGGTTGTGCCCGACCCCAACTACTTCGACGGCGATGTACAGCTTTTCGCGCTTGGCGCCGAGGACTGGGAGACGCTCCCGGTATCGGCAGGCTATGTGGACTCGGGACGCGGCTTTGGCATTGCCGACCTCGCGGCCACACCGGCCGGACAGGAACCGCGTGCCGGTGGACAGTTGGCGTTCCATGCCTTGGACGTCATGGAATCGGTGCTGGAATCTGCCCGCAGTGGGCAAGCAGTAGCCATCAAGAGCACGGCCGCGCGGCCTGCCACGGTGGAACTGGCGGAACTCTCGACGGCAGTACGCGCCTAGCGACACACGGCGCCTACGCGCACACGAAAGCTGAGTCCCACCATTCCGGCCCTTGTTTGCCCACCCCGCCGTTCCACGGCGGGTGTGGCGAACAGGGGCCGGCTCAGTGGTTAGCGTCCGGCCCGGCGAAGGGTGGCTTCGGCGTGCTTGAGGATGGGGCCGTCGATCATCTTGCCCTTGAACTGGAACACACCAGTGCCGGCCGCTGCGGCTGCGTCGAGCAGCTCAGATGCCGCCTCGACTGCTTCGGGAGTGGGGGCATACGCCTCCCGGACCACGGCCACTTGGTTGGGGTGGATGCAGGCCTTCGCCCCGAAGCCACTGGCCACAGCGTCCTGCGACTCAACCGCGAGACCGTCAAGATCCGGGATGTTGACATACACCGAATCAATGGCTTCCTTGCCCGCAGCCTTAGCGGCAAGCAGCACAGCGGAACGTGAGTGCAGCGCGACAGCCCGGTACCCGCCGTCGTCGTTCCTGCTGGACAGGCCACCCAAGGAGGCCAGCAGGTCTTCGGCACCCCACATCAGGCCGACGACGTTCGGTTGCGCCGCGATCGCGGCAGCGTTCACGATGCCTGCAGCCGTTTCACACAGCGCTATGACCTGGTACCCCGCCAACGCCGCAAGCTGCGCAGCGCTTTCCGCTTTGGCCAGCATCACGGTGCGGTACGGGGTTGCGGCCAAGGCTTCCAGATCTGCCTCAAACCCGGGCGTGCCCACCGGGTTGACGCGGACGATGGTTCTCGCGGGATCCAAACGCTCCCCGTCCGGCTGCCCGATGATAGCGTCGCGGGCCCGGGGCTTGTCCGCTGGAGCCACCGCGTCCTCCAGGTCCAGGATCACGGCATCGGACCGGTCGGCGGCCTTCCCGAAACGTTCCGGCCGGTCGGCTGGGCAGAACAGGAGTGCCGGGCCCATTGTGAAAGGCGCTGCAGCTTGGTGGGGAGACGAATCGGGAGAAGGCATGCGGATTCCTAGGTGGTGGCGGGCTGACACGGACGGAGGGCGACTAGGATTGCGCGGCGTGCGCTTCCTTGGTCCACATGAGGCAGGTACGGGTGGCCGATGCCACCACGGTCCCGTCCTGGTTGCGGCCGGTGTGCTGCATGGTCACCACGCCCTGTCCGGGGCGGGAGGACGACAACCTTTTTCCGATAATCATCGTCTCCGTGTACAGCGTATCCCCGTGGTACAGCGGGTGCGGAAAGGTGACATCGGTCAGCCCCAGTTGCGCGATGATGGTGCCCTGGGTCAGCTGCGTGACGGACTGCCCCACCATGGTGGAGAGCGTGAACATCGAATTCATGAGCCGCTGCCCGAAGGGCTGCCCTTCGCTCCACGCGGCATCCAAATGCAGGGCCTGCGTGTTCATGGTCATGGTGGTGAAGAGGACGTTGTCCGTTTCGGTGACGGTGCGGCCGGGCCTGTGCGCATAGACCACGTCCTCTTCAAGCTCATCAAAGTAGAGCCCCCGCTGCTCGACTACCCGGGTCATACGGTCAGTTCCTGGTCTTCTTCGAACAGCTCGGCCCCGGTAGCGGCAACGACGTCGTCGAGGGTGACATTGGGGGCCAGTTCGCGCAGGACCAGACGCGGGTCGCCTTCGTCCTTGACGACGTCGATCACCGCGAGGTCCGTAATGATGCGGTCCACGCAGCCCTTGCCTGTCAGCGGAAGGGTACAGTTTTGGACGATCTTCGGCCTGCCGCTCCGGTCCACGTGCTCCATCATCACGATGACCTTCTTGGCGCCGAACACCAGGTCCATGGCGCCGCCCATCCCCTTCACCATCTTGCCCGGAATCATCCAGTTGGCGAGGTCACCGTTGGCAGCCACCTCCATGGCGCCCAGGACAGCGACGTCCACATGCCCGCCGCGGATCATGCCGAAGGACGACGCCGAATCGAAAAACGCCGCACCCGCGTTGGTGGTGACGGTCTCCTTGCCGGCGTTGATGAGGTCCGGGTCCACTTTGTCCTCTGCAGGGTAGGGACCGACGCCCAGGATGCCGTTCTCGGAATGCAGGATGACTTCCACACCGTCCGGGATGTAGTTGGGGATCAAGGTTGGCATCCCGATTCCCAGGTTCACGTACTGGCCGTTGGTCAGCTCCTGGGCGACGCGCGCTGCCAGTTCGTTGCGGGTCCAGCCTTTGGCTTCGTGATGTTCGACGTCGGCGCGCCGGTACTCGTGGCGCACGGCTTCCGGGCGGGGCGGGATGTCCTGGAGGCTGTTCGATTCCATAGCTAGGCTCCTGCCTGTTCGCTCGTGCCGTTGGCCGCTGGTGCCGCCAAAGCCACGGTCCGCTTCTCGATCCGCTTCTCCGTTTCCGGCGCCACCACCACGCGCTGCACGAAGATGCCCGGTGTGTGGATGTGTTCCGGATCCAGTTCGCCGGGTTCCACGAGCTCCTCCACCTCGGCGATGGTGGTCCTGGCCGCCATCGCGCACAGGGGATTGAAGTTCATGGCCGTCGCATGGAACACAAGATTGCCGTGCCGGTCGCCCTTCCAGGCATGGACCAGGCCGAAATCGGGAGTCAGCGATTCCTCCAGGACGTAGTCGGCGTCGTTGAAGGTGCGCACCTCCTTCGGCGAGGAGGCGATCGCGACGTTCCCGTCGGCGTCGTACTTTTGCGGGAGACCGCCTTCGGACACCTGGGTTCCCACGCCGGCCTTGGTGAAGAAAGCCGGGATGCCCGCACCGCCGGCGCGAAGCTTCTCAGCCAGCGTGCCCTGCGGGGTGAGAACCACTTCCAACTCCCCCGCAAGGTATTGCCGAGCGAACTCCTTGTTCTCGCCAACATATGAGCTGATGGTGCGGCGGATGCGGCCGTCCTTGAGGAGGATACCCAAGCCCCAGTCGTCCACCCCGCAGTTATTGCTGACGGTCTCCAGGTCCGTGGTGCCCTGGCTGTGGAGCGCATCGATCAACGCGACGGGAATACCGCACAGGCCAAAACCGCCGACGGCGAGCGAGGCGCCGTCCGGGATGTCCCTCACCGCTTCAGCGGCGCTGGCAACAACCTTGTCAATCATCCTTGATCCTTCCCGTACGGTTACAGACCCAGCTCGCGGGCGATGAGCATCAACTGGACCTCGGTGGTGCCTTCCCCGATTTCAAGGATCTTGGAGTCGCGGTAATGGCGTGCCACCGTGAATTCGTTGATGAAGCCATAGCCGCCGAACACCTGGGTGGCGTCCCGCGCGTTGTCCATGGCTGCCTCGCCTGCGACCATCTTAGCGATGGCCGCTTCGGTCTTGAACGGCTTGCCAGCCAGCATCCGTGAGGCCGCGTCGTAGTACGCCAGGCGGGCTGTGTGGGCCCTCGCCTGCATGCGCGCGATCTTGAACTGGATGGCCTGGTACTTCCCGATGTTCTGCCCAAAAGCGCTGCGTTCCTTGGCATATTTCACGGACAGGTCCACGCAACCCTGGGCTGCGCCGGTGGCCAAGGCAGCAATGGCGATGCGTCCCTCGTCAAGGATGGAGAGGAAGTTCGCGTAGCCGCGGCCGCGCTCCCCCAGCAGGTTCGCTTCCGGGACGCGGACGTTGTCCAGGGTGAGCGGGTGGGTGTCGGACGCGTTCCAGCCCACCTTGTTATACGGCTTTTCGGCGGTGAAACCGGGCGTGTCGGTGGGCACAAGGATGGTGGAGATTTCCTTCTTGGTGCTGCCGTCCGCGTTCTCTTTTTGGCCGGTGACGGCGGTGACTGTGACCAGCGTAGTGATGTCCGTACCGGAGTTGGTGATGAACTCCTTGTTGCCGTTGATGACCCACTCGCCGTTCTCCGTGTGCGCGTGGGTCTTGGTGCCCCCGGCATCGGAACCGGCCTCACGCTCCGTCAAGCCAAAACCAGCCAATGAGCGCCCGGATGCCAGCTCCGGGAGCCACTGTTCCTTTTGCGCATCCGTGCCGAAGCGGTAGACGGGCATGGCCCCCAAGGAAACACCCGCTTCCAGGGTGATGGCGACGGATTGGTCCACTCGGCCCAGCTGCTCCAAAGCCAACGCCAGGGCGAAGTAGTCTCCGCCCATGCCACCGAACTCTTCCGGGAACGGCAGCCCGAAGAGCCCCATCTCCCCCATCTGCTTGACCACTTCATAGGGAAAGCTGTGTTCTTCATCGTGCTTTGCGGAGACAGGAGCTACCACCTCATCCGCGAACTCGCGGACGGAGTCGCTGAGGTCCTGGTATTCCTCGTTGAGTTCAAAGGTGCTCATGGCTGGACTTCCTTGTCTGTGCTGGTCTGGTCTGTGCCGGCCTGGTCGGTAGCGGCTACGTGGATGGTGGCGAGTACCTGGTCTGCTTTGACCAGGTCCCCGGGTTTACTGGTGAGGTGGACGGTTCCGGCGACCGAGGCCACCAGTTGGTGTTCCATCTTCATGGCTTCGACGGCCAGGAGCACTTGGCCCTCTTCCACGGTGTCGCCATCAGCCACGGACACGGACACCACGGTTCCGGGCATCGGCGAGCGCACCTCCGGGTCGGCGGCACCCTCTTCGCGCTGGATGCCGGCGAGTACCCGACGCAGCCGTTCGGCACGGTTAAGGACCTCAAACCGACACGACCAGCCGTCGTTGCCCACGAACAGCTCCGGGGCTACGCCCGGCGCCATGCCCACCACGTAGGTGAGGACACCGCCGTCGAGCTCCAGGACGATACTGTCGCCGCTGCGGTCCACCACTGCGACATTGACGGGGTCGCCGCCGTCGAGCTTTGCCGAGAGGACACCGTCGTGTTCGGTGATCGACACCGTCGCCATGGCGCCACCCGGAACGCCCAACGTCGCGGTCCAGGCGGCGGGAGCCCCGACGCGCCAGGAGTCAGGAGTCTTCCAGGCGTTGCCTGCGAGCGCCGGCCCGGTGCGATCCAGCCACAGCGTGAGCGCGGCAGCGATGAGTTCGCTCGGCCCGGCGTGCCTGAACGTCATGGACGGGAGTTTCCGCTCGATCAGCCCCGTATCCAAGTGCCCGGCGCGGACTTCGGAATCGTTGATCAGCAGCCGCAGATACTCGACGTTCGTATCCACACCCAGCAGCGTGTAACGCTCCAGCGCCGCATTGAGGGTGTTCAGCGCCGTCGCGCGGTCTTCGCCCCACGCAATGACTTTGGCAAGCATGGGATCGTAGTCGCCGGTGATCTCCAAGCCCTCACGCATGGCAGAGTCGATCCGGACGTTGGCATGCCCCTTCTGCCGCCCGGACACGGCGGCGTCGTCAGCACCCTGCTCGGCCAGCGCGACGATGCGGCCCATCGATGGCATGAAGTTCCGCTCGGGCACCTCGGCGTAGACACGCGCCTCAACGGCGTGACCCTTAAGCACGACGTCGGACTGCCCGACGGTGAGCACCTCACCGGCGGCGATCCTCACCTGCCATTCAACGAGGTCGACGCCGGTGACCATTTCCGTGACGGGGTGCTCCACTTGCAGCCGGGTGTTCATTTCCATGAAGAAGAACTCGTCCGGGTGCTCATCCGAGACCAGGAACTCCACCGTGCCTGCGCCGCTGTAGTTGACACTCCGCGCCGCCTGGCATGCTGCCTCGCCGATCCGTGCCCGCTGCGCCTGGCCATCAGGCAGCGCTTCGAAGAGGGCCGATGGGGCTTCCTCTATGACCTTTTGATGCCGGCGTTGCAACGAGCACTCGCGCTCGCCGAGGTGGATGACATTGCCGTGGTTGTCGGCCAGGACCTGCACCTCAATGTGCCTGGGAGCCCGGATGAGGCGTTCCAGGAAGAGGGTGTCGTCCCCGAAGGCAGATGCAGCCACACGCCTCGCCGTGAGGAGGGTGGAGGGCATGTCCTCCAGCCGTTCCACCACGTGCATACCCTTGCCGCCACCGCCCGCTGACGGCTTGATCAGGAGGGGAAACCCCACTCCCGGAGCAGCGTCAATGAGTTCCTGGTCCGCGAGTCCGGGTTTGGCGATCCCGGGCACGCACGGGACGTCGTAGGCCATCACGTGGTTCTTCGAGCGGATTTTGTCGCCCATCACCTCGATGGCACCGATCCCGGGGCCGATGAACGTGATGCCCGCGGCGTCCAGCGCTTTGGCGAACTCCACGTTCTCTGACAGGAAGCCGTAACCGGGGTGGACTGCATCGGCCCCACTGCGACGGCACGCATCGATGATGGCGTCAATCCGGAGGTAGCTTTCTGCGGGCGCGGTGCCGCCGATGCCGACGGCAGTGTCAGCGAGCGTTACATGCTTTGCATCTTTGTCGGCGTCCGAATACACGGCGACGGAGCGGATGCCCATCTCCTTCAGCGTACGGATGACCCGGCAGGCAATCTCCCCCCGGTTGGCCACCAAGACGGCGTTGAAGGTGCGGGGTGCGGTTGTTGACGGGGTTGGGCTTGTTGACTGGGTTGGGCTTGCGTTCACGGTTTTGGTTGGTGTCGGGAAGGTCATGGTCACATCCTGAAGAGACCGAAGGAGGTCTCGGGCAGTTGTTGGCGGGAGACGACGTCCAGTGCCATGCCCAGGACACGGCGGGTGTCAGCGGGATCAATGATGCCGTCATCCCACAGCCGGGCGGTGGAGTAGTACGGACTCCCCTGGTCTTCGTACTGTTGCTTGATGGGCGCCTTGAAGGCCTCTTCGTCCTCGGCGGACCATTCCTGGCCTGCCGCCTCGTACTGGTCCCTTTTGACCGTCGCGAGGACACTGGAGGCCTGGTTGCCGCCCATGACGGAGATTCGGGCGGCCGGCCACATCCAGAGGAACCGTGGCGAGTACGCCCGGCCGCACATGGAGTAATTGCCGGCGCCAAAGGATCCGCCGATAACCACCGTCAGTTTCGGTACGCGGGCTGTTGCCACCGCCGTGACCATCTTGGCGCCATTCTTGGCGATGCCACCTTGCTCATAGTCCTTGCCCACCATGAATCCGGAGAGGTTCTGCAGGAAGATCAGGGGGGTTCCCCGCTGATCGCAGAGCTCAATGAAGTGGGCGCCTTTGAGCGAGGACTCACTGAACAGGACACCATTATTGGCTACGATGCCCACCGGATGCCCATGCAGATGCGCGAATCCGGTGACCAGGGTGGTCCCGTAGTTCTTCTTGAATTCGTGGAACTCAGAACCGTCCACGAGCCGGGCGATCACTTCGCGGACGTCGTACTGGGCGTTGACGTCCGTTGGAACCACACCGTAAAGCTCCGCCGGTTCCACCAAAGGCGGCAGGACGACGTCGAGCACGTCCCACGCCGGCTGCGCCGGCTTCGGCAACGTCGCAACGATATCCCGAACGATTTCCAGCGCATGCTGGTCGTTCTCCGCCAAGTGGTCGGTGACCCCGGAAATCCTGGAGTGCACGTCACCGCCGCCGAGCTCTTCCGCTGTGACGATCTCGCCGATGGCTGCCTTAACCAGGGGCGGCCCGCCCAGGAAGATGGTCCCTTGGTTTCGGACAATCACCGTCTCGTCACTCATTGCAGGGACGTAGGCCCCACCCGCGGTGCACGAACCCATCACGGAAGCGATCTGTGGGATCTTCGCCGCGGACATCCGGGCCTGGTTGTAGAAGATCCGGCCGAAATGCTCCTTGTCGGGGAAGACCTCATCCTGCTTGGGCAGGAACGCTCCGCCTGAATCCACCAGGTAGATACACGGGAGCTTGTTCTCCAACGCGATCTCCTGGGCCCGAAGGTGCTTTTTCACAGTCATCGGGTAGTAGGTCCCGCCCTTGACCGTCGCGTCGTTGGAAATGACCAGGACGTGGCGGCCATGAACGAGTCCAATGCCTGCAATGACACCTGCCCCAGGCGAATCGTCGTTGTACATCCCGTTTGCGGCCAAAGGTGCGATCTCCAGGAACGGGCTTCCTTCGTCCAACAAGTAGTCGATGCGTTCCCTCGGGAGAAGCTTGCCCCTCTTGATATGGCGTTCGCGGGACGCTGCGGGCCCGCCCAATGCCGCTGTTGCCAAGCGGTTCTTCAACTCCTCAACCAGGGCGCGCTGCGCCTCCTGGTTGGCCTCGAACGTGCCGCTGGCGGTTCCCGTCAAGCTGGCGATTGTCTCCATCGACCCCTGTTCCATTCCCGGCCACAGGCCATTTCGGTTAGTGCCACGTAACTGAAATTTAGGTTAGTCTTTATTAACTGTGATGTCCAGCACAGCAACGCCCGCCCTGCCGGCGTGGGCGCCAAGGAGGAGAACGTGACCGTAGGCCCGGAAACAAGCACCGACGGTAGCCGTACTGCCATGACGCAACGCAGCCACGCAAAGGAGCTTCGCAGGTTGGCTTTGCTGTCCGCCGCCGCAGGGCTCTTCGCGGAAAACGGCTTCAGCAGGGTATCCCTTGAGGACCTCGGCGCGGCAGCAGGTGTCAGCGGACCCGCGGTGTACCGCCATTTTCCCGGCAAACAGGCCGTGCTTGGCGAACTGCTCCTCAGCGTTAGCCGGGACCTCCTCGACGGCGGACTGCGGGTGGTCTCGGACGCTGGAACTCCCACGGAAGCCCTGCAGGGATTGATCCGGTTCCAAGTGGACTTTGCCCTGAGCAACCCTGACGTCATCCGTGTCCAGGACCGGGATTTCAGCAGCCTCGGCGATGCCGACCAGGCCGAAGTACGGCAGTTGCAGCGCTCCTACGTCGAAACCTGGGTTGGAGTCCTCGCCCGCATTCATACGGATGAAGATGTTCCCGGCCTACGGGTGCGGGCCCATGCGGCCTTCGGCTTGATCAACTCCACCCCACATTCGGTGCGCCACCACGGGAGGAAGATCGCCGCGAAATCAGCCCGGCCCATCCTCGAACAGATGGCATTTGCAGCGCTGACCGCGTAGGTAGGTGGCCGCACCAACCTGGACTTGCCGTTTGGGGCTGTGTCTCCCGCGCGCTGCTGGGCACGGCGTGGGATACGCCGGCAGCGATGGGGGTTTTCCACATACGCGAATCAGGGGCTGATCTGTGGGAGCCCGGCGTGACAGGGTTTTCGTATGGAAAGCGATGGGCAGGTATTGGAGCGGCGGCCGGGTTCGTCGGGCGCCGGTACGCTGCTTGTTGCCCCCGATGAAGGCCCTGCAACGATGCGGCTCGAAGGTCCGGCCGGAAGAGCCACAGCCTCCGCTAGCAAAGGGACATCGGATAGGCCAGACACCATCGCTCCGCTTGGCTGCCTTTCAGAAGCGTTGGAGGACAGCGCCACGGCTTTGGAAGAGCTGCGCGCCTCCGCGATGGCAGAGTCCGGGCTGCTGGGATTGGTGGAGGCGGCGGATTTTGCTGGGCGGGTCGATGAGCTTTCGCGGTCGTTGGAGTATTTGCAGGTGGTCGCGGCACAGGCTGTGGAGCGGACCAGGAATGAAGCTCGAGGTGCCCCGTCCTCCGCCGACCACGACTGGCGCACCGGATGGACCGCCGCCCCGGGAAACACACCGGACCGGGCTGCCACCAGCCAGGCCAGTGCTGCTGCCCAGGTTGCCCGGGCCGGGGACGCGGCCCTGCTCGATGACGGCTACCGGAACACGGCACAGTTCCTCCGCGCCCGATTGCGGATCAGTATCAGCGAAGCCCGCCGCAGACTCGCCCTCGCCGCCGAGGTCCTCCCCCAGCCCGGAATAGCCGGATAGCCCCTCCCCGCGCGACGGGAAGCCCTCGCCGACGCGATCGGATCAGCCCAAATACCCTCCCGCTCAGCCACGATCATCAGCACCGCCCTGGATAAAGTCCGGCACCTCACCGACACCGAAACCATCACCCGCATGGAACACGCCCTGACCAGAACCGCAACCGAAAGCGACCCCGACTTCCTCACCAAAACGGCCCAACGCTGGACCGACAGGATCGACCAAGACGGAACCGAACCCTCCGAAGAAGCCCTCCACCAACTCCAAGGCACCTTCCTCCGCCGCAGACGCCGCTACGGACTGCACCACCTCGAAATCTTCGCCACCACCGAACAATACGAAACCCTCACCACCGTCATGAACACCGCCACCAACCCCCGACACACCACCCAACCCACCAACCCGGACCTGGACCGACGCTCCCGGGCACAAAAACTCCTCGACGGCCTCGTCGGCGCCTGCAACCTCGCAATGACCACCGGCAAACTCCCCACCAACGGCGGCCTCCGACCCCAACTCACCGTCACCATCAGCCACCAAGACCTCCTCGACCAACTCACCCAACCCACCGGAAACGACCAACCAGCCCCGCACACCCAACCCCGTGGGACCGGCCCCCTGCCCTGCCTCCGCTCAACACCAGCACCAGCACACCATCGCTCGGCACCGGCACCGGGATAGCGACGTTCACCGGCCCCCTCCACCCCAACACCATCCGCAAAATCGCCTGCGACGCCGACATCATCCCCGTCCTGCTCGGCACCGACTCCCGCGTCCTGGACATCGGCCGCACCACCCGGATCTTCCCACCCCACATCCGCAAAGCCATCACCGCCCGCGACGGCGGCTGCGCCTTCCCCGACTGCACCATGCCCGCACCCTGGTGCGAAACCCACCACATCACCTACTGGTCCCACGGCGGAACCACAGGAACAGAAAACGGAACCCTCCTCTGCTCCCACCACCACCACCTCATCCACAAAGAACAATGGACCATCACCAACACCAACGGCACCCCCTGGTTCATCCCCCCACCCCACATCGACCCCACACAAACACCCCGCCGCAACCACCACCACACACCCCTCAGAACATAAAAACACCTCCCCAAGCGGCAGGGACAAGGACAACGGCCCGAGCAGGTGGACAATCAAACAGCGCTGCCTTGGTCCCGGAGTGAAGGTTTCATCCCGGAGCCAAAGTCTCATCCCGGGGACTGGTTTAAGCCGTTGAGGGCCGAATTGAACGCGCCCGGACGGTTCTCCGAACCAGACGATGGCCTCAGGCTGGATGACATTGCCGAACCGGGTGACCTTGGGCTGAATGACCTTGCCACGCCGGGCGCCCATGCCAAGCCGGGTGACCTAGCCAAGCCGTTTGACCTTGCAGGACCTGCGTCTGGGGGGACCTGGTGTCCATGCAGGCCCCGGCGCCTGGGTGGGAACGGGAGACCTAGGTTCCACAGGGCCAGCCCCGGGGCTGGGCAGCCAACCACCCGCCACATACGCTGGGAGCAGTCCCATCCACCTACTGACATCGACCAGGAGCTCACTATGAAGATTGCCGTCACGGGCGGAAGCGGAAAGCTGGGCAGGAGCGTGGTCCGGCGGCTGACGCAGGATGGTCACCAAGTCCTTAACATGGACAGAGTTGGCGCTCGTGGCCGCGGCTATGTCAATGTAGACCTCCGCAATTATGGGCAGGTCGTTGACGTCATCATGGGCTTGGACGATCAACACAGCGGCTTGGACGCAATCGTCCACTTGGCTGCTATCCCGGCACCGGGTTTGGCACCGGACGCCGCTATATTCGAGAACAACATGGTCTCGACGTACAACGTCTTCCAAGCCGCTCGTAGAGCCGGGATCAAGAAGGTCGTCTACGCCTCAAGCGAGACGGTGCTTGGCCTGCCCTTTGACGTCGACCCACCCTACATTCCAGTCGATGAAGAGTATGCGGCGCGCCCCGAAAGCACGTACTCGTTGGTCAAGCACCTCGAGGAGCAAATGGCCATCCAACTCACCCGCTGGGACCCGGACTTGAGCATTACGGCGCTGCGCTTTTCCAACGTCATGGACCCGGAAGACTACGAGGCGTTCCCGTCTTTCGACTCCGATGCATCCTTGCGTAAATGGAACCTCTGGGGCTACATCGATGCCCGGGATGGCGCCCTCGCGGTGGTCCGGGCCCTGGAACATGCGCAACCGGGCTTTGAGACCTTCATAATCGCCGCCGCCGATACCGTGATGGGTCGGAGCAGCGCCGAGCTGGCCGCGGAAGTCTTCCCCGGCGTCGAGGTTTTGAAGGATCTTGGCGAGCACGAAACGATGCTCTCCATCGACAAGGCCCGCAAACTCTTGGGATTCGAACCCGAGCACAGTTGGCGTGACGTGCACTCGAACCGGACCACACCCACCGAAGACTGAAGCGTCCTAAAGAGGCCCGACGCGCGACGGCCCACCCCTTGGCTGCAGTTTCCTGCAAGCACTCGTAAAGGGATGGGCCGGCGCAGCTTCAGGGGCTTCAGATCATGGTCATGACCATGGCCGGGTCGGACAGGATGGCACCAAGATCTGCGAGGAACCGCGAGCCCTGTTCGCCGTCCACCAGTCGGTGGTCGAAGGACAGGCTAAGCGACATGACCTGGCGGATCGCAAGTTCGTCGTTCACAACCCACGGAGCCTTCCGCACAGCCCCGAGGGCGACAATGGCGGCCTCCCCCGGATTCAGAATGGGCGTTCCGGCATCGATCCCGAACACTCCAATGTTGGTGATGGAAATGGTCCCTCCTGAAAGATCCGACGGAGACGTCTTGCCTGCACGTGCGGTGTCCGTCAGTTCAGTCAGCGCGGTTGACAGCTCACGCAGTGTCAACCGGTCCGCATCCTTGATGTTCGGGACGGTCAGGCCGCGTGGCGTTGCGGCGGCGATGCCCAGGTTCACGTAGTTGAACTGCACAATCTCCTGACTGGCCTCATCCCACCGCGAGTTCAACGTGGGATTGTTCCGGAGCGCTACGAGCACGGCCTTGGATGCGATGGTCAGCGGCGTCAGCTTGTAGCCCTCGAATGCCTTGTTGCCCTTGAGCCGGGCCAGAAGGTCCATGGTCGCTGTGACATCAACCGTGAGGAATTCGGTCACATGGGGTGCGGTGAAGGCGCTTTGAACCATCGCAGCGGCAGTGAACTTCCGAACCCCCTTGATTGGCGTCCGGGTTTCCCTTTCCCCCTGCGCTGCTGGAGCGCCGACAGTCGGTTCCGGTGCACCCAGGAAGTTCTGGACATCCTCCCTGGTAATGAGTCCCCCGGGCCCGGTCCCGGGAACCGACTCAAGGTCCACACCCAGGTCGCGGGCCAGCTTGCGGACAGGCGGAGTGGAGCGGGGCCGCTCAGCGATGACCGCCCCAACTTCCGGCGCGGCGACGGGCACCGCTCGCGGCTGCTGGGGAACTGCAGGTTTGGACACGGCTTCACGAATTACGCCGCGGGCGCGACGGGTGGGACGGCCCGTATGTTCGACGACGGCCCCATACCCCACCAGGTTGGGCTCGCGTTTCGCCGGGCTCACCTCCGTGCCGGCAGTTTCCGTCGGGGCACCACTTCCGGCAGCTTCACCACGTCCGACGGCGGCCGCGCCACTGCCGCCGGTGACGGCGCCACCGGTGGAGGACCCGACGTCGTCCACCTCGAAGGACACGATCGGCTTGCCGACTTCCACCACAGTGCCGGGCTGCTCATGAAGGGCGGCCACGGTTCCGGCGAAGGGCGAGGGCAACTCCACCACAGCCTTGGCTGTTTCCACCTCGGCGATGACCTGGTTCAGCGTGACGGTGTCCCCCACGGCCACCTTCCAGCTCAGGATTTCCGATTCGGTCAGGCCTTCGCCAAGGTCCGGTAGCCTGAATTCCTTGATCATGGTGGCGGTCATCCTTCCAGTCCACTCAGGGAGTTGGGGCGGCCCAGGGCCCGGTCTACACCGTCGAGGATCCTGTCAAGGTCGGGCAGGTGGTGCATTTCGAGCTTTGAGTACGGGTATGGAACGTCGAAACCGGTGATCCGAACCGGGGCCGACTCCAGGTAGTGGAAGCAGCGCTCGGTGATACTTGCAGCGATCTCTGCGCCGAGACCACCGGATTGGCCGGCTTCATGCGTAATGACCAGGCGGCCCGTCTTGCGGACTGATGCCTCCACCACGGGATAGTCCACGGGGGCCAGGGAACGGAGGTCGATGACTTCCACGGAAAGACCGTCGTCGGCGGCGGCCATGGCGGCGTCCTTGGCCGTCTTGACCAGAGGACCGTAGGCCACCAAGGTCACGTCCGATCCGGAGCTGACCACGGCAGCCTTGTCCAGGGGAAGCGCAGTGGAGAGATCGATGGTCTCGTCCACGTCACCTTTGTCGTGGTAGCGGCGCTTGGGCTCGAAATAGAGGACGGGGTCGTCAGAGGCGATGGCCTGCTGGATCATCGTGTAGGCATCCTGCGGATTGGAGACCGCCACTACCCGCAAACCGGAGGTGTGGGTGAAGTATGCTTCGGGCGATTCGGAGTGGTGCTCCGGAGAACCGATGCCGCCGCCGAAGGGAACGCGGATGGTGATGGGCATCTTCACCCGCCCCTGGGTGCGGTAGTGCATCTTTGCTACCTGGCTGACGATCTGGTCGAAGGCGGGGTAGATGAAGCCGTCGAATTGGATCTCGCAAACCGGCCGGTAACCGCGGTAGGCCAGGCCCACCGCGGTGCCGATAATGCCCGATTCGGCCAGTGGCGAATCGATGACCCGGTGCTTTCCGAAGTCTTTCTGCAGTCCGTCCGTGACGCGGAAGACACCGCCAAGGGAACCAATGTCCTCGCCCATGAGGATCACCTTGGGATCGTTTTCGAGGGACTTCCGGAGGCCGGCGTTGATGGCACGGGCAAAAGTGAGCTTGGACATCAGAGTGCACCTTCCTCGACGGGTTCGTTAAAGCTGTTCAGGTACCGCGAGTAGTGGTCCTTCTGGCGTTCTATCCAGGGATTGGGCGTGCTGTAGACGTGGTTGAAGACGTCCAGCGGCTGCGGATCGGCCATCCCGATGCAGCTGGAGCGAAGTTCCGCAGCCACAGCGTCGGCCTTCGCCTTGACGCGGGCTTCCACGTCGTCGGTCAGCAGTCCCTTGGCTTCCAGGAGCTTTCGCAACCTGAGGATGGGGTCCTTGGCGGCCCAGTCCTCCAGCTCGATGGGGTCGCGATAGCGGGTGGGGTCATCGGCTGTGGTGTGCGGGCCCATACGGTACGTAACGGCCTCGATGAAGGCGGGGCCGCCGCCGGAACGTGCCCGGTCCAAAGCGACGCGCGTTGCAGCCATGACGGCGAGCACATCGTTGCCGTCAACCCGCATGCTCGGGATTCCGAAACCCGTGGGCCTGTCAGCCAACTGGACGTGCGACTGGATCCGGACCGGCTCTGAAATGGCCCAGTGGTTGTTTTGGCAGAAGAACACCACGGGTGCTTGGTAGCTGGCCGCAAAGACCATGGCTTCGTTGACGTCGCCTTCACTGGTTGCACCATCGCCGAAGTAGGCAAGGACCGCCGTGTTTGCGCCGTCCAGCTGTACACCCATGGCGTAACCAGTGGCGTGCAGGCTCTGGGAACCGATGATGATCTGGGGTGTCGCCAGGTTGATGCGCTGGGGGTCCCACCCGTAGGAGGCGTTGCCGCGCCATACCCTGGCGATTTCGGAGAGGTGGGCTCCACGCACGTAGGCTACTCCGCTTTCGCGGTAGCTAGGGAAGACGAAGTCGTCGTCGCGCAACGATCGGCTCGACCCTATCTGGGATGCTTCCTGTCCAAGCAGAGGGGGCCACAGTGCCAGCTCTCCTTGTCGCTGGAGCGCCGTTGCCTCGGCATCTATGCGGCGGATGACCGTCATGTCCTCATACAAGGAGCACAATTGCTCATCACCGACGTCCTTGACCCAGACATCGAACTCGGGATGGCTGATCCGCTCGCCTTCCGGAGAAACCAGCTGGAGCAGATCGCCGCCAGTCCTCAGGGGATTTTGTGCACTTTGTCCCGGGCCCGGAGTGTCGTGGTGCACTCCCTTGCCCGCCTGATCCGTCAACACAGGTGATCGCAACCTTCCGGCTCGTTTTTGTCGGCGCTGGCTGGACTTGTGGTCCTGCCGCAGACCGGCCCTCCGGCACCTTCGCCGGAGTTAATTGTGACCCTACTCACAAGTTACATGGGGTACAACTACCCTCGCCAAAGTTGAGCAATGTGCCCTATTTTGGGATCCGGTGCCGTGCTAATCTTGCGCATTATGCAACCTTTGGATGGCACTGACACCCGGCTCCTTTCTGCCATGGCGAAGGATCCCCGCGGGACCGTCGTGGCCCTCGCACAAAAATTGGGGTTGTCCCGCAATACGGTTCAGGCCCGCATGGCCCAGCTTGAAAAGAAGCATGCGTTCCTCTCCTTCGAGAGGCGCATCAATCCGGTCGCGCTCGGCTATCCACTGACGGCGTTCATCACCGTCCATGTGCAACAGCAGAAGCTCGCGTCCCTTGCCCAGGACCTGGCCGACATCCCGGAAATCCTTGAAGGATTCGGCTTGACGGGATCAGCTGACCTCCTGCTCCGGGTCGTTGCCTTGGATGCCGAAGACCTCTACCGCATCAACGGCAAAATCCTGGGTTGTGACGGTGTGGACCGGACGGATACAGCGCTGGCAATGCGGGAGATGATCCCCTACCGCGTCCAACCATTGCTGGGGCGTCGCTCCGAGTCGTGAAAGCGGGTTAGCTGTACACAAACTGCCGGATGCGCTTTGATTCAAGTGGACGAACCGGGGGCCGTCCAGAGGTCCCCGGTCAGGTGGTGGCGTTGAAGAGGCTGCCGAAAGGGGCACTACCGTGAGCAACCCGCAAGAACCGAACCTAAACCAGCCCGGACAGGCACAGCCGCCGGTTCCCCCGAGCCCGGGCTACCCACCACAGACCGGTGCTTCGCCGCAGTGGCAACAGCCGCCGTCGTCCGCCCAGCCGCCGTCGTCCGCCCAGCCGCAAGGCAACACCCCACCGTACGCGGCACCCGGCGAACAGTACGGCCAGAACCCGTACCCGCAAGGCCAGAACCCCTATCCGCAGGGCCAGTACTCCCCTGGTCAATATCCCGGTCAATACCCCGGGGGTCCCTACGGCCAGCTGCCGCCAAAAAAGAGCCGGAACGTCTTGTGGATCGTCCTTGGCATCGTTGCCGGCGTCATCGTCCTGGCAGTTGTTGGCATCCTGATTTTCGTGAACCTCGTGGGCAACGCTACGTCCAAGGCACGGTCCCTGGCGGACGAGTTCACCAGCCTCGTGGTGTCCGGCCAAACGGAGCAGGCCTACGACAACTACCTCAGCCAACCGCTGAAGGACGAGTTGGACAAGCAATCTTTCATTGACGGCATAGCAAGCCTGCGGCTGGACAGCTCCTGCAAGCCGAACTACAACTCCGTGAACGTGAAATCCACCAACGGCAACAACACGGCAGACCTCGCAGGCAAGCTGCAATGCGATGGCAAGACCATCGACCTCCAGTACGTTTTCGAGGGCAGCAACGACCTCAAAATGAGCAGTATCCGGCTGCGCCCATAGCTGCTTGAAGTTTTTTCCAACCGCCACCCATCCGAACAGGCACATGGTCCGAATCACTGCTTGAGATCCCCACTTGGGGATCAGCAGGACGGCCGGGGTTTCCCGGCCATCATCGGAAGGTTCGGACCAATGCGTACTTCGCCCAATCGCTTGATCGCCACCATCTTCGGAGCCGTTTACCTCTTGGTAGGCGTACTCGGATTCTTTGTCACCTCGGGAATCGGCTTCTTCGCCACCGAGGGCGCCAACCTGATCATCTTCGCTGTGAACCCGCTTCACAACATCATCCACCTGGCCATCGGCGCCGCGTTGCTCTACGCAGGCATGAACGGTGTCACCCTCTCCAAGTCGGTCAACACCACGGTTGGTGGCGTCTACTTGCTGGTGGGTATCGTTGGCCTCTTCCTGGTCGGCAGCTCGCTGAACATCATCGCCCTCAACGGCGCAGATAACGTGCTGCACCTCGCCAGCGCCGTGGTTCTGCTCGGCGTAGCCCTCTCCCAGGACAAGGCCGCCGTAGCCTCCGCCCGCGCCTAGGCACCAACACTCACGAGCTGATGACCGAGCAGCTGATCACCGACTCCGGAGCGAGAGGACCCATGACCATGGAGAGCAAAAACCACCCCACGCTAAGCGCGGCAACCCTGTTGTTCGTGTATTTCGCCGCCATGGCAGCGGGAATGGTCGAACTCTCCCTGGCCGCCGGGTACCTCACCGGAGCCGGATCCGCGGCACCGGGACTTATGGTCTCCGGTGCCGCGACCCTCGCGGCCGGCTTGGCCTTCCTGGCTTGGTCGCTGTGGGGCCTGCACCGCAACTCCCTGGTGTTCACCCGCTATGCGCTTCCGGCCTTGGCCGCAGCCGCCCTTGCGCACGTCGCGGTCGTGGCGAGCGGAATCAGCATCCAACGCTCGTTGGACGTGAGCCACTTTGCCGCCCTCGGCCTGACCCTCATGGCACTCGCCGGAGCGGGCTGGCTGAGGCGGCAACACAAGACCAACGACGGCGGCGCCCACGGCCAGCCAAGGACCGGGCGGCTTCTGGCAGCCGCGTTCGGAGCCGCCGTCGTTGTTGCAACAGTTGCTACTCCGGGACTGGCGGCGTCGATGGCGGGACAGCACGCCGTGCCTCACGGTGAGCATAGCCAGGGCTCCAATCCCGCCCTGGAGCAGGGTCACCACCACTAGGCGGTGACCGGACCGGCGCACCATCGACACTGCCCACTGTTGATGGTGCGCTTGGTTCGTGGATCATGGAGCCATGGATCCCATCGAGGCGCTCGACGAAATTTCCTTTTGGCTCGAACGCAGCCAAGCACCCACCTTCAAGGTCCAGGCCTTCCGCAAAGCGGCCGACGCCGTTCGGCAGTTACCGCCCGACGATCTCGCAAAGCTGGTGGCCGCCGGCCGGATCACCAGCCTTAAAGGCGTAGGCAGCCGCAGCGCGGAGGTCATAACCCAGTCGCTGGAAGACAAAGTCCCCGAGTATCTGGCAGATCTTCGGGAGCGTGGCACCGAACCACTGGCCCAAGGCGGCGACACACTCCGGGCAGCGTTGCGTGGCGATCTTCACAGTCACAGCAACTGGTCCGACGGCGGATCCCCCATCGAAGCGATGGTGGCCGCAGCACGCACCCTTGGCCGCGAATACCTGGCCCTCACGGACCACTCCCCCAACCTCACCATAGCCAACGGCCTGAGCATCGAACGTCTCGAGGATCAGTTGCGCATAGTGGAGGACATCAATGCCTCCCACGACGGGTTCCAATTGCTCAAGGGCATCGAGGTGGACATCCTGGAAGACGGAACCCTGGACCAGGCACCGCACATGCTGGACCGGCTGGACGTGGTGGTGGCCAGCGTCCATTCGAAGCTTCGCTCGGATAAGAAGACCATGACCGCGAGAATGCTCGGCGGCATCAGCGACCCGCACACCAACGTCCTGGGCCACTGCACGGGACGGCTCGTCCAGGGGTCCCGGGGCACCCGGCCCGAGTCCGAGTTCGATGCGGCCAAGGTCTTCAGCGAGTGCGCGGAGTGGGGAGTGGCAGTGGAAATCAATTCCCGCCCTGAACGCCAGGACCCGCCGGACAACCTCATCAAAATGGCCCTCGACGCGGGATGCCTGTTCAGCATCGACAGCGACGCACACGCACCCGGCCAGCTCGACTTCCTGCAATACGGGGCTGCGCGCGCCGAAGCGCTCGGAGTACCGAAGGAACGCATCGTCACCACCTGGCCACTGGAACAACTGACTGAGTGGCTCAGCCTCAAGAAGTGACCCGTGCACAAGGGCCCCTCCTGTTACGACAGGAGGGGCCCTTGATGTTTTCCGACGAAGTGGGCCTAGTGGTCCACTGCCTTCTCAGCTCCGATTCCGGTTAGCGAGCGCACCTCCATCTCTGCCTGCTTGGCCGGGTCTTCGCGCCGCTTGTCCAAGACCGTTCCGAGCCAGCCCAGGAAGAAGGCCAACGGGATGGAAACAATGCCCGGGTTGCTGAGCGGGAAGATCGCGAAGTTAGCGCCCTGGATCATCGATGTCTTGGCACCCGAGACTACGGGCGAGAACGCGATGAGCAGGATCGCCGCGGCGAGCCCGCCATACATGCTCCATACGGCGCCCTGGGTGGTGAACTTCTTCCAGAACAGCGAGTAGACAATGGTGGGCAGGTTGGCGGAGGCCGCGACCGCGAAGGCCAGCGCCACCAGGAAGGCCACGTTCTGGCCGTTGGCGAAGATGCCACCGAGGATGGCGAGGACGCCGATCACCACAACAGTGCGCCGGGCAACCTTCACCTCGGCAGTAGCGTCGGCTTTGCCCTTCGAAATGACGTTCGCGTAGATGTCGTGGGCGAAGGACGCGGCTGCGGTGATGGTCAAGCCGGCGACGACGGCGAGGATCGTGGCGAAAGCGACCGCTGAGATGAAGCCAAGAAGCAGCGGGCCGCCGAGGTGGAAGGCCAGCAGCGGTGCAGCGGAGTTGACGCCACCGGGTGCCGACTTGATGGTTTCTGCACCTACCAGGGCGGCTGCACCGTAGCCCAGCACCAGGGTGAAGAGGTAGAACAGGCCGATCAGCCAGATGGCCCACACCACGGACTTGCGGGCTTCTTTGGCGGTGGGAACCGTGTAGAAGCGCATCAGGACGTGCGGCAGGGCTGCTGTTCCGAGGACCAATGCCAGGCCCAATGACATGAAGTCGAGCTTGGATGTTTCGGTTTTGCCGTACTGCAGGCCCGGGTTGAGGACGGCCGGGTTTTTGGCAGCCTCTGCGGCCGATCCCAGCAGGCTGGAGAGGTTGAATCCGTAGATCGCAAGCACCATGGCCGTCATGACTGCGGCGCCGGCGATGAGCAGGATCGCCTTGATGATCTGTACCCAGGTGGTGCCCTTCATGCCGCCGATGAGCACATACATGATCATCAACGCGCCGACGACGATGATCACCAGCGCTTGCCCGCCCCAGCCGCTGATTCCCAGCAGGAGCGAGATGAGGCTGCCTGCGCCGGCCATCTGGGCCAGGAGGTAGAAGAAGCAGACTGCGAGCGTGGACAGTGCAGCGGCGATGCGGACAGGCCGCTGGCGCAACCGGAAGGAGAGGACGTCGGCCATGGTGAACTTGCCGGTGTTGCGGAGCAGTTCGGCGACGAGCAGCAGGGCCACCAGCCAGGCGACCAGGAAGCCGATGGAGTACAGGAAGCCGTCGTACCCGTTGATGGCGATTGCACCGGTAATGCCGAGGAACGACGCCGCCGACAGGTAGTCGCCTGCGATGGCAGTTCCGTTCTGGGAGCCCGTGAAAGAGCGGCCTGCGGCGTAGTAGTCGGCGGCTGTCTTGTTGTTCCGGCTGGCCCGAAAAACGATGACCATGGTGACCGCGACGAACAAGGCAAAGATGCCCATGTTCAACAGGGTGGTGTCCTTGAGGGCAGCGACCTCGACTGCCGGGACCATGGTGGCGTTCATTTGGCCTCCCCTTGGATCATGTTGCCGTCCTTATCGAATTGGTGGCCTTCGATCCCGTTGCGGATCTCGGCCGCGATGGGGTCCAGCTTCCGGTTGGAGTAGCTCACGTACCAGGCCGTGATGCCGAACGTGGTGACGAACTGGAGCAGCCCAAGGATCAGGCCGATGTTGATGTTGCCCCAGACCTTGGTGGACATGAAGTCGACGGCGTAGGCGGCCAACAGGACATACGCGAAATACCAAAGCAGGAATATGACGGCCATGGGGAAGACAAAGCTGCGGTGCCGCTTGCGCAGTGTCTTGAACCGTTCCGTTTGTTGGACTTCCTGGAAGTCCACGGACGCCGCAGCGTCGTGGGGGTGGGCCTCATTACCCATTGGTTCCTCCTGGTTGTTATGTGCCCACATCAGCTCCGCCCTCGGCGCCGATGTGACTGCAATCACTATCGAATGCGCTACGCTGCCTGTTCCAGTGGTTCGCCCGGGGGTGTCGCTCAACGGTCGCACCCCTGCGCCGAACGGCAGGATGCAAGCACGTTCATTGGCTACGCTGGCTGTATGCCCGACTCCCCGCTTTTCAGTGCCGCAGCCATCGCCGTGATCGTGCTGGCTGTCGCCGTCGTCGTGGGTGTTGGCTTGAAGGTCATCCGATCATTCCGCGACCTTGGCACCGACGCCGAACGTGCCACCTACAACACACTGCATGCAGCGTCCAGGGCCGGGCAGCACCTTCGCGGCGGCCTCCAACCCGCCGGGGCAGCCAAGGCCAGCAAGCAATTGCGGGTACTGCTGGGCTGTGATGCCCTGGCCATCACGGATACCGACGCCGTACTCGCCTGGGACGGTGCCGGGGAGGAGCTCCGGCCATCGTTGATGCACCTCGCGGCGGATGTGCTGGGTACCGGCCGAACCGTGGTGGTCCCCCACGCCGGGGCCCACGGCGCCGACAAGGCGGCACACGACTTCAGCGCCGTAATTGCGCCTATCCGGGCCGGGTCCCGGGTGGTCGGATCGGTGGCAGCCTTGGCACCTGCCGCGGGGGCGGGCCTGGTCCGCGCCACGAGCGAAGTGGCTGACTGGATTGCCGCCCAACTGGAACTGGCGGAACTCGAAGCGTCCCGGACCCTCCTGATGGAGGCTGAGGTCAGGGCCCTCAGGGCACAGATCAGCCCGCACTTTATCTATAACTCACTGAACGCCATTGCCTCGTTCATCAACACCGATCCGGCCAGGGCCAGGGAGCTCGTGGTTGAGTTCGCCGACTTCACCCGGTACTCGTTCCGACGGCACGGCGATTTCACCACTGTGGCGGAGGAACTGCGCTGCATCGACCGCTACTTGCTCTTGGAAAGGGCCCGCTTCGGCGAGCGGGTCCAGGTAAGCCTGCGGATCGCGCCGGAGGTATTGAGCACGGTCATCCCGTTCCTCAGCCTCCAGCCGTTGGTGGAAAATGCGGTTCGCCATGGCTTGGAAGCCAAGGAAGGCCCGGGCCACATCACTATCTGCGCCAATGACTCCGGCGCGTTCGCCGAAGTCACCATCGAGGACGACGGCGTTGGCATGGACCCGGAACACCTGCGGTCGGTGCTGGCCGGGCACACGGACGGCGACCACGTGGGCTTGCGCAACGTCGACGCCCGGCTGCGGCAGGTTTATGGGGACGAGCACGGGCTGATTATCGATACGGCACCTGGCGAAGGGACCCTGATCACCCTTCGGGTACCCAAGTCGCAGCCGGGCCACGACGCCTGAACCGCGGGCTAATCTATAAGCATGATCAACGTGCTCGTCGCCGATGACGAACTGCCCGCCGTCGAAGAACTCGCCTTCCTCCTGGGACGGGACGAGCGGATTGGGGCCATCCACCGCGCATCATCGGGGGCCGAGGCCCTAAGGACCCTGGAAACGGAACCTGTAGACGCAGTTTTCCTCGACATCCACATGCCCGCCCTGTCGGGACTGGACATCGCCCGCGCCATATCGCGCACCAGCAACCCGCCCGCCGTCGTGTTCGTCACCGCGGACGAGGACTGTGCCCTTGAGGCCTTCGACCTGGCCGCCGTCGACTACCTGCTGAAGCCATTGCGGGCCGAACGGCTGGCGCGATCCGTGGACCGGATCAGCGAGTTGATCAAGGACGGTACACCGGCGCCTGAGATGATCACCGTGGATCTTGGCAGCACCACGCGCATGATCCGGCGTGACGACGTCACCTACGTGCAGGCCCAAGGCGATTACGCGCGCCTGCACACCGCCGAGGCAAGCTACCTCATCCGGGTGCCCCTCAGCGACCTGGAGCAGAAATGGGCGGAAGCCGGTTTCATCCGGATCCATCGTTCGTACCTCATCGCCCTCAACCACGTCCAGCACCTGCGGCTTTCCGCCACAGGCCCCAGCGTGGCTGTGTCCGGGGCAGAGTTGCCCATCAGCCGGCGCCATCTTCCCTCGGTCAGGGACAAACTGCACTCCACGCGCATCCGGCCCCAAGGATGACCAGGGTCCGCGTCACGGCGCCGCGACAGTCCGCTCCCCTCGCCCCCGGACGGTTGCCGAGCCACCGTGAGATCCCGGAAGATTCCGACTCCGGCCGCCTTTTTGTTCGCTCGCTCATCCGGTCGCAGCTGCGCCTCGCGTTGGTGGTGGCCTGCGGGTTCCTGGTCATCCTGAGTGTGTTCGCACTGATCCTTGTCTACGGCCCGGGTGTGGCTGAAATCCGCATTGTGGGCATCCCCCTTGATTGGCTGGCACTCGGGGTGGGCGTCTACCCGGTGATCGGGCTCAGTGCCTGGCTTTATAACCGCGCCGCGGCCCGCAATGAGGCCCGCTACCGGGACCTTGTGGAGGACAAGTGAACCCTGTCGTCAGCCTCGTCGCGTTCCTCGCCGTATCCATTACGACGGCGGTCATCGGCTTCTACGGGCTGCGCATCTCCCGTACAACAGGCGACTTCTACGTCGCCTCCCGTACCGTCCCACCATGGTGGAACGCCTCGGCGATCGGGGGCGAATACCTTTCCGCGGCAAGCTTCCTGGGTGTGGCCGGGCTGATCCTGCTCTCAGGCACCGATGCTTTGTGGTTCCCGGTGGGCTACACCGCCGGCTACCTGATGCTGTTGCTCTTCGTGGCCGCTCCCCTCAGGCGTTCCGGCGCCTACACCATCCCGGACTTCACCCAAGCCCGCCTGGATTCGGCGCTGGTCCGACGCGTGACGAGCCTGGTGGTGGTAGCCGTCGGGTGGCTGTACATCGTCCCGCAACTCCACGGGGCGGCCCTCACCATCAGGATCACCACTGGCCTGCCGTCCTGGGTAGGTTCGACGGCGGTCGTAGTGGTGGTGTGCCTCACGGTGGTGGCAGGCGGGATGCGTTCCATCACGTTCGTCCAGGCGTTCCAATACTGGTTGAAGCTGACAGCGCTGGCAGTGCCCGTAGTGTTCGTCCTGCTGGTGCTGGCCGGCAAAGGCACTGCGCCACAGGCACCGCTCACCCTCAACCCCACCAGCCAAGCACCCGCAGGTGCTTACCAACACATCTCCCTGTTGGTGGCCCTGCTGTTCGGAACCCTTGGGCTGCCGCACGTGCTGGTCAGGTTCTATACCAACCCGGATGGCCAGTCCGCGCGGCGGACCACCTTGATCGTGCTGGGACTACTCTCCGTTTTCTACCTTTTCCCCACACTCTCCGGCGCACTCGGGCGGATGTTCGCTCCCGAACTGGCACAGTCCGGGCAAGCTGATGCCCTGGTCCTGCTGCTGCCAGGAAGGCTGATCGGTGGAACGGCGGGTGATGTCCTCTCGGCCCTGGTCGTGGCAGGAGCCTTCGCAGCCTTCCTGTCCACAACCTCGGGCCTGGTGGTGTCCTTATCGGGCGTCATCAGCCAGGACGTCTTTGGCGGCAGCGTCAGGGGTTTCCGGTTCGCGGCGGTGCTCGCCGCCGTCGTGCCTTTGGGCTTTGCCTTCATGACCGACACCCTGGCCCTGGCCGGAAGCGTTGGCCTGGTCTTTGCCTTCACGGCCTCCACCATTTGTCCGGTGCTCTTGCTGGGAATCTGGTGGCGTGGCCTCACCGATGCCGGGGCTATCGCGGGGATGCTGACCGGCGCGTTGCTCTGCGGCGGCGCCATGGTGGCCAGCACGTTGATGGGCGGCGGGAACGCTCCTGCGTGGCTGGCCCAGCCCGCGGCATGGAGTGTTCCGGCGGCATTCGCGGTAACCGTGGCCGTGTCCATCATGACCAAGGGCCGCGTTCCGTCCTCCGTTGACCGCGTCATGTCCCGGCTGCACGTGCCCGAACGCCCGGTCGCGACCGAACGCTAAGGCGGCCCCGCCCTGTTGTTCGCGCATCATTCAGGGTGGACAATGACGCCATGTCCGAGGAACCACTGCCGGCCAGCCCCGATCCACCGGCTACAACGGCGGATTTGCCGCCCGGCGTCCGGGCGCAGTTGTTGGCCACCGAGCATTGGAGCCTGCTCGCTTCCAGGAGCACCACCCAAGGCGAGGTCCTCACCCGCATCAGCATGTTCCTGACCTTCACCTCAGCCAGCCTGCTCAGCGTGGCACTGGTGGGAAACGCCACCCAGTTTTCGGATGCGTTCAGGGCCTTCGCGCTCACCATACTCAGCATCGACGTAGTGGTTGGGCTGCTCACGCACATACGCGTGATGAGCGTGGGTATGGAAGACCTGATGTACGTCATCGCCATGAATCGACTCCGCGCCGCGTACGTGGACCTCGACCCAGGGGTGGCGCCGTACCTCATGGCCAGCTTTCACGACGACGAAGAAGGGGCCAAACGGACCTACTACTTTTTTGGTGGCCGCCGCGACTTCAGCCAAGTGGCCGGGAGCAGCATGGTGTTCATGGGGACGGTCAACTCCGCCCTCATCGCACTGCTTCTGGGGTCCGCGATGCTGGTGGGAGGCTTGCCGGTGGCCCTGTCCGTAGGGTCTGCAGTAATAGCCGCCCTGGCCTTCTTCGTGATCTCACTCGCCAGGGGACATCGCAGGTACCTTGAGGTCTGGAAAAACAACCCGCCGATCTCGCGATCTCCCGAAAAAAGGGCCTAGTCGATCGCAGCCATGAGTTCCACGACACGCGCCAGGAACGCGTCCACCTGCGCTTCTTCATAACCTTCGTCGCCCTTGGCTGCACGAAAGACCGCCCGGCGGACAGTGTCCACGCTGAGCGTCTGGTCGTGCTCGAGGTAACCAATGAGTTCAGCGCACAGGGCGTCGACGTCCTGGACGTTGTAGCTGCGGGCCCGCTTTTTGGACGGGCGGCGGAACCGCTCGCCGTCGGGCCGGTGCAGCCTGCCCCGGAGGATGCCGGAGAGCTTGCCAATCTGGCGGAGCCAGGCTTCCTCGCCCTCCTGGTTGATGAGGTCGTCACGCTCGCGGCGGGCGAAAGCGTCCTCCAGCCGATCCAGTGCGGCGTCGACGCTGTGCGCGTCGTATCCGCCCTTGACGGGGTCGAAAGCCACGTCACGGACGTCGCCACTGGCTATCTGGTCAGCAGCTCCTACAGGACTCTCGAACGACCTCTTGGCGCGCTGGAGGAACTCATCCACCTGCTTGGCGTTGTAGCCGTACTTGCTGCGCTCCACACGGTCGAACGTGGCGGGAATCTGGCGTCGTATATCCACTGACACTACTTTTCCTTCATTGGTTTGTCAGACGCCGCTCAGCAGCGCGAACAGAACATAGGCTACAGGGGCCGCGAACACGATGGAGTCCAAACGGTCCATGACGCCGCCGTGGCCGGGCAGGATGCTGCTCATATCCTTGACGCCAAGCTCACGCTTGACCATGGATTCGGCGAGGTCTCCCGCGGTAGCTGCGGCCACCATGCCGAGAGCCAGGATGAGCCCCACCCACCACGGCCTGTCAAGGATGAAGATGCAGGCCAGGACACCGATCACCATGGCCCCGCCAACCGATCCGGCGAAGCCTTCCCAGGATTTCTTGGGGCTGATTTTCGGGGCCATGGGGTGCTTCCCAAAGGATGCCCCGACGATGTAGCCGAACGTGTCATTGGAGACGACCAACAGCAGCATCGAAGCGATCTGCCACGCCCCGTCCGGAATGCCGTCCGGCCAGAAACCCACCGGGGTTGCCCCGCCGGTTGCGTGCAACGGCAGCGCCGCGAAGCTGATCAGGAACGGAATCCAGGCAAGGGTGAAAACGCCGGCGAACACGCTCCGGGGCGCCCCCGCCGCGCTCTCGATGGAACGCCACAGCAGGACGGCCACGGAGCTCGCCGTCATGGTGAACAGCAGCCCTTCAAGGCCGCCGAAATAGGCAGAGACCGGCATCACCAGGCTGCCGACCATCACGGGGATGATCGGCATCCGGGTGCCCTGTGCCTCGAGCGCCCGGAAAACTTCCCAGACCCCCAGGACCGCAAACGCGGTGGTCAGGAGGACGAATCCCAGCGGGAGGAACAGCAGGCCACCCAAAACGGCCAACAGCATGGAAAGCCCGACGCCGATGGCCGCCGGAAGGTTGCGTCCCGCCTTGGGGGTGGGGTTTGCCCGCACACGCCTGGCGCGTTTGGGGGTGTCGCGTGTCGGGACCCGCTCAGCGGGCGCCGGCTCTGCCTGGTTCATCAGACCTCGAGCAGCTCGGCTTCCTTGCGCTTGAGCAGTTCGTCGATGCTGTCGACGTGCTGCTTGGTCAGGGCGTCGAGCTCCTTCTCAGCGCGGGCGCCCTCGTCTTCGCCGGCTTCGCCGTCCTTGACGAGCTTGTCCAGGCTGTCCTTCGCCTTGCGGCGGATGCTGCGGATGGAGACCTTGGCGTCCTCACCCTTGCCCTTGACGATCTTCACGTATTCCTTGCGGCGCTCCTTGGTGAGCTCCGGGATGGTCACGCGGATAACGTTGCCGTCGTTGGAGGGGTTGGCGCCCACCTCTGAGTCGCTCAGTGCCTTTTCGATGTCACGCAGTGCGGTCTTGTCGTAAGGCGTGATGAGGATGGTGCGGGCGTCGGGCACACCGAAGGAAGCCAACTGCTGGAGCGGAGTGGGTGTGCCGTAGTACTCGACGATCACCTTGTTGTACAGACCGGGGTTGGCCCGGCCCGTGCGGATCGTGGCGAAATCGTCCTTGGCTACCTCAACCGCCTTGTCCATCTTCTCGCCGGCTTCGAGCAAGGTCTCTTCGATCACGGGTTTCTCCTCAGAAAGTAGTTGCTGCCCAACATCAGGCGGCAATGCACGGTAAAGAAATGCATAGTAAAGATCCGCCACGTGGGGCGGACGGTCCTAGAAATATCCTAGCCCTTGCTAGGGAGTAACCAGGGTTCCCAGCGTTTCGCCGAGGATGGCGCGGGTAACGTTGCCTTCGCCTTCCATGCCGAAGACCACCATGGAGAGCTGGTTGTCCTTGCACATGGTCATGGCTGTCTGGTCCATGACCCGGATGTCGCGGCGCAGGGCATCGTCATAGCTGAGGACGTCAAGCTTTTCCGCTGTGGGGTCCTTCTTGGGATCGGCGGTGTAGACGCCGTCCACGCCGCTCTTGGCCATGAGGACCACGTCCGCGTGAACCTCCAGGGCCCGCTGGGCAGCGACAGTATCGGTGGAGAAGTACGGCAGGCCTGCGCCGGCACCGAAGATGACCACACGGCCCTTTTCCATGTGGCGGATGGCCCGGCGCGGAATGTAGGCCTCCGCTACCTGGCCCATGGTGATGGCGCTCTGGACGCGGGTCTCAACGCCGGCCTGTTCCAGGAAGTCCTGGAGGGCGAGGCAGTTCATGACCGTGCCCAGCATGCCCATGTAGTCGGCACGGGAGCGGTCCATGCCGCTCTGGGACAGTTCGGCGCCCCGGAAGAAGTTGCCGCCGCCCACGACGATCGCAACTTCGACGTCGGACACGGCTGCCGCGATCTGCTTGGCGATGGCCCGGACGGTCTCAGGATCGACGCCGAGCTTGCCTCCGCCGATGACCTCGCCGGAAAGTTTCAGAAGTACACGTCGGCGGGTCTTCTCGGGCTGGATTGCAGTGTTGACGGTTTCCATGGTGCCTTCCCGTTGGTGGACTCTGGCTAGATTATCGTGCTGTGGGTCCGCGCAGGTACTACCCGGACGGGTGCATGAAAAAGGGGCGGCCACCGAAGTGACCACCCCTTTTCATGAATTACTAGTTTCCTACGCGGAAACGCGTTACTGCGGTTGCCTTGACGCCGGCTTCTTCGAGGACCTGTGCAACGGTCTTCTTGGAATCCTTGGCGAATGCCTGGTCAACCAGAACTTCACCCTTGTAGAAGCCCGTCACGCGGCCTTCCACGATCTTCGAAAGAGCAGCTTCGGGCTTGCCTTCAGCCTTGGCGGTCTCTTCGGCGATGCGACGCTCGGACTCGACCAGTTCGGCCGGGACGTCTTCGCGGGTCAGGTAGTTCGGAGCCATGGCTGCAACGTGGACAGCGATGTCGTGAGCTGCGGTGGCAGCGGCTTCGCCTTCACCGTCAACAGCGAACAGGACGCCGACCTGGGCCGGGAGGTCCTTGGACGTCTTGTGCAGGTAGGCGTCAACCGTGGTTCCCTCAACGCGGGAGATGCGGCGGACAACAACCTTTTCGCCGAGGACAGCGCCCTCTTCGACGACAACCTCGGACAACGGCTTGCCGTCGACCTCGGTGGCCAGCAGGGTTTCGAGGTCGGCTGCGCCGGACTCGACTGCAACGTTGAGGACCTTGTCAGCCAGCTGGATGAACTTGTCAGACTTGGCAACGAAGTCGGTCTCGCAGTTGACCTCGATCATTACGCCAACGCCACCGTTGACCTTGGCAGCAACCAGGCCTTCAGCGGTGGAGCGGCCTTCGCGCTTGGTAGCGCCCTTGAGGCCCTTGATGCGGATGATCTCGATGGCCTTTTCGGCGTCACCGTTGGCTTCGTCAAGAGCCTTCTTGACGTCCATCATGCCGGCGCCGGTGCGCTCGCGCAGGGCCTTGATGTCAGCAGCAGTGTAGTTCGCCATGTGAACCCCTCTGTCTAGAAATTTGTGTGTTTACGGACTGACAGGACGGCAGCCCACGCGGTGGGCTGCCATCCTGTCAGTTGCCCCCGAGGCTGTTTCCAACATCAGGGAAGGTCCAGATTTACTTGGCTGCTTCGGCTTCGCCGTCTGCAGCTTCAGTTGCTGCGGGAGCCTCGGCTGCCGGAGCTTCTTCAGCGGGAGCCTCTGCTGCTGCAGCTTCTTCGGCCTTGCTGCCTTCGAGGAGCTCGCGCTCCCACTCGGCGAGCGGCTCTTCCGGAGCTTCGGTGGTGCCCGTTGCGCGCTGGTTGCGGGCGATGAGGCCCTCAGCTACGGCATCGGCAACAACGCGGGTGAGCAGGTTGACGGAGCGGATGGCGTCGTCGTTACCCGGGATCGGGAAGTCGACTTCGTCGGGATCGCAGTTGGTGTCCAGGATGGCAACAACCGGGATGTTCAGCTTCTTGGCTTCGTCAACAGCAAGGTGTTCCTTCTTGGTGTCAACAACCCACAGGACCGAGGGAGCCTTGGTCAGGTTGCGGATACCACCGAGGTTGGACTCGAGCTTGGTGAGTTCACGCTTGAGGAGCAGGAGCTCCTTCTTGGTGTAGGCCGAGCCTGCGACGTCGTCGAAGTTGATCTCTTCGAGTTCCTTCATGCGCTGGATACGCTTGGCGACGGTCTGGAAGTTGGTGAGCATACCGCCCAACCAACGCTGGTTGACGTACGGCTGGCCAACACGGGTAGCCTGCTCGGCAATTGCTTCCTGAGCCTGCTTCTTGGTGCCGACGAACAGGACGGTGCCGCCGTGGGCGACAGTAGCCTTGACGAACTCGTAGGCGCGGTCGATGTAGGACAGCGACTGCTGGAGGTCGATGATGTAGATGCCGTTGCGCTCCGTGAAGATGAAGCGCTTCATCTTCGGGTTCCAACGACGGGTCTGGTGTCCAAAGTGGACGCCGCTGTCAAGCAGCTGGCGCATAGTTACGACGGGCATGCCGACGCTCCTTCCGGCAGGTCATTCATGAGAGAGCCCATGGGGCTGCTCTTACCCTGCCAATAGTTGACGGTTGTTTAGCCTGTGGCCCGGACGGGCCTGGCTCCTGGCATCCATTGCGCTTCTCATCCGGCTCAAGCCAACAGGCTTCAGCGGACCGCAAGAGGCACAATCCTCCACAGCCTGAAGCCATGAGGCTTCGCTGGTGGAGGGCTGGATACGCGTAGTCAGCCTGGGACCCCCACATATCTGAATGAGACATGCTCCTGAACAAGCTTGAGGGCACAGCAAACTGCTCCAATAAGTGTACTACAGCGACCCTGCAGCTTTGACCGCGGATCACATCCGTTGTCCACATAGGACAGCCCGGGGATCGACCCATCCAGGTTGCCACGGAAGGCTGGATCCATGACCCTTTTGAAGCTCACACTGTCCGCGATCCTGGCCCTCGCACTTTCGGGCGGAGCCGCGGATGCCACGCCCTCGGCCCAAGGGCACTGGAGTTGGCCGCTCTCCCCCAAACCGTCCGTCCTGCGGACGTTCGACCCGCCGGACAAGCCGTGGATGAGCGGGCATCGCGGCGTGGATCTAGGACCAGCGCCCGACGGCGGACAGGTCACCTCGCCGGCGGACGGCGTGGTGACCTTTGCCGGCGTCGTGGTCGACCGGCCGGTCCTGACAATTGATCACGGCGACGGATTGCGGAGCAGCTTCGAGCCACTGACCAGCGGACTGAAGCCTGGCGATGCCGTGCGCAAGGGGCAGGCCCTTGGCACCATTGAGCCTGGCCATTGCGGCAGCGTCACTTGCCTGCACTGGGGAGTGCGGCGCGGCGAGGACTACGTCAATCCGCTGGACTTCGTGCAGGACATGCGGCCATCCGTCCTGCTGCCACTGGAATGAGCCCCCGCCGCTTCGTTGGGGTAGCTAGACGATCGCCGATACTCCGGTGATTGCCCTGCCGGTCACCAGGGTGTTGATTTCGTGCGTGCCCTCATAGGAGTAGATGGCCTCGGCGTCAGAGAAGATCTTGGCCATGCCGTAGTCAGTGACGATGCCGTTGCCGCCCAGGATGCTGCGCCCCAAAGCGACGCTTTCACGCATGCGGGCAGTGGCGAAGGCCTTCGCCAAAGCGGATTGCTCGTCCTTGGCCACTCCCGCGTCCTCAAGCTGGGCCAGCCGGACCATCATGCCCATGGAGGCCACAGTGTTTCCGAGGATCTGGACCAACTGGTTCTGCACCAGCTGGAACGCAGCCAGCGGGCGGCCGAACTGCTGGCGCTCCACGGCGTAGCTCCGCGCGACGTCAAAAGCCGCCATCTGGAGTCCGACTGCCTGCCACGCGACGGCCAACCGGGTGACCTTCAGGACCTTGTTGGTGTCGCGGAAGCTGTTACCGTTGGCCAGCTTGAAGAAGTCCGGAACCACTACATTGTCCAGCGTGATATCCGCGTTCTGCACGGTGCGCAGCGAGATTTTGTTCTCGATCTTGCTGGCGGAGTAGCCGGGCAGCGTGGTGTCCACCAGGAACGCCTTGACTTGGTTGTCGGCTACGTCCTTGGCGTAGATGACTACCCAATCAGAGAAGGTGGCATTGCCGATCCAGCGCTTGGCACCGTTGAGGATCCAGTGATCGCCGTCGCGCCGGGCGGTAGTGCGGGTTCCACCGGCTACATCCGAACCGCCGAGGGGCTCAGTCAGGCCGAAGGCACCAATCTTCTTGAGGGAATAGATATCCGGCAGCCAAGCATCCTTCTGCTCCTGCGAGGCCAGCGCCTCAATGGACCCGGTGAAGAGCCCGTCGTGGACACCCATGAACGTGGCAATGGAGGCGTCCGCACGTGTCACCTCCGCGTGGAGCATGCCTGCGAACAGATTGGAGTAGCCCTGCCGCCGTACCGGGCTCACCAGGTCGAGTTCGCCAAGCTTCGGGATGAGGTCCATAGGGAATTCGCCGCGGTTCCAGCAGTCAACCGCAATGGGCTTCACCTCGCGGGCCAGGAAATCGCGGACCTCCGCGAGGCGGTCCTGCTCCTTGGCCGTCAGCATTTGCTCGAAGGCGTAGAAGTCACCATCGGCATACGGGAGGGTGGTGGCATCGAATGCAGCGTTGGACATGTGGGCTCCTTCAAGGTGGTCACCTGCGACCACGTCTGGATTCCGGAGAGGCCGCACGATCCAGGGGTCAGCTGGGCGGCCATGTTACCGGCGGGTAATAAGTTACTGAGCAGTAACTTACCGCAGGTGCTCCGGTTCCCGCAATGCTCGGGCTACTTTGCGTGACGGGCTGTGCTACAGGAGTCGGCTGCGCGGAACCACGGGCCACGCGACGGGACACTGCTGCGCAGAACCACGGGCCACGCGACGGGACACTGCTGCGCAGAACCACGGGCCACGCGACGGGAGTCGGCTGCGCGGAACCACGGGCTAGAAGGCCTTAAGCATGAAAAAGCCGCAGCCCACAATCCAGGATTGTGAGCCACGGCTTCAGTGCTAAATGTAGGGCTACTCGGACTTGAACCGAGGACCTTAGGATTATGAGTCCCGCGCTCTAACCAGCTGAGCTATAGCCCCGTGAAACCCGGACCATCCGCCAATAAACGGCTGTTCCGGGCAAAGCACTCCAGCAATTCTAATAGGTGCCAGGGTGTGCTTTGGTCACACCACCATGTCCTCGTACGAAGCACCCCGGTAGAGGTCCTCGAACGTCTGGAGGGTGCCGTTGATGCTGTGGGGCTCCACCATCTCGCGGCTGAGCTTGCCCATGGCCTTCAGTTGGTCCTCGGGCAGTTGCAGGAGCTTGGTGATCTTGGCTGCGAGCTCACCGCTGTCGTTGGGCGTGAACAGGTACCCGTTTTCACCGTCGCGGACCAGGTGCGGCAGCGCCATGGCGTTGGCCAGCAGCACGGGCGTGGAGGCGGACATGGCCTCGAGCGTCACCAGCGACTGGAGTTCGGCAGTTCCGGGCATGCAGAAGATGTCGGCCTTGATGTAGGCCTCGCGCAGGTCTTCGTCGCTGGCGAGCCCAAGGAACTTCACCCTGTCCCCCAGCCCAAGCTTGGCCACCTGCGCCTCGAGCGCCGGACGGACCTCACCGCCGCCAACGATCTCCAGGTGCACATTGAGCTCACGGGGCGTCTTTGCTACGGCGTCGATCAGTACATCAACGTGCTTTTCCTCGGCCAGGCGACCCGCGAAAAGGACCGTGGGGTAGCTGTTCGGTTCAATCGATTCGCCCGGCTGGAGTTCGTAGGCGGCCGAGTCGATGCCGTTGGACAGCGGCAGGACCTTGCGCAGGAAGGCGTGCTGGTGCATGGCCTTGGCAGCAAGCGGCGTGGGCGTGGTGACGACGTCGGCCTGGCCCATGACCTTGCCCATGTCCTTCCACGAAATGCGGCCCACGATGTCCTTGAACCACTGCGGGAACGGCAGGAAGGGGTTCAGGTTTTCGGGCATGAAGTGGTTGGTTGCCACGATGCGGATGCCGCGCTTCACGGCCTCGTACAGGACGTGCTCACCAATCATGTAGTGGCTTTGGATGTGGACCACGTCCGGCTGCACCTTGTCGAACAGCAGGCTGATTTCCTTCTTGATTTCCCACGGGAAGCAAATACGGAAGTACTCGTGCGTGAAGACGCCGTGGGAGCGAAGGCGGTGGACCGTGGCTTCGTCGCGGAACTCCGTGTAGCTCTTGCCCTTGTCCTGCCGGCAGGCCAACACGTGTACGTTGTGTCCTCGTGCCGTCATTCCCTTGGCCAAGCGGTAGCCGAACTGGGCGGCGCCGTTGACGTGCGGCGGATAGGTGTCTGCCGCGATCAAGATGGTGAGGGGTTTGTTGGTGTCGGGAATGGTCACGTGGAGAACTCCTGATGGTCACGGTGCGGACAGCGTTGCTTGTGGCAATGCTGCGGTGTCGCCGGGTTGCCGCCCGCAAAAGCGGTGGCGCAAGGGCAAGACTTTGCCCTAAGCCTTCCGGTTGGCCGCTGCCTTCGCGTCCTTCTTGCGTTTGGTGACTTCCGGATGGTGCCTGCTCAGGGCAATAACCCCAACGATAGCAAGCGTTGCCGCTGCAGCCATGGCTATCGCCATCACGGCGTGCACATCGGGACGAAGCTCACCCAGGATCACAATGCCGATGGCGATGCCCACCATGGGGTCGATAACTGTCAGTCCTGCGATCACCAGGTCCGGCGGCCCTCCGGAGTAGGCACTTTGGACAAACCAGGAGCCCAGGCCACCGGCGGCAACGATGGCAATCAATGTGTACCACTGGACGTTGAGCAGGAAGAGCCCGTTGGGGTCCAGCAGGTGCTTGCCGATGATGCGGGTCAGCACCGCCACGAACCCGAAGAGGACGCCGGCGCCCAGGATATAGACGAACGCGTTCATGCGGTGCTTGAACAACACGGCGAGCGTTCCAAAGATGCCCACAGCCAGTGCGAGCAGCAGCACGATGGTGAGCTCGTCCTCAGCGTTCACATGATGGTTTTCCTGGGTCACGAATACTGCAAGCAGCACGAAGAGCGCGGAACCGGTCACGCATGCGCTGATGGCCACCACGGTGGCACGGTTGATGGTGAGGCCCTGGTCCTTTGCATTGACCACGGTGGTGATAACCAGCGCGATGGCCCCGATCGGCTGCACCACTGTCAACGGGGCCGACACCAGCGCTATAGCGTTCATGACCATGCCGAGGGCAAGGAACAGCAGCCCCAACATCCAGCGTGGGTTGCGCAGGAGCCGCAGGAAACCGTTGGAACTAAGGGCCAGCCCGCCGGTATCCGCCTTGACCGCGCTGCCCTGCCGTTGGGCACCAATGGCCAGGAAGAATGCGCCAAGTACCGCCAGGAAAACGGCTAGCCACACCATCAGCCGTGTCCGCCGTCGTTGGTTTTCAGTTCTTTACCCTTACGCAAGATGGCCCAGAAATAGTTGTAAGCAGCAATCCAGTGGCCTACCAGTCCGAGGCCGAGGAAAGTCCACGCCCCCACGAAGTAGACCTCTGTGAACGGGACAGGGAGCTTGGACAGGACCAGCAACGGCGTACCCACCAGCAACAAAGCCGTTCGGATCTTTCCGATGATGCTGACCGGCAGGTCGGGGTGGCTGCGGAAGTAGATCAGCGACGCGATTGCCAGGATAGCGTCCGGCACCAGCAATGCCGCGAGGTACCACCACTGCACGACGCCGGCGATCGCCAAGGTGAAAGCGACGGCCAGGAGCGCGGCCCGGTCCGCCATGGGGTCAAGGATCCTGCCAAGCTTGGACGTCTGGTCGAAGCGCCGGGCGATGTACCCATCCACCCAGTCCGTGCTGCCCATGATGATCAGCACCAGGACAGCGAAGCCATACTCCTGTTCGGAGAGCACGAGCCACACGAACAGGGGCACACCCATGAAACGCAGGACGGTGAGGATGTTGGGGACGGTGACGATGGAATCATGGTCCACCTGCGGCCGATCCGGGTGCGAGCCGGCACCGATCAATTTCATCTTGTCCCCCTTTCCTCATGTCCAGTGTTCGGTGCTGCCGGCTGCTGCTACTTCTGCAGCAACTTCCTCAATGCAACAACGAAGACGACTGCAGCCGTGGCGAATGCTGCGAGGTCCTTCCAGCGGGCGGCGAGCCGCTCGCCCAGGCTCTGCGGTACGGAAGCGTTGATGTCCGCGAGCTTGGCAGCAGCGAATTCCCTGCCCTCCTGGAACTTGCCGTTGGCGCTTTCCAGCAAAGCCTGGCCTTGCTTCTTGACGTCCAACTGCTCGCCCAACTCGTCGCGTACACCCGTAAGGTGCTGGCGGCGCTTCTTCAGGCGGGACCGAAGTTCGGCTTCCGTGGGAGCCTTGACGGCGTCGGCTTCCTTGGCAGCTTCCTTCGCTGCCTTCTCTGCCTTGGCCTTCTGCGCGGCGGCTTCCTTCTCGGCCTTGGCAGCCTTTGCTGCCGGGGAGTTCGGATCCAGGATGGACTCGTCGAAGGCCGAGCCTTCCTTGGCGATGCCGAGATCATGCTTGAAGCCGCGGATGGTGTCTTCAGGTACCAACGGCATGGCCTTCTTGAACTTGGCGATGCCTATCAGCGCAGCGATGGCAACCACCACCAGGAAGAACGCCGCAACGATCAGTGCGGCGAGCCAGCCGGGCATGATGGTGGCCAGGCCAAGAATCGCGGCAACTACCAGCGCGATCACCAAAAGTGCCAGGAAAACCAGTGCCACGCCAAAGAAGGCGCCTGCGACGCCAACTTGCGTTGCCTTGCGTTTGAGTTCCACCTTGGCCAAGGCAATTTCGTCGTTGATTTGCCTGGGGGCCAACCGCGCAACGAGCTTGAGGGTCTTCGGCAAAGTACGAATGGCTGGTCCTTGACTGGTCCGGCCGGTGTGACGTCCACTCATGGGTTCCGCCTAACTGCTTCCTCTGGGCATCGTGAGGGCGAACGCGGCCGGATAGGGATCGCCGCGCGCACCTGTCCACAAAACTATCATTCAGGTTCCTTCTCAACTTTCGGAGCACGCTCCGGCGCGCCCGTCATAGGCCCAATAAATATGATCTAGGCCATAGGATTGATGATCGTGACCTCTCCAACAGCTCCGGGCGATTCCCTGAGCCGACGCGAAAAACTTGTCTACATCCTCCTGCTGGGGGCCCTGACTGCTTTGGGTCCTTTCACGATCGATCTCTACCTCCCGGCTTTCCCTGCCTTGGAAAAGAGTTTCGACGTCTCAGCAGCTGCTATCCAGCTCACCCTGACCGGGACTACCGTTGGTTTTGGTCTGGGCCAGTTGGTAGTGGGACCTTTCAGCGACAAGGTGGGTCGCCGACTGCCGCTGATCCTGGCCACGGCCGTCCACATCGGTTCCTCCCTGGGCGCCGCCCTGTCGACGGACATCGGCATGCTGTCCCTGTTCCGGGTGCTCATGGGCATTGGTGCCGCCGGTGGTGGCGTGGTGGCCATGGCGATGGTCCGGGACCTTTTCCACGGCTATTCAATGGTCAAGATGTTCTCCCGGATGTCACTGGTCAACGGCCTGGCCCCCATCCTCGCGCCCGTTATCGGCTCCCAGTTGTTGTTGGCGTTTCCCTGGCCGGGCATTTTCTACTTCCTGGCGTGTTACGGCCTACTGGTGATCCTGGCATCGATCTTCTTCATCCGTGAGACGCTTCCGGCTGACCAGCGGGGCAAGTCCAGCAGCACTGTGGTCCAGCGCTACAAATCGGTCCTGGGTGACAGGATCTTCGTTGGCATGGTGATGGTGGGAAGCCTGAACTTTGGTGGACTCTTCGCGTACCTTTCGGCCTCCACTTTCCTGTTCCAAAAGGTCTACGGCTTCTCCCCCCAGGAGTATGGCCTGCTCTTCGGCATCAACTCGCTGGGCATTGTTGCAGGTGTCCAGATCAGCTCACGACTCATTCGACGCGTGGCTCCCCAGTGGATCGTGGCCGGAGCAACCCTCTTCATGGTGCTGATGGCCGCCCTGATCATCGTCCTTGATCTGTCCCATGTTGGATTGTGGGGCATCCTGATTCCGCTGTGGTTCTACATTTGCGCAACTGGTTTCATGTTCCCCTGCGTCCAGGTGCTGTCCTTGGCGAAACACGGTGCACAGGCCGGCACCGCGGCGTCCCTCTTGGGCGCTTCCCAGTTCATGATGGCCGGCATTGTCCCTCCCATCGTCGGCTGGCTCGGCGTCGGCTCCGCAGTGCCCATGGGATCAGTGATGGCTGTGTGCCTCAGCGGGTCCATCGCGGCCCTGTGGCTGGTGGTCCGTCCCCGGACGGTCCCCTCCATCCACTAGCAGCGAGCCCGTAGGCTGTGAACATGACCAAGAAACCGCACCGCAACGGCCGTGGCCTCTTCCTCGGCGCCATGCTCGGTGCTGTCGCCGGTGCCCTGATCGGCCGCGCCGCCGGGAGCGCACTGTTCGGTGCCATTCTCGGCGCAGTCATCGGCGCTGCCGTGCTGTACCGCGTCAATCCGGGCCCCTGGAAGCGGGACTAGGCCGACAACCGAAGGCCGCGACACCCCCGACCTCTCCCCCTGCGGCTTCCCGCAAGGCAGAATGGTGGCCAACCGGGCTAACCGGTGCCTGACCGGTGAAGGGGACATCACATGAGCACGGCTGTGGCATTCAGGGGTACCCTTCGCGGCGTGGCCGCCTTGCGGAGGTTGCCACTGACGTTGGCTCTGGCCGCCCTGCTGTGGCTCCTGGGTATTGCCACGGGGAGCCTGCTCAACGGCCCCAGCGTTGACCTCCTGGATCAGGTGGGCCTCGGCCTGGCCGTGGAGCCCGGGCCTTGGTGGTCCGTTTTCACTTCCGGGTTCTTTGCCTCTTCCCTGCTTGACTACGTTGCCTGCACGGCGGCGATCTTGCTGGGCGTGGGAATCGCCGAGCGCGTCATGGGCCCCTGGCTTGCCCTTGCAGCTTTCGTCGCGGGCTCAGCCCTCAGCGCCTTGGTGCTGGTGGGGCTGGTGACCTTCGGAACCGATGCCAGCGACCAATGGCTCAGCTTCCTCGGCGGCGAATACGCGGTTGGCGCCTATGGCGGGGCTGCCGCCGCCTTGGGATGTTCGACGGCGGCCCTCGACTCCCTGTGGCGTCGGCGGCTGCGGACGTGGTTGCTGGCCGCCACGCTGATGTTCGCGCTTTTTGTCGGCGTCGCCCAGACCCTCCAGGCTCTTGCCGGTGCCGTGATCGGTATCCTGGCTGGCTGGGCCATCCAGTCCCTGGCACTCCGCCGCAGGGAAGGATCCTTTCATTCGTCCAGCCTTCGGGAGACCAGGTTCCTGATCGGCACTGTGGTGGGGGTCTTCGCCGTCGGGCCTTTGCTGACGCAACTGACCGGCACGTGGGAGGTCGGGCCGCTCTCGGTGGTCTCCGAAGTCATGCTCCAGGCAAGCCCGGACGCGGACGAAGTCCAGGAAGCCTGTGGCAACGACAGGAACTGCGTGACCCTGCAGGGGATCGTGGGTGTCCAAAGTTTCGGCGCGGCCATACTGACCCTGATCCCGGTCCTGCTTCTGCTGGTCTGCGCTGAAGGGCTCAGGCGTGGCCGTCGGCTCGCCTACCGCCTGACGTTGGTCATCCAGGCGTACTTGGCCGCTGTTACCGTCCTGTCGATTCTTCAATACGTGACAGATCCCGAGGTCACCATGGGTGATGACGACTTCGGCTACCTGCTGCTGTACGCAGTACCGGCAGTCCTGGCCCCGGTCATCATCCTGACGCTGCTCCTGGGAAACCGGCACAAGTTCCGGGTGGAGTCCAGCGATGCCGGATACCGCACCCTGGGGCGGACCACGCTCGCCCTGGCCGTCGCCGCCGTCGTGCTGTACATCGTTTTTTGGTTCCTGGAGGGCAACCCGGGACGGTCCACCCTGCTGGACCTGGCCGGGCAACTGACCCATATCCTGGTTCCGTTTCCCGTGCCCTTCGTTGTCGCCCTGCCCCAGGGGCTGCTGAGCACCGTCCTTTACGGCTTGGGCGGAGACATTATTTGGCTGTGCATCCTGGTGCTGGTTCTGAACAACTTCAGGCGGTTCCGGGCAATAGCCACCGATCCTGCCGCGGACCTGGGACATGCCCGCGAACTGCTGCATGACGGTGGCGGCACCCTGTCGTGGATGACCCTGTGGGACAACAACCAGTACTGGTTCACTCCGGACCGGCGCGCCGGCGTGGCCTACCAGGTCCACAACGGGGTCGCTTTGACGGTAGCCGGGCCGATTGGGACCAAGGAACATCACGGGGAGGCAGCCACGGGATTCCTTGGCCATTGCTCCCGGCTGGGGCTGATCCCCTGCTTCTACTCGGCGACGGATGAGCTGGATGCAGCGCTTCTCCCGCAGGGCTTCAGGAAACTTGAAGTGGCGGAGGAGACACTACTGAACGTGCAAGCGATGACCTTCAAAGGCAAAGAGTGGCAAAACGTCCGCACGGCATTGAACCGTGCGGACAAGCTGTCCATCAAGGATTACTGGTACCACTACCGGGACATGCCTCCCGGGATCAGGGCGCAACTGGCGGAGATCTCCGAGGAATGGGTCGCAGACAAAGCCCTCCCCGAGATGGGGTTCACCCTTGGCGGCCTGAACGAACTCAAGGATCCGGAGGTCCTTTGTTGCGTGGCGGTGGACGACGACGGACTGGTCCATGGAGTGACCAGCTGGCTGCCGGTCTTCAGCAACGGCTCCATCACCGGGTGGACCCTGGACTTCATGCGGCGCCGCACCACGGGATTCAAGGGCGTCATGGAGTTCCTCATCGCCTCTGCAGTCACCCATGTCAAGGAGAACGTCCCCAGCATTTCGCTGTCCGGGTCGCCCCTCGCCAACAGCGGCGCGGGCACGGACGACGGCGACCACAGCGCGTTGGACCGGGTCCTGGCGCTGCTGGGCAATGCGCTGGAACCCATGTACGGCTTCAAGTCCTTGGCCGCCTTCAAGTCCAGGTTCCAGCCCGAACACCGGACGTTGTACATGTACTACCCGGACCCGCTGGCCCTGCCCGCCATCGGCATCGCCGTAGGCTCGGCCTACCTGCCGGGCCTCTCCCCCTCCCAAAGCGCGGGACTTCTCCGCCAGATGGTTGCCAGGGAGCCAGCAGCATGACATGGAGGAGGGTAGGACGACGATGAATACCATCCTGAAGATCGAGATCAGCGGCCCTGCCGTGATGACAATCGCCGCGGTGATCGGAATGGCCTTCTTCCTGGTGCTTTTCCTTAAGCCATCGGCCCGGTGGGCCCTCACTGCGGTGCTCGCCGTCGCCGTCGCCGTCCTGGTGGGCTGGTTGACGGTGTGGATCGTAGAGGACGTCATGGACGTGTTCCACGTTGGACTCACGCCACGGGTATGGTTCTGGGCACTGGCCTGCTTCGGTGGGCTGGGTCTGGCCGTGGTGAGCTTCCGGCGCAGCCGACCCTGGCGAAAAGTAGTGGCAGCGGTATCCATTCCCGTGTTTGCCTTGGTGGCCGCCCTCGGCATCAACACCGAGTTCGGACTGAACAAGACGTTGGGTTCGGCGCTGGGCATCTCCACTGAGGGCACCATCCATCTCAGCAAACCTGACCCTAACGCCTCCAATCCGGCCGGTCCCCTGTGGCAAAACTGGAAACCGCCGGCCAACATGCCTGCCCACGGTAAAGCCGGAACCCAGGTCATCCCTGCCACGTCTTCAGGATTCAATGCACGTCCTGCGGGGATCTACCTGCCTCCCGCAGCCCTGACGGAGAATCCGCCCAAATTGCCCCTGTTTGTGCTGATGATGGGCCAACCAGGGCTCCCCGACCCGCAATACGTCTCTGCGGCCCTGGACGAGTTCGCTGCAAAAAACAACGGACTGGCCCCCATCGCGATCGTCGCGGACCAAATCGGCCCGGATCAGGATGACACGCTCTGCCTGGACACCGCCAAGTATGGGAACGTCCAGAAGTACATCAACGAGGACGTCGTCAACTGGGCCAAGGCCAACCTGAACATCCTGACCGACCGCGACCACTGGACCATCGCCGGGTACTCCAACGGAGGGCAGTGCGCAATCTCGTTCGCGGTCAAGTACCCCGATTTGTGGGGCAACGTGGTGGACATCTCGGGCGAGGAATTCCCCGGGGCAGAGGATCCTGCCGGCAACCTGGCCGAGATCTTCGGAGGCAACCAGGCCGCCTATGACGCACAGAAGCCCATCAACATCATGAGTGGCAAGCAATTTCCGCATACAACGGCGGTCTTCACGGCCGGCTCCGACGACATCGCCTACGTGGCGGCGGCCAAGGCCGTCTCCGCTGCGGCCCAGGCTTCCGGCATGGCGGTCACCTACTATGAGGTACCTAATGGCGGACACGTGGGAATCGCGCTGAACGATGGCCTCACCAAGGGCTTCGAGGTCCTCTATCCCCGGCTGGGGCTGTCCCGGTAGCGTCTGCCCTTTTCCGGGCATCGCCCTGGCGATAAAGTTAAGGTGTGCCACATTGGCAAGAACTGCAGCCGCTTCCGGCACCGTGGCAGCGGCGGGATGAGCGCATCCTGCCCCTGTGGTGGGACCGGCTGTGCTCGGTCACCAGTGCGCAGTCGGCAGCCCTTTACGCGGCGGGACTCTTCACGGACGACCGCCGGAGACCCATAGCCCAGTGGTACAACCCGGAAACCGACGCCGCGTTGCTGGTTGCCCCCGAAACCTCGCCCGAGTGGCCTGTCCAAAGGTTCGGCATCTTCTACGCGCCACCGGGGGGCGGCTTCACCCGCGTGTACTCCGCCCCGCACGAATGGCATCCCCGTGAACCCAGGACACCGCCCACCGAGCAGGAATCGTTTGCGGCGGCTGTCACCGAGGCTGCGCGCTTCCTGCAGGTGGAAATGGATTTCGTCTGAAAAAAGCGGACCCCGCACCAGCGGTAAGCCGGTACGGGGTCCTGATGCTCCTCCGACTGGACTTGAACCAGTAACCCTTCGATTAACAGTCGAATGCTCTGCCAATTGAGCTACGGAGGAATGAAGCGCCTATGACTTTAGCAAAGGTTTTACCCGAATGCGAAATCGGCTCCCGATACCCTCCCGGGGTATGAAAAATACCCCCGTTCCGGCTAACCGGAACGGGGGTATTGCGCGCTCCTCCGACTGGACTTGAACCAGTAACCCTTCGATTAACAGTCGAATGCTCTGCCAATTGAGCTACGGAGGAATGAAGCGGTTACTAGCTTAACAGGGCCTCGCTGGAAAACGAAATCGAGCCCTCAGCCGTCCGCCCGGAGCGCCCGGCGCTCCATTTCCAGCTGCATCAGCTCCCGGTTCAGGCGCTGGAAGTCCTCGGGGTTGGAAGCAGCATCGAGCCGCTGGAGCTGGCCCATCTTGTCCGCTTTAATCCGCGTGATCTGCAGTTCGAAGAGCCTGGCCAGGATATCCCGGCAGTACCGCTGCATGGCCTCCGGAGTGCTGGCCGGCAACGGCGTTACAGCGAGTTCCGAGACCAACGAGCGCAGCGGCTCGGGAACTTCCTGGCGGATCTGCTCCACCCACGCCACAGGATCCCCCGCGTGCGCGAGGCCGGTGGCCCTGATGGCCGCATGGACCGCACCGTACGCAGGGGTGGAGAAGTGCGATGCCTCGAAACGTTCCCACGCACCGCCGCCCAGCACGGATGGATCCTGGAGGACAACCTCCAGGGCCTGGCGCTCCATGCCAGCCACGGGGTCCCGCGGGTCGGGACGCTGGAAAACGGGACCGGACGACGGCGGTGCTGCCGCCGTCGCCTGCTGTTCAGTTCCGGCTGTTGGGCTACCGCCGGGTGCTCCCCGTTTGGCGGCCGCCCCAACGTACCGGCTGACCTCCTCAATGGGCATCCCGAGCCAGCCTGCGAGTTCGCGGGTGTAGCCGGGCCTCGTGGCGGAGTCGCGGATCTGTGCGACCACTGGAGCGGCCTCGCGCAGGGCTGCCACGCGACCCTCCACGGTGTCCAGGTTATGCCGGCGGAGCGATGCCTTGATGGCGAACTCGAAGAGTGGCTTGCGGCTGAGGATGAGGTCACGGACAGCAGCGTCACCCTTGAGCTGGCGCAGGTCGCAGGGGTCGGCCCCACTGGGCTCGACAGCCACGTAAGTCTGGGCCTGGAACCGCTGGTCCTCTTCGAAGGCCCGCAGGGCAGCTTTCTGTCCGGCAGCGTCGCCGTCGAAGGTGAACACCACTTCCCCTCCGGTGCCGTCGTCGGAAATGAGGCGTCGCGCGATCTTGATGTGCTCGGTGCCGAAAGCAGTACCGCAGGTTGCCACCGCCGTCGAGACTCCCGAGAGGTGGCAGGCCATGACGTCTGTGTAGCCTTCCACCACCACCAGTTGCCGTTCCTTGGCAACGTTCTTCTTGGCAATGTCGATGCCATAAAGGACCTGGGACTTCTTGTAGAGCACGGTTTCGGGGGTGTTCAGGTACTTGGGGCCCTGATCGTCTTCGTAGAGCTTGCGCGCGCCAAAGCCGATGGTGTCCCCCGCGATGTCGCGGATTGGCCAGATCAGTCGGCCACGGAAGCGGTCATAAATCCCCCGGTTGCCTTCGGAAAACATGCCGGTCAGTTTGAGCTCCGCATCGGTGAAGCCGCGGCCACGTAAGTGTTTCAGCAGCGCGTCCCAGCCCTGCGGGGCGTACCCGACACCGAAGTGTTCAGCAGCGGCACGGTCAAAGCCGCGGCCGTCCAGGAAGTTTCGGCCCTCCGCCGCCCCGGGCGTCAACAGTTGGGCACGGAAGAATTCGTCAGCGATTTTGTGGGCGTCCAGCAGCCGTTGACGCTTGCCGACTTCCTCACGGCTGGGTCCGGTTCCGCCGTCCTCGTACCGCAGCTCGTAGCCAATCCTGGCGGCCAGTTTCTCCACGGCCTCATGGAAGGAGCTGTGGTCCATTTTCTGGATGAAGGAGATGGCATCGCCGTCCTCGCCGCAACCGAAGCAGTGGTACCGGCCCACTTGCGGGCGGACGGTGAAGGAGGGCGAGCGTTCATCGTGGAAGGGGCACAGTCCCTTGAAACTGCCCAGTCCCGCGCCCTTCAGGGTGACGTAACCGTCAACGACTTCCTTGATATCCGTGCGCTGGCGTACTTCGTCGATATCTTCACGTTTGATCAGGCCAGCCACGTCACCATCCTAGTCGCTCGGGCGTGGGCTCCCGGCTTCACCAGAGTGACGGCAGGCTGCCCACCAGGCGCTCGTACATGGCCAAGGCAGAGGCGTCGGTCAGCGAGGCCACCTGGTCGATCACCACGCGCAGCCGGGCACCGTCGTCGACGGCGTCACGCCAGTCGGACGCGAACATCGGCTCCAGGTGCCGGTCGCCGGTCGCGTTCAGGACGCCCACCAGCGCGTGCAGCACTTCCCGTTGACGCTCGTACACCGGCTGGCGGTGGTCCGTGGAAATGACGAAAGTGGTGGCGAGGCCCTTGAGGACTGCGATCTCCGCGACTGTTTCGTCTGGGACCATGAGTTCGGCGTCGTACCTGGTGAGGTTGGCGGGCCCGAAATGTCCCCTGGTTGTCTCCATGGCGCTCTGGCAGAACCGGCCAATCAGCTGGCTGGTCATGTCCTTCAGCGCGGCCATGGACTTCCGGCTGCCGTCGGCTTCACGGACCCACACCTTGGTGGCTTCTAGCCGGGCCAGGGCAGCGTCGATCTCCGCGGGATCGTGGTGCGGCAGGTACCACTGCTTGGTGTAGCCCACCACCCGTGCACGGTGGTCGGGGTTCTCCATCCATTTCAACTGGAAGTGGCCGGCAACGATCGCGTCCTCCACGTCGTGGACCGAGTAGGAGATGTCATCCGCGAGGTCCATGACCTGCGCTTCGATGCAGGAACGGTTTCCGGGCGCACCTTCGCGCAGCCACTCGAACACGGGAAGGTCGTCCTCGTAGGCTCCAAACTTGCTGGTGCGGTGTCCGTGGATGACAGGGGCGTCCACGGCTGACCACGGGTACTTGGATGCAGCATCCAGGCTGGCCCGGGTGAGGTTCAGCCCCGCCGGACGGCCGTCCTCAGACAGCACCTTGGGCTCCAAGCGGGTCAGCAACCGCAAGGTTTGCGCATTGCCTTCGAACCCACCGATGGTGTGCGCCACTTCGTTGAGCGCGGACTCGCCATTGTGGCCGAAGGGCGGGTGGCCGAGGTCGTGGCTGAGGCACGCTGTGTCCACGACATCGGGATCGCAGCCCAGGGAGCGCCCAAGCTCACGGCCTACCTGGGCCACTTCGAGGCTGTGCGTCAGCCTGGTTCGCACAAAGTCGTCGGTGTCAGGAGCCACTACCTGGGTCTTCGCACCGAGCCTGCGCAGGGCCGAGGAATGCAGGACCCTGGCCCGGTCCCGTTCGAAGTCCGAGCGGTAGTTGCTCTTGCGGGGTTCTTCGACCCAACGCGCGGAATCAGCGTCGACGTAGCCGGGAATTGCCTGCACGTAATCGTGTGCGGTTCCGTTGTGGCCAATCATCGCTTCGGTTCCCATGGGTATCTGCCTCCTTCAAGCGCCGGGTGTGGTGCTTCTTGAGCCAGTCTTACACGTGTGAGGCTAGCCGCCCGACACGTCCAGCTCCGCGGCCGAGATATCGGCGCTCTGTTCAGCGTTCAGCTGACGGCTTTCCAGCCAATCCTTGGGGAGGGCAGGCTTCTTGGGCGAGCCGGCCCGGCCTCGGGGGCCTTCTGAATCGACGCCCGGGTAGGGCGAGTCCATGTCCAGTTCGTCAAGGTATCCGCGGAGGACTTCCAGGGTGGGGACGGTGGCGAGTTTAGTGCGCAGTTCGCTGCCAACCACATATCCCTTGAAGTACCAGGCCATGTGCTTGCGGATCTCGCGCAGCGCCTTGTATTCGTCGTTACCGAACGTCTCAACCATCAGCTCGGCGTGGCGGTAGACGCCCTCAGCCACTTCCCGGAGTCCGGGGCGGTGCCTTTGGTCGCTGCCCTCGAACGCTGCCTGGAGGTCTCCGAACAGCCAAGGGCGGCCCTGGCAACCACGGCCCACCACTACGCCGTCCACACCGGTTTCACGGACCATGCGCACTGCGTCCTCGGCCGACCAGATATCGCCGTTGCCCAGCACCGGGATATCGGGCAGGGCTTCACGGAGGCGGGCGATGGCGGACCAGTCGGCCTGGCCGGAGTAGAACTGCGCGGCTGTCCGACCGTGAAGGGCGACGGCGGCCACGCCCGCGTCACGGGCGATGCGGCCGGCGTCGAGGTAGGTCAGGTGGTCCTCGTCGATGCCCTTGCGCATCTTGATGGTCAGCGGAATGCCGCCTTTGGACGCTTCCTTGACCGCTGTGTTGACGATGGACGTGAAGAGGTCGATTTTCCACGGCAGCGCGGACCCGCCACCGCGGCGGGTCACCTTGGGCACCGGGCAGCCGAAGTTGAGGTCGATGTGATCGGCGCGGTCTTCCTCGACCAGCATCCGCACTGCGGCGCCCACTGTTACCGGATCCACGCCGTAGAGCTGCACGGAGCGGACCTTTTCGTCGTCGTCGTGCGAGATGATGCGCAACGATTCCGGCGTCCGCTCCACCAGGGCACGCGATGTCACCATCTCGGCCACATACATGCCGCCGCCGTATTCACGGCAGAGCCTGCGGAAGGCAGAGTTGGTGATTCCGGCCATCGGGGCAAGGATCACCGGGGTGTCCACGGTGATCCCGCCGAGCTTCAATGGCGGGAGCTCGAGCTTTGGTGCGGGGGGCGTTGCTACTACAGTCACCCATCCATTGTTGCAAACGCGGGCAAATCGGGTACCCGGGCCCTCACAGAAGCCACCCGTTCTCGTGGGCCAACCGCACGGCTTCGGCCCGCGTCCGCCCACCGGTCTTGGCCATGGCCGCCGAGAGGTAGTTCCGGACGGTGCCTTCGGAAAGCATCGCGGCCCTGGAAATGTCCGCCACCGTGCCGCCGTCGGACGCCGCCTTCAGCACCTCCGCCTCACGTTCGGTCAACGGACTGTCTCCTGACATCAACGACTCAGCTGCGAGCGAGGGGTCCACCACACGCAGTCCGTGGTGCACCCGCCGAACGGCCTCTGCCAGCTGCCGCGCCGGGGTGTCCTTGACCACGAAACCTGACGCACCGGCCTGCATGGCCCTCCTGAGATATCCCGGCCTGCCAAACGTCGTGACCATCAGGACATGGCACGACGGCGCCGCATGGCGAACGGCGGCCGCCGCGGAAATACCATCCAGGCCTGGCATTTCGACATCCAGCATGGCCACGTCAGCCGCATGCTCCACCACGGCCGCAACAACACCGGTCCCATCCCCCAGCTCAGCCACTACTTCGATGTCCGCTTCAAGCCCCAACAAGGCAGCGAGGGCACCCCGGACCAAGGCCTGGTCGTCCGCGATCACTAACCGGATGGTCATACGTCTACAGCCAATCTGAACCCTCCCAGGTCGCTCGCACCAATACTTACCGTTCCGCCGGCGGTGGCCGCCCGCTCCCGGATCCCGGCCAGCCCGCTGCCGGGTACGCCCGGCCCCGGCCCCACGCCGTCGTCCTCCACCAGAACGGTCGACGCCGTCAACCGGACCCGGCACTGGACGGCGCCTGAATGCCGCACAACGTTTGTGACGCCCTCCCGCAGCACCCAGCCGAACAGTTCCCGGTACTTGGCCGGCACCTGCTCCACTGTCAAGGGAAGGTCGGCTTGGATACCGGCCGATTCCAAAGCCGTCCTCGCTGCCGCAAGCTCGGCAAGGACATTGACCCCGCGGTAGCCGGCCACCGTGGCCCGGACGTCGGCGAGCGCACCACGGGCCAGCTCCTGGACCTCACTGATCTCCCCCACTGCCCTGTCCCTGGCCGGGCTGTCGGGGGTTGCTTCCATCATGCGGCCCGCCAACTCCGCTTTGACGGCTATGACGGTCAGGGAATGTCCCAGGATGTCGTGCATGTCCCGGGCCACCCGGCTGCGTTCGGCTGCCACAGCGGCATCTGCCAGTTCTGTTTGGGCGGCCCGCAACTCCGTTGTTTGGCGGATCAGCCGCGCGAAGGACGACATCATGAATCCGAGGGACATGATGAGCGCCGGCTGGAAGAATGCCTGCTCCGGGTTTCCCTCAGCCAACTCCGAGGCCAGGGAAATACCGGAGAGCGCCATGATCAGGGCGAAGTCAACGCGGGGCGGCAGCGTGGTCATTCCTATGGCGCACGCAAGGAATGGCCAGGTCCACAGCGCTTCCTTGCCCACCAGAAGAATCACCAGGCCGTTGAGTGCCAGAAGCACAGCGACGCACGCCAAACCCGTCCGGACGTCCCGGCGTCGGCTGAACATCGGCAGGATGGCATATGCCGCAAAGAACGCCACCAACGACGCCGAGGCCAGAACCTTCCAACTCACGGGCTCGTCCACGGACCATACGAGGTTCCAGGTGGGCCAGGCCCACAACACAATGGAGAACGCTGCGCCGATGAACCACTTGCGGGGTCCGGGACCGCGGAGTGTCTCCCACAAGGACGGGCTGCTCATGGATCCCACCTTAGTCACGGGCGGGCAGCTCAGACACGGTTGGTGTCACGACGGAAGGCCATGGCAGCCCCACCCACGAAAATCGCCAGCCAGACCAGGACATTCACGATCCACAGGGCATCGAACTCCCCGGTGATGGGGCTTCGTGCCAGCTGCCCGATCCCGTAGGCCGGCGTGAATTTGGCGATGGCACCAAACGTTTCGCCCATGATCTCAATCGGCATGAAGAGCCCTCCGAGCATGGCCAGGATCGCCAGTGCCGGGCCCAGGATCTGCATGACGTTCTGGCTTGGCATGAGGTATCCCACGAAAAGACCCAGGGCTGCGAACACCAGGGAACCCACCCAGGCCACCAGTCCGGCAGTCAGCCATGTCTGGGCGTCCATGGTCACCCCGGCGAGGGCACCGATCACGAACTGGGCGATCACAGCCACCAAAGAGAGAGTCAGCGCGGCGGCGGCCTTGACGGCAATGTACGCACCGGGCAACAGGGGCGTGAGGCGCAACTGCCTGCTCCAGCCCTGGGCGCGTTCCACGGCCACCTGGCTGCCCGCACCCGTTGCTGCTGTCATGGCCGCATAAACGGTGAGGCTGATCAGGATGTATTGCCCGTAGCTGTGTCCGTTGGGCAATTGCTGGTTCTTGTTGGACAGGCCGAAGATGAAAAAGAAGATCGCCGGCATGAGCACCGTGAACATGATGGTTCGCCGGTTGCGGAGCATCCTCTTGATCTCAATCCAGAGGAAAGTGGGGTTGACGCCGCCCGCGGAGGGCCTGCGGTCCTGCATTGCTGTTTCCTGGCTCATGTCCGGTTCCCTTCCATGGCCGTGGGGGCCGTGGGGGCCGCGACCGGTCCGGCCTCGTCTGCGGTGAGGGCCACGAAAGCTTCCTCAAGGTTGTTCGCAACGACCTCAAGATCATGGGCGCCGGTGTTGGTGAGCAGGAAACGGACCACGGAATCCGAGTCGGCAGAGCGGACGGTGACGCGACCGCCGTCGAACTCCACGTGGTCGGCCGGCGGCAGTCCTGCCAGCAGGGCACGGTCATTGGGAGGAAGTGACGCCCGGACGGTCCTTCCGGAAGCCAGGTTCTTGATCTGGGCTGCGGTGCCGTCGGCAACCACTGTCCCCTGGCGCACCAGCACGATCCGGTCTGCGTAGGCGTCGGCTTCTTCCAGGTAATGGGTAGCGAAAATAACGGTGCGCCCCTTCGATGCATCGGCGCGGATGGCGGACCAGAAGTCGCGGCGTCCGGCGACGTCCATTCCCGTGGTCGGCTCATCCAGGATCAGCAGTCCGGGGTCCGAGACCAGCGCCATGGCGAAGCGGAGTCGTTGCTGTTGCCCGCCGGAGCACTTTTCAACCCGGCGATCGGCGATGTCCAGGATACCTGCGCGGGTCAGGACCTCGTCCACCGGCCGGGCCGAATCGAACATGGCCGCCGTTAGCTGCACTGTTTCCCTGACGCTGATGTCCCGCAGCAGGCCTCCGGTCTGCATGACGGCCGCTACCTGCCCGCGGGCTATGGCTCCCCTGGGCGCGTGCCCGAAGATGGAAACCTCGCCGGCATCCGGCGTGCTGAGGCCCAGGATCATGTCGATGGTGGTGGTCTTGCCGGCCCCGTTCGGCCCAAGGAACGCCACCACTTCCCCTTGCTCCACGGTGAGGTCCAGGCCGCGTACCGCCTGGACCTTGCCAAATCTCTTATGCAGTCCGGCGGCGCGAACGGCCGGCACTCCGGGTGTTGTCATTGCTCTCCCTGGAATAGGTCTTGTACACCCATTCAAGCCGGGGAACCGTCCGTGCACCCGTAGCGGGTGTCATCGGTTCGACATGACAAATGTCATCCGGTCAATCGCTGCTCCGGCGCTCCGCTTCGCGCTGGGCCCGACGACTCCCTGGCCGGGCCGGCCTGATCCCGGCGGCCGGTTCAGGGTTGGCACTTTGCCGGTCACCGGCGTCGTTCGTTCCGTCCTGCCCGGAACCCACGACGACGGCGGCCGCGGCCAGCGCGCCGGTATCCTCAAGGTCGTCGGCACTCACGGCCGGTCCGCCGGCGGCGGCAAGGCGCTTCATGCCGGTGGCCTTGACCACCAGGACGGCGATGAGGGTAGTGACCGGGATCGCGAGGACCAACCCGATGGAACCCACCAGGGTGCGGATGACTTCCTCCGACAATTCGGCGCTGGTGAGGGCCTCTGCCAAGGGGCGGTCGTACAGCATCACAATGATCAGAATGGGAAGTGCCGCACCTGCGTAGGCAAACGCGATGGTGTACACCGTGGAGGCGATATGGTCCCGCCCAATCCTCATGGCAGAAGAAAACAGCTTCCGGGCGCTGGTGTTCGGTGCGAGCTCGTACAGCTCCCACACCGCCGACGATTGGGTGATGGTGACGTCGTTGAGGACGCCCAGGCCGGAAATGATGAGGCCGCAGAGGATGATCCCCGAAATGGATATCTGCGGTGACATGTTGACCAGCGTGGAAGCATCGTGGCTGCCCACACCGGCCAGGTTGGCTGCGTCAGTGGCCCACGCCGCCAGGAGCGCCGTGATGGCCAGCCCAAAAATGGTTCCCAGCAACGCCGTGGACGTTCTCGCAGAGAATCCATGGGCAAAGTAGAGGACGCCGATCATGATCACTGTGGACCCTACCAATGCCAGCAAGAGTGGCGGCTTGCCCTCCACCAGACCGGGCAGGATGAAACTGACCAGGACGAAGTAGGCTCCCACCAGGCCCAGGAGCGCACGGAAGCCGCGCCACCGGGCCACCGCAATCACCACGACGGCGTACAACACTGCCAGGGCCGCAATGGGGATGTTGCGCACAAAGTCGACGAAGACGTACGACGGCGCCCCGCTGCCCGCGCTGTTGCCCTGCACGCCGGAGAGATTCAGGTACCGGATGGAGTCACCAACGTCTACGCCATGGGACATCGCCACATCGGGGTTGATGACCACTTTGACGGCCTCCCCACCCTTGTCCGGCACGGTGAAGGCGAAGGTGCACTGTGAGCCGCCGGCCTGGTTCTGGCCTGTGGTGGGCTGGCTCGTGTCTGACTGGCTGGTGCTCTGCTGACCCGTCTGGCTGCAGCTTTCCACCACGACACTTTGTATTTTGCCGGTGTCGAACGTGACCCCCGGGGCAGCCTGGTAGGGACTTGAAAAGTTGATCCCTTCCCGGCTGCCTGAGGGCCACATGAGCAACATCGCCACAAGGGTGAGCACGCCCAGGGGAACCAGGACTGCCGCCAGCAGCCAATTGGCCCTTTTACGGGAAGCGACCGCCTGCGGGGTTGGTTCCGAACCTTCAGGATGACCGTGGGAGTGACTGTGGCCCATCAGCTGCAAAACCTCATGGGCTTAAGCCTACGTGGACCCGGAGGACTCCCGGCTCATCGTGGAGGGATGTTCTGGTTGACGCGGAAGAGGTTGTCGGGATCGTACTTGGCTTTGACCGCTACCAGCTTCTCCCAGTTGGGTCCGTAGTTGTCCGCGACCCGGTTTTGGTCTTCCGAGTCCATGAAGTTGATGTAGCCACCGGCTTCCGAGTGTGGTGCCAACGCGGCTGCGTACCCGCGGGCCCAGGCGATGTTGGCTTCGTTATCAGCAGGATCGGGCCATTGGGTCGCGATGACCGGAGAGAACTTCATGTCGCGGTGGGCGAAGGCTGTGTCCTCTACGGCTACCCGGGACACGGCGCCATCGATGGGATAGACGTGGACGGCGGTGTTCATGCTGGTCACGGTGGCCCCGAACTGGGCGTGGGCAGCGATGGCGCCATCGTTGAGTTCGCGCAGGAAGTTGGCCTTCCAATAGCCCTGCATGCCCTTTGGGTTGAGTCCGTCAAAGGCGACGTTCAGTGCCGGATATGGCATGGGCCCCACCATGGATCCCGCCACCGGTGCGGCCTCCAGGAACGGCTGCCAGCGTGCGTCCCCTTCAGCGGGGTCTCCCGTCCACATTCCTACTACCACGCACACTGCCTTGCCGTGCCACTCTTCGGGGAGGAAAGGCACGGGCGGTCCTTGGTGGAAGCCCAAGAACGCACCGAACTCTTCAGGCGCCGAGGCTATGTAGTCACGGTAGAACCGGGCGACGGCAGGGATGTTCTCAGCGCCGTAAATGATGATTCCCGCATGGACCATATCCACGGGATGGAGTTCGAACTCCAAGGATGTCACCACCCCAAAGTTGCCTCCACCGCCCCGGATCGCCCAAAACAAGTCTTCGTTCTGTTCGTCGCTGGCGATCAGGAACTGGCCGTCTGCCGTCACGACATCTGCCGAGACAAGGTTGTCGCAGGAGAGTCCGTACTTCCTGGCGAGGTACCCTATCCCGCCGCCCAAGGTCAGGCCCGCCACGCCAGTGGATCCAACGATTCCACCGGTGGTCGCAAGCCCGAAAGCGTGCGTGGCGTGGTTGAAGTCAGCCCAGGTGGCTCCGGCTTCGGCCCGGGCCCTGGAATTTTGGGGATCCACCCTGACCCCGGTGCGACTAACGAAGTCCAGCACCAGTGCGTCGTCCCACGTCCCGAATCCAGGAGCGCTGTGCCCACCGCCCCTGATGGCCAAGGGCATGGAGTTGTCGCGGGCGAAGCTGACGCCGGCGATGACGTCGGAGACCTGCGCTACACGGATGACACCGGCAGGACGCTTGTCCACCATCGCGTTGAAAACGGCGCGTGCTGCGTCGTAGTCAGGATCTTCAGGAGTGACGAGTTGCCCGCGCAACTGTTCCCGCAGCCCGTCGAGGGCGATCTTGTTCATAGTGCATACCATCGATTCAGACGTGAGACCGGACTTTCCACACGCTTCTCCCCCCGGATGTGATGGCGTGGGGGCTTACTTCGATAGGACTACTCCTGAGCCTGGGCCGCGTCAAGAACCTCTGATAAGGACCCGAAAACAACGAATCCTGCCTGGCCCGTGAAAGAGGGCCAGACAGGATTCGCAGCGATTTAACGACGTCCGTGGGTTCCGGTCAGTCGCTCACGATCAACGTATCAGCACCACGCACGTGGGCTTTTCCGGACTCCAGCAGTGGTCCAAGGACCGCGCGCAGGGCCGTCATCGATTCGTCGACTTCCAGCAGGACCGGGTGCTGGTAAGCGATCAGTGCCAGGAGGTCACGTACCGCCGCTTCAGCGTCTTCGGACGAAAGGCTGGGGTCGTGTCCCAGGAAGACATCCGACGGTTCATCGGAGTTGCCTTGCGCGTAGCTGATGGCGAACGCCTGGATCTTGCCCTTGCGGCTCGCCGGAACGCCTTGGCCGAAGGCACTGGCTTTCGGTGCCCGCAGGACGATCGCACCATGGGCGCCTGTCAGGTCATGCAGGAACAATCGCTGAACGGTGGCGATGCTGAGTTCACCCGGGCTGTCCCAGTGGTGGACGTGTGAGTAGTACTTACCCACCACGTCACTCAGCTCGACGGACCCTGTTGCCAAGTCTTCCACTCGCTCAGCGGCGGCTTCCTCGGAACCATCCCCGAAACGCGGCAGTTTCAGCGGCTCGGGTTCCACCACAACCAGTTGTGAACGCTGGATGGGGGAAAGTCCCGCTGCAGCGGCAAACGCAGCGCCGGCGGTGTCCGGTTCCACTTTGCTGCGGAGCTTTGAAACGCCCGACGGCGAGTCCCCGGCTTCGCGGCGCAGCATGGCCAGGAGGGTGGAACCGACCCCGCTGCGACGATGGTCCTTGGCGACCTCGATGTAGGCCCACAGGCGTTCCGGGTGCAGCGACGCTTCATGGACGACGCCAGCGGCAACGGGAATGCGCCCACCGTCCACGACGTCCTCGGCCACGATGCAACGGCGCCACGGCTGGTTGCTGGACGGTGCCAGGGCAGCACGGAACTGCTCAGCGGGAAGGGTTTCCGGGCCACCCCAGATCTCCAGGAGGGCGAGGTCGTCGCCTTCCTTCCATTCGCGGTACTCCAAAGCCACGGTCAGGCGCCGATCAGGCGTGCGGCAAGGTAGCCCTCAACCTTGTCCAAGGACACACGTTCCTGGCTCATGGTGTCGCGCTCACGGATGGTGACGGCCTGGTCCTCGAGGGTGTCGAAGTCAACGGTGATGCAGAACGGAGTTCCGATCTCGTCCTGGCGACGGTAACGGCGGCCGATGGCACCGGCGTCGTCGAAGTCGATGTTCCAGTTCCGGCGCAACTGGGCACCCAAGGCCTTCGCCTTCGGGGAAAGGTCCTCGTTGCGGCTCAGCGGCAGGACAGCGGCCTTGACGGGGGCCAGGCGGGGGTCGAGCTTCAGCACAGTGCGGACATCGACGCCGCCCTTGGCGTTGGGGGCCTCGTCTTCGGTGTACGCGTCAATCAGGAAGGCCATGAACGAGCGGGTCAAACCGGCGGCGGGCTCGATCACGTACGGGGTGTAGCGCTCGTTGGTGGCCTGGTTGAAGTAGCTCAGGTCCGTGCCGGAAGCCTTGGCATGGGTGGAGAGGTCAAAGTCGGTGCGGTTGGCAATACCCTCAAGCTCGCCCCACTCCGAGCCTTGGAAACCGAAGCGGTACTCAATGTCCGTTGTGCCCTTGGAGTAGTGGCTGAGCTTCTCCAGCGGGTGCTCGAAGAAGCGCAGGTTGTCCTCACGGATGCCCAGGCCCGTATACCAGGACATGCGTTCCTTCATCCAGTACTGGTGCCACTCTTCATCCGTGCCGGGCTCGACGAAGAATTCCATCTCCATCTGCTCGAACTCGCGGGTGCGGAAAATGAAGTTGCCCGGCGTGATCTCGTTACGGAAGGACTTGCCGATCTGGCCGATGCCGAACGGGGGCTTCTTCCGGGACGTGGTCAGCACGTTGTTGAAGTTCACGAAAATGCCCTGCGCGGTTTCCGGACGCAGGTAGTGCATGCCTTCCTCGCTGGCCACCGGGCCCAGGAAGGTCTTCAGCAGACCGGAGAATTCCTGGGGTTCGGTCCACTGGCCGCGGGTGCCGCAGTTGGCGCAGACGATGTCGGCGAGGCCGTTTTCTGCCGGACGGCCCTTCTTTTCCTCGTACTCTTCTTCAAGGTGGTCTGCACGGTAGCGCTTGTGGCAGGACAGGCATTCAACCAAAGGGTCGGAGAACACTTCGACGTGGCCGGAAGCTTCCCATACCTGGCGGGGCAGGATAACCGAAGAATCCAGGCCAACGACATCTTCGCGGCCGCGGACCATGCTCTGCCACCACTGGCGCTTGATGTTTTCCTTCAGTTCCGCACCGAGGGGGCCGTAGTCCCATGCAGATCGGGAGCCACCATAGATTTCACCGGCCTGGAAGACAAAGCCCCTCCGCTTGGAGAGGGAAATGACCTGGTCAAGGACGGATTTTGCTGCCATGGGTAACTCCATTTGTTCTACAGGGCCGCTGGGTGCGGTCCGCGGTGGTTAGCCCCGGATTCCGGACGAGGTTGTCCGCGGGGTGCTGGGGGAAATTGCTGTCTCCTACCCTACCGGCCTTTAGCCGCACCCCTTCGTGCGAAAGCCCCTCTGGGCCATGGCAGGGTGCCCACGATGATCGCGGCGAGCGTCAGGACGGTACCCAGCACCGTGGGCAAGGCGACCACCGCGCCGGGACTGGGGATCACGACGTCGAGCACCAACGACCCCACCAGCTGGCCCGCAATCATGCCCAGGCCGGTGATCAGTACCCCGAGGCTGCGGACCAGCAGCGCCGCCAGGCCGATGAAGAGGCAGCCCATGGGACCGCCCAGGTAGTACCACCACTCGGACGGAAGCGGATTGCCGGGCCCTGCCACGGCGAGCTTGATGAGCCAGGCGATCCACAGGATGGTGGAGCCGGCGATGAAGTTGACCAGCGTGGCAGCGACGGGTGTCCCGTAATGCACGGTGGCGGTTCCGTTCATGGCCTGCTGGAAGCTCATCAGGAATCCTGCGGCGAGCGGCAGGAGCACGGGCAACAGCAGCGAAGCGACGTCTGCGTCACCGCCGAACCGGGGCGAAACAGCCCACGCGACGGCGGCAACCGTCAGCACACTGCCCAGGACGCGAACGCCCGTGATGGCCCGTTTCCCTCCGGGGCCGATGCCCATGCGGTCCACGAGCAGTCCGCTGAGGGTCTGCCCCGTCACTGCGGCGACCGTAAACAGTGCCACGCCAAGGAGTGCCACGGTGAACGACTGGGCAAAGACGAACAGCGCGCCAATAGCGCCCGCCATCACGTAATAACGGGGGAAGCTGCGGTTCCGGACAGCAGGCATGATGCGTTGAAGGCCGGCCCTGCCTTTGGGCGTCGCCAGCGAAATGGCACTGATGAGCAGCAGGCCTGTGGTGAAGCTCACCACGGCAGCTGCTATGCCGTCGTTCAATCTGGCACCGAGGGCCCCATTGATCCTTCCTTGAAGCGGAATGACCAAGCCCGTTGCTACTGCAATCGGGAGCCCAAGGGCAAGCGGGAAGGCGGAACGGGAGGAAGGCTGCGGCACTGTCACCACACTACTTCAGGCATCATTGCTGTATGAGCAACCCGGAAATCGAAGAAATCCCCATCCGCGACGACATGATCCGCCTGGGCCAGCTGCTGAAGCTCGCCAACCTGGTGGAGGACGGTGTGGAGGCCGCGGAGCTCATCAAGAACGGCCTGGTCAAGGTCAACGACGAGATCGACGAACGCCGCGGACGCCAACTCCACCCCGGCGATACTGTGACGGTCAACGGTCAGACCGTGAAGATCACCGCCGCCTAGCCTTGGAGCTCAATCGGTGAGCACTTTGTGGGTGAGGAACTCCCCCACATGCCCGATCTCCTGCTGGTTGATACCGTGCCACATCCCGGTGTACAGCACCTTGGTGAGGTCCACGTGCTTGCGCACCCAACCCATGGTGTATTCGATCTTGTCCGGGGTGATGACCGGATCCTGCTGGTCACGGCCCCAGAACATCGGCATGGTGCCATCCAGTTCGTCGTCGCGGAAGGCGGCGTCAGCGCCGGCGTCGATCACAAAACCGGAAAGCCCGACGACGGCGGCAAAGTCCGCGGGCCGGTACCGGAGCATGGTGGTGGCTATGGCCATGCCCATGGAGAACCCAAGGAGCGTCACTGAGGAGTGGTTGGCCTTGACGGTGTCGAGCCACTCCAGCGCGTACTCGGCAGCGAGTTTGACGGCCTCGACGGAGTAGTCGATGGACGCCGTGAGCGGGAACCACGTGTAGCCGGGACCCATCGGCATGGGCGCGCGGAGGGCAGCCACCACAAAACCGTCCGGCAGCATCCCGGCAAGGCTGAAGAGGTCCTCCTCGTTGGAACCGTAACCATGCAGCAGGACCAGCAGGGGCTTGCCTGCACGCTCGGCTTCGTCGTGGGACCACAGGACAACGGGCGCGGGGAATGCGGGAGCTTCTGTCATGGTTCTATTCTTGCAGTTACCCACAGGTAACAACTTACGGTCGCGTAGGGTCGCAGACACGAGGCAGGATATGAGCGTGAGTGACAACAATCCTTTGCTGAAGCCGGGAGCCCCGGTACAAAAACACCCCTGGAGCCGGTATGTGGCGCTGGGTGATTCCTTCACCGAGGGCATCGGCGACCCCGAGCCCCTCAACCCCGGAGGCTACCGCGGCTGGGCGGACCGTGTGGCCGAAGAACTGGGCCGCGGGCACGACGACTTCGCTTACGCCAACCTCGCCATCAGGGGCCGGCTGCTGCAGCAGATCGTCGACGAACAAGTAGGCCCGTGCCTTGAGCTCCAGCCCGATCTCGTCTCGATTTCCGCCGGCGGCAACGACCTCATCCGACCGGGCGGCGACCCCGACCTGCTCGCCGAAAAGCTTGACGCCGCCGTGGCTGAGCTCGGCTCCGGTGGTGCCACGGTGGTTCTTTTCAACGGCCCCGACACTGCGTCCTCTGTCTTGGGCCGCATCCGCGGAAAGGTAGCCATCTACAACGAGAACCTCCGGACCGTGGCCGCACGGCACGACGCGATCATCGCCGATATGTGGTCCCTTCGGCAGTTATCGGATTCCCAGATGTGGAACGTGGACCGGCTGCACTTTTCACCCCTGGGCCACCACACCATCGCGATGATGGTCCTGGAGGCCCTCAACGTCGAGCACACCCTTGAGCCTTTGGTGCCCAAGGCCCTTCCGCCGCGGACCTGGCGTGAAGCCCGCTCTTCGGACCTCGTCTGGGCGCGCGAGTATTTTGTTCCCTGGGTCCTGCGGCGGCTTCGGCACCAGTCCTCTGGCGACGGCATTACGCCAAAGCGCCCGACGCCGGGTCCCGTCTTCGGCGCCAACGGCACCTTGCTGCCGCGCAGCTAGGATGCGGCTCACCCCCGGGGAGGGACACCATGCCGGATGACGGTTCCCTCCTGGCCGGGAAGGTCCGGCAGGTTCGCATGAAGCGCCAGCAGTTACGCGCCCCTCATGCGGCCTCCGCGGCCGAAGCCCTCAGCAACCTGCTGGCAGTCCAGTCACAGGAATTTCCGTACGCGCGATGGACGCTTGCACAGAGGTGCCAGTCCCTGCCCATGGTCACCGCTGCCGACGTCGAACAAGCCGTGGCGGACGGCACCATCCTGCGCACCCACATCCTCCGTCCCACGTGGCATTTTGTTCACCGGGACGATCTCGGCTGGCTGATGGGGTTGTCCGCCGGCAGGCTCCATCAGGGAAACAAAGGCATGTACCGGCAAACCGGCATCAACCAGGAAACCGCAGTCCGAAGCGGACACGTCCTGGAGCGTGCCGTGGAGGGCGGGGCGCACAAGACCCGGGAAGAGCTCGCCGCGATCCTCGGCGCGGCCGGTTTGCCCAGCAAGGGTTTGGCGTTCATTTACCAACTCATGCACGCGGAAATCAGTCGGATACTGGTCAGCGGCACCCCCGTCCGGTCCGCGGGTGGTGCACTGAAGCAGACCTATGCCCTGTTCGACGAACGGGTCACGGGCACCGCGGGTGGGCCGCTGACAGGCACGGACCGTGAACAAGCCCTTGGCCGGCTGGCCCTGCGGTACTTCGCCAGCCGTGGACCTGCCACAGTCAAGGACTGTGCAGCCTGGTCGGGCCTCACCATGAAGGACGTGAAGCTGGGTCTGACCGTTGCCCACGAGGTCTCCCCCGGGACGCTTGACTCGGTTTCTTTCGATGGCCTGGAATTTCACCTCGCATCCGAAGATGTCGAAGCGCTGTCCGGGCTGGCCCAGCACGAGGCACTCCCCCGGGTGGACCTCATCCAGTGCTACGACGAGTACGTGATGGGCTACTCCCAGTCCCGGCACTATCTCGGCGGAACGGCACCGCACTTCCCCGAGGACAACAGCCCGCTGCACGTTGTCCTGGTGGACGGGCGCCTGGCAGGGTGGTGGCGGCACGCATTCACCAACGGCGTCTGCGAACTCGACATCAGGATGAACCGGCCCACGACCCCGGATGAAGACATCGCACTGGACGCCGAGGTGCACCGTTACGGGAGTTTCGTTGGCCTCCAGACCAAACTGGTGTGATTCAGCAGACCAAAACTGGCGTGATTTATCGGGTCTAAGCTGGGAGGAGACCTAGGAGGCCTGCACTTTGAACAATCTGATCTTCTGGATCATCGTCTGCTCGTGGCTGATTCCGCTCGGAATCCGCATGTACAACCGCTCGCGCGCCCGCCGGCTCCAGGACAACAACTTCCCCGGCCCGGGCTACCCACCGCAGAATCTTCCCGGCCCCGGATACCCGCAGCAGGGGTACCCTCCCCGCAACTACCCTGCCCCGAACTACCCGGGCCAGGACTACCCCGGATACCCCACTGACCCAGCCGACATCCGCCCGGCTGATCCGGCACCGCAGGCGGCTCCGCCGTCGAGCCCTTCATCCCCCATCCAAACTCCCGCCGCCAACGTTTCGGAGCCGCAGGGCTACCGGGCGCGGAAGCTGGCCGAGCTTGACGCGAAGTTCAGCAACGGCGAGATCGCCATGGAGGACTATATGAAGCAGCGCGGCGACATCATGAATGGCTGAGCAAGCGCTCCACGCTGTGGCTTACGAGAAGAACGCCTGCCGGAGCTGTGCCGACAGTTGGCCGATTTCGGTCAGGAAGCCGTCATGGCCAATCGGTGCTTCGATGACGTGGACCGGCACGTCCCCCGGAAGCGCGGCCGCTAGTTCCCGCGACTGCGCGGGGAAGTAGAGCCTGTCGCTGTCCACCGCCGCTACGAAGAACTCTGCCGTGGTCCGGGACAGCGCGTCTTCGAGTGAGCCGCGGCCCCTGGTCACGTCGTGGGACATCAGCGCTTCGGTGATGGCGACGTAGCTGTTCGCGTCGAAGCGTCGGACGAGCTTGTTCCCTTGGTGGTCAAGGTAGCTCTCCACTTGGTAGCGGCCCCGCTCCGCGAGCACGGCGGCAGCAAGTGGCGTCTCCTGGTGCTGCGGCTCCCGTCCGAAACGGTAATCCAGTTCCAGGGCCGAGCGGTAAGTGATATGCGCGATCCGGCGGGCCAATGCCAGGCCGTCTTCAGGGGCTGCGCCACCGTAGTAGTCGCCATTGTTGAAGTTCGGGTCCTGCCGGATGGCGAGTGTTTGGGCCTGTGCGAACGCGATCTGTTCGGCCGTGCTGTACGCACCCACCGAGATCACGGCGCATCGTTTCACGCGCCCGGGAAACGTCACAGCCCATTCCAGGGCCCTGGCACCTCCCATGGAACCGCCGAGTACGGCATGCCACGCCTTGATTCCCAGGGCGTCCGCGAGCCTCGCTTCAGCCTCAGTGCTGTCGCGCAGGGTGATCAGGGGGAAACGCGATCCCCAGGGTTTGCCGTCAGGCGCTTCGGAGGACGGGCCCGTGCTCCCGTAACAGCCGCCCACGATGTTGATGGAGACCACGAAATACCTGGTGGTATCGATGGTGCCGCCAGGTCCAACGAGTTGCTCCCACCACCCTTCCTCGTCGGTCGCCCCGCGTGCCACATGCGTGCTGCCCGTGAGCGCATGCTCGATGAGCACGGCGTTGGAGGCATCCGCGTTGAGCCGCCCCCACGTTTCATAAGCCAGGACGACGTCCGGGAGGAATCCACCTCCCTCGAGTTCGAGCGAACCGATGCTGACGTACTTGACCGTGCCGTCTGCTTCTTCGGATGTGGGTACGGCTGTTGCAGTGATGGTCATTCCTTTGACACCTATCCTCGCGCTTGCCCGTCGCCTTGCGCGCGAACGGGCCAGGTCTTCACCCGGGGCACCCCACCGCGGAGGAGGGTTGCCGGCCAGCAAGCCGGGGCTACATGCTGGCACTCGTGACCTATAGGAAGAGTGTAGGAAAAACAGGGCCGATCTGGCGAAGAATATGACACCACTGTGACGGTTTGGGGTCACATCCTTCGAGAATGAGCACTTTGTAGCACCGCCCTGCGAATATCCTGCGGCGCGGGGCGGTGCTCCAAAATGTTGGTGGAGATGAGATCCGGCAGCTCGCTAGGCGCCCTTGGCTGCCCGGAAGCCCGCTTCAAGGTCGGCGATGATGTCGTCCACGTGCTCGATGCCCACGGACAGGCGCACCAGGCCCGGATTGACGCCGGCAACCTCCTGCTGCTCGGCGGTCAACTGGCTGTGCGTGGTGGAGGCGGGGTGGATGACCAGCGAACGGACGTCGCCGATATTGGCCACGTGGGAGTGAAGCTCCAGCCCGTCCACAAAGCGCTTGCCGGCCTCAACGCCACCCTTGATGTTGAATGCGACGATGGCGCCGGTGCCGTTGGGGCCGTACTTCTTGCCGCGCTGGTACCACGGACTGGACGGCAGTCCTGCGTAGGCGACCGATTCGACGTCGTCGTGGGCTTCAAGCCACTCGGCCACCTTGGTGGCGTTGGCGACGTGGCGTTCCACGCGCAGGCTCAAGGTCTCCAGGCCCTGGGCGATCAGGAAGGCGTTGAAAGGCGCGACGGCGGAGCCCAGGTCCCGGAGCAACTGGACACGGGCCTTGAGGATGTAGGAGAGGTTTGCGCCGAGCGCACCGTCCTTGCCGAGGTCGCGGGCATAGACCAGGCCGTTGTAGCTGGGATCGGGGGTGTTGAAGCCCGGGAAGCGTTCAGGGTCCTTGCCGAAGTCGAAGTTGCCTGAGTCGACGATCACCCCGGCAATTGCCGAGCCGTGTCCGCCGAGGTATTTGGTGGCGGAGTGCACCACGATGTCGGCGCCCCATTCGATGGGACGGATCAGGTAGGGCGTGGACAGCGTGTTGTCGACGATCAGGGGCACACCGGCCTGGTGCGCAACCCCTGCGATACCTTCGATGTCCAGCACGTCCTGGCGCGGGTTGGAGACGACTTCACCGAAGAGGAGCTTGGTGTTCGGCTGCACGGCGTCACGCCACTGGTCAAGGTTGTCCGGGTCCGCCACGAAGGTGACCGAAATGCCGAACTTCTTCAGCGTGTGCGCGAGCAGGTTGTAGGTACCGCCGTACAGGCTTGGGCTAGCCACAATGTGGTCGCCGGCCTCCGCGATGTTCAGGATGGCGAAGGTCTCCGCCGCTTGCCCGGAGCTGAGCAGGAGTGCTCCGAGGCCACCTTCAAGGCTGGCGACCCGCTGCTCCACTGCGTCCTGCGTGGGATTGCCGATTCGGGTGTAGATCGGTGCGAGCTCGGCCAGCGCGAAGCGGTTGGCTGCGCTCTCGGCACTGGGGAACACGAAGGACGTGGTCTGGTAGATCGGCAGCGAGCGCGCTCCCGTAGCGGCGTCAGGCTCCTGGCCTGCGTGGATCTGGCGGGTTTCGAAAGACCATCCTTGGGACATGGAGTTCTCCTGTTCGTGGCACATGGGTTCAAGCGAATGTATGGAGTGGTGTGAACTGGGGCCAGTCTAGGAACACCCTGCGGGCCTTGGACAGCTTTGTGACGCTGGCGGAATGATTCGGTCCCACTGCGTACGTTTGTGACGCTGCCGCACCCCTGCCAGTAACATCCCATGTTAGTTAGGCATGGCTTAGCTGAGACACCGATCACAAAGTGCCAAGATGATGCCATGCGCATGGATCACGTCTCTTACGCCTGTGAACGAGATGGCCTTCTGGCCACTACCGAACGAATTTCCGCGGCATTGGGAGTGGACGCAGTCCGGGGCGGAGTGCACCCGCGCTTCGGCACCCGGAATATGATCATTCCCCTCGCGGATAACAAGTACCTGGAGGTTGTGGAGGTCCTGGACCACCCGGCTTCCGATAAAGCCCCCTTTGGCCAGGCAGTCCGTGCACGCTCGGCTGCCGGTGGTGGCTGGATGGGCTGGTGCGTCGCCGTTGACGACCTCGCCCCCTTCGAAGAGCGCCTTGGCCGCGCGGCCGTACCCGGCAACCGGAAGTTCCCCGACGGCCGCGAACTGGTGTGGCAGCAGATCGGAATTCTTGGCCTGATCGCCGATCCCCAGGTGCCCTACCTCCTCAAGTGGGAGGGCGACCCTACCCTGCATCCTTCAAAGGTCTACGAGAGTGACGTGAAGATGTCCAGCCTCACCATTGCGGGCTCGGCGGAACGCGTGACCGAGTGGTTGGGCGAACCGGTGGAAAAGCCGCTGGAGGATGTAGCAGTCCAGTGGATCGCACCGCGGGGTACTCCGGGAATCATGGCTGTTACTTTCGAAACAGCCTCCGGAGCCGTCACCATCTGACCGTTCCACAAAGCTTCGGCCGCCATCAGCGGGTGCCAATGACGTCACCCACCGATGGCGGCCGGATATTTTTAAGGGCCGCCTACCCCAGGCCCACTGCCTTCCCGAACAGGCTGAAACCAACGAAAGCCACGATGTCCAGCAACGCGTGGGCTATCACCAGGGGCATCACCCGCTTGGTTTTGGTGTAGATCCAGGCAAAGACCAAGCCCATCACGACGTTGCCAATGAATGGCCCAAAGCCTTGGTACAGGTGGTAACTCCCCCGCAGTACTGCACTGACACCGATGGCCACTGGGGTGCTCCACCCGAATTTACCGAAGCGGTCCATCAGGTACCCCACCACAATCACTTCCTCCACGATCCCGTGCCGGATCGCGGACAGGATCAGCACGGGGACCGTCCACCAGTACGCGTCCAGGCCACTGGGCACGATCGCCGTCGTGATGCCCAGGGCCCTGCCGGCCGCGTAAAGGCCCAATGATGGGATGCCGATGGCTGCTGCCAGTCCCAGGCCGTGGAGCAGGTCCTTGCCCGGTCGGGCGAAATTGAACCCCAGCCGGGCGAACGCCGATCCGTTGTCGCCGTTCCGGTTTGCCTGGACCTGCGTGGACAGGAAGTAGAACACCAGGGCCACGGGCACCAGGGCGAACACGATGTCCAGCAACTGGTACGTGAGGTCGAAGTATTCGCGGGTGCTTTGGGATCTGTTCAGCGTCGACGTCGCATCCGCCAACGGCGCCCGCGTCATCTTGTCCAGCAGTTGGACCACCGAATAGACGGCCGACTGGCCCAGGGACAGACCAAGGACGATCAGCACTTCGGCGCGAAGCCGGCGTCGGGAAGCAAGGAACATGTACCTATTTTGCCTGCAGTTCCTGCCACTTTGCCGGGAACCGCCGCCCTATGCTTGGTGGGATGGGTGCCCCTGAGCGAATTTTCATGATCCGGCACGGCCAATCCGCCGCGAATGCCGACACGTCCATTTACAACCGCGTACCGGACTATCGGATCCCCTTGACGGACCAAGGGGTGGAGCAGGCACGGATTGCCGGTGACGATCTTCGCCGGAAGCTCGACGGAGAGCAGGTCTGCGTGTACGTGTCACCGTATTTGCGCGCCTACCAGACACTCGAGGCGATGAACCTTGGGTCCCTGGTGGAGCGCGTGATCGAGGAGCCACGGCTGCGCGAACAGGACTGGGCCAACTTCCAGATAGCCGGGGACATCGAGGACCAAAAGGAACTGCGCAACCTCTATGGCCATTTCTTTTATCGCTTCCGCGAGGGCGAGTCAGGCTCGGACGTGTACGACCGCGTGTCCTCGTTCATGGAGACGCTCTACCGCCACTGGCAAAAGCCCACATATGTACCGAACACGCTGCTGGTGACACACGGCCTGACCATGCGCCTGTTCTGCATGCGCTGGTTCCACTGGACGGTGGAGTACTTCGAGTCGCTAAACAACCCGGAAAACGCCGCGTTACGCACGCTGATCAAGGACGACGGCGACCAGTACCGTTTGGACCTGCCGTTCACCCAGTGGGTGCCCAGGGACGTGGACGATTCAGTGCTCCACGCGCCGAGGATGCGGTTCTAGGAGCAAACCCTAGCTGGCAGGCGCAACGATGACTTCGGTGCCCTTGGCCTCGAATGCGGCCTTGTCCTCGGCGCTGATGCCCGAGTCGGTGATGAGGTGCCGGAAGTCGTAGCCGGACATGGCGGCAAAGGAGCGCCGGCCCACTTTGGAGGAGTCTGCCACGACGTAAGACTCCGTGGCCCGGCGTGCCATCACTGTGTTGACCATGGCTTCGCCTTCGTCGGTGATAGTGGGGCCGAGGTCCGGGTCCACGCCGTTGACGCCGATGAAGGCTATGTCCAGGGCGACTTTCTGCATGATGACATCCGTGTAGGGGCCCACGAGTTCGTAGGACCGGGGATTCAGGATGCCTCCGGTGACCATGATCTTGATGTTGGGCCGGACGGCCAGTTGCGAGGCGATGTTGATGGCGTTGGTCACCACGGTCAACGTAGGCCTGTTTGACGGCGCGTTGAGGTCCTCGCGGGTGGAGAGAAGCTGGGCCAGGGCCGTGTTGGTGGTACCGCCGCTGAGCCCGATCACGGCACCGGGTCGGATCAACGACGACGCGGCCACCGCGATTTCCTGCTTCGCCTCGGCGTGGTCGTCCCGGTTGTATCGCCCGGGGAGGTCGTAGGCAACGGACCCGGTGGTGGCGCCGCCCCTGGTCCGGCTGAGCAACCTTTGCTTGGCGAGGCTGTCGAGATCCCGGCGGGCCGTGGCAGGCGACACGCCCAAACGCGTCACGATGTCCTCGACTTCCACATGGCCGGACTCGGCCAGGAGGTCAAGGATGGCGGTCAGCCGATCGGTGCGGGTCATGACGAGCCTTTCGCGGGTTCCTTGCTATTTCGCTTTGGCGAACAGCGTCAGCATACGTGCGGACTCCAGCACCAGGGCATCCCGGCCGGCCTTGATGTACTTCCGGGAATCCACCACTGCAGGGTTGGCATCGAGGTACTCACGGACGGCGCGGGTAAAGAACCCGTTCAAATGTGTGGATACGTTGATTTTAGTCATACCTGCGGCGATAGCAGCTACGAGCACCTCGTCTGTGACGCCGGAGGAGCCGTGGAGGACCAGTGGTTTGCCCACCGCGGACTTCAATCGGGAGATCAGGTGCAGGTCCAGGGCGGCACTGCGTTCGGTCATGGCGTGGGATGAGCCAACAGCCACCGCGAGGGCGTCCACGCCCGTAGCTTCGACGAAAGCCTGGGCTTCTGCGGGGTCCGTTCGGACGCCAGGGGCGTGGGCTCCGTCCTTGCCTCCCACCTTGCCGAGCTCGGCCTCAACGTAGACGCCCTGTTCGTGGGCGTATTTGGCCACCCGCTGAGTGACTTCGACGTTCCACTCGTAGGGCAGGTGCGCGCCGTCGTACATCACCGAACCGAAGCCAAGATCGACGGCGGCGAGCGCGAGGTCCTCGGACTCGGCGTGGTCCAGGTGGAGGGCAACGGGAACAGCGGCGGAACGGGCGATCGCGAGGGCGGCCGAGGCGATGGGCTCCAACCCACCGTGATACTTCGCACAGTTTTCGGAAATCTGCAGGATGAGCGGGACGCCTGCGGCTTCGGCGCCGGCAACCAGGCCCTCGGCTGTCTCTATGTGGATGATGTTGAACGCGCCTTGGCCCGTGCCGTTGGCTGCGGCTGTGTCCATCAGCTCCCGTGTGTTGACCAGGGTCACCGGGTCTCCTTCCATGTCACGATCAGTTGGTCTTGAAGTTCCTGGTAGCGCGGCGAAATTTCGCCCGCTGCGGGCATGAGCACCGCCGCGGCGGACCAGGCGGTGGCCCGCCGGAGGATTTCGCGTGGTTCGGTGACGCCTTCGGCGAGTGCGACGGCGGCAGCTGCCACACCGGCGTCGCCCGCCCCTGTGGGGTTGCCGCTGAGCGCCTCCGGCAAGCGGGCGCTCCAGTAGCCGCCCGGGGCGGCGTGGTCGAAGGCGAGCATGCCGTCCGCGCCGGCACTGACCAGCACCGTGCGGGCCCCCATGGCAATCAGTGACAGCGCAGCTGCCTCGAGGCTGGACTCGCCGGTGGCCTCGGCAAGTTCATGGTGATTCGGTTTGAGGATGTCGGCGCCTGCTTTGGCGGCGGCGATGATCCCGGGACCGGAAGTGTCGATGATGGCTGGTATGCCGGCGTCGTGGGCCAACCGCACCAGTTCCGGGTAGAAATCCGCAGGTGCGCCCGGCGGCAAGCTGCCCGAGCCGACCAGGACGGAGGCCGGAAGGTTTCGGTTACCGCTCACGGCTTCCACCACGGCGATCCGGAGCGAGCGCCAATCGTCGGGCAGCAGCGCCTGCCCTTCCTCATTGAAGATGGACGTTTCTCCGGCGACGGTGTCCACCAGTGCAATGCTTCGCCGCGTCTCAGCGGCAACTCCCACCAGGGTGTGCGGTACCCCGCTGGTCCATAGTTCGGCGGCGAGGGTCTGCCCCGCCGCACCCCCGGTCGGGGCAATCGCGAGCACCGGATATCCCAGCTGGTGGGTGACGCGGGCGACGTTGATGCCCTTGCCTCCGGCCCGGCTCAAGGGGGTTGGGACGCGGTGGCTGGAACCTTCGGTGATCCCCTGGACGGTGTAGGTCATGTCGATGGCCGGGTTGGGGGTGACGGTAATAATGCGGTTCACGGCAGCGCGATTCACTGTTTGCCTCCCAAGAGCGCCCGGGCGTTCAAAGCCGCACCCAACAGGCCCGCGTCCTGTCCCAATTGGGCACGGATCAGTTGTGGACGTCGCTGGAAATCGAGGATGTGGTCAACCCTGGCGCGGAGGGGCTCCAGGAGCTCCTCACCGGCTTCCGCGAGCCCACCGCCGATCACGACGGCTTCGGTACCAATGATGTTGACGCATTGACAGATGGTGAAGGCGAGGGCGTCCACGGCGTCGGCCCAGATACGGGCTGCGAGCGCGTCGCCCGCGTTCGCCCGGAGCAGTACACCGTGTGCCCCGTTCACCCTGTTTCCCGAGGCGCGGTGGTAACGCTTGGCGATGGCCCCGGCCGAGCCGACGGCTTCGAGGATAGTGGAGCCCGCGCCGCCGGCGGAGGCGTCAGGGTCCGGGACCTGGGCATGGCCCAGCTCTCCTGCGAAGCCGCCCGCTGTCACGGGCTTTCCCCCCGAGAAGACGGCAGCGGCGATGCCTGTGCCTACCACCATCACCACAACGTCGTTGAACTCCCTGGACCCACCCAGGCTGTGTTCCACGGCAGCGGCGGATCGGACATCGTGGTCGAATGCAACGGGGATGCCCAGCCGCTTCTCCGCTTCGGCAGTGAAGGGGAAGTCGCGCCAGCCAAGGTTGGCGGAGTAGACACCAACCCCGGCCACGGAGTCGACGATGCCCGGAACGATGATCCCGGCGGCCCGCGCGGGCGATCCCGGGAACTCGGAAGCCAACTCGGCAGCAAGCTCCGCGAGCCGGTCCAGCACTGCCTCCCCCGGCCGGGAAGAGTCCAACGGCGTAGGGACACGGCGCATGCCCAGGACATTTCCCCGGGCATCCACCAAACCCGCTTTGATATCGGTTCCGCCAACGTCAAAGGACAGGACGGGTGATTCTGCGGCTCCGAGAACCATGACGGGTGCCTAGGCTGAGGCGTCGAGAATGACGGAGCGTGTCAGGTTGCGGGGCAGATCCGGATTGAGTCCACGGACGCGTGCACGCTCAAGGGTTACTTTGTGTACGCGGGCCAGTTCGGCCAGGGGGTGCTTGCCTGTGTGGACGTAAAGGGCGCCGGTCACTGCCATGTCGTTGTCGAGACCTTCAGGCTGGGCACCGAACAACCAGGTGACGCGGCCGGGTGCAGCAATGGAAATGGGGCCGTGGCGGTATTCCATGGCGGGGTAGGACTCGGTCCAGCCCTGGACTGCCTCGCGCATTTTCAAGCCTGCCTCGTGGGCAAGGCCCACCGTCCAGCCGGTGCCAAGGAAGGTGAACTGCTCCGCGTCCAGCAGTTCCTGGGAGACGGGGGCGCTGACTGCGTCCCGGGCGTCCTCGATGGCCTGCTGCACGTTGATTTCGAGGCTGCTGAGCAGGTAGACCAAAGCCGTGGTGGCGAACCGGGTCTGGACGACGGAACGCTCATCGGCGTATTGCAGGCCAATCACAGCGTCTGCCAGCTCGATGATCGGAGACGTGGTGTCACCAATGATCGCGACGGTGGGGACGATCCCCTTCAACTCGGCCAGGATCTCAAGTACCTCGGTGGTGGTGCCGGAGCGCGTAATGGCCACAACGGCGTCGTACTGGCGATCTGCGCTGTTGTGGTTCAGGAAAGCCTCGGAGGCGGCGAATGCATCGGTGACGCCTTTACCGGCGGATTCGCGGGCGGCCGCGTAGCTCTGGGCCATGAACCAGGACGTTCCACAGCCGATGACGGCGATGCGCTTGCCATCGGCGGGGAGCAGCTGCTCCGACCCCGCCTGCTCAACAGCGCGCTGCCAAACGTCCGGCTGGGAAACCAGCTCTTCCTCCATGAAGGCGCCCAGTGTGTTCTCGCTCATCGTTGTTCCCGTTCCCGCTCAAGTTAATGACGTTTTCTGATCTATAGAAACACTAAACGATCATTTTCGATCTCACAAGGATCATCAAGCAGAGAAGACTGCGCATTATCCGCGCATGACTACGATGCGCGCGGAACGAACAAAACCGTGTGCCTTGATGTGCTTTTTAGTTAACTACCTGTTAACTCTTGTCAACTTCTGTCCGATGAAGCAGTCTTATTGTGGTCCGCAAGAACATGACTGTTACTAGCTCGGAATAATCAAGAAGGAGCATCATGCCCCGCTTGTCATCCCCCAGACGGCTCGCCTCGCTGAGCTTGGCGTGCGTCGTCGCCTCATCATCGCTGGGCCTGCTGGCCCTCCCACCCGCAGCGGCCTCCTCCGCCACCCAACCCGCGGAGACCATCAGCCCCACCGACACCACCACCATCTCCTCCGGGCAGCTCCGGGTGGACGTTGCCACCAATTTCCCGCAGGTCCTCGCCTACACCGACACCACTACCCGGGCCCGGCTGGACGGGACCACCGCCCGGCTCACCACCGTCACTATCAACGGCACGGAATACACGGTCACTGGTACGTCCGCCGCCTCGGGGAAAGATGCGCGGGACTACGTCCTCACCGTTCCGGAATTCGGCAACGCTGTCATCAAGGCGCGACTCTCGGTGAAGAAGAACGTGGTCTCGTTCAACGTCACGGAGATCAAGGACACGGCGGAGTACCAAGTGAAAACCCTGCAACTCCCCCGATTGAACCTGGTGACCGTCGGCTCCACGCAGCCGGGCGCCCAGGTGTCCACGGCCAACCTCTCCGTGGACCGGAGCACCACGGGCGACGAGTTCACCCCGATCACCGCCTCGACGCCCCTGGATGCTGTTGCCAAGAGCTCCGCCTACGCACTGGCCAACACCGCGTCCCTGGGCGCCGCGGTTGAATCCAACGCCCTCTACGACACATCCTCCGGGCCGGGCGCCAAAGATCGCGGACGCTTCTGGCGCCAAGCTGTGAGCGACGGTGCCGGCGGGGTTTCCATGGGCTTGGCGAGTGGCCAATGGCTCTACCGGGCCGAAGGCTCCGACAGTACCGAGGAACTCCCGTGGACCCGGGTGGCGATCACAGCCGACGCCAACGCGGACGGTGGCGTGGACTGGCAGGACGCGGCCATCGCCATGAGGTCCATCCAAGTCAGTCCCAACAAAGGCGAACAGACGCCGGACAACGTGATCACCCACATCCCCTTCAACTTTGCCTCCCAGGCGACCCACCCGTTCCTCCGCACCCTCGACGACGTCAAACGCATCTCCCTGGCAACGGACGGGCTGGGGCAGGTGGCGATGCTCAAGGGCTACACCAGCGAGGGCCACGACTCGGCCAACACGGACTACGGCAACAACTTCAACACCCGCGCCGGTGGGCTCGAAGACCTCAACAAGCTGGTCAAGGAAGGCAAGGACTGGAACGCCAGCTTCGGTGTCCACATCAATGCCACTGAGATCTACCCCGAAGCGAAGTCCTTCAGCGAAGACCTCCTGAGGGCGGACAAGGGCCTCGGCTGGAACTGGCTGGACCAGTCGTACTACATCAACCAGCGCCAGGACATCAACTCCGGCAAGCTCGCCCAACGCATCAAGGAACTGCGCGAAGCCACCGATAAGAACCTGGACTTCGTGTACGTGGACGTCTATTACGAGTTCGGCTGGCTCGCCGAACGCCTGCAGCAGGAGCTCGTCAAGAACGGCTTCCGGGTGGGCTCCGAATGGGCAGACCACCTCTCCAGGAACAACACCTGGTCCCACTGGGCCAACGACGAAAAGTACGGCGGTTCCACCAACAAGGGAATCAACTCCCAAATCCTGCGCTTCATCAACAACACCCAATCAGATGTCTGGAACCCGGACCCCAAGCTTGGGGTCAGCCACATTGTGGAGTTCGAAGGGTGGACCGGCCAGAACGACTTCAATGCGTTCAGCGAGAACGTGTGGACGGCTAACCTGCCGGCCAAATTCCTGCAGCACCACCCGATCACCAAGTGGACGGCCGACCGGATCGACCTTGCCGATGGCGTGGCCGTGACCGGAAACACCGCTGCCGAGCGCAACATCACCGTCGGTGGGGCATCGGTCCTCCAGGGCGGAACGTACCTGCTTCCGTGGTCCTCCAAGGAAGACGGCAAGGCTGACAAGCTGTACCACTACAACCCGGCCGGCGGGGCCAGCACGTGGACCCTGACCAAGGAGTTCGCCAAGTCCGGCACGCTTGAACTGTTCAAACTGACCGACAACGGCCGCGTCAAAGTGTCTGACGTGCCAGTGGTCAACGGCCAAGTCACCATCACCTCCGCAGCCAAGCAGCCCTACGTCCTCACAGCCAAGGACAACGCACTCCCCAAGAAGGCGGACTTCGGCGAAGGCACGGCTTTCAACGATCCCGGTTTCAACAGCACGGACCTCACACCGTGGAAGCCCACCGGCAACGTCACGCAGGTCCGCGACGACAAAGGGCGCCGCTACGCCCAACTGGGTGCGACGCCGTCGTCGATCAGCCAGGAAGTGAAGCTCGACGCCGGAACCCAGTCCGTCAGCGCATGGGTGGAAATCCAACCCGGTAAGGCCCGGCCCACCACTCTCACCGTAGACATCGACGGTACAAGCGAAAGCGTCACCATCGACTCGTCGAACGCCGAAAACTATGTGGCCGGGGACGAAAAGCACGGGACGGCATTCCAGCGCGTCCGGGTCTTGGTTGATGTGCCGCGGAACGACACCAAAGCCACCGTCAGCGTCAAGGCGGCCGACGGCGATGCCACAGTGCGCGTCGACGACTTCCGGGCGGTGAAAACCACCCGGGTGGCCACAACAGGCGTGCTCAGCGAGGACTTCGAAAACGTAGACCAAGGCTGGGGACCGTTCGTGAAGGGCGACGCCGGCGGCTCCACGGACCCGCGCACGCACATCACCGAACGCCGCGAACCCTTCACCCAAAAGGGCTGGAACACGAACGTGATCGACGAAGTGCTGGGCGGTAACTGGTCACTGATTGCCCATGACGAAAACCTTGGCCCGAACGGCGGACCGGGCATGGTGTACCGCACCACCGAGGCAACCCAGCCGTTCCAGGCCGGCCACAAGTACAAGGTGTCGTTCGACTACCAGAACTCCAAGGCCGGACAGTACGCCTGGGTTTCGGGCTACGACTCGCAGGCCGGCCCGGCAGTGACGGGAGGCCAGGCGATCGACGCCGCCACGTCCACCACCCGGTTCGAGCAAACCCTGGACACCGGCTTCTGCGGGGACTACTTCGTCGGCCTGCAGCGAACGGGCAGCTCCAACGGTTCGGACTTCACACTGGACAACCTCCTGGTGGAGGACCTCGGCGCTTCCGAAGCCGTCCCGGCCTGCGCGCAACTCTCGGCGGCACTTCAAGGCGATGTTGTCCAGCAAGGCAAGGCCCAGGACTTCGTCACCACCTTCGCCTCCGACGAACCAGCTCCCGTCAGCGGGGTGGCCGTCTCGCTCGTGCTGCCCGCCGGGTGGACGGCAACCCCGACCACTCCCGCAACGGCGGCAACCCTGCCCGCTGGCGGTACGCTGACCACCACCTGGAAGGTCACAGCACCGGCTTCGGCGGACGGCGACTACCCCATCACCGCGAGCGCCACGTATTCAACCACCACAGAGCCGGCGGGGAGCCGAACCCTCAGCACCACCACCACGGTCCGGACCTTGCCCAAACCTCCCCAGGCCACGGTGTACGCCAGCGACCATCCCTGGGTCAGCGCCACCAACGGTTGGGGCCCCGTGGAGAAGGACCAGTCCAACGGCGGCACCGGCACGGGCGACGGAACACCGCTTACGCTGAACGGCACCGTTTACGCCAAGGGGCTGGGTGCCCACGCCAACGGGAACGTCCGGTACTACCTTGGCGGATACTGCACTGCCTTCACGGCGACCGTAGGCATCGATGATGCACAAGCGACGCGGGGCAGCGTGAAGTTCTCCGTGGTGGCTGACGGCACCACCAAGGTCACTACCCCGGTGCTGGGAGCCACAAGTGCTCCCCTGCCGCTCACCGTGGACGTGACCGGCGCCCAGTACGTGGAACTGGTGGCCGACGACGCCGGCGATTCCAACGGCAACGACCATGCGGACTGGGCGGATGCCAAGTTCACCTGCTCCGCTACGGCGCAAGAACCGCCAGCCCCGGTCCTGACGGGCACCGTGTTCGCCTCCGACCTCCCCTGGATTGGCAGCAGCAACGGTTGGGGACCCGCGGAACGTGACCGGGCCAACGGTGAGCAGAACGCCGGTGACGGACCGGCACTGCGGCTCGACGGCGTCGTCTATCCCAAGGGCATTGGCGTCCACGCCGACTCGAAGATCAGCATCGCCACGGAGGCCAAATGCACCGTGTTCAAAGCCCTCGTGGGAGTGGACGACGCGAAGCTGAACAAGGGCCTGCACGGTTCGGTGGTCTTCATCGTCAAGGGTGATGGCCGCGAACTGCTCCGAACACCGGTCCTTAGCGCCGACTCGGCCGCACTTCCCCTCAACGTGGACATCACCGGTGTCCGGAACGTCGAGCTGATCGCCGACAGGAACGGCGACGATGCCGGAGACGACTGGGGTGACTGGGCGGACGCGAAGTTCAGCTGCGCCTAATCAGACGGCGCGTACGCCCGCCCGCCACACCGAGTGTGTCAGCGGGATACCGGGACGGTAGGCCAGGTGCGTGGCCGACGGCGCCTTGAGCATGTGCAGGTCGGCGCGATGACCGACGGCGAGGGAACCCACCGCCCGTTCGCCGTCGGCGTCGTTCCCTGACTCCCTGCCCAACGCCAAGGCGCCACCGTACGTCGCCGCACGGACGGCTTCGTGAACGCTCAGGTGCATCTGGAGCACGGCCGTGGTGACGCAGAACGCCATGGAGCTGGTGTAAGAGGTGCCGGGATTGCAGTTGGCCGCCAGCGCGATCTGCACGCCGGCGTCGATCAGCTCGCGACCGGGCGCCAAAGGTTGGCGGGTGGACAGGTCGCAGGCGGGCAGGCAGGTTGCCACGGTGCCCTTCGTCCCGCTCCCCGTCGCCGGATCCCAGCCGGCCCACGTTTCCGCGAGCGCCCTCACGTCCTTGTCGGAAAGGTAGTTGACGTGGTCGACGCTCGCAGCCGCGAACTCGACGGCCAAGGCAACACCGGGACCCTCGCCAAGCTGGTTGCCGTGCACTCGGAGCCCCAGACCGGCATCGCGGGCGGCAGTGAGGACACGGCGAGACTGGTCCTCGGTGAAGGCACCCCGCTCACAGAAAACATCGGCCCAGCGGACATACGGCAGGACGGCGTCGAGCATTGGACCGCAGACCAGGTCCGTGTACTCCTCAGGGTCGGAGCCTTTCGGGACCAAGTGCGCACCAAGATAGGTGACTTCATCCACTTCCGCTTTGGCGATGCGGGCACTCCGGGCCTCGTTTTCCACGTCCAGCCCGTAACCGGTCTTGCTTTCAAGGTAGGTGGTGCCTTGGGAGACTGCCTCGGCCACGCGGTCCCGCACGAGGCGGGTCAGTTCGTCGTCGCTGGCTGCTCGGGTGGCCCCGGTGGTGACGGCAATTCCGCCGGCGCTGTAGCTTTCGCCGGCCATGCGGGCCTCGAACTCGGCAGTGCGATCACCTGCGAAGACCAGGTGCGAGTGCGAATCCACCCAGCCGGGCAAGACGGCCCGGCCCTCGGCGTCGATTTTTTCATCGGCAGATGGGGCGTCTGCGCTGGACCCCATCCATGCGATGCGCTCACCTTCGAAGACGATGGCCGCGTCTTTGAGGACCCGGTGCTCAAGGTCCTGGGTCATCAGCTCGCCGATGTTGGTGATGAGTGTGCTGCCGGTGTTCCCGTTCCTGATTCCGCTCATGACCCTATTGTTCAGCGCCGGATGGACCAGCGTACTGCTGCGAGCTGCTCCGCTGTCCGGGATTCCGGACTGTCGGCTTCGATTTCGCCGAGGATCAGGGCCGCTGCCAGCTCGGCAATGGCTGACGATGTCTGGAAACCGTAGCCGCCCTGTCCGGCCAGCCAGAAGAAGCCCGGCGCTTCGGCGTCGAATCCCACTACCGGAATTCCGTCCGCGGCTTCGGTCCTCAGCCCTGTCCAGGCGCGGTCCACGGAACGGATTCCCAGTGACGTCACAGCGTTGAGCTTGCTGATCAGCGCCTCAACGTCGCCCGGGTACGGCTTGGCATCTTCGGCGCCGCTCGGCACCGTTTCCGACGGCGAAATCAGCACCTGATTGCCTTCGGCGCGGAAGTAGAACGTGTCGTCAGCGGCGCAGACCATCGGCGTTTCGGGCGTCAGCGGATTCTCGACGTTCACGATTGCCGCGGTCCGACGGTACGGCTGAAGACCCAGCTTCTCCACACCGCTGATGACGGCCAACTCGTCCGCCCACGCACCGGCCGCATTAACCACGACGCCGGACTGGAACCCTTCGGTGCCTGCCCCCACTTGCCAGCCGCTCCCCAACCGCTGGGCCGAGTGCACCTTGGCTCCGGTGATGATGTCCACACCCGCCGCTTCCGCCGTCCGGCGGTGCTCCTCGAGCAGCAGGGGCGCGTTGCAGCCGAACGAGCCGTCATCCAGTCCCGCCGCAGTGAAGGAATCCGGAATGAGGGCCGGGCAGAGCTGCATGGCCTGATCGTGCGAAATCGGGTGCATGTTTCCGCTGGCTTCAGCCCGCACGGTCTCCCCGTCACCCACCAGCATGAAGCCTCGCGGCGTGAGGATCGGTTCGACTGCCTGCGCGTCCCGCTCAGCCAGCATCGCCAGTGTCCGGACGGTGAGGTCCTGCACCACGGCCGGGCCATAGCTGGGGATGAGTTGCCTGGCAGAACGCGAGGACGTGTGGAAAGCCAAGGACTGCTCTGCCTCAACCAGCGCCACAGTGCACTTGCCTGCGAGGGCCGCCGCCAAGGAAAGTCCCCCGATGCCGCCGCCAACGATTACCACGTCATAATTCGAAGCCATGGCTCCATCCTGTCAGACGGGATCCTCTCTCACATCCCACCCCCAAAACCCCAACGCTCTCTCACATCCCACCCCCCAAACCCCAACGCTCTCTCCTCTCTCATTCCTTAAGGACGCGAAAGAGGTGCGGGACGAACGGGTGCGACATGAGAGAGCATCGGCCCGAAGGGGGCGGGACGTGAGAGAGCATCGGCCCGAAGGGGGCGGAACGTGAGAGAGCATCGGCCCGAAGGGGGCGGAACGTGAGAGAGCATCGGCCCGAAGGGGGCGGGACGTGAGAGAGGGTTTTAGGCGACCGCAGCGCGACTCTTGACGAACGCCTGAACGCAAGCTTCGACGTCGTCCGCGCTGTGCGCAGCGGAAAGCTGCACGCGGATCCGGGCCACGCCCTTCGGCACTACGGGGAAGCTGAAAGCCGTGACGAACACTCCGTTGTTGAGCATCTCGTCAGCGACGCGGGCTGCAACCACGGCGTCGCCGAACATCACGGGGATGATGGCGTGTTCGCCGTCGAGGAGCTCGAAGCCTTCCTCGCTCATGCGGCGACGGAACAGGGCAGCGTTCTCGAAGAGGCGGGTGCGGAGTTCGCCGGATTCCTGGACCAGTTCGATCGCCTTGATGGTGGCCGCAACGATGGCCGGGGCAAGGGAGTTGGAGAACAGGTAGGGGCGCGCCTTCTGGCGGAGCATGGCGACGATCTCGCCGCGGCCGGAAACGTAGCCACCCGAGGCGCCGCCGAGGGCCTTGCCGAAAGTACCGGTGTAGATGTCAACGCGGGAGGAAACCCCTGCGTGCTCGGGGGTACCGGCGCCGGTAGGGCCCATGAAGCCAACTGCGTGGGAGTCGTCCACCATGACCAGGGCATCGTGCTTTTCGGCGAGGTCGCAGATGGCTTCGAGCGGTGCCAGGTAGCCGTCCATGGAGAAGACACCGTCGGTGACGATGATCTTGCGTCGCGATCCCGAAGCCTCAAGGAGCTTGGCCTCGAGGTCTGCCATGTCCTGGTTGGCGTAGCGGAAGCGCTTGGCCTTGCTCAGGCGGATGCCGTCGATGATGGAGGCGTGGTTCAGGGAGTCGGAGATGATGGCGTCCTCGGCACCGAACAGGGACTCGAACACGCCACCGTTGGCGTCGAAGCAGCTGGAGAACAGGATGGTGTCCTCGGTGCCCAGGAATGCGGAGACACGGGTTTCGAGTTCCAGGTGGAGGTCCTGGGTACCGCAAATGAAACGCACGGAAGCCATGCCGAAGCCGCGTTCGTCCATGGCGGATTTGGCGGCGGCGATGATGTCCGGGTGGTCGGCCAGGCCCAGGTAGTTGTTGGCGCAGAAGTTCAGGACCTTGTTGGCCGGCTTGCCGAGCTGGCCTGCGGCGATGTGGCTTGCCTGTGGGGAGTCGATGTGGCGTTCGGTTTTGAAGAGGCCGGCGCTGCGGATCTCGTCGAGTTCGCCCTGCAGTTGGTCTTTGATGGCTGAGTACATGGGTGCTCCTAAAGTTGAGGGGGTCCGGTGGGAGTTACAGTTCGGTCCAGTCGAGGACCACTTTGCCACCGGTGCCGTTGCGGGCAATTTCGAAGCCCTTTTCCCAGTCGGCTGCGGACAGCTTGTCGGTGACGACGGCGGAGATGCTGCGGTGCAGCACGGGGTTGGAGGACAGCATGGCGCTCATGGCGTACCAGGTTTCGAACATCTCGCGGCCGTAGATGCCCTTGAGGGTGAGCATGTGGGTGACAACCTTGCCCCAGTCGATGTCGATGGACTGGCTGGGAAGGCCGAGCATGGCGATGCGTCCGCCGTGGTTCATGTTGTCGATCATCTCAGGCAGTGCCGTGGGGTGTCCGGACATTTCCAGTCCAATGTCGAAGCCTTCACGCATGCCCAGTTCCTGCTGTGCGTCGCGGACCCGCATTTTGGACACGTCAACCGCGAGGTCCACGCCCATCTGCCGGGCGAGCTCCAGGCGGGGCGCGGAAACGTCGGTGATGGCGATCTTGCGTGCACCTGCGTGGCGGGCGACGGCGATGGCCATCAGTCCGATGGGTCCGGCGCCGGTGATGAGCACGTCTTCGCCGACCAGCGGGAAGCTCAGCGCGGTGTGCACGGCGTTGCCGAAGGGGTCGAAGATGGCGCCGAGTTCCGGGGTGACGGATTCGTCGTGGTGGACCCAAACGTTCGTTTCCGGAATGACGACGTACTCAGCAAACGCGCCATCGCGCTGCACGCCAACGGAGACGGTGTGGATGCACATCTGACGACGTCCTGCACGGCAGTTGCGGCAGATTCCGCAGACCACGTGGCCTTCGCCGGAAACCCTGTCCCCTACCTTAACGTCGCGGACGTCTTCGCCGATTTCGACCACTTCACCGTAGAACTCGTGACCGGCGATGAGCGGCGCCTCGATGATGCCCTGCGCCCAGGCGTCCCAGCTCTGGATATGGAGGTCGGTGCCGCAGATTCCGGTGGTCATGACCCGAATTTTCACGTCGCTGGGGCCAGCTTGGGGCTCGGGACGGTCGACGAGTTCAAACCCTGCATGGGGTCCGGATTTGTAGAGAGCCTTCATGGGATTCCTCACTGGCTTAGGGCTGCTTCGCTGCTGCTGAGTCCATTGAATCCCCGCCAACGATTTAGCACAACTAGATTCTTCTCAATCAACGATTTAGGATTTGCTAATGGAAATTCATCAGCTGCAGATGCTTCGCGAACTTGGGGACCTCGGCAGCGTCAAGGCCGTGGCCGAGACCCTCATGGTCACCCCCTCCGCCGTATCCCAACAGCTCGCGCTCCTCCAGAAATCGGTGGATGTCCCCTTGACCCGCAAGGAGGGCCGGGCCCTGGTGCTGACCGACGCCGGACGCGTGCTCGCCGAGGCGGGCGCCGCCGTCGTCAATGCCATGGCAGATGCGCGGGCCGCCATCGGCGCATACCACGACGCTCCGGACGCGCCTGTCAGCGTGAGCGCCTTTCACAGCGCGGGGCAGGCGCTGTTCGCGCCTCTGGCGGCGCTGCTGTCTACAGACAAAGCGTCCAATGGCGGTATCTCGCCGCGCCTGCGGCTGTCCGACGAGGACGTGGCCCAGGAGGATTTCCCGGGGTTGGCCGCGCGGTACGACCTGGTCCTGGCGCACCGGATGGACAACAGCCCGCAATGGCCCGAAGACAAGGTTGCGGTGATTCCGCTGGCGGATGAGCCGTTGGACATCGCGCTCCCGGCGCATCACCCCTTGGCGGCCCGGACCGAGTTGGAGCCCTCCGACGTCGTCGATGAAACCTGGGTGACCAGCCGCGATGGCTACTCCCCGGCGGACGTTTTGGCCGCCGTCGTGGCCGTGAGTGGTCGGCCCGCGGAGGTGCTGCACCGCATCAACGACTATTCGACCGTTGCAGCGCTGGTCTCGGCGGGTGGTGCGATCGGGCTGCTGCCGAGGTTCACGGCACGCCGCGTGCTGGACGCCGGCGTGGTGCTGCGCCCCCTGGCCGGAGTGAATTCCGTACGCAAGATCGACATCCTGGCCCGGCCTGAGGCACTCAAGCGAAAATCGGTCATGACGGTTTGCGAGTCACTTCAAACCGTCATGACCGAGCTCATCGAGCTATCCAGCCCCCACTAGGTCAGTCGCGGACCAAAGCGGGCTGACCGGCGTCGAAATACTCCACCAGTTCGGCAGGAAGCGGCGGCACCTCGCGCGCTGAACCGTCGCCGCGCAGGGATTCCGCAGCGAGGATTCCAGCCACAACGGCTTGCCGCGCGGCAATCGGACTGGTCTGTGTCTGCCCACCCTCGGAGGCAAACCGCAGGAATTCCTCGATCAGGCGCGGATCGGCACCACCGTGGCCGCCTTCGCCGTCCTTGATGGTGATGACCTCGTCCGGGGCCGCGTAACCGGAAGTCCTGCTGGTCCAGACGTTGATGGTCTCCCCCGGCCCATCGCCCAGGTTCTCGATCCGGCCCTTGGTGCCGATCACCGTGTAGTTCCGCCAGTAGTCGGGCGTGAAGTGGCACTGCTGGTAGGAGGCCAGCACGCCGTTGTCCAGCACCATGTTCATCATGGAAATGTCCTCGACGTCGATCACCTCCGCCAGGTCCTTCTGCTCCGTGGGCGGCCAGTTATCCATGGAGAACCAGTCGCCCATGCGCTTTCCGGCGTTGTCGCTCCGATTGGCCACGCCTCCGTAGACCGCAAGATCGCCGACGGCGGCAACCCGCTTGGTGTACCCGCCGGCCAGCCAGTGGATCACGTCAATGTCGTGCGCACCTTTTTGGAGCAACAGCGAAGTGACGTTGGTACGCTGCGCGTGCCAGTCCTTGAAGTAGTAGTCACCGCCGTGGCCCACGAAGTGCCGGCACCACACAGCCTTGACGTCACCGATCCTGCCGTCTTCAATGAGCTGGCGCATCTGGACCACCACCGGCATGTGGCGCATGTTGTGGCCGACGTAGAGCCGGGTGCCGGTGTCGTAAGCGGTCTTCAGAATCAGGTCCGCGGCCTCCACGGTGATGTCCAGCGGCTTCTCGCAGAAGGTGGGGATACCCGCCTTGAGCGTACGGACGGCGACGGCGGCGTGCTGGTTATCGGGGGTCAGGACCAGCACGGCGTCCAAGCCGCTGGCCAGCAGCTCCTCAAGATCATCCGTGATCCGTGCCGTGGGGATGCGCTCAGCAGCGTCTGCACGGCCGCGTTCGGAGAGGTCGCAAACGATGGTGACCTCAGAGCCTTGGCCCGGCTTGTGGGCATGCTTCCAAAGCCCCGACCGCAGGCCAAAACCTACGATGCCGACCTTCAAATCCTTTTCCATGGTGTGACATTTCCTTCTGCTGATTCTTAGTAAAGTCTGGTTGCGGCGCTGCGATGCGGCGCCGATTCACGCACGAACAAGTGCCAGGGGAAGTCCAGGACGCCCGGTCCTGTTGGGACGCCTCCGGCAGCGTCCCCGGACTGCGCTGTGGCGCGTCGTAGGAGCAGCCGGGCGAGCTTGTCGAAAAAGTCCACGGGACCAACAGTGCTCAGCGAGGGCGACATCCGCTCACCTTCCACCGTGTTGCCGACACCGATGATGTCAACGTCAGTGCCCACTGCCAGGCCCAGGCGTTGTGCGGCATTGATGGCGCTGACTGCGGCGTAATCCGTGGTGGCATAGATAGCCGTGGGCCGGTCCGGCAGGCTGAGCACCCGCGTTGCCGCAGCGTAGGCCCCGGCACTGGTGCCGTCGAACAGGCCCACGTAGTCTTCACGTTCAGCAATTCCGGCCGCTGTGAGCGCTTCGGCGTAAGCCCGGTACCGCGCCCCACCCGAGGTTCCCGCTGCCGTTGCTGGGGTCAGGCAGGCGATCTTCCGGTGGCCGTGGAGCAGGTGCTCCACGGCCATGCGGCAGCCGGGCCCCGCAATGGAACGGATAACGTCGAAGCCTTCCGCTTCCAATCCTTCGTCGAACACCACCAGGGTGGTCCCGTGCTCGGCGAGCTTACGAAGTTCATCCCGTTGGCCCTTGCTGACGGCGTCAACGAACACGGCGTCGGCGTTGTGCGTGCCAAGGACCTTCACCCAGTCCGCATCTCCGAGGATCATCGGGGTGATGCCCAGCGGGGCGGCTGCCTTCTGGACGGACTCAATGACGGACAGGGACCAAGGATCGGACAACATGGTCAGCGACAGGATCACCGTGTTGGTGCGGCCCGTCCGGATGGCACGGGCCGCCTGGTTGGGACGGTAGCCGAGCCGCTCCGCAGCGGCCTTGACCTTTTCCGCCGTCGGGTCCGAAACGCCTGGTCCGCCATCGCCGCGGCGACCGGACAGGACATAGGAAACCGTGGCCGTTGAGACGCCCGCCAATTCGGCCACCATACGGATGGTGGGTCGGACTCCGGTGCTGCTCGTTTTTGCCATGGTTCCCCCTGCTGGTGCGTGCTTGATTTCTTCGTTTATTGGTCTGAGGCTAGCTCCTGAACACCGGGGCGTTTGGGTCCAACGCGGCCTGGTACTCATCGCGCATCTTGTCACCGCCCTCGCTCTTCCAGCGCTTTACCGCGTCCTTGAGTTCATCGATCTTGGCGCGGCCGGTGATGATGTCCACCACTTTGTCGCGCAGTTGCTTGGTGATCTTGGCACCCACCTCGGCGTTGGTGTCCGAGTAGGAACCGTTGGTGGGGTTGCGCCACGCGAACTCGAGGAGCTTTTCTTCCTGCTTGCTGACGTACCGTGTGTCGTCGTCGAAGCCCGGGTTGAAGATGACGTTTTCCGGGCTGGACATGATATTCAATGCCGAAACCAGGCCGGGGGCGTTAGTGGTGCCGATTTCGGTGCGCGCCGGGTTGCCGGAGGCATCGATGGTGTAGTCCTGGCCGAGCTCGCCGAAGTTCTTTTGCATGTACTCCACGGTGCCGAACGGCGCCGACAGGTAGTTGATCAGCGCGAGGAGCTCGCGGATCTTGCCCTCCTCCGCCTTCTTGAACGGCGTGAAACCGACTGTTCCGTAGCCCATGTCGTAGACGGGCTTGACCTTGCCGTCGGCACTGAAGGGGATCAAGATGTCGAACTGGGCGTCCTTGTTCAGCGAGCGGTAGCTGCGGATGTCGTGCGGGCCCACCACAACCTGGGCTGCGACGCTTCCGTTGGCGACGCGCGAACGGATGTCGGTGGCTTTGGAGTCCGGGTAGAAGACGCCGGCGGCGAACATCTTGGCGGTGAACTCCACCCCGGCCAGGTATTCGTCGGTTTCGTAAAGGTGCGTGAGCGTACGGTCCTTGTTCACTGCCCAGCTATTCGGGGCGCCGAACCACTCCGTAACCATGTGGAGGGCGTTGATGTAGGCCGGCTCCAACGCGTACTTCTGCTCGCTTGGACGCGTCAGTTCCTTGGCCTTGTCCAGGAACTCATCAGCGCTGCCAGCCTCAAAGCCGCCCACCTGCTCCCACACAGCGTGGTTGCCCACGTAGACCTGGCCGAACGGGGTACTCGGGATGGGAGCTCCCCAGATCTTGCCATTCACGACGGCGGTCTTCCAGGAATCGGGCTTCAGGGCCGCGAGGTTGGGGTACTCAAGGACGGCGTCACCGGAGAGGTACGGCGTCAGGTCCTGGAACTTGGCTTCGAGCATGGGCCCGACGTTGGGGATGCCCTGGTTCGGCGGAACCCACATCATGTCGGGGAGGTCGTTGCTGGCAAGGACGGTGGCGAACTTCGCCGGGTAGCCGTCGCCGATGTCCTCGGCGATCTGCAGCTCCAGGTCGCCGCCTAGCTTGGCGTTGAGCCTTTGCCAGAACGGGTTGTCCTTCAGGCCCGGGCTCATGGTGTCGAACGTTTCGGTCAGCCCGGTCACTTTGCCCTTGAGTGGCGGCGTCTTCACGGACTGCACGGCGGTGGGCAGTTTGAAGTAGCCGGCCTGTAGGCCCTTGGCGTTGCCCGCAATATCCGGGGTGACGCCAGTAAATTCCTTATACGTGGGCAGTTTGACCGAAGCCGAGGCGGCGGCGCCTCCATTGCTCGCGGACCCGCCACCACCGCAGGCGGACAGGCCGACGGCGGTCACGGCCAGGCCTGCGAGGCCAAGGAAACCGCGGCGGCTGAATCCAGCCTGTGAGGTAGTGCTCGTCATGGCATAACCCTTTCTGGTTACTTGCTTCATGGTGTGTTGTGTCAGTTTTTTGGCGGGTCCGCGGGTGCGGTCAGCCCTTCACGGCGCCAGTGATGACGCCCTTGGCAAAGTGCTTTTGGAGGAACGGGTAAACCATCAGGATGGGGACCAGGGCAACCACCACCACGGCCATCTGGATGGACTGCGGTGGAGGCGTGGTGGTAATTCCGAGCTGATCTGCGGCACCACTGCCCTGGACCACGAAGTTGCGGAGCAACAACTGGATGGGCCACTTGGAGTGGTCGTTGATGTAGAGCAATGCGTTGAAGAAGGAGTTCCAGAAACCGACCGCGTAGAACAGCCCGACGACGGCAATCACGGCTTTGGACAGCGGCATGACGATCCGCCACAGGATCTGCCAGTCGTTGGCGCCGTCGATCCTGGCGCTTTCAATCAGTTCCCCGGGAATGTTCATGAAGAAGGACCGCATCACCACAAAGTTGAAGGCACCGAAGATGCCGGGAAGGATCAGGGACCACAGGGAGTCCAGCAATCCCAGCTGACGGATCATGAGGAAGGACGGAATCAGGCCCGGCGCGAAGAGCAGAGTGAACAGGACCGCGAGGATCACCGGCCGGCCGAAGAGGACAGTGCGGCTGGTGGCGTAGGCCATGGTGATGGTCACGAACAGCGCCAGGATGGTGCCCACTGCCGTGATCAGCATGCTCACACCCAGGGACTGCAGGACCATGGGGCCCTTGAAGATGGTGGCGTAGGCCTCCAATGTGGGCCGTTCGGGCCAGAGGACGAAGCCGCCTGCCTTGACGAGCTGTTCCGTATCCGCAAGGGACGTCGAAACCACCAACAAGATGGGGGTCAGGATGGAGATACTGAAGACGATCAGGACTACTGCTTTGACCGTTTGGTAGAGCGCGGAAGGCTTTTCCTTCCACACCGGGCGTTTGGGGTTGTACGTCAGTTCCCGGGGTTTCCTGGTGAAAAGTGTTGTTGCCATGGGTTCTCCTTGTGCGGCAGCTGCGCGGGCCAGTGGGCTCTCAGCGCGCTTGTTTTGCGAAGATTCCGTCTTCTCCGAAACGGTGGGCAAGTTTGTTGGCGCCGTAGATCAACAAGGCGCTGACCACACCCTTGGCGAGCCCGGCTGCTGCACCTGAGCTCCAGCCCCCGCCCACTACGCCGGTGTAGTAGGTAAAGGTGTCCAGCACTTCCGCAGCTCCGGCCCCGACGGCGTCCCGTTGCAGGATGAACTGCTCAAATCCGACGGACAGGATGTCGCCGATTCGCAGGATCAGGAGCAGGACGATCACGGGCCGGAGGCCGGGAAGGGTAATGTGCCACATCCGGCGCCAGCGGCCAGCACCATCTGCTGCGGCTGCTTCGTAGAGCGAGGCATCAATGCTGGCAAGGGCTGCCAGGAAGATGATCATGGCCCAGCCGGCGTCTTTCCAGATCATCTGGACCACCACCATGACCGGAAAAGTCTCGGGGTTGGTCATGAACGGAATCGGGTCAATGCCCCAGTCGCGGAGCAGGTTGTTGACGAATCCTGCACCACCGAGCATCTGTTGGAAGAACGCGATCACCAGCACCCAGGACAGGAAGTGCGGGAGGTAGGCGATGCTCTGGAAGATCTTGCGGACGCGGGTGCTGATCAGCGAGTCGACAATCAGCGCCAGTACCAAGGGCACCGGGAACAGGAAGACCAGTTGCCACGCCGCCAGATACAGGGTGTTCCAGAAGGCGTGGAGGAAGTCCGGGTTTCCGAACAGCTCCACGAAGTTCTGCCAGCCAACCCACAAGCTGTCACCGATGCCCAAGTAGGGCTGGTAGTCCTGGAACGCGATGACGTTGCCAAGGATGGGAATGTAGAAGAAGAGCAGCAGAAAGGCTACGCCCGGCACCATCATGAGGAGCATCTGCTTATCGCGTCGCAGGCGTGACCGGAAGCTTTGCTGCGGGGCCTTGGCCTTCCGCTTCTTTGGACCGGACCCCGGCGGCTTGCTGCCCGCCCTGGCCGGGACTCGGCGAGCTTCGGGCAATGCCGGAGCCTGTTCCGTCGTCGAGTTCATGCTGTCTCCTCAAGTGCTGAGCCAAAATCATCAGTGTGATTCAGGCCACGCTCGTTAACCGTTTAACAAACGATAAGTGACGCTTTGCCCTTTTGCAAGATCATGATCGAAACTGAGCGCAGAAATCAGTTTTCATCACTTTGTCGCGGCGGTGGCGGTTCCTCGGTGTGGCCTCGCACCCGCACACGCCGAGCGCCCCCGTAAGGACTGGCGCGTACGGCGGAAACGGGTGCGGGCCCCGGACGCGAGGGGTGCGCATGACGGAAAGGGGTGCGGTCCCCGGGCTCGATGGGTGCGCACTGCGGAAGGGGTGCGACCCCCCGGGCGCTAGGGGTGCGCATGACGGAAACCGGTGCGGCCCCCGGGCGCGAGGGGTGTGCACGGCGGAAACGGGGGTGCAGGGCGGGGGGCGGTGCCGCGATGGGGCTTCGCACCGGCATACGCCGAGCGCCCCCGTAAGGACGGGTGCGCACGGCGGAAAGGGGTGCGGTCCCCGGGCATAACGGGTGCGCAGGGCGGAAACGCGTTCGAACCCCCGCGCACGAGGGGCGCGCATGGCGGCAACGGGGGCGTGTGGCACAGCACCGCCCCGCTAAAGTACTAGCAAGCGGAGTTCAGACAGAAGGTTCACATGGCAGATTGCTGTAGCCCAGGCACGGGCGCCCGAGCGCATTCCGATCAGGGCCGGCACCTCGAGCCGGGACGGCCCCTCCCCCTGCCAACGATCCGTGATCACCCAGTGGCGAGTACCGCCGTCGAAAACGCAGCGTCCTTAACGGCGGACGCCGACGTCGAGGTTCCCGCCGGCACCTTCGCGATGGGCGATCCGTTCGGCGAAGGCTATGACGGGGACGGCGAATCTCCCGTGCACCAGGTGCGGGTATCTGCGTTCCGAATCAGCGCCACCACCGTAACCAATGAGGCATTTGCCGGCTTTGTCGACGCCACCGGGCACCGCACCGAGTCCGAGCTGTACGGAACCTCGGCGGTGTTTCGCCTGGCCGTGAAAGCCAGGCCGGAGGACATCCTGAACCGGGTGGACGCCGTCCCCTGGTGGCTCAACGTCCGCGGAGCGGACTGGGCACACCCGGCGGGGCCCCACTCTCACTGGACCGACATCCCGGACCACCCGGTGACCCATGTGTCCTACAACGATGCGCTGGCGTACTGTGCGTGGGCCGGTCGACGGCTCCCCACGGAAGCGGAATGGGAGTACGCCGCGCGCGGCGGCTTGGCCGGGCAACGCTACCCGTGGGGCAACGAACTCCTCAACGGTACTCCTGGCGAAGCCGCCCACAACTGCAACATATGGCAAGGCGAATTCCCGGTCCGCAACGACCTCGACGACGGCTACCTCACCACCGCACCTGCCCGGTCATACAACCCCAACGGCTACGGGCTGTACCAAACCAGCGGCAACGTCGGGGAGTGGTGCAGCGACTGGTTCCTGCCCAAGTACTACAGGACGTGCCTGGCCCGCGGCACGGTGGAGGACCCACCCGGCCCCACGATCGGAAGCGGACGGGTCATGCGCGGAGGCTCGTACCTTTGCCACGACTCCTACTGCAACCGATACCGGCTGGCAGCACGAAGTTCCAACACGCCCGATTCAGCCGGGGCCAACCTGGGTTTCAGGACAGTGGCACTCTGACTCAGGCGGTGCCGTGAGGACTCAGGCGGTGCCGTGACCCCTGTGCCCGTGGCCGGCTTTGGGTCCTGCGGGGAGTTCGCCCGACACGATCCGCGTCGCGGTGACCGTATTGCCGTCCTTGACCCCGCTGGCGTGGACTGTGTCACCGGTTTTCAGCTCAGCAACCGTGGCCGACGGCAGCGTGGGCTTGCCTTTCCCGTTCCGGAGCTGCGACAGGTCCATCGGGATCTTCGCGATGCGCGTTTCGGCGTTGATCGCATACCGCTGGGTGAAGCCGTCTTCGCTCTTGACCGTGACCTCGGAGTCGCTCACCGCTTCAATGGTTCCAGCCTGGGTGACCACCGTGCGATAACTGCCATCCTGCTGCTTCACGACATGTTCGCCGTGGATAGCCTTCCCGCGGGCCTCCGTGGGCTTGGTGTCCGCAGAGGCGGACGGGCTGGGTGAGGCAGTGGTGCTCGACGGCGAAGGGCTGGGTTGGGTGCCCGCCCACACGGCGGCGGCCCCGCCGCCGGTCAACGCAACGGCGATCCCGCCGGCAAGAAGGACCTTGCGAAAACCTGGTGTGATGGTGCCCATGCATCCATTGTGCGCGCGTCCGGACAAAAAGTAGCCCGCCGTTCAAGCCAAGGGATCAGCCCTCGACGCCGAGCCTCTCCAGGATCAGTTCGCGGACACGGCCTGCGTCAGCCTGCCCACGGGTGGCCTTCATGACTCCACCCACAATGGCGCCAACGGCCTGGACCTTGCCGCCACGGATCTTGTCCGCGACGTCGGGCTGTGCTGCCAGTGCGGCGTCGATGGCTTCCAGAAGTGGACCGTCGTCGGAGACAACTGCCAGACCGCGCTTCTCGACGATCTCAGCCGGGGCACCTTCGCCGGCGAGAACGCCGTCCAGGACCTGGGTGGCCATCTTGTTGTTGATCTTGCCGTCTTCTACGAGCTTGTTGAGCTCAACGATCACCTGCGGGGTGACCCCGAGTTCAGAGGGTTCGACGTCGGCGACCTTGGCGCGGCCAACGATCTCGCCCATCCACCACTTGCGGGCCACGTCAGCGGAGGCACCAGCTGCGATGGTTTCCTCGATGGAGTCCATGACGCCCGCGTTGACGACGTCGCGGAATTCGAGGTCGGAGTAGCCCCAGGCTTCCTTGAGGCGCTTGCGGCGCTCGGCCGGCGGCTCGGGCAAGGTGGCGCGGAGCTCCTCCACCCATTCACGGGAAGCGACAACGGGAACCAGGTCGGGCTCCGGGAAGTAGCGGTAATCGTCAGCGTCGGACTTGGGCCGGCCCGACGTCGTCGAACGCGTATCCTCGTGCCAGTGGCGCGTCTCCTGGATGACCGGCTCGCCGGAATCCAGAACGGCGGCGTGCCGCTGGATCTCGTAGCGGACGGCGTGTTCGACGGCGCGCAGCGAGTTCACGTTCTTGGTTTCCGAACGGATACCGAAGCGTTCCCGGCCGTGCGGGCGCAAGGAGACGTTGGCGTCGCAGCGGACGTTGCCGCGTTCCATCTTGGCGTCGGAAACCCCAAGGTTCTTGACGATTTCGCGAACAGCCGCAACGTACGCCTTGGCCAGTTCGGGTGCGCGGCTTCCGGCGCCCTCGATCGGCTTGGTGACGATTTCCACCAGGGGAACACCCGACCGGTTGTAGTCCACCAGTGAGTAGTCGGCGCCCTGGATGCGGCCGGCGGCGCCACCCATGTGGGTCAGCTTTCCGGCGTCCTCCTCCATGTGTGCGCGTTCGATCTCCACGCGGAAGACAGTGCCGTCCTCCAGCTCGATGTCGAGGTACCCGTCATACGCGATCGGCTCATCGTACTGGGAGGTCTGGAAGTTCTTGGGGGTGTCCGGGTAGAAGTAGTTCTTCCGGGCGAAACGGCATGATTCGGCGATCTTGCAGTTCAGCGCGAGGCCGATCTTGATGGATGACTCCACTGCGGTCTTGTTGACCACCGGGAGGACACCGGGCATGCCGAGGTCTACTTCGTTGACGTTGGTGTTCGGCTCGTCACCGAAGACGTTCGGGGCGGAGGAGAACATTTTGGTCTTGGTGTTGAGCTCCACGTGGACCTCGAACCCCAGGACGGGATCGTACTTCTCCATGGCCTCTTCGAAGCTCAGGGTTGCGTCGACGGACATTAGTTGGAACCTCCGGCGGTGTTGGATACGGCGCCCAGATCCGGTGCTTGCGCGAGCATCGGGCCGCCCCACTTCTCTTCAAGGATGGATTCAAGGACCGCACCCACGCGGTACAGGCGGGCATCCTCGCGGGCCGGGGCCAGCAACTGGATGCCAACAGGCAGGCCGTCTTCGTCGGCGAGGCCGCCCGGCAACGACAGACCCGGGATGCCGGCCAGGTTGGCCGGAATCGTCGCAACGTCGTTCAGGTACATCGCCAGCGGATCGTCCAGCTTCTCGCCCAGCTTGAACGCCGTGGTGGGCGCCGTCGGAGAGATCAGGACATCGGCCTGGGCAAACGCGGCGTCGAAGTCACGTTGGATAAGGGTACGGACCTTCTGGGCCGAACCGTAGTAGGCGTCGTAGTAGCCCGCGCTCAGCGCGTACGTGCCAAGGATGATGCGGCGCTTGGCCTCGTCACCAAAACCTGCGGCGCGGGTGGCAGCCATGACCCGCTCGATGGTCATCGGACCATCCTTGGGCAGAGCCCGCAAACCGAAGCGCACGCCGTCGAACTTGGCCAGGTTGCTGGACACTTCGGAGGGCATGATCAGGTAGTAGGCGCCCAAGGCGTACTTCAGGTTGGGGCAGGAAACCTCAACGATTTCCGCGCCGGCATCCTTGAGGAACTGGAGGGACTCGTTGAAACGGTTCTCGACGCCGGCCTGGTAGCCCTCGCCGTGAAGTTCCTTCACAATGCCGATCTTCATGCCTGCAACGTTGCCAATGCGGGCAGCAGCAACCAGGTTGGTGAACGGGTCGGTCAGGGACGTGGAGTCGAACGGGTCGTGTCCGCCAATGACTTCCTGCAGCAAGGCGGAGTCCAGGACGGTGCGTGATACCGGCCCGATCTGGTCCAGCGACGACGCCATGGCAATCGCGCCGTAACGGGAAACAGCGCCATACGTCGGCTTCACGCCAACAGTTCCAGTGACGGCGCCGGGCTGGCGGATGGAGCCACCCGTGTCCGTGCCGAGTGCCAGCGGGGCCTCAAAAGCGGCGACGGCGGCCGCTGAGCCACCGCCCGAACCGCCCGGAATGCGGTCAAGGTCCCACGGGTTGCGGGTAGGGCCGAAAGCCGAGTGCTCCGTGGAGGAACCCATGGCGAATTCGTCCAGGTTGGTCTTGCCCAGGATCGGCATTTTGGCTGCGCGCAGCTTCTTCACCACGGTGGCGTCGTACGGGCTGTGCCAGCCCTCGAGGATCTTCGAACCAGCGGTGGTGGGCTGGCCGATGGTGACAATCAGGTCCTTGACCGCGATGGGCACGCCGGCGAGGGCATGGAGTTCCTCAGCAGCGGCACCGCCGGCAGCGCGGGCGGCGTCAACCTCGGCGGCAACTGCCAGGGCTTCCTCGGTGTTGACGTGCAGGAAGGCATGTACCTGGCCATCGACGTCGGCAATCCGGTCGAGGTGCGCCTGCGTCACCTCAACAGCGGATACCTCGCGGGAGGCCAGCTTGGCTGCGAGATCGGCAGCGGAGTGGCGGATGAGTTCGTTCTTCAGCTCAGTCATCAGTAATTAGTCCTCATCCAGGATTGCCGGGACCTTGAAACGGTTCTCGAACGCATCCGGAGCACCGGACAGCGCCTGCTCAGCCGTGAACGTGTGGCCCACAACGTCCTCACGGAACACGTTGGTCAACGGAATCGGGTGCGACGTGGCCGGCACGTCCTCCCCCGCGGCTTCGCTGACGGACTTCACTGAATCGACGATGACAGCGAGCTCGCCGGCCATCCTGTCCAGTTCTTCGGCACTCATTTCAATGTGAGCCAGACGCGCAAGATGCGCGACGTCGTCACGGTTGATCGCAGCCATGGATCTCCCCTGCAAAGTTCAAATGGTTTTCCGAACCAGTCTACTTGGCCGGGCACGCGGCTCGGTCAGCCCTCTGCCGCAACTGCTTCAGCGTCCGGTCCTGGTTCAGGTTCCTGCTTGGGTTCCGGCTCGGACAGCGTCTTGTAGACGGTCCATCCGACGGCGGTGACGGGAACGGCGAGCAGTGCACCCACGATTCCGGCGATCATGGTGCCGGCAGCAAGGGCCAGCAGGATCGCCAGGCCGTGAATGCTGAGGACCCTGCCCATCAGGATGGGTTGCAGGAGGTGGTGTTCCAGCTGGTTTGCACCGATAACGACGGCCAGCACAATCAGGGCCGTCACAGGACCGTTGGAGATCAGGGCGACGGCGACCGCCAAGGTTCCCGCGGTTGTGGCGCCGATGATGGGGATAAACCCTCCAATGAAGACAAAGGCGCCCAGCGGCAACGCCAAGGGAACGCCCAGGATGGCCAAGGCCACCCCAACGATGATCCCGTCCGTTGCGGCAACGATGGCCGTTCCGCGGACGTATCCGCCCAGGACGACTGCGCTGCGTTCGATGGCCATGTGCGCTTTGGGGCGGCGTTCGGCCGGCAGGAAGCCGATGAGGAAGTTACGGATCTTGTGCCCGTCCTTGAGGAAGAAGAACAGGATCACAGCCATCAGCACCATTCCGGCCAGGATTTCCCCCAACGTCCGTGCCCCGGTCAGCGCCTCCGTGCCAAACGAGCTGGAGGTAAAGAACCGCTGTACCGATTCGCGGGTGTCGTTGATTTGGGCGTCGCTCACCGGGATTGGTCCGGAGGTCAGGAATTCGTGGAGGTGGTCGAGGCCGGCAACCGCCTTCGCTGTCAGATCCTTCGACTGTGCCCGGATGAGGAACACGATCCCCGTAACAATCCCGCCGAACACCACAAGGATTCCCACGAACGAGGCCAGCACGGCTAGGGCGCGTGGCCAACCGTGCCGGGCAAGCCAGCGCACCAGCGGCGCGATCGCAGCGGCCAGGATCAGCGCGATCGTGAGCGGGATCAACACCAATGGCACCCGGGTCAGCGCCCAGATAACGGCCCAGGCCAATGCCCCTACCGTCAGGGCCTGGACGGAGCGGATGCTGGCCCGTCCCAGACCGTCGGCCCATATCGCAGGTAGGCCGGTGCGAAGGTCAGGCATGACGATCTCCTTTTCAGCGCCCTCGAAGGTGTTGGGCGTTCAGTTCTTCCAGTTGCTCGTCGGTCAGGTCGTCGAAGCCCCGGGCCTCACGCTTGTCGCTGCGCGAAAACCGGATGAACATCAGGATGATGAGCGGCAGGTCCACGATTTCACAGATAAACCACAAAGCATCCCCCGCCAACTGCTGGTCACGCAAGGGATCCGGGAACCAGCCCAACGCCGCCTGCGTCGTCATGACATGGTCGAGCACCTGCCCGTTGAGGCGGAGCAGGATGCCGGGGACCGCATCAACCAGGAGCTCGATGAAGACAAAGACGAACTCCAGGGTGATGTAGGCGCTGGACCGCTGGAAGTCGGCTTCCTCAATGATGGGCAGCGCCATGAGAAGGCCCAGCAACGGAATCAGGAAGGTCAGGAGAGCCTGGGCCAAAGGATCGGCCCGCAGGGTGTGGAAGGCAGGGGTCAGGAATGTGGAGAACAGCGCCAAACCCAGGAGCGGCGCGGCAAGCGAGTTGCTGACGAAACGCACGGCGGGATGGGCCAGGACGATGTTCAGCCTCTCAATGCCGGAGGCAGGCAGGGCGGCACGGGCCAGTGAGATCGGCCTGCCCAATCCGATCAGCAGTGGTACGACGAACAGGAGCACGGAGACCTTGACCGTGAAGGCCCACCGCAGCTCTGAGCCATAGACTCCCAGGAACCCGCAGGTAAGTACAGCCAAGGATCCAAGCCCCAGGAAATAGAACGCGACGGTACGCCAGAGGGGCCAGCGGTGGCCATTGGCGGCGGCAGACTTCAGTCCAAGACCGTAGAGCACGCCGAAAGAACTGATCATGATCACAGCTGCCCAGTCGATCTGCCAGGCGCTGACGAGGACATCAAAGGGCGGCACAGAGAAATGATAGGCGCCTATGGGCGCGCTTGGGTATTTCCCAGAATCGCTCAGTAGCATAGGGCCGCCCCCGCCCAGAGGAAAGGCCAGTGCCGTGATCGGTCGCCACGAACGCCCCGCCCCCAACTCACCGGATGGTGACTCTCCCCGCTACCCCGGACAAGGAAGCCTCGTCGAGGAAAGTACCGGTGTAGCGCGCCGCAGACGCCCCCGCTGGCTCCGGATTGGGGTCATTGTGGTTGCTGCTGCAGTCGGTAAGAACAGCCAGTACGGAACTGCGGACCAGTCCTCCGGCTATGGGCAGTCGGATGTCATGATGCTGGTGGACATCTCCGCGGACAACAACCACGTGAACGTCATCAGCTTTCCCCGGGACCTCCTGGTGGACGTCCCCGCATGCAAGGACCAGGCAAGCAACGAGCAGCACGACGCACGCCCGGGCGTGATGATCAACAGCGCCATGGCCGAAGCCGGAATCGGCTGCGCCGTTGACACCGTCAACAAGCTCACCGGGCTGGAAGTGGACCATTTCATGATGGCCGACTTCAACGCAGTCAAAGAGCTGACCACCACGGTGGGTGGGGTGGACGTGTGCGTCAATTCCGCCGTCGACGATTCCGATTCAGGCCTTCACCTCCCCAAGGGGACCTCCCAAGTGCAAGGCGACCAGGCCTTGGCTTTCCTCCGGACGCGCCACGCTTTTGCCGACGGCGGAGACCTAGGCCGCATCAAGGCCCAGCAGTCCTTCCTGGGCTCCCTCACCAGGAAACTGAAGTCCGAGGGGACGCTCGGGGACCCCCAGAAGCTGCTGAGCATTGCCGATACGATGACCAAGAACCTGACGGTGGACACGGGCCTGGCCTCGGTTCGTGCCTTACTGACTATTGGCGACCGGCTCAAGAACATCGACCCCGCCAAGGTGGACTTCATCACGGTGCCCACTGTCCCGGCCCCGTCCGATCCCAACAGGCTCGGACTGGATGAACCCGCGGCGTCGAATCTCTTTGCTGCACTCAGGAACAGTGCGGACCTGGCACAAGCCGGAACTCCCTCCCCCGCGCCGTCAAGCTCCGCAGCGAAACCTGCCTTTGACAAAGCACTCCAGCCCATCAGCATTGCCAACGGAACCGGTGTTTCAGGCAGAAGCAACGCAATCGCGGCCTTGGTCACGGCTGCTGGCTACACCAAGACCGTCCGGCTGCAGGGCCAACCCCGCGCCCAGACCATGGTGTACTACCAGGCCGGCTTCGCCGACGTCGCGGCGGACATCGCCGGGATGTTCGGCCTCCCGGCAGCAAGCGTCCAGCAGGTGACAGGTATCCAAGGCGTGCAGCTCTACGCCGGTGCAGACTTCGTTTCCGGCGACAAGCCGACCCAAAGCACCACGCAAGGCAACATCCCCACACAAACGGCAAATGACCAGACCTGCCAGGCTACGAACCCGGCAGGCTGATCATTTACCGTCAACGTGGTGGCCGGGCACTCCTGCCACCACGTCGGTCAGCCGACGCCGATGGCTCCGGTCAGGACTCCGACAGCCAGCATCACGATCGAGATGACTGCCGTCCGCCACAGGACCTTCTTGTGGTGGTCACCCAGTTCCACCTTTGCCAGCGACACCAGCAGGAGGATCGCGGGGACCAGCGGGCTCTGCAGGTGGAAGGGCTGGCCGGTGATGGAGGCGCGGGCCATGTCCGCTGCGCCCACACCGTAGTGCGCTGCGGTTTCGCTGAGAACAGGCAGGACACCGAAGTAGAACGCATCGTTGCTCATGAAGAACGTCATCGGGATGCTCAGGACGCCTGTGATGATGGCCATGAACGGGCCCATCTCGGCGGGGATGATCTGGACCAGCCACTCGGACATCGCCTTGACCATGCCCGTGCCGTTCAGGACACCGGTGAGGACGGCAGCCGCCATGACCATGCTGACGACGGCGACGATCGACGGTGCGTGGGCGATCAGCTGGGCGCCCTGGTCCTTGACCTTGGGGAAGTTGACCAGCAGTGCGATTGCGGAGCCGACCATGAAGACGAACGGCAGGGGAACGATGTTGGCTACCAGCGTGACCATGACGGCCACGGTGAGTACCAGGTTGAACCAGAACAGCTTGGGGCGCAGGGTCTTGCGGTTGGGGTCCAGCGCGGTGTCGGCCATGGCGGCGTCGTGGTCGTCCACCAGTACTTCGGTGCGTTCCAGGACTGCGACGCCGGAACCTCCGCCGGTGCCCGGCTTGCCAACGGGGGCAGTTGAGCCGGTGCGGCCGAATCCGAAGCGGCCCTTACCGGAGCCCGAGCCGCCGGCGACAGAACCGCCGCGGCCCGTGCCGCCGTCGAACGCGTCAGCAGGATCGGCGACGTCGCCCCAGATCTCCGGAGCGACCGAGCGGAGGCGGTTGCGTTCCTGCAGGCCGAGCAGCCAGGAGAAGACCATCACAACGATCAGCCCAACAATGAGCGAGGGGACCATCGGAACGAAGACGTCGTTGACGTCGAGCTTGAGCGCAGTGGCAGCGCGGGCAGTGGGGCCACCCCACGGCAGGATGTTCATGGTTCCGTTGGCGAGGCCGGCTACGCAGGTGAGGACCACGGGGCTCATCTTGAGTCGCAGGTAGACGGGGAGCATCGCGGCGGTGGTGAGGATGAAGGTGGTGGAACCGTCACCATCGAGGGAGACCGCTGCGGCCAGGATCGCAGTGCCCAGGACAACCTTTGCCGGGTCGTTCCCGAGCTTGCGGAGGATGAACTTGACCAAAGGGTCGAAGAGCCCGACGTCGATCATCAATCCGAAGTAGATGATGGCGAACATCAGGAGCGCGGCCGTTGACGTCATGGACTTCATCGAATCCATGACCATGGGCCCGATGCCCAAGCCTGCCCCTGCGAAGAGACCAAAGATGGTGGGGACGATGATCAGCGCCAGAACCGGCGTCAACTTTTTGGTCATGATCAGGACCATGAATACCGCAATCATTGCGAATCCAAGCAAAACCAGCATGGCCGGCTCCTTTACTACTGTGAAGGGCACCACATCGATGTGATGCGCACTACAGACAATAGGGTGGCGCCGATCACGGACCGGGGTTTCGGAGAATTGTTCAGGATAGTGCTCATTGCGCACGTTTTGCGCATTGTGCTCAGTGCTTCAATGGAGCAGGAGGAAAGGAGCAAAGGTGCCGGTTTTCAGCAAGGTGGGTATGCGGTTCTCCACCCAAACCCTCCTCCTCCAACTCGGCGTGGTCCTGCTGGTGGTCCTGCTCAGCGGCGCCGTCCATGCCTGGTTGGTTTACGGACGGATCGGCGACGAAGCCGAAAACCAGGCCCTCACCCTCGCCAGGACTGTAGCGGCGGATCCGGACATCAGGACCACCGTCCAGGAGATCAGCAAGGAAGAAGGCACTCCGCCGGCAGGTGTGCTGGCAGTCGGGCCGCTCCAGGCTGCGGCCGAAGCGGTGCGGGTGCGCACCGGAGCCCTTTTCGTCGTCATCACGGACGAAACAGGCCTGCGCCTGGCCCACCCCGACCTCGCCCGGCTGGGTGAACGCGTGAGCACCGACCCCTCCGTTGCCCTCGCAGGGAAGGAAATCACCACCCGCAATACGGGCACGCTGGGCCCCTCGGCCGGGGCCAAAGTACCCGTCTACTCGCCCGACACTGCCGGCACCATCGTGGGCGAAGTCAGCGTCGGCTATTCCATGGAGTCCCTCAGCAACAGCCTGGGACGGGACATCCTGCCCATCGCGTTAACCGCTGGCGGAGCTCTCCTTGCCGGCGTCCTTGCCTCATTCCTCCTTCGCCGCAGGCTCCAAAGACTCACCCTGGGCCTGGAACCCGAAGAAATCAGCACCCTGGTCCACGATCAGGTGGCTGTCCTGCAGGGTGTGGATGACGGCGTGATCGGCATAGCCGCCGACGGGCGGATCTCCGTCTTCAACGCAGCCGCCTCCCGCCTCCTGGACCTCCCCGACGCCACCGGCCAGGACTGGGCCACCGCGGACGTTCCCGAACAGCTCAAGCAGCTGACGCAACCTGCAGCGCGGGATGCCGAACCCGTAGAGATCGTGGCGGGCGGCAGGGTTCTGGTGGCCAGTGCGCGCAAGGCATGGCATCGGAAAGAGGACCTCGGCTGGGTGGTCATGCTCCGCGACCGTACCGAGCTGCAGCAACTGACACGCCAGCTGGACGCCGTTGGGACCATGTCCGCGGCCCTCCGCGCCCAACGCCACGAGTTCGCCAACCAACTCCACACCATCGCCGGTTTCATGAGCATCGGACAACACGATTCCGCAAAGGAATACCTTGAAAGGATCTCCGCCACCGGTCCCCTGAAATTTCCCGTTGAGCAGGCCGAACTCCTGCAGGACGCCTACCTGCAGGCCTTTATCGGCGCCAAGGGAGTGGAGGCGTCCGAACGCGGAGTGACCCTGCGCGTCGGGCCGGAGACATTGGTCCGCGGACACGTCGCCGATCCACAGGACGTGACCACGGTGCTCGGCAACCTGATAGACAATGCGGTGAGTGCCGCCGTCGCCGGTTCCGCCGCGGAACGTTGGGTGGAAGTGGAACTGCTGGACGACCCGGCCGCGGCCGGCGGCACCCTGCACCTTGTCGTGGGCGACTCCGGCGACGGTTTGGGGAACCTGGACCCCGAGGAAGTCTTCGCCGAAGGATTCACGACGTCGGCACAACCGGTACGCTCGGGGGCTGGACAAGGATTGGGGCTGGCTTTGGTGCGGCAACTCGCGCGGAGGCGCGGAGGCGATGTCCGCGTCCTGGATCACGGCAGCGAGGGTGGCCCGGGCGCGGTCTTCATGGCCACCATTCCCGGGGTCATGGATGCCGAAGGCCCCACAGGCTCAACGGAAAGGGAGGACCTCAGTGGTTGAGGATCTGAGGGTGCTAATCGTTGATGACGACTTCCACGTCGCAAGGCTCCACGCGGCGTACGTCGATTCGGTTGCGGGCTTCATGGCCCTGGCGCCGGCGGGATCGGTATCCCAGGCTCTGCAGGCGATCCATAGCCTTCGTCCGGACCTGGTGCTGCTGGACGTGTACCTGCCCGACGGTTCCGGCCTCGACCTGCTGGGGCAACTGGACGTTGACGCCGTGATGCTGACTGCCGCCTCGGACGCACAGTCCGTCCGGGTTGCCCTGCGGCGCGGCGCCTTGGGCTACATGCTCAAGCCCTTTACCGCCGAAACCCTGTCCCAACAGCTTCGGTCCTACGCCCGCTACCGCAGGATCCTCGGACAACAGCCCAGCATAGACCAGGGCACCATCGAACGGGCCAAACGCTCCCTCATACCAGGGGACGTAGCGCCGTCGGCCAAACCCCGATCCGCCACCGAAGCCGCGGTCCTGGAATCCTTGCTTCCCGGCGAACAGTACTCCGCTGCGGAAGTCGCGGAGCGCGTCGGCGTTTCCCGCGCCACGGCCCAAAGGTACCTGTCATCGCTCGCCGATGATGGCGCCGTCGAGATCCAACTGCGCTACGGAACCACGGGCCGCCCGGAACACCGGTACGGCGTCCCGGGCTGACCCAGGCGGGTACGTTTTTTACGCCTCAGATGGGCGCGCTACGCGGACTTCTGCGCTACGAGCTCGATCTCCACCAACATTTTCGGGTCCAGGAACGGCAGCACGTGGACAAGGGACAGCGTGGGACGGATCTCGCCGAAGACCTCGCCGTGCGCTCGGCCGGCGTCTTCCCACTTGCTGATGTCCGTCAGGTACAGCTTGGACTGGACGACGTCCTCGTAGGAGAAGCCGGCGTCCTGGAGCACCGAGCCAAGCTTTTCGAGGATGAACGTGGTCTGCGAGTAAAAATCATCGCCAACAATGCCGTTTTCGCCGGATGCTGCCGTAGCGGAAATGAAGAGGGTGTTGTCCACCTGGACCGCGCGGGAGTAGCCAAGGGTCTGTTCCCAGACCGAACCCGTGCCGAATGTCTTGCGCATGCCGCGCCTTCCTGTCGTTGCGCCCGGCCCGGTGACCGGCGCTTCGAAGGAAACTTTATGACTGCCCGAGCTCGAGCCTGTAAACGAACAGTTTTATGTCGGTGCCGGGCACGAACCAGTCCCGGTGCGGGGCACGGTCAAAGCCGGTCCGGGCGTAAAGGGCATTGGCACTCTCCCACGTCGCACCCGTGGTCAGGGATACCGCGTTGATCCCGTCCATGGCCTTGGCCTGGTCCACGACAGCCTGGACCAGCGCACGGCCTGCCCCGGAACGCTGGACCGCCGGGTCCACCACGAGAGTGCGCAGTTCCAGTTCGTCCTCCAGCCCGATGTCCGAGAAGCCGCCACCGGCCGGAGCCGCGGTCACGGACCCGATAACCTCTCCGTCACGCTCAGCCACCAGCACGTCGGCGTGCTCTGCCCGGCCCGCCACGTCCTGGAGTTTCTGCAGGTACGGGTGTTCGGCGTCACCGTAGTACCCCGCGGTGACGTAGGAGTCCTGCGTAATGCGGGCAACGGCGTCGTAGTCTTCGGGCAGGGCGGGACGGACGGTAATCGGCGAAAGCACCTACCAATGGTAGTCGGGCAGCATGCATGCCACGCACCAAACAGCGCTTTCCGTGACGGAACTATCAGTCATGAACAGAAGGCACGACGCCGGTTGCCCGGGTTGCGTCCGCTCCAGCAACTGGCTTTTTGTGTTGCCTTCCGTGGCGTCGAATTGAGCCGGATTGCGCGCGGTGAACCCCGGTTTCGTGCTGTTGCGGGCACATGTCGGAGCGCTGGCGGAGTCCGTTGGGGGCGTGCTTGAGTTGCCACACACCACAGCCTGCCTCCCCCATCCGGTATGAACCGAGGAGAACCCCATGACTGAACCACAGCGCCACCTTCACCTCAACGCCTTCCTCATGAGCACTGGCCACCACGAAGCGTCCTGGCGCCTGCCTGAGAGCGATCCACTGGCCGTCACCAAGGTTGAGCATTACCAGCACCTGGCCCGAACAGCCGAACGCGGAAAGCTGGACTCCATCTTCTTCGCCGATTCCCCGGTCCTGTTTGGGGAAGTGGGCCGCCGTCCCGCCGGCAAATTGGAGCCCACGGTTTTGCTGACCGCCATTGCGGCGGTCACGCAGAAGATCGGGCTCATCGCCACAGCTTCCACCACCTACAACGACCCCTTCAACCTGGCACGCCGCTTCGCGTCCGTGGACTGGGTCAGCGGTGGCCGGGCAGGCTGGAACGTGGTCACCACTGCCGGACCTGACGCCGCACGCAACTTCGGTGTAGACGATCAACCCGCCCATGCTGTCCGCTACGAACGGGCCGCCGAATTCATCGAGGTGGCCCGGAAACTCTGGGACAGCTGGGAAGACGACGCCGTACTCGCGGACAAAGCCGAGGGCGTGTGGGGCGACGACACGAAAATCCGGGTCATCGACCACGAAGGGAAGCATTTCCGGGTCCGGGGTCCGCTTAACGTCCCGCGCTCCCCCCAAGGCCACCCCCTGATTGTGCAGGCGGGATCATCGGAGAACGGCAAAACCCTCGCAGCACAGTACGCGGAAGCAGTCTTCACCGCCCACCAAACCCTCGCCGACGCGCAGGCGTTCTATTCGGACCTGAAAGCACGCACCGCTGCCGTGGGTCGTGACCCCGAGGGCATCAAGATCCTGCCCGGCATCGTCCCGGTGATTGGCTCCACAGAGGCCGAAGCGCTGAAGCTGGAGCGCGAACTCGACGAACTGATCAAGCCCGAATACGCGCGGGAACAACTCGCCAAGACCCTCCGGCTGTCCCCAGAAGACCTTCCGCTGGACCGTCAGTTGCCCGCGAACCTTCCCTCCGAAGATGAAATCGAGGGAGCCAAAAGCCGGTACACGTTGATCGTGGAACTGGCCCGCCGCGAGAAACTCACCGTCCGGCAACTGATCGGCCGTCTGGGTGGTGGCCGTGGACACCGCACCTTCTCCGGCACCCCCGAGCAGGTGGCGGACGCCCTCCAGGACTGGTTCTTCGCAGGAGCTGCGGACGGTTTCAACATCATGCCGCCCGTCCTTCCCTCCGGACTGGAGGTCTTCGTGGACCAGGTGGTGCCGATCCTTCAGCAGCGCGGCCTCTTCCGCACCGAATACACGGCCTCCACGTTGCGTGGACACTACGGACTGGCGCGGCCGGAAAGCCAGTACGCCCACGCCGAAGCCCAGGCGCTCACCTCCATCGGATCAGCTTTCTAGAGCGGCCAGGGGCACCTTAGCGCTTGGGCCAGCTCCACAGCGGACCCTCCAGGGAACCCAAACCCTTGATCCTGGTTTCGCCCAGGTCCTTATACAGCTCATGCTCGTGCGCAGCGCCGCTGTCGCGAAGGGCCTTGAGGAGCGCCTCGGAATGGGTCACGACGATCATCTGGCTGCTGGCACTGGCTTGGACAATCAATCCAGCCAGTGCCGGCATCAGGTCCACGTGGAGGCTTGTCTCCGGTTCGTTCAGGACCATCAGTTCCGGCGGCCTCGGCGTCAGGAGCGCTGCCGTGAGCAACAGGAAGCGCAACGTACCGTCTGAAAGTTCGGCGGCTTTCATGGGCCTCAGCATCCCGGGTTGGCGAAGCTCCACGCTGAACCTGCCGTCGTTGACGGCGATCTCCAGGCGGCTTCCGGGAAAGGCGTGGTCGACGGCGGCATCCAGCTGACGCTCGAAGCCCACCTCCCGCAGCGTCTGGAGAGCGGCCGCCAGGTCCCGTCCACTATGGTGCAACACAGGTGTTCGCGTGCCGATCTGGGCTTGCCGGGCGGGAGCATCTGCGTCGGTGCGGAAATGGTCGTAAAACCGCCAGGATCGAACCGAGTCCCGGACACGCAACACTTCCGGGGCCCGGTCCTGGTCCGAGACTTCTGTCAGCATGCTCTGGAAGGTATCGAGCCGCCGTGAAAGCTCGGTCCATTCCCCGCCGGGTTCCCGCAGTTTGGCGAGGCTTCCCTTGCGATCAACCAACAGCGAACCCGGGCGTGCCACGGGTCCCGAAAAGATCTGCTCCCTTTTGATCTCGGGGTCCAGGCTGAACGCCGAGGGCCGGGGCCTGCCAGTGGCTTCATCAAAACCGGAGCCGCTGGCAACCGGCATGCCGAGGTCCACCAAATATCCGAAGTCGTCACCGGAGTAGCCCAGTTTCAGGTTCACGGATTCCCGGCGGACCGTTCCCTGGACGGGAACTTCGCCGCGCCGCATGGCTTCGCTGATGGACTCCGGCCCGGCCCACAACGTGGACGACAAACCGCCGTCCCTGGCCAGGGAACCCACCACGTTTCCGGAATCCCCGCCGGCGCATTCGGCCAACAGCCGCAAGGCACGGTACAGCGAGGACTTGCCGCTGCCGTTGGCTCCAGTCACGACATCCAGGCCGTGCAACTCCATGGCAAGGTCCCGGATGGAACGGTAGTTGGCGATGGCGAGAGTAGTGATCACAGGGCGGTGGTCACAAAGGGAATTTGCCGGACAGTTCCAACGCCCCGGCGCACATCCACGCCGCCAAGCGGTCCTCGGTGCTGGGTCCGCCGTCGAGCGGGCTTCGAAGCCGGGGCCGTCGCACCCAGCAGCCTGCCTCTTCAGCGATCAGCGCACCCGCCGAGAAGTCGTGCTCGTTGAGCCCACGTTCCCCGTAGGCGTCAAAGGTGCCATCCGCCACCATGCAAAGATCCAGTGCCGCGGACCCCAGGCGCCGGACATCGGCGAAACCGTCCATCACCGCGCCCAGTCCCTCCACCTGGCTTGCGCGCGTGGCGGGATCGTAACTGAAACCCGTGGCCAGGATCAGCCCCTTCCGCCCAGGTACCGGACCTTCGAGCCGTGTTGAGTGACCACCAGCTTCCACCCAGGCCCCGTGTCCGCGGGCAGCCGAATAGACCCGGCCCAGTGCCGGCGCGTGCACCACTCCGGCCAGCCACACGCCGTCGGAGTCCGCCACGGCAACGGACGTTGCGTAGTAGACGATGTTGCGGATGAAGTTGGTGGTTCCGTCCAGAGGATCAATGGACCACCGATACCCTGAATGGTCCTGGGGCCGGGTGGTTCCGTGCTCCTCCCCCGTCAGCGCATCACGGGGGCGTTCGGCCAGGATAGCGTCGCGGACCGCGTTCTCCGCCGCGACGTCGAAAGCGGTGACCCAGTCGCCTGCTTCCCCTTTGTTGGTGGTTTCCAGGCCTTCCCCGCCGGTCCCGGTGACGGACCGACGGGCAAGGACAGCTGCGCCGGCAGCAGCGGCGCGTTTGGCCACAGCGAGCAGCTCCAATGCATCGGTCATTCGGATGCTGCCTCCGCTATCGGGTCAGGAACCGCGGCCTCCGCGTTGTCCGGTTCCACGTCCGTCGTCGCCGGCCCGTTGGCCAGCAGCTCGCGGAAGCCGTCCTCGTCCAGCACGGGAACCCCCAGCTGTTCGGCCTTGTCCAGCTTGGTCCCTGCACTTTCGCCGGCCACGAGGTAGCTGGTGTTCTTGGAGACGGATCCCGACGCCTTGCCACCGCGGATGATGATGGCTTCCTTGGCCTCGTCCCTGCTGAAGTTCGGAAGCGTTCCGGTGACCACCACGGTGAGGCCTTCAAGTGTCCGCGGCATTGAAGAGTCGCGCTCATCCTCCATCCGGACTCCCGCAGCAGCCCAGCTGTCCACGATTTCGTTGTGCCAGTCCACGGCGAACCACTCCTTGAGGGCCACGGCTATGGTGGGGCCCACTCCGTCCACGTGCGCCATTTGCTCCTCGGTGGCGTTACGGATGGCGTGCATGCTGCCGAACGCTGTGGCCAGTGCACGGGAAGCGGTAGGGCCGACGTGGCGGATGGAGAGTGCCACCAGCACGCGCCACAAGGGCTGCTTCTTGGCTTTCTCCAGTTCCACAAAGAGTTTCTCGGTGGTCGCCGTCGGCTTGGACGGGGACTTGGCGGTTCCCTTGGTGTAGAAATACGGGACGAGTTCGAACTCCCCCGTGCCCACGCCCTTGGAACGCTTTTCCCTGCGGATCAGGACATCGGCAAGGTCCTCGCGCGTCAAGCTGAACAGTCCGGCCTCGCTGGTCAGCGGCGGGGTTTCCGGCTCAGCAGGCTGGGTCAGTGCAACGGCCGCCTCCCAGCCCAGCGCTTCAATGTCGAACGCACCCCTGCTGGCGACGTGGAACACGCGCTCCCGCAACTGGGACGGGCACGACTTGGCGTTGGGGCAGCGGATGTCCACGTCCCCTTCCTTGGACGGCGCCAGTGGCGTACCGCAGGAAGGGCATTCGGTGGGCATCACGAACTCGCGGACGGGCGGGTCCTGCTTGTCCCGCAAGGCCAGGACGGGGCCAACGATTTCGGGGATGACGTCGCCGGCCTTTCGCAGGATCACGATGTCCCCGATCATGACGCCCTTGGCCTTGACGACGTCCTGGTTGTGCAGGGTGGCCATGCCCACTGTGGAACCGGCGACCTTCACGGGCTCCATCAGGCCGAACGGCGTGACCCGCCCGGTCCGGCCGACGTTGACCATGATGTCCAGGAGCTTGGTGTGCACTTCTTCCGGCGGGTATTTGTACGCCGCCGCCCACCTGGGCACCCTGGAGGTGTAGCCGAGGGCGCGCTGGGTGGCGAAATCGTCAATCTTGACCACGATGCCGTCGATCTCGTGAAGGAGGTCGTGGCGGTGCTCGCCGTAGTGCGCAATGAATTCGAGGACGCCTTCGTAAGTGTCCAGCACTTTCGAGTAGGGACTGACCGGCAGCCCCCATTCGGCGAGCAATTGGTACGTTTCCGACTGGCTGGTCGCATCCAGTCCCTCACGGGCGCCGATGCCGTGGACGAACATGCTCAGCGGACGCTTCGCCGTTTCGGCCGGATCCTTTTGCCGCAGGGAGCCCGCGGCCGCGTTGCGTGGGTTGGCGAGGGGAGCCTTGCCCGCGGCCACAAGGCTCTGGTTGAACTCCGTGAACCCCTTGGAGGGGATGAACACTTCGCCCCGGATTTCCACTTCCGTCGGGTAACCGGAGCCGCTGAGTTCCCGGGGGATCTCCTTGATGGTGAGGACATTGTGAGTGATGTCTTCCCCGGTGGTGCCATCGCCGCGAGTGGCCGCGCGCACCAGCTTGCCGTCCCGATACAGGAGGTTCACGGCGAGGCCATCGATTTTCAACTCCGTCAGCCAGTGGATAGGCGGCACCCTGTCACCGAGCTTCGCGACGGATGCTTCGGCCTTGCGGACCCACGCTTCGAGTTCATCCAGCGAAAAGACGTCGTCAAGGCTGTACATCCGCTGCAGGTGCTCCACTGCGGCGAACGCCGATGAGACTTCCCCACCGACCTCCTGCGTGGGGGAATCGTTGGAGACGAGCTCCGGATGAAGAGCTTCCAGCTCCTCAAGGCGACGGTAGAGTTCATCGAACTCTGCGTCCGAGACCGTGGGTGAGTCTTCCTGGTAATAGGCATACCGGTACTTGCGGACGAGGTCGGCTAATTGCTCATATTCGTCCCGCAACGACCCTGAAGGCGGGGTCCCTTCCGCTTCGACGACGGCGGCCGCCGCACCTTCACCTGTGGTTTCTACCGGATTCGCGATTTCTGGTGTGCTCACAGGTCTATCTTGCCGCAAGCGACCGACATTAAAGCGCTGCTAGTGGGAGGAGAGCCGGTTCTTGCTCCAGAGCGCGAATCCCAATCCGCCCAGGCCCACCAGCAGCACGCCACCCAAGATGCCGAACAAGCCCATCAGGTTGGGCCCGGTGAAGGAGTTCGATGCCAACACTGCGGCCTGCGTCGCATGGCCCTTGTCCACGGGCGTGTTCCAGTTGGAGGACTTAGAGGGACTCGGGCTTGCGGTGCTGGGGCTCGCTGAGGGAGTTGCCGACGGCGTTGCTGACGCCGCCGTGGTTTCAAGGGCCTGAGTTGGTTCCGGCGTGCTTTGTACCGGGTTGGCCACCTGGGGTGCCACGGTGACGAACTGCGTCACCGGCGGCTGCTGGGGAACCTGCACGGGAGGGGCGGGCGCAACCGGTGGCGGCGCGGGCTGGGTCTCGCGTACACGGGTCGGCTCCGGCTTGGGTGCGGGCTTCTGATCCAGTTCGGGAGCCAGCCCCGGTTGGGTCGGCGTCGGGCCCTCCACTCCCCCGGTGGGAGCGCAGGTCAGCTTCCCTCCACAGGGGACGGCCTGGGCAGCGCCGGCCGGTGCCAGCAGCAAGCCAGCGGCCAGGAAAACGGCAGGGACAACGGAGTGTCTCATGAAAGTAACCTCAGCTGGGGCGTTGGGGCGCCCCGAAATTGGGGGTGTTTCGAGAAATCCTCCTACATCCTCCTACGCGTCGGCAAATCCTAGCCCCGGTTCTCGGGTGGCATGGCGATCTGGAGCTTGCGTACTTTTCCGCGGCCCACGATGTACCCGCGGCCCGGAATGAAGTCCGGGCTGACACGGCCAAGCGAGGTGTTAAGCAACGAATCGCCCTCCACATCTCCTGGGTTCAGCAGCAACCCGCGACGCCCGGACTTGAACGGCTGGGCGAGGGACCAGGCCTGCGACCAGGTGGACGTTTCGGACTCACCTACCACCCACTGGTCGGCCTTGATCGCTGCCGTGACCAGCCGGCCGACGCCGGACTCGGCCAACGTGTCGGTGAACTCTGTCAGTCCCTCGATGAATATGGCCATGGTGCCCGGATTATCCGACGCCTTGTCGATGAGGTCGTCGACCACATCAGAGACCTCGTCCGGTCCCACCAGGGACCGGCTCCAAATGTTCAGGTCCGCAACCGCCGAGCGCCGCGACCCGATGTAGATGAGGTCCGTTCGGGGATTGGAGCGGCGCAGCGCATATGCCAGGGTGACCAGTGCCACCGTTCGCCCGGCACCCGGGGGTCCCGCAAGCAGGAGCGAACCCTTGGCCGCAATGGCGGCGGGGCCGAGGGTCTCGTCGTCGACGCCGATGACCGGGTTATCCGGAGCGCCGCCGGGCAGGATGTCCAGGTCTACCAGTTCGGGCAGGCGCTGGATCTGGGGCGCCTGCTCGAGGCCCTGGCGGATCATTGCCTGGCTGAGCTTGGCCACTTCCCTCGCCTGCAGGGCAAGGTTCGAGTTGCCGCCCAGGACGGCGAGCTGGACTTCCAGTCCGTCCAGCAAGCCACGCCCGGGAGGCGAAGCGGCGTTGAGGACGTCCTTGGGAACGTCAAGGGTCATGTAGTCGTCTTCGGAACTGAGGCGAAGGACCAACCGCTTCTGGATGGAAGCAAGGAGCGACGCCGGAACGGAGTTGGTGCGGTCACCGCTCACGACCAGGTGGATGCCCAGGGGACGGCCGTCCGTGGCGAGGGTCAGGAAGATGTCCCAGAGCGTGGACAGCTTGCTGTATTCGTACCCTTCACGGAAGGAAGACATACCGTCCACCAGAATGAAGATGCGCTTCTCATCCGGCTTGTTGGCCAGCTCGCGGTATTCGACGATTGTAGAGGCGCGGACCTCCGCAAACCGTGCTGCCCGATCGTCAGCCACTTCCTTGAGCCATCGGAGCAGTCGGCCAACTCTTTCCACGTCGTCGCCGTTGATGATCTCGCCCACGTGTGGAAGACCGTCGAGCATCTTCAGGCCGTTTGAACCACAGTCGATTCCGTAAACGTGCACGGGTCCGCCACGGGGTGTGACGGCCGCGGCGATGGCGATGCTGCGCAAAGCTGCCGACTTACCGGATCCGCCCGTGCCGTAGACGGCCATGTTGCCGTCCTTGTCCGGCTCGTAGAAAACGGTGGGCTGGTCCTGGTGGGCGGGGTCATCGGCGACTCCCAGCAGGAGCCGCTCATCGCTTCGCGGGTTCGGGAGCTTGGAGAAGTCGTAGGTGATAGCGAGTTCGTTGAGCCACGGCTTCCTGGGAGGCTGGATCGACAACACGTCAGCTGCCCGGATGATGTTTCCTGTCATCCTGGCAATGTCGTTGGGGCCGGCAGGTTCTTCCTCTCCGTGCTGGTCCAACGGCGGTTCCCATGCGGGCCCGGACCCGAACGCCATCTCCACAATGTCGATGCGGGGACGCTGTGGCTTCTCCGTGGTCCAACCACCGGCGTAGCCGGTCTGGAAACCCTGGATGCGTCCCGGGCCGGTCTTCGCGGCACCACGGCCGGGAATCGAAGGATCAAAGTAGGCGGCGGTGGGCACGCCCAGGATGTCCACGGCGTCCACTTCGTCGGCCATGCGCAACGCAACGCGGAGATTGGTGTTGGCGCGCAGATTGTCCTTGATGACACCGGCGGGCCGCTGGGTGGCGAGGATCAGGTGCAGGCCCAGGGAGCGGCCACGCGCGGCGACGTCCACCACGCCGTCGACGAATTCTGGAACTTCGGTGGCGAGGGCCGCGAATTCGTCCACGATGATGATGAGGTACGGCGGCGCTTCGGGATCTGCTTCGCGTTGCAGCGCCAGCAAATCCTTGGCTTTCTTCCGGTTCAGGAGGCGTTCGCGGTAGTGCAGCTCGGCGCGCAGCGAGGTCAGCGCCCGGCGGACCAGGTGTGGTGAAAGGTCGGTGACCAGGCCTACGGTGTGTGGCAGGTGCAGGCAGTCCGCAAACGCCGCGCCGCCCTTGTAGTCAACGAACAGGAAGCTGACACGGTCCGGGCTGTAGGCGGCGGCCATACCCATGACCCAGGACTGCAGGAACTCGGACTTGCCCGCGCCGGTGGTTCCACCCACCAGGGCGTGTGGTCCCTCGTTCTTGAGGTCCAGGTAGAACGGCTCCACGCCCTTGGAACCCACCAGCGCGCGAAGGCTGCCGTTGTCCTTGCGGTTCGGCACGGCGGTGGCGTGGACGGAGTTGTTCTCCTGCCAGCGCTCGGCAACGGCCTGCGGGTTGTCCATCAACTCCTTGCCGATCAGCGTCGCATAGGAGACGGCACGCGGGAGGTCGGAGTCGTCGTCGAGCGGGTTTCCGACGTCCACCAGTGGTGACATCATGCGCGCAAGTTGCGTCGCGAGCTCCGCATCGACGCTTTCGCAACTGACCGGATACGTATGGCGTCCCAGGCGGACCTGGCCCGTGGTGGTGCCGTGGTCGCCGTCAACGGAAAGGAAATCGCGGCAGGCCGCTGGCAGGGACTGGACATTCGCGGCAACCCACATGATGTGGACGCCGTAGTCGGGGCCCCGTTCCACCAGGCGGGTGAGGCGTCCGCGGTCCACGGGAGCATCGTCCTCGACCACCACCAGGACCGCCGGAACAACGGGACCAGGGAGCTCTTCGTGTTCGTCCTTAAGGCCGGGACGCAGTTGCGGACCCGGTTCCTTGGCCATGGACTCGCGTTCTTCAAGGAGGTTCTCCAGACGGGACAACAGTGCGGCGCCTGCCCCGGGGCCGGCCGCCAGATGGTCCCCTGAGAGGGGGCTGTGGCCCGAGCCTACGTGCGGGAGCCATTGCAACCAGTCCCAGCGTTCCCGTGAACGGGCCGAGGTCAGCGCCGCCACAACCACTTCCGCCGGGGAGTGCAGGCCTACCAGTTGAAGCACCACGCCGCGTGCGACGTCATCCACCACACTGCGATCGCCCGCTACGCCGAAGGACCCGGAGGTGCGCAGCTGCGAAACGATCGGGACGCCCTCAATAACGCGGACCTGCTGCAGGCACTCCTGGATTTCCCGCATGTATTGGGGTTCGGTTTCGTTCGCGCCGGGTTCCTCAAATTGGATACGGGACGGCGCCGAGCCCAGCCCGAACCGTACGCCCAGGAAGTGCTGGTGTTCGGGCCGGTTGGTCCACAGGAGCGGGCCCAGCTTATAGATCGCGTCCACGGTGTCGCTGACGGACGGCGTTTCCTGCAGCCGGACGGCCCGCTCAATGTTTTGCTGCCGGTCGATGTCCTCACGGAAGGCCAGCATGGCCGCCTTGAACTGTTTGTGGCCTTCCTTGGCCTGGCGCTTGCTTTGCATCTTGTGGTCCACGTAGTGGCCGACGATGAAGAGCGGCATCATGGCCATGAACAGCACCGAGAGCAGGTTTTGGGTGACGGCGAAAAGCACGCCGCCCATCAGCAGCGGCGCCACCAGCATGATGTACGGGAACGGCTGGTGCTCGGGACGCTTCGGCCCGGCCGGCGGCACCCGCTTGGGTGACTCGAACCTGGGCAGCACCCGTGGCGAGCGGTTGAAGTCCACCAGCGGCGAGGACGGTCCACCACTGTGGTTCCGCGATAAGGCAACCACGCCCACGGTGGTGTCACCCAGCGTCACTGTATCGGAGGAACCAAGGGTGGCCCGGGTGACGGGCAGCCCGTCCATCAGCAGGCCGTTGGCTGAGTTCGTGTCAACGATCTCGACGGTTTCACCCACTGTGACCCGCGCATGGCGCTTTGAGGTGAGCGGATCGGAGAGGCGGATGTCCACGTCCCGGTCCCGGCCGATGTAGCTGGTACCGAAAGGCAGCGAAAATTCGCGGCCGGCGTCGGGCCCTGACATAACGCGCAACGTCGCCGCCGCCGGTCCCCTGTTGTGGCCGTCGGCGTGGCCGTTCGAGGCGAACTGCTCGCTCACCTGCGCAAGGGAGACCTTGGATCCGGGCCGTAGCCCCGACTCCAGCAGGTTGTCGGTTGGCCGGAGGACATGTCCGGAAAGTCCACCGCCAACGAACGCTTCATCGACGCTGATGGACAGGTTCGACGGCGGTTCGGTCCCCTTGCGCGCGGGGTCCGCAGCCCACAGCTCGGTGGCGATGTCCGCGACGGTGGCGCGGCCATCAACTGTGACGGCGAGGTCCTTGGCTTCCGCCGGGTCACGCCGCAGGGTCAGGCGGAACTTCATGCTTCGTCGGCTCCAGTCATGGTTTCAAGGAGGTGCAGGTCAGCTGCCGTCACCAGGTGCGAGGTCACGGCGTGCTCAACGAGCCGGGCCCTGCGGTTGGTGGCGAGTTTCCCGGCTCCCCCGCGCAGGCCAACCACGCCTACGCGGTCCAGTTTGTCGCACACGTTGTCCAGCTTGCGGTTGAAACGGGTCAGTGCCCACCCCAGCCGTTTAGCGGCCTCCGCGGATGAGGGAATGGCGCTGAAACCCGTGCCGTCACGCCGAAGCATGGGCTCGGCCAGCGCAACGATGAGTGCCTTCTGCGAATCGGTGAAAACCACGGGCCCGATGGTGGTGTCGCCCGCCTGATCCTCTTCGCGTGCCTCATGGCGGAAGGACGGGGTCTTCAAATGCACTGCAAACTCGTAAGTGGTGGGACCGGCCGTGAAAATCACGTTGGTGTGGCTGAACACCAACGGAATCCGAGCCCCTGGAGCCAGCCAGGCCTGCATGCCGCCGGAACCGTCCGCGATGGTGGCGGACAGCATGCTGCCCACGTTGCTGAGCCACCAGATTCCGTCGTAACGGGCAATCTGCAGGAAGCGCCGGTGCAGGTACGGGTTGTCATCGACCTCAAGGTCGCCTTCGCGGCCGATGTCGAACACGTCCTCGTCGGATGGTTCGTACCATTCGCCACAGAAATCTATTGCTAGATCCCCCATGATCTGTGCCTCCTCAGTGGGCAGTGATTTTGTTGCATAAGCCGTCTACTTGTCCAGGCAAGCGATGGAATCGGGTCCTCCGGGTGATGCTGATCCGTCAGCCCTGACAAGGATGACCTGAATACATACCGGCGGTGGGGTTGTACCCGACACCACCGCATTGCTGGCGAGCGTCGACTCGTAGGGGCCATCGGACTTGGCCGACTTGGTCCGCCATTTGAAGGTGTCCCCGGGCTTCATCTCGACGTAATCCCACCGGAAAATAATGAGTGGGGGTCCCATGCCGCCGGACTGCTGTTCTGCGCGCAACCCGGTCACTTCAGGAACGCCGCCGTCACCCAGCGCGTCCACGGGCGGCTTGCTGCTGGTCTCAGTGGGAGCTGCCTTGGGCTGGGCATTAGCCCCCAGGACCACGCCCACCACGATGGCCACCACCAGGACAGCGGCGCCGGTTGCCGCCAACCAGAGGTTGCGCTTGCCGTGATCGGCCGACTGGGGCTCAACCGGTGAGGCACCCGATGGCGCGCCGGAGCGGCTGACCGTGGCGTCGACGTCGTCGTGTTTGCCGGAGGGCTGCCAGCCGCGGAGGACCGTCGACTCGGCGGTGTCCGGCTCGGCCGGGGCACGGTTGGCCGTGTGGTCCGGCACCCGGAATTGCGGCGGTGCCTGGAACTGGGCAGGCGTCTGCACCGTCTGAGGCGGGTTCTTGGGCTGCACAGGTTGCGGGCTGGTACCCGGAACCGTGGACGGGAACGTACGTGCCGGGAACGTTGGGGCCGATCCCGTCGTGGCGGTTCCCGAAGCGTCGGGATCGATGGAGGCGATGCTCCGGACCCGGGTCTCCTCGAAGTCATCGTCCGGGTGCTCCTCGCCGTGGCCCGGTTCTTCGAGCACTTCGAAGGGCGTGACGGAGAGATTGAGTTCGGTCTGGATCCGTTGCAGCGCGAGGGCGAAGGCATGCGCCGAGGAGTAACGCGATTCAGGCGACTTCGCCATGGCCGTAGCCAACACCAACTCGAGCGATTCGGGGACGTCGGCACGGCCCAGGCGCGGAAGGGCCGAGTTGGTGATCCGCGAAATCAGTTCACGCTGCGAGTTGTCCTGCCCCGGCAGGACGAAAGGCGAACGGCCAGCCAGCAACGTGTAGAGGGTGGCGCCCAAAGCCCAGATGTCCACCGGGACACCTTCCACGGCGCCACCGCGGAACTGTTCCGGCGGCGACCACGGAATGGACATGCCGGCGTCGTCCTCGGTGTCGGCACCGATGGTGCCGGAGATGCCGAAGTCCGTCAGCGCCGGCCGGTTGTAATCGGTGACCAGGATGTTGGCGGGCTTGATGTCGCGGTGCACGATGCCGGCGCGGTGCGCGGTCTCGACGGCGGACGCCACCTGGATGCCGACGGCAAGGACCTCGTCCACGCTGAAGCGCTGACGGCGGTAGCGGACGTCCAGGCTTGGCCTGGAGCAGTACTCCATGGCGAGGTAGGAGTGCCCGTTTTCGGTGATCTCGGCCTCAAAGATCGTCACAATGTACGGATGTGACGACAACTGCGCCATCAGGTTCGCCTCCGACTCGAAGCGGCGGCGGGCCCCTTCGGTCTTCAGGTCCGACAACAGCACCTTCACAGCAACTTTTCGGCGCGGCCTGTCCTGCTCGTAAAGGTAAACATCCGAGAAGCCACCGGAGCCAAGCAGGCTGATGTACTTGAAACCCTGAATGGGTGGAGGCGGCGCGGGGGGCCTCTTGGAACTCAAAGAATCTCCTCGAAACGCAATGAAATATCGTCACCCAGTTCGGCGATGTCGCCGTCGAGCAGGATGGCCATCTCGTTTTGGGCGAGCCTGCGTGGTGCCTGCCCTTCCCTGATGAGCACGGTGCCGTTGGTGGCCTTCAGGTCACACAGCATGACGTGCCAGCCCTCCAGCCTCACCTCGACGTGGGAGCGGGAAATGTCCCCGCCGGGACTCTCCACCTGGATGAGGCGGGGCATGGTGCCACCCTGGACACGGGAAACCGAAGGCTGCCGGCCAATGATCAGCGACTGGTCAAGGTCGATCAGCTCACCGGTGGAGATCCGCACGCGACCAAGCCTGGGGCGCGGAACGTGGACGGCGTCCCCGGAGAGCGCCACACCACACACCGAGCATTGCGGGTACGTTGGCGGGTTGGCATGTCCGGCTGAGCAGACCCTCGCCAGGACACTCGGGCCGTTGACCGTTGCCGCACCTGCACCTGGCTCCTGGGCGGCTGCGTCGTCACCGACGGGAAGGCTGCTCTTCATGATGGTTTGGCCGTCGTGATCCGGGTCCTCGGCCGCGGGCGACGCCTGAGGCTGCGGCGGCAGGGCAGGCGACCAACCCGTTGGCATTTGGGGGGCCGGCTCGGCCGCTTGCCCGGCCGCTTGCCTGGTGGGCACAACGGGCTGGGAGCCGACCGCATTTGAAGCACCGGAACTGCTTCGGAGCCACGGAACCGAATCGATAAGGCCCGTGGCCGGAACAGCCTGGACCTGCCCGACGGCGGACTCAGCCGGAGCGGGCCCGCTCGCGACCGCTGTGGTTTCCGCTGCCGGTGGAGCTGACGGTGCGGGGGCCGGTGCAACTGAAGAGGCCGGCGCAACGGAAGGGGCCGGTGCCTCGTGCGCGTTCTCAGCGTCGTCGTCGATGCGGACGGCGGCGTCCTCGATGTTCCGCATCACCGTCTTGTCCCACAGGTGGTCGTAGTTGGTGGTGTTCTCCAGCGACGGGACCAGGGGGTCGGTGGTGCTGGTGTGGACAGGAAGCTCCGCGGCCTCCGGCTCTGCCTCGGGTATGAGCTCAGGTTCGGGCTCCGGCTCTACCTCGGGTTCCGGCTCCGGCTCTACCCCGGGTTCGGGCTCCGGCTCCGGCTCTACCTCGGGTTCGGCCTCTGGCTCCGGGAAGCCGATCATGGTTTCGTCGGACACCCGCTCGGGGGCCGGGGTATAGATCGTTTCGGCCTCCGCCTCGGCTTCAGCAACGGCATCAGCTTCGGCTACCGAAGCAACCATCTGGACATCAATGGATTCCAGCAGCACCACGCCTTCAGCCAAGGGCAAGGTGTTCAGGGCAGCACCCTTCAGCGAAGGATGGTCCAGCGGCGTAGTGCTGCCGCCGATGCGCACACTGTAAGCCACGGCATCCGCGATCCGACGTTCCGTCCAGGTGGTCACGTCCCGCCCGGTGATCCGTTCCTGGCCACCGTCCAGATGGACGAGCAATTCGAGCTCCCCGCGGAGGAAAACGCGCAGGGCATCCTTGGCGTCGATGATCCCGAAAGGAGGGATCCGGCTGAGCGAGACCCCGAAGGCCTCCGTCACTTCGTGCAGCACCTCGTGGGCTTCGGGCGCAGAGGCGAGCAGCTCCCAGACGGTATCGATGAGGGCGTGCGGGGTGTCCGGGCCAAGGAGCACAACTGTGCCTTCGCGGACCACGCCGAACCACTCACCCTGCTGGTACCGGGCGGGCGAGCGGTGGTTACTGCTTGCCATCGACGCCTTCCTCCTGGTCGGTTCCATTCACCCATGCCCTGGGAAGCGTGTCTTCCTCCACCTCGGACGCGACCTCGGGCCTGGGCGCAGTGGTGGCGATACCGGCGTCGTTCAACACGTTCTTGGCGTCAACCACAATCACGGTGACGTTGTCCCGGCCGCCGCTCCGCAAAGCTGCTTGGATCAGTGCGTCCACAGCGTCCTGCGGGTGGGCCACCGTGCTGAGGATGCGGAACATGTGCTCATCGCCGAGTTCACCGTTGAGGCCGTCGGAACAGATCATGATCCGGTCGCCTTCCTGGATGGGTAGCAACCAGAAGTCGGCTTCGGTTTCGTCTCCGGTTCCCAGGGCGCGGGTGACCACATGGCGGCGAGGGTGCACTGCAGCCTGTTCGGCAGTGATGTCCCCGGAGTCCACCAGTTCCTGTACCTCGGAGTGGTCCACACTGACCTGGGCGAATTGGCCCTGGCTCAGGCGGTAGGTCCTGGAGTCTCCAATGTTCATCACCAGCCAGTACGGCAGGCCCATCTGTTCCACCACCACGACGCCGGACAGGGTGGTTCCTGCGCGGGCTCCTGTGGCATTCCGGATGGCTGCGTCGGCGTTCAACAGACAGGCCTGCAGCTCCGCCGCCGAAGCGGTGCGGACACCCGAGGCGAGCTCGGGTGAGCTCCCCAGCGTCCGGACGCACATGCCGCTGGCTATTTCGCCGGCCTCGTGGCCACCCATGCCATCAGCCACGGCAAAGACGGGGTCGGAGGCGATGAACGAATCCTCGTTCAGTTCGCGCCGGAGACCACGGTCGGTTCCGTACCCGTAACTCAGGCGGTAGGTGGAGGGGGCTGAGGTCTGACCGGCGTCGGCGTTGGCGGGCGTGGACGGCTGTGGATTCATGCTTGTCCTAGGTGGAAGGAACGGTCGCCAAAGTGGACTGTCGAACCGGGACGCACCAGTACGGCGTCGCCGGGGTGGAGCCTGGTCTGGATGCCGTCAGGGGTGGTGACGGCGCTCCCGTTGGTGGAATTGCGGTCGGTGACCCACACGCCGTCGCCATCAACCCGGAGGTGCAGGTGCGTTTTGGAGATGGACCGTCCGGGGTCCGATACCGGCAACAGCTGCTCCACGTTTTCCCCGGGCTGGGGTGCAGGGTTCCGTCCAACGAGGACCGAGCCGCCAAGCTGAACATCCTGGCCATCGTCGACCGTGATCCTCAGTACCGCCTGGGCCCGGCGGGCGCCGGGGCGCATCTGGGTCCGTTCGACGTCGTCATCCGGGTGGGCGGCAAAACCGTGCTGGTTGGCAGGTTCCGGCCGCTGGACGGGTTGGGCAGTTTGGGGAACGACGGCGGCGGCTTCCGGGTTCAGGGACGGTTGCGGTGCCGCTACGGTTGCGGGGCGTGGCGCCGTGGGCGGGCGCCACTGATTGGGGTCATGCGATGGCTGAACCGAGGGCGTCGGGTTCGACGCGGGAGCTGCCTGTGCTGTGGCAGCGTGCGCATGTTGGGCCGCCCTGCCGCTCGGGACCGGCGACACTACAGGCTGCACGGGCGGAAGGTCCATCGGCGCAAAACTGTACGGACCTTGGATGCCGCCTGTGGTCACGGGATTGCGCCCTGCACCCACATCGAACACCAGCGTCTTCGCGGCCTTGTCATGCCAGCCGCGCAGCTTGCCGTTCTTATCCCATCCACTGGAAACGACAACCAGGATGGCCCACACCGCTCCCAGCACCACCAGCGGCAACCCAATCCACAGGACCGGACCAATCAGGCCGAGGGCGGAGAGGATCACCGAGGCGAGTGCGCCGAGGAGCAGGACACACCCGGTGACGATGCCCCGGACAAAGACCGCACCTGCACCGGGTGCATAGCCGTCGGAGTCCGTGCTCCGGATACTCATCAGCTTGTTCCCAATGGTGTTCCCGGTCCTGGCTTCCAATCCCAGGAGCACAAACGCGTAAACCACTGTCACTCCCAGGCCTATGCTGCCCAGGAGGACCAGCAGCCCGGTGTCATAGACAATGAAGCCGTTCTTGCGGGTCTGGGTGATGCCGGCAATGCCAATGGCGAAGGTGGTGGCAAGGACGGCGATGGGACCAAGCCAGTCCAGAACCGCCGCACCGAGTCGCTTCCCGGTAGATGCGGGCACCAATTCCAGCTTGGTGGTCATTGTTGCCCCTCCCCCTAGTCCCGGTCCTGTGCCCGGCGTCGTTGTTGTTCCCGTCTGCGCGTGGTGCACCGGCGATACCGGCGCGGACACTACCGAGATACTACCGGGATCGGTGGGGCCTCGCCGGGTGGCGGACTCCAGGGCGGCCTTTTGGGCGTGGTTGATGTTGCCTTCCTTGCGTGCTCCACGGTTGCTCAGCGGAGATCCGCACTGCGTGCAGAATGTCGCCCCCGGACGGACCGGGTGGCGGCAGGCAGGACAAAGTTCCGGCTCACTGTTCATCGGTGGTGTCCTTCGTGCGCTTCATACTGAACCGCCGCTTGCCTGCAGTGGTCGATAACTGTTCCCGACGGCGGAGGGCAGCCCTTCCATCGGACAACAACGACCGCGGGGAGAACCTCGCCTGTTGGCGTTTCCAGAACCCCACGCTTCCAGTGATATCTGTCAGGGACGAATCCACGATCTTCCAGTATTCCTCCACCTCGTCCTCACTGGGCTGTCCGGCCCCGAAAACGGCCGCATCTGCGCGGTGGGCGAGCATGGTGGTGGTTGTTCCTGTGGACGGGAATGCGTCCGCGATGACCGTGGCGGACTCGCGGCGGGTGGACTTGGTATCGATGGAGGCACCCAGGTCAGTGGCCAGGCTCAACACTTCGTTCCATCCTCCCCCGACCCGCTGGGCCGGGTGACCATCACGGAAACGGGCCTTACGGCGTCGTGATTTCAGCAGCAGGATCAGCAGCAACGGGATGGCCAGGATCCCCAGCGGAATCAGCGCAACACCGATGGCAGAGAGCAGCGGACCCCAGAAAAGCCAGGGGTTGTTCTTCTTCTCGTCCGCGTCCAACGCGTCCGGCGTGGAGTCCGGCGGCAGATCCGCAGGTTCCTGGGGCGGGGGCGGCGGCTGCAGCACCTGCGGCTTGGGCTTGGACTTGTTTTCAGGATCGGGCGGAATGGGCACGTTGTCCTTGGGCGGCGTGGGATCGAAGGACACCCAACCCACGCGGTCGAAGGCCACCTCCACCCAGGCATGCACGTCCTTGCCGGTGATCTTGACATCGCCGGCGCCGTTTTCGGGGCTCTTGGGATCCGGGTAGAACCCCATCACGACGCGGGATGGAATCCCCAGGTGGCGGAGCATGAGCGACATGGAAACGGCGTATTGCTCGTCATCACCCAGCATCTGTTTGGCCGAAAGCATGTTCCTGACACGTGCAGCACTGTGGCCAGGAAGGCTCGGAAGCTGGCCGTCGGCAACCAACCCGTTGCTGAAGGCCCCACTCTTTTGGAAATGAGCCTCGATCTGGCGGACACGATCAATGGCGGTCGGCGCGTCGGCGGAAATCTCATTGGCCTGCGACGCCACAATCGGGGGAACCTCCTGGGCATCAGGCAACGTCATCTTCGCAAAGTCGTACTGCGTCAGCTGTCCATGCTCCAAGGTGCCGGGGTCGGAGACTTGGACCGTGTAGTTGTCGCCCTTCACCATGCCCTTGGTGGTCACTGCGGTGTCTGTTCCGGAGTTGAAGTAGAGACCTGACGCTGCACCCGAACCATCAGCGAAACTCATGCCGGTGGTGTGCCGCCCACCAGGGACGAAATATCCCTGGTAGTCCTCAATGGTGATGTCCAACGTGTAATTGGTGGCCTTGGCCGGGCTAGCGGAGTCAGCCAGCGTGTTGAGGGACTTCGCATCTCCCACCTTGCTGAAGTTTCCGGAGCTGTTCGGGTCCATGGTGTAGTTCATGCCGTTGAAGGCGTCCAAGGCCGCGAGCCGGACGCGGGCGTCCTTTGGCAGGCCCTTGACCGTGAAGAGGGTGTGGTCCTTCTCGTCCTTGACGAAATTCCGGAAGCTGGCCAACGGCGTGACGTAGGCCCGGGGATCGAAGGGCGGAACGATCGTGTTGCGGAGGACCTTCCGGTCATCGCTGGCGGTCACCAGGGGCGATGCGAGGGCGGTGACGCCTACCGCAACGGCGATCACGGCTGCAGCAGTCCCCAGGCGGCGAAGCTGTCCGCGGCGGGCCGCACCGGCGTCAGAATTTGGCCTGTTGGCCGAAACGGTCCTGGTGCTCCGCTGGCGGAGTACGTCACGGCGGAACGTCGCCCAGGCGATTGACACGATGGTCAGCGAGACGCCGCGCTCCACGTTAAGGAACCCGGCGTTGGTGCTGAACGCAATACCGGTGACGAACAGCACCAGCACCGGTAGCAGCGGCCAGTACGGGCTTTTCAGCCGCCATGTCAGAAGCCCCGCGGCCAGCGCAGTGACCAGAGAGCTCAGGAACGGCACAATGAGCATGCCGTTCGCCGTTCCCACAGGAACTCCGACGGTCAACATGTCCTTCCACGCGAAGACAACGCCCAGGAGCAACGTCCGAAGGGAGTCGAGGCTCGGCAGGAAACCCAGCACTGCGGAGTCCGGAACTGCCAGCGCGGAGCCGAACAGCAGGTAAGTGCCAAGGGTCACGGCCGTTGTGATGAGCACCCCGAGGCGCAGGTGCGCGTTCAGCAAGGCAGTGCCCAGTCCCAGGAGCACACCACCCAGGCCCGCGACGAGATAGCTCGGGTCTCCCCCGAAGCTCAGGCTGAAGCCGAGAACGCCAAGCAGCATCAATACGGCCAACGCGCCGAAGTCGACGGCGAAATGCCACAGCGGGCGGCCGTCACCGAACGGCGATCCCCCGCCGGTGTTCCTGGTCCGTCCCGCGGACCTGGCCGCGCGGGGTCGGACGCGAACACTGGGTGCGGAGCTCATGCTGCCGCCTTTCGAAGAACAATAGCGAGATCGTCGAGGTCGCCAACAGTGAGGACCGTCAGGTCCGCAATGTTGGCCCTCGACGCCGCAGCCCCGGGCTGAACCCGCACGGCCAGGCTGCGGACCCCGGGCGGAACAGACGCCGCTGAGGTACGGAGCTGGGTCGCTGTGATGTGGCTGCCGACGACGAAGAACACCACCGAGGCATTCGGTACAGCGTCTGCCAGGTTCCGGGCGAGGTCGACGGCGGTCTTTCGCATGGGTGCCCCAACAATCCGGGTGGTGTCGTCCAACAGGCTACGGCCGGTTTCACAGCGGAGCGGCCCTTTCTGGGTCAGGACGTCCAGGTCCCGCTGTTCGCGGATGGCCTGGCGGCCGATGGACGCTGCAACAGAAATGGCCATCTCGAACTCAGCTTCAGAATCGTATTCGTCGGTGTTGATCGACAACGCAATGGCGAGGTGGGCGCGGCGGGTTTCTTCGAACTGGCGGACCATGAGCTTGTTGGTGCGGGCGGTGGTCTTCCAGTGAATGTGCCGACGATCGTCCCCGGGGACGTAATCCCGCAGGGCATGGAAGGAAACATCGGCGCTGGAGAGCTCCGTAGTGGGCATCCCCTCAAGGTCACGAATGAACCCTGCAGCAGAACTACCCAGCGAAACTGTCCGCGGGTGCACGAACAAGTCCACAGGCTCAGTCCAAAGCACCCTGCGGCGCAGGAGATGGAGGGGGTCGGCCCGAACCGAACGGACCGGCCCCACCACAATCACGGCGCGACGAGCGGTGGGAATGGTGAAGAGGTCCTCATGAACCTGCCCGGGCTTCATGCGCGGCAGGTGGAAAACTGCCGTATTGGCGCCCACGGGCAACTCCAGTGCTGCGGGCAGGAGGGGCCGTGCGGAAACGTTGGACACGGCGATGCTGCCCACGGCGTCGTCTCCAACAGCTACGCGGGTGCAGGCAAGGTCCAGGACCACGCCGTACGCGGACCGGCCAACAATGAACGCAATGGCGAGGACAAACAAGAGGAATGCGACCAGCGCCGCGGACTTGGCCTCCTGCCACCCCCATGCCTGTCCGGCCCACCACAGGCCGATGGCAGCGGCCAGGACAACCCAGCCCAGGAGGCTGACCACGGCAAGAATGGGCCAGGCATACGTCAGCCAGGCTTTCCGGACTGCGCGCCAGGCCGGCTGCAGGACCTCGCCGGCTGTCCCAGCCGCTTCAGCCCACAAAGAGGCGGGATGGAGCTTAGTGGCCTTGCCGGTTTTTCCTCCCCGGCCGGTAGTTTTATCGGCAGGTCCGCGGAAACCGCGGACCGTGCCACCAAGCGACGACGCAGCGCGCTTGAGGGAATCAGCAGCCCTGCCGAGGGGTGTGCTGGAGGACATGTGGGGACCTTTGTTCGTGCCGGAGTGGTTCGTGCCGGAGTACGGCTAGGCCGTGGCGCGCTGCTGTGGGGCAGCGACGTCGGCGAGAACGCGGTTGAGCACGACTTCCGGTGTGGCACCAGAGAACTCGGCTTCCGGATCCATCACCAAACGGTGCGTCCAGACCACCGGCGCCAATTCCTTGATGTCATCCGGCAATACAAAGTTCCGCCCCTGCCCGGCTGCCCACACTTTCGCAGCCCGGACCATGGCCAATGCGCCACGGACGGAAACGCCAAGGCGGGTCTCTGAGGCGTTGCGGGTCTCCTCGCATAGGCGGGAAATGTATTCGAGCACAGCGGTGTCCACGTGGGTGGTGGCCCCCAGGTCTGCCATGTCAGCTATGGCCTGCGTGGTGATGATGGGCGTCAGGTCCTTTGACCGGTCCTTCAGGTTGGCCCCGCCCAGCAACCGAACTGTAGAGGCGTGGTCCGGGTAGCCAATGGACGTCTTGATGAGGAAGCGGTCAAGCTGGGCTTCCGGCAGCCGGTACGTGCCCGCCTGCTCGATCGGGTTCTGGGTCGCCAGCACCATGAACGGGCGGCCGGCGTCGTAAGTGGTGCCGTCCACCGTCACGCGCGACTCTTCCATGACCTCAAGCAACGCGGACTGCGTCTTCGGGGAGGCGCGGTTGATTTCGTCGGCGAGGACGATGTTGCTGAACACCGGGCCTTTGTGGAACTCGAACTTCTGGGTCTTCTGGTCGTAGATGGTCACACCGGTCACGTCCGACGGCAGGAGGTCGGGCGTGAACTGGATGCGGTTGTGCGAACCCTGGACCGTCGCGGCAAGAGCTCGGGCCAGCGACGTTTTACCGGTCCCCGGGGCGTCCTCGAACAAGACGTGCCCTTCAGCCAGCATCGCCGTGAAGGTCAGCCGGATTACGTGTTCCTTGCCCAGTACGGCCTGGCCCACGTTGGCAACGAGCTTCTCGAACGTCTCTGCAAACCACGCGGCTTGCTCGTTTGTCATGGTCATCGGTTGATCCTGTTCGTTATGAAGGGGGTGTTGGGGTGTTCGTTTGGTGCTGCGGGCGGCACGTGGGTCAGCCGCAGCCGCCGGGCTTGGGCCCACGCAGGTCCACCGTGGTGGACTTTACGTACCAGCCCGGGTGGCTGCCCTGCGTAACGCGGTACCACGGCGTGCCATTGTTGTAGATATTTTTCGTGCAATCCACGTTGAGCCATCCCTCGGAACTGGAAACCCATCCCACTCCGCAAGATGGTCCGCTCGGATTGAAGGTGTCAGGCTGGCCCGGCTTACCGGGGCAAGTGTTGTTATGCGCCTTAATCTCGGAAGCAGGAGGTTGCGGTGGTGGCGGCGCTGACCCGCTGCGCGAGGTGTCGCTGCCGACGTTGCCCGCCTGCCCTGCGCTGATGGCCCGGACCCGCAGGGTATGCGTTTCGCTGAATCCGACGGTCTTGGAGAAACTCCGCTGATCGGTGTTTTGCCAAGCGCCGTTGTCGAGGCTGTACTGGTATCCAGTGACAGGACGGCCGTTGCCGTTCGGGGCGCTCCACGTCCAGGACACCGTCTTATCGCCTACGCCACTGCTCTTGCTTCCGTTGACAGCCGGCGCTGCGGCCAAACCATAAGGATTCACAGCGTTGGACTCCCTGCTTCTATCTCCGGGAGTGGAGTTACGTGTGGACACAGCCCACACCACAACCGCCGTATCCTGGCCGTTCGGCGCTGCTACGACGCCGCCTCCCGCAGGGATCGATCCGCTGCCTGCCCCGGATGTCAGGGCATACCGATAGCTGATCTCGTTGATATTGGAGCCATTGCGTTCTCCAGCGGCGAGTGGACTGAAGGCAACCCGGATTTTGCCGCCCGCTGCGTTGGTCTCAACCAAAGCCGCAGACGGTGGCCCCACCATTCCTGGTTTACCGGCGGCGCGTATGGCTGCGGATTGTTGGCTGACGCCGCTGACGCCCGCTTTATTCGTGGCAGAAACCGTGAACGAGTAATCGGTTTCGGAGTTTTCCACGGTTACATTCAACGACGTTCCGGCCACCGACTGGGTCGCGACGACGGCGCCGCCCCGGTAGGTGGTCAGCGTGTAGGCAGACACGGCGTCACCGTTGTTGTTGGGCGCAGCCCAAGTCACTTGCAACTGGCTTTGCTTGTCAACGGGTTTGGCACCGGTAACCGTCGGCGCCGCCGGCGTGGCCGGAACTCCAGCAGGAGTCTCAGCTGCGGAGTACGTACTCCACTCCGACGGTTCCTTGGCATCGTTGCGGGCCAACACCCGGACCTTGTAAGCCACACCATTGGTCAGCCCGGACCACACGTGGCTTGAGCCGGTGAGGTTCTGGATTTGGGAATTCTGGCCGGCGGGGGCCGGTGAGATTTCCAGGTCGTAGGACTTAACAGGTGAGCCCTTGCTGGCAGGGGGAACCCAGGCGATGGAGAGCTGCTTGTCCCCGAACTTCAAGGTGGGAGCCACAGGGGTGTCCGGTTTGACGTCGGGACGGACCTCTGCGGACACCGGCGAACGCTCGGATTCACCGATTGCGTTGGTGGCCGTGACGGCAAAGTGATACTTCGCGTTGTTCGTCAAACCCGTCAACGTGCAGGTATTGGCCGGGCAATCCTGCTTGAAGCCACCCTCCCCGTAGACGGTGTACTTGGTGATGGGCGAGCCACGGTCCGCGGAGGCGTTCCAGGTCAGCAGCGCTGTCTGGTCTCCAACGCTCTGTGGCAACGGAGTGGTGGGCGCCGCAGGCTTGTCCTTGACGGTCAGGCGTATGCGGGCTGTGGCATAACGGGACAGTTCGCCGGTTTTATCCGACACCGTGTAAGCCACCACCATGGTTCCAGTGAACCCGGATGCCGGAGTCACAGTGACGTTGGAGCCGCTGGCTTCCGCTGTCCCCTGCCCCGTCTCGGTCACCGCTGAGACTATTTTCAACGGGGTGTCCGGGAATGGGTTGGAGTCGTTTGCAAGGGCATTGACCGTGACGGGCTTCCCGGACTGCGCGTCCGGTTCCACGTCATCATTGGCCACTGCCTTGGGCCTGTTGGAAGCGGTCAGGGACAGTTTGTAGGTGGCCACTGCTTCGAGTCCCCGGGGGTCCTTGGCCTTGACCTGAACGGTGCCAGTCTGACCGATCTGTACCGAGTCTTCAGCGGATGCCTTCAGGGTCTTGCCGTCCAGGTTCACCTTGAACCCACCCGTCGCGCCTCCCACGAGCTCGTACTTCATGTTCTGCACGTCGTCCGAGTCCGGATCGGACGTCAACTTGCCCAAGTCCAGGCTGGACGAATCGCCCTTGGGTACATCGAGGTCGCTGCCCAGCAGTGCCGGCGGGTTGTTCTTGTTGGGGTCCGGCAGGACCTTAGTACGGATGCTCAAGGTGGACTTCAGCCCGTTGGGATCGTCCGGGCCGGTGCCATCGGTGACTTCGAAGCTGATGGAGCCGGGGCCCACATATTCGGCGCCGGCGGTGTACTTGATGGACGTGCCGTTGTTGCCCACGGGATCGCTGCCATCGGAGCCGATCAGCTTAATGCGGTCAACCTGGGTCAAGCGCGGAGTCTTTCCCTCGCGGACCTTCACCCACTCGGCCAAGTCAACGGTGGTGGATTGTCCGGAGACGAGCTCCACAACGTCGTCCTTGGCAAGTGTTGGAACCTGCTGACCGATGCCCGGAACCCAAATGATGGCTGTGGACTTTTGTCCGTCCACATCTTCCACCGTATAGGGAATCAACTGCGGCTGTTCGGTCAGATCCACCACAACGTTGCCCTCGGAACCTGGGCGCGCGGTATCCAAGCCGGTGCTGATCTTCAGGTTTTCACCCACGCCGTCCGGATCCTCGTCGTTCTTAAGGACCGGCACGTCAACGGCTGTTTTGCCGAGGGTCTGCGCAGACGTCACACGGTCATCCCGTGCGATCGGTGCCTGCAACGGGATGTCGTTCTTGACGATCACCCGGATGGTGGCGTTGCCCACGGCATCGCGGTCGTCAGCGACGGAGTAGCGGACGTTGATGGTTCCTTCGGCTGAGGGAGCCGTCACCAAAACACGGCCACTGGTCTTGCTGACCTGGGCGTCCACCCCTTCGTCGGTTTCGATGCTGTCCGTCAGGATACGGATGATGTCGCCGTCGGGGTCGGTGTCATTGGCGGTGGCATCCACCGCGATCTGGCGCCCGGGACGGACCTTGACCTCGTCGTCCACGGGTGCAGGTTTCTGGTTGTCCTCCCCGCGCGGCGCCACGCCAACGGTAACCGTTCCGGTGTTCACCGCGCCTTGGCGGTCAATGACTTTGTACCGGAACGAATCGGTCCCCGCGCCGTCTCCTGCGGCGACGAAGTCTATAAAGCTGCTGCCCGCCGTCGCCGTTCCCATGGTGGGCGTGCTGTCGATGCCGGTGAGTTGGACCGAGTCGCCGTCGGGGTCGATGCCGTCCAACGGGACCGGAATCCGGACGCTGCCTCCAGCCACCACACGGGCAGTGAGGTTTTGGGGCTGTGGCCGCGAATTCTGAGTCCCTTCCAAGGGAAGGATGTGGATTGTCACGGCCGCGGCGCTCTTTTGGCCTTGCGGATCAACTGCGTTGTAGATCGCACGGACTGTCTTGGGAGCCGGTCCGGCGATGAACCTCAGGGTCTTTTCCGAAATAAACGCCTTGCCGTCCGCTTCCGGAATGCCCTGGGCCAACACCGGGTCCACGGACAACTCTTCACCCTGCGGGTGCGTGTCGTTGTCCAGGACAGGAATGGTCACGACGTCGTTGACGCGTACGTTGACCTCGTCGGGTTTGGGCTGCGGGGCCTCGACGACGGCGGGGGCCGGCACCGGGACGACGCCCACCGTACCTGTGGCTGAGGCGCGGCCGTTGGACATGGTGTAACTGAATACGAAGGGTTCCTTGGCGCCGAGGACGTCGGTGACACGGAGGACGCTGTGGTCAATGACGCTCACCGACGCCGACGAACCATCGGGGACCGTGACGGACTGCAATACCAGCACGCCCCCGGAAGGATCGGAGTCATTAGCCAGCGGGTCCACCAGCACACTGCCGCCGACAGGCAACAGCGCGACGTCGTGAACGGCCACCGGTGCTCCCGCATTCTTGCCGGACTCCACGTCCACACGGATCAGGCCCTGGCTGCTCTGGGGGCCATTGCTGGCAATGTACGTCAAGTAGACCGGGCCCGGGGTGTTGCTCCGGAAAGTGAAGGTACCGCCATCGGTCACCGGGCCGAGCTCCGCTTGTCCAGCGGCCTCGACATGCGCCACCCGCAGGGCACCACCGTTCGGATCAACGTCGTTCTTCAAGGGAGCGATCACCAGGTCCTGACCCACCACCGCAGTGACGTGGTCTGCGTTGACCACGGGGGCGAGGGCGCCGGGCGGCTGCACGTTGACCACCACGCGGCCGGTGGTGGTGGCACGCCCGTCCCACACGGTGATGGATACGTTCTTCTTACCCGGAGCGGCCCCGGAATCCTGGTAGGTGAGGAGGCCGTCGCGGCGTACCTTAACCTGGTCCTGGTCGTTATCCGACTTTGCGTCCAAGAGGACAAGGTCGTCCCCGTCCGGGTCCATCCAGTCAGTCAGGATGTTCTGGCTCACCGATTTGCCTTGTTCCACCAGCATGGTGGTGGGCTCCCCGCGTTTGAAGAAGGGCGGCTTGTTCTCGTCCGGCCCCACCACATGAAGTGTCACTTGGCCGCCGGCTGACAGGCCTCGGCCATCGGAGGCGTTGTAGTCGAAGACTTCCGTTCCCGGTTGCGCTTCGGCCGGGACCTTGATTTGGAAGGCCGAGCCACCGTAAATGTTTTCCAGCGCACCCGCCTTCGGGCCGTTGGCCCCCACAGCAGCGGTGAGGACATCGCCGTCGGGGTCTGAATCGTTGTCCAGGACGCTCAGGATGGATGTCCTGCCCGGGCGGACACCGAACTCATCGGGCTTGGTCTCCGGTGGGCGGTTTGGCTTGGTGCGGTCCGGGAGGACGTTGATGGTGTTGTTGTCCGCTGACTCCTGGTCCTGGTCATCGGACTGGTTCTTGGGAGGGACAACGTCGTCCCAGTTGTTGACGAGCTGCATGTTCTGGTTGACCAGCCACACGCTGCCCGAATTCACGTCGTTGAGGACCACGAGATCGCGGTTGACGCGGAACACGTAGCTCGGCGAGGCACTTGCCTTGGGAACATTGTTCTTCTTGTCATCGGCGTCGTTATCGCAATCGCGTACGTATTTGTTGGCTCCCGCCCAAGCTGCGTGAACGCACTTACTGACCTGAACCGGCGCTGCCGGAACGCCCTCGCCGTCGGCGTTGACGGTAGCAGCAGTTCCGCCGTCCAACGGCTGCTTCAAAAGGGCCTTGCGCGTGGCGATGGCTACGTAGTTGCTTTCTTGGCTGCTCTGCTGCAGCTTCGCCTCGCGGGCGTCCTGCAATTGGAGCTTGCGGCCGCCGGGGAGGAAGAGGTTCCCGGAATTAGCGTCCAGGAGCACGGGCTTGTCCCCCACAACAGCGATCTGGAGGTCGCCCGCTCCCTTGAGCCCGTCCACGCTGGTGACCTCTGAGTTTGTGCGCTCCCCGTTGGCGTCAACCGTGGTCACGGTGATCTCGCCCTTGCCGGGATCGGCGGTGTAGATGCGGTTGTCGTAGCCGACGGCGGACACCAGGCCTTGGTTTCCCGTCAGCACCGGCTCAGTACTTTCTTCATCGAAGCCGTTTACGGTGGATGGCGACAACGCCCACACCTTGCCGCGGGCAGGGTCTGTCACCGAGAGAACCGTTGAGCCGTAACTGACCTGGGAGGACGATGGGAGTTGCTTGTCACCGCCGAGCTTAAGGTTGGCAGCGGACACCTGATTGATGGTGGAACCGGATTCCTCATCCACGAAGACGTTGCCGTCGTGCTGCAGGACATCGAAAGTCGTGGTGGCCGGGGTGACTGCGCCGTCGAGGACGCGGGAAGGATAGTTCAGCCGCCCCACAGCGTTCTTGGTCTTGCTCACCACCCAGACGCCGCCGTCGTTCAAGTCCACTTCAGTGGTTTTGAACCCCGGATACAACACAGCCCCGGCCACCAGGACTGCGCCCGCAGCAGTGCCCGCAATGCCCGAAATAAGCTTCCTGTTTTGACGCTTTTTCAGCCCCAGCTTGGCGAAGAAAGATGTCACAGCCCCAAAATTCCCTTTGTGTACAGCCGCCCACATGCAGCGACTTCCAGGCCAACCGGCATGTGCCGGCAGCCGTGCATTCCGCAGTACCCCCATACGGCGGCGGAATTTTCAGTCCCTAAGACTATCCCACGCACCCCACGGCCAACGGAGGAGACCCGAGACCCGGCTATCCATTGGCTTTGACAGCCTACGGCCTTGGCATGCCGTTGCGCGATGGGGACAACTGCCCGGTTTTCCGCCGTCGTCACGGTCAGCAGAATCAACGCACAGCCTACCGGGTTAATCCATCGAATAGCCAAGCTGTGACTTGAAACGCATCTCCCGAACCGCTAGTCACCCATCCCTCTCTCACATCCCACCCCCTTAAACCGGAACGCTCTCCCACTTTCTTCAAGGAAGTGAGAGAGCGTCCGGCGGAATAAGGCGGGATGTGAGAGAGCGTCCGGCGGAATAAGGCGGGAAGTGAGAGAGCGTCCGGCGGAATAAGGCGGGAAGTGAGAGAGCGTTCGGCGGAATAAGGCGGGATGTGAGAGAGCGTCCGGGCCTGCGGGTCGGAAGGCCGCGGGGGCTTACCGGAGAGCCCTAGTCCAGCACCAGGCCCTTGCCTCGGCCGCGGGCGAGCATCACGGGATGGATTTCCCCGAAGCCACGGACATTCTCGGACTTTTGGGGAACAAGGACAAAGCGGTCGTCCTGTCCCAGGGCCGCGGCCGTCATGGCGTCCACCAAAACCGTTCCGGGCTGGGCCAGGGTGGTGAGCCGGGCGGCAAGATTAACGGTGGGCCCGTAGATGTCGCCGAGCCGGGACAGAATGCGGCCCCAGACCATGGACACACGGCATTGCGGCAGGATCTCGTCCTCGGTGAAGGCCTGGGCGAGGGCCAGCGAAATTTCGGCTCCGGCTGCAGGCGTTTCGGCAATGTAGAGGACTTCGTCACCAACCGTCTTCACCAAACGGCCACCGCCGACGGAGATGATCTCTGCGCACTTGTTTTCGAAGCGCTGTACCAGCTGAGCCAAGGTCTTCTCGTTCATGCGGCGCGAAAGGCTGGTGTAGGAGACCAGGTCAGCGAACCCCACTGCCCGGGCCAAGGGCAACGGCGAATCGTCCTCGTCACCCTCCCGGCCTTCCTCGCTGGCCTGCAGGCCGGCTTCGGCCCGAACAGCGAGGCGTTGGACGCCTGCGTTGAGCTGGCGGCGGTAGGAGTAGACGAGGATTTCTTCCAAGGAATCCACCAGCGCGGGCAACTTCGCGACGAGTTGCTTGCGGGCAACGGCGTCCGGAATGCCCTGCTCCGAGACCATGTCCTCAACCAGCGCCTCGACCTGCCAGACCACCATGCGGTCCGTCATCTGCCCGATGGAGCGGGTCACCGAAATCGCGGCTTCTTCGGTCAAAAGTCCGGCTCGAACCAAGTCCAGGATGCGGGATAAAGCGGCTTGGTCCCGCTCAGTAAAGGCAACGTCCTCATCGCCGAAGTTAGGAAATCCCAGCGCGCGCCAAATCTTGCGTGCGGACAGGATGGACACGCCGGCACCGGCGGCAACTTCACGACGTCGGAGCTTGCGTTCGCCGCCCAGCAGCTTGGACTCGAGTGCCTTAATTGCGAGGCGCTCGGCGGACATCACGCCAGTGGGCGGACCGGTGGTCACCGGGGCGGGTCGCGCCTCCGTATCCTCGTCCACGGAAGGTTCGGGTACGGCGTCGAACTCCTGGTCCAGGTCCTCGCCGGACTGCTGATCCTCAACGCTCATCTCTTCCACCTTCTCTCAGCTCCCACGGCAACTCGTCAAAATCCCTCAGCACTTCACCCTCAAAAACCTCACCCTTCGGGAGCTCATCCATCGCGTCAAGAATGAAGCCCCTGAATTTCCCAACCAGCGGGACGTCGTTCAGCACGGCCACTCCTGAGTGCCCGGTATCCAAGGATATATTCCCGGAGTGCAGTGCCCGTTGGACCAATGTCTGGTGAACCCCCACGTTGCGTACGGCCATGAGGGAAACCTGCCAGTCATTGCGTCGAAACATGCCGTACTTGGCAAGTATCCTGCGGCTCGTCAGGATGTACCTGACAGAACGCCAGTGGAGCACACGTTTGAAGCTGTAGGCAAGCAGCAACCACGCGGCAAGAACCATCGCGGCACCCATGAGCCACGGCGTCCATTCCACTGTAATGAAGGGCGCCAGGCGCTGCGCATTGCCTTTAACCACCCAGGCGCAAGCGTAAGCGGCAACAGCGGGGACGACGATGAAAGCCAGCACAGGAAGGAACAGAGAGCGGCCCTGCTGCCGTGTCACGGCAATGACCTGCTCCCCCGGAAGTAACTCTTTACGCATAACCGCTTTCTGTGGCGCGCAAATGCACCACATCCCCGGCTGTAACAACGTGCTCCCTGCCGCCGTGGTCCACCACCAGCAACGAACCGTGCTCATCGAGGCGGGACGCATGCCCCACCAGTTCATTGTCACCAGGCAAGTGGGCCCGGACTTCGCGGCCCAATGTCACCATGGCGGATTCAACGCGCTTATGCAGTGACTGTCCCCCGGCCAGTCCGGCAGCGGGGTCACCTTCGGCGTTGCAGAAGCTGCGGTACAACCGCGCAAAACGCGACAGGTAGCTCTTCAGCAGCGCGGTGCGGTCCGTCGTCGTGGCCCCTTCCAGGGCGAGTGACGTGGCCGTGGGCACCGGAAGTTCGTCTTCGGCCAAGGACACATTGAGTCCAACACCCAGGATCACCGCGGGGACTGTCCCGTCCCCCAAGGGCGTCATCTGGGCCAGAATTCCCGCGATCTTGCGTCCATTTACCAGGACATCATTGGGCCATTTGATCTCCGCGGTCACACCGGCCGTTTCCTGCAGGGCCTCCCGCAACGCGACGGCAGCCAGAAGAGAAATCCACGAATAGCTTTGCGTAGGAACGGGCATGCCGTCGGCGGTGACGGGACGCAGCACCATGGACACCGACACCGCGGAGCGTTCGGGCGATTCCCAATGCCTGTCCAGTCGTCCGCGGGCAGCAGTCTGGTGTTCTGCGGTCAGGACGGCGAGGTCGGCCCACTTCTTTGGCTCAACAGTGACGGCCCGCACCAGGTCCTGGTTGGTGGAGCCGGTTGACTCGACAATGTTCAGCTGGGAGATGCCCGCCGCCGACAAGAAGTCCGGCTGAAGCAGCGCCTGGCGGTCCAGCCCGGGCCGGTCACCGGCGACGGAGGGGACGTGCGGCTCGCTGCTGTCTGGCTGTTCGGCATCCATAGCTGAATCCTATCCAGTTGCGGCGGTCCGGGATGGTGCCTGGCGCCAAAAGCGTCTGGGAATCCGCCTAGAGAAATATGTCCGGCACCAAGCGGTCTTCGGGCGCGCCGAGGCTGTACGGCGTAAAGTCCGACACGCCGGCGGCGCGCAGCACCTGTTCGTCGGTAAAGAAATTACCCGTGGCGCCCGAACCTGTGAGCACGGCGTGCGCGGCGTCGGCCATGATCTCCGGGCCCCGTGCCGCCTGCACGATTTGCTGGCCGCCGGGCATATTTCGGATCGCGGCTGTGTCAATGAGGGTGCAGGGCCAGAGCGAGTTGACCGAAACGCCGTCGTCCTTCAACTCTTCGGCGAGGCCGAGAGTGGTGAGGCTCATCCCGTACTTGGCCATCGTGTACGCGAGGTGCATCCCTGCCCATTTGGGGTCCAGGTTGAGGGGCGGCGACAGTGTAAGGATGTGGCCGTGCCCTGACTCCCGCAGAGCCGGTAACGCCAGCTTGGAGAGCAGGAAAGTGCCACGGACGTTGATGTCCTGCATGAGGTCATAGCGCTTCATGTCAACGGCGTCGGTCCGGGACAGATCGATCGCCGAGGCGTTGTTAACAACGACGTCGATCCCGCCGAAACGCTCGACGGCGGCGGCGACCGCTGCGGCGACGTCGTCATCGTTGCGGACGTCCCCGACCAGCGGCAGCGCCTGGCCGCCTGCGGCGACCAGTTGTTCCGCGGCGGTGAAAACGGTCCCTTCAAGTTTGGGGTGCGGGTCGCCCGTCTTTGCCATGAGCACAATGTTGGCGCCATCGCGGGCTGCACGGGTGGCAATGGCCAGTCCGATGCCGCGGCTTCCACCGGACATCAGGATGGTCTTGCCCTTGAGCGATCCGGTAGCCACGTAGGGAGTTTCTGCCTGCGGGAGTGCGCGGGAAGCGTCGTTGCTTGAAGTCATGGGGACACTCTAACCCAAGTATGTTACTGGCGGGTAACATAGCGTTGCCTTTGGCTTGGACGCGGAAAATTGTAGGGTTTCTACAGCGGTTCGCGGCAAAGGCGTCACTAGACTGGCCTGCGGGGCCTGTTCTTTGTACGGAAGCTACTTAAGCTTTGCGCCAACACCGAACTGCGCCAGCGAAAATCAGCTACAGAGCCGGAGACACTTGATGAGCCACGATCTGACAACGACAGCGGGAAAGATTGCCGACTTCCGCGACCGCCAGGCACGTGCCGAGCAACCCTCCGGCCCGGAAGCGATTGAGAAGCAGCACGCACGCGGTAAGAACACTGCCCGCGAACGGATCGACCTCCTGCTTGACCCTGAATCGTTCGTCGAGTTCGACGCCCTCGCAGTCCACCGCTCCACCGCGTTCGGCATGGAAAAGAAGAAGCCCCTGGGTGACGGTGTCGTCTCCGGCTACGGCACCGTGGACGGCCGCCTCGTCGCCATCTACAGCCAGGACTTCAGCGTCTACGGCGGCTCGCTGAGCCAGGTCAATGGCGAGAAGATCGTCAAGGTGCAGGAATTCGCCCTGCGCAACGGCTGCCCGGTTGTGGGCATCAACGACGGCGGCGGCGCACGCATCCAGGAAGGCGTCGCCTCGCTGGCCATGTTCGCGGACATCTTCCGCAACAACGTCCACGCTTCCGGTGTGGTCCCGCAGATCTCGCTCATCATGGGCCCGTGCGCAGGCGGTGCCGCGTACTCCCCCGCCCTGACCGACTACGTGGTCATGGTGGACAAGACGTCCCACATGTTCATCACAGGACCCGATGTCATCAAGACCGTCACCGGTGAAGACGTGGACATGGAAACGCTGGGCGGCGCACGCCAGCACAACGCCACCACCGGCACCTCCACGTACCTGGCCTCCGACGAAGCCGACGCCATTGAGTTCGTCCGCGAACTCCTGGACTTCCTGCCCTCCAACAACCTCTCCGAGGCCCCGATTGTTGAGCACGACCAGGAACTGGAACTCAACGATGACGATCTCGCCTTGGACGGGTTGATCCCCGATTCCGCCAACCAGCCTTACGACATGCGCAAGGTCATCGAGCAGATCGTGGACGACGCGCACTTCCTGGAGATGCAGTCCCTGTACGCCCCCAACGTGATGATTGGATACGGCCGCATTGAGGGACACACCGTAGGGATTGTGACCAACCAGCCCATGCAGTTCGCGGGGACCCTGGACATTTCCGCCTCGGAAAAGGCCGCCCGCTTTGTCCGCCACTGCGATGCCTTCAACATCCCGATCATCACCCTGGTGGATGTCCCCGGCTTCCTGCCCGGTAAGGACCAGGAGTTCCAGGGGATCATCCGCCGCGGAGCCAAGCTCCTCTACGCCTACGCCGAGGCAACCGTTCCCAAGCTCACCGTCATCACGCGCAAGGCTTACGGTGGTGCCTACATCGTGATGGGCTCCAAGAAGCTCGGGGCGGATCTCAACCTCGCCTGGCCCACGGCACAGATCGGCGTCATGGGTGCCCAGGGTGCAGTGAACATCCTCTACCGCCGCGACCTCGCAGCCGTTGCAGAAGCAGGCGGCGACGTCGAAGCCAAGCGCTCCGAGATCATCCAGGGCTACGAGGAAGAACTGCTCAACCCGTACCAGGCAGCCGAACTGGGTTATGTTGATGCCGTGATCGCTCCGTCCGACACGCGCCTCCAGATCATTCGCGGCCTCCGCGCCCTCCGGGACAAGCGCGCGAGCCTGCCCACCAAGAAGCACGGAAACATCCCGCTGTGAGCACGCCCAAGCACCGGGCTGATTCCGCCCCTGCCGAATCGCCCGCTGAACCGCTGTTCTCCGTGGTCAAGGGCGAACCGACGGCCGAAGAGCTCGCGGCGCTTGCCGCCGTCGTGGTTTCCCTGGGTGCACCTTCGGAAGCTGCCGCATCGAAGCCGAATGTCCGGCATTGGGTGCGTCGCCAGCAACTGCGTTTGGACCCGACTCCGGGTCCGGGTGCGTGGAGGCGCAGTCGCGGATAGTTCTGCCGCGCGTAGAAAAGTTCAACAACTCTTTCACGTAAGCGGCGTCGCGGATAGGCTCTGTGGGTGACTACTGCAAACACCCCCGTACGCCCGAAGTCCGCCATCGATGCCGTCGCTGACGCGTACACAGAAAAGCTGATCGAACTCAACCCCAGCTTCGCCACCACGCTTGGGCTGCCGGGACACGAAACCGATTACCAGGACTACTCGCCCGCCGGTGCCGAGGCTCATGCGGAGGCCACACGGTTGGCATTGGACGCCCTGGCCGGCCTTGAGCCTTCGGATGACGTGGACGCCGTCACCCTGGACGCCATGCGCGAGCGGCTCGGCCTGGAGCTGGAGATCCACGAGTCCGGTTGGGATGCGGCAGACCTCAACAACATCGCCTCACCCGCCCAGGACATTCGTGCGATTTTCGACCTCATGCCCACAGACACGGTGGAACAGTGGGAGCATATTGCCGGCCGTGCAGCTAATGTTCCCGGGGCGATTGAGGGGTACATCGTTTCCCTCCGGACCGCTGCCGCGTCGGGCAAAGTAGCTTCTGCCCGGCAGGTTCGGATTGTCATCGAGCAGACCGGCCGATACGCAGCCGAGGACGGATTCTTCGCCAAGATGGCTTCATCGGCCGCCCTTAGTGGCCAGCCGTTGCCCGCCGATGTTCAGGACAGGCTCGACGCCGGCACTTCGGCCGCGCGTTCGGCGTACAGCGGCCTGGGTGCTTACCTCCGGGACGAGCTCCTCCCCCTCGCTCCGGAAGAAGACGCGGTCGGGCGCGAACGCTACGCGCTGGCCTCCCGTTCATTTGTTGGCGCCGAAGTGGATCTCGAGGAAACCTACGCGTGGGGCGTCCAGGAGCTTGAACGGCTCATCGGGGAACAGGAAAAGGTTGCGGGGCAGATCAAGCCAGGCGCATCCATTGACGAAGCCAAGGCCATCCTCAACAACGACCCCGCCCGCCAGATCAAGGGCACCGACGCGCTCAAAGCCTGGATGCAGGAACTCTCCGACCGTGCCGTGTCTGAGCTGGCCGACGTCCACTTCGATATCCCCGACGTCATGAAAATCCTCGAGTGCATGATTGCCCCTACCGACGAGGGCGGCATCTACTACACCGGCCCCTCTGACGACTTCTCCCGGCCCGGGCGCATGTGGTGGTCAGTTCCAGCAGGTGAGGATACGTTCACCACGTGGTCCGAAACCACCACCGTGTTCCACGAAGGCGTCCCCGGCCACCACCTCCAAGTCGCCACGGCAACCTACCGCCGGGAACTCCTGAACAACTGGCGGCGCAACGTCTGCTGGGTCTCCGGCCACGGCGAAGGCTGGGCCCTCTACGCAGAGCAACTCATGCTGGAACTCGGATACCTCAAGGACCCGGGCGACCACATGGGCATGCTGGACGGACAACGCATGCGGGCAGCCCGTGTGGTCTTCGACATCGGCGTCCACCTGGAACTGCCCGTCCCTGAACGCTGGGGCACCGGTACCTGGACCCCTGAAAAGGGCTTCGACTTCCTCAAGGCCAACCTCGACATCAGCGAAGGGCAACTCCAGTTCGAGTTCACGCGCTACCTCGGCTGGCCAGGACAAGCACCCTCCTACAAGGTGGGCCAGCGTCTATGGGAGCAGATCCGGGCCGAGCTGGAAGGCCGGGAAGGCTTCGACCTGAAGTCCTTCCACAGCAAGGCGCTGAACATTGGCTCAGTTGGTTTGGACGTGCTGCGGCGGGCGTTGCTGGGCTGATCTGCTTGAGAACCCCCGGCCAGAGGCCGGGGGTTCTCGGCGTGCGGCGACGGTGGTTCAGTCAAACGCCATGAAATCCCGTATTGCCGCAATCAGCCATTCGTCCATCGAGTGGTATTCCGCTGCCTGGTGCCGTACGGCTGCCCCAGTTGCGTCCCGCATCACGTCGTAGTCATCGACGACCACGACGTTCTTTCCGGTCCAGCAGGCCACATCATCGTTATCGGACCTGCAGGCAAAAGGAATCAGGTTCCAGCCGGGGAAAACCTCATCTGTGTGTTTCATTCGCTGCGCCTGCTGTGCTCCGCGCAGAAGTTCCCAAGGTTCCAGATCCACCATGCCACGCTCGATCATGCGGTCATAGAGAACTGGCAATGCAAGATGCTGCGTCAATGGTTTTCCTCCAAGCGGCCGTCAAGCACCTCTAAATTCTCAAACAGACTCTACAGTTCATTTCATATGGTGAAGGAGTTCCCTCAACTGAGTTTCAGTAGCATCGACGCGCGAGACAAGCTCCTCGTTATCGATTATCCGCAACACTGCCGATATGGCCGTTCGTAAGACATTACTTTCTCCGCCGTCGACAGCTATCGGAAACCACCCTTCCTCATAGCAGTCGAAAAGATCGATAAGTTCTTGTCCCTGTAGTTCCATTGAACGCCACATCAATGGTTTTTCAGAACTGAATGATCCGTGTGGGTTCTCCATCCAAAACGGACCTGCCTGCTCCTGAACGCGTCGAAGCGCATCCCTTGCGACAGCAAACCTGGCCCGATCCAGGGCAGTAGCCGATGCTTCATTCAGGCAGTTTGCGAGGGCAACGATAGTCTGAGGAGATGTTCCGATGAGGATATGTCCCGGGGGGCCCTCCTGCAGCACCTCCTCGCGACGGTCTTCGACCTCATATCCTGGCTCTTCAAAAATCCAGCGCATTACCCACCTCAGAGCCCTTTAGCAGGAAAATCCCCGCCAGAAACCGTTTATATCACCACACCGCAAACAACCCAGCGGAATGACATCAATTAATCTTGTGGAATGAATAGACCATAGGAGTTATGCGAAAAACCTCGTACAACTTCCACGTTGCTTGGGTTGTGGCTCCGATCTGGAACGAATACCGTCCACCGCCGGACAATGTTGCTGCCACGACGTCCCTATTCGACTCCGTAATGTCCCTGGTAGGCGCCAAAGTCCCACAATCAGACGTACTGATCTGCACCCTCGACCACGAAGCACCACCGCGATTGCCTCCCGACGCCACACCACCCTCCGCTCCAGTGACGGTGCATTCGATCGCCACCCGGTGGGTCTCGTCATAAGCATCAAACAACGGTGGCACCACAAATATAACGATGGGTACCAGCAATGCGCAGGACACGATTGTCCAAAAGACCCATCGATCCCTCCGGAGTTGCCTCCGCGATTTCTGCGGTGGTTTCGCAGCGACGTTCCCGTTCCCTGAAGCACTCATAGATTCCTCCATCCGAGTCGGCTCATGGTCTCCAAACACAGGGCGCACGGTGAATCCCCGCCACTGGGCCCCGTGCTCCTAGGAGGACGCTTTGCGTTACGGCGGTCAATATTCCGGTGCGTGAAGTGTCGGCGCCGGGTCGGATCCACTGATTGACTGCACCTTGAACGGCCCCGGATCCATGGTTCACAATGTCGCTTACGGCAGCAGTCCAGCGCTGAACGTTGGGTGCCAGAAGGCGAGGATTCCATCCGGCCGGATAAACCGGTTGAACCGGCAAACGTGACATGGCCAGCACTAAATCCAGTGCCAGCGACGCCGAGTAGTGATCAATTACCGAACCCTGTTAAGGCAAGGCCACATCATCATTGTCGGTCCTCCGTGCGAGGGAACCGTGCTACGACCTGTCTCGTCCGTCGTTCTTGTCCAATAACGAACTTGTATTCTTCACCGCTAAAAGCGGTGGCAATGTTCTGCCTGTTTACAAACGATACGCCCTCAGACAAGTCGATCGTTCCGCAGGTCTTTGCAGTTACCGGCTTAGGCACCCGCCGTCAGAACCATCTGTCCCATAGGCCGCTGCCCTTAGACGAAACCCAAGTTTAAGGGGACCCGCCCGGAACGATTAGCGCGGTCGGATACTCAACCCAATCTCCGTGTCTGCCCTCTCGATACAGTCGGTCCGCAGTTCGCTGACACTCCTGCAAGTCGTTCCATGGCCCGCGTGGATCCACTCCAACAGCCCCTGCCAATTCCTTTGCTGACACAACGCTTGGGCGTCCGAGGTCTTTCATCACCTCATACATATGATCCCCCCGGACGAACAGCCCCTTGCGAACTGGGACAGCTACCAAACGCAGATATGTGTTTCCCTCGTTGTACATCATCGTCCCTACCGCAGATCCCACAGTGGTTGCGGATCCTGACTATAGCCAGGGTATCCAGCTACCTGTGCCTGCTCCATGTCGTAGTAATTGTGGGCGGGCAAAGCGCCCGGACCTCTCGGGTTCAGGGCAGGGCTCGGCGCCCCAAATCACAACTTGTGCACCACCGCGTATCCGGCCCCGCCGATGATAACCACCCTGCGGCCGGGAAGGTCGCGTTCGATGGCGCCGATCAGGGCACCGTCCACCGACGTGGACGCGTCCCGCCCGGCCGGGTCGCAGGTCCAGGTAGTCGTGTGCCCGCCAGTGTCCGTCTGGGAGAGCTGCCAGCCCGCCGGGTCATACGTGGCGGTGGTGACACGCTTATAACACCGCAGAGGTGTTCAAGCCGCGACAACCCCGTCAGAAACTGCAGATCGCTAATCAGTCTCGCATGTCCACATCAGCCCAGAGTCTTCGGTGCCTATTACTCAAAATCAATCAAATCTTCGATGGCTTTGCGAAACCAACCAGTGATATCACTATATTCTTCCTTCTGTTCCCATCCCGGATCCGCAAAATCATGCACGATGGAAATCGCACCAGAACCCGCGTCAATGTCCCAGCAAGCGATATCGTCAGAGTCTACCCGCCGCGCGAACAGAACGAGTACACGAGAGGGATACCGCTTTTTTAATCCCACCGCTCGTTGTGTCAGCAAGTGATCATGAAGTATTTGCCAGGGCTCAAGGTTAGTGAGGTTTAGCGCGACAAGCCGTTTATAGAAGCTGGGGTATTCAAATTTCGGCGGCAGATACTGATTTTAAAGAAAAGCGTTCACTAGTTTCCAGTCCATCCTGTCAATGGTGATCCATTTGGATACGTATTTCTAAACCGACTATTTTGTGAACTTATTCTGTTCTCGACAGCATCACCCCACGTCACGGGAATTTCATCATTTCGCGCCGGGAATCGAATCGCATGGCTATCCTGACCAATAGCAGCCTTGGCCTGCTCAGTAGACAACACACGCGACATAGAACTTTCCTCCCAATAAGAACAATCGCAACACCCAAGCCAAAAAACCCAGGCAACCGAACGCCCCTTAAACTACCAACACCACCCAATAAATCCAACAAACAGACAAAAGTCCGTGGATAAGTTGGCGTCATCATCCGCAGCTGAGGAATGCCAGCTGAGGCCAACGTCACAGGAGCGGTAGGAATAACTGTCACGCCCGTAACATTTCTCAACGTCCGTTCGCTATGTTATTAGCCAGACACCTAACGTGTTCCGGTGAGCACCTCAACCAACACTTCCCCAGCAGCTGGCAAGCCCGGCTTCCGGCTCCCCAAGTGGGCCGGTTCCTTCGGCGTCCAGATCATCGCAGCCCTCATTGTGGGCCTTGTCCTCGGCTTGATTGCCAAGTACACAGGCAGCACCAAGACGGCCCCCAACGGCCTTGGCGCAACCCTCCAGACGATCGGCTCCAGCTACGTCTCGTTGCTGCAGACCGCCGTCGTTCCTTTGATCTTCACCGCTGTGGTGAGCTCGATCGCCAACCTGCGGCAGGTTTCCAACGCTGCCCGCTTGGCTTGGAACACCCTGCTCTGGTTTGCCATCACGTCGCTCGTTTCGGTACTGATTGGCATCGGCCTGGGCGTGCTCCTGCAGCCCGGCGCAGCCACCGGCATCACCCAGAAGGCTGAATACGCTGGCAAGACCGGCGACTGGTGGGCATTCCTGATCGGACTTTTCCCGAAGAACTTCCTGGGACTCGGCGCCAGCTCAACCGTTACTGAAAGCGCGAATGCTGCCACGACCGTCAGCACCTCGGTCAGCTTCAACGTGCTCCAGATCCTTGTGGTCGCCATCGCCGTCGGCATCGCCGCCCTCAAGGTAGGCAAGCAGGCCGAAGCTTTCCTGACTTTCAACGCTTCCGCGCTGGCAGTCATCCAGAAGGTCCTCTGGTGGATCATCCGGATCGCCCCGCTGGGCACCGTGGGCCTGATCGGCAACGCTGTTGCAATCTACGGCTGGGACACCATCGGTTCGCTGGGCAAGTTCACGGCCGCTATCTACATCGGCCTGGCACTGGTGCTCTTTGTTCTGTATCCAATCCTGGTCCGCGTCCACGGGTTGTCAGTCAAGCAGTACTTCTCCGGTGTTTGGCCCGCCGTCCAGCTGGCGTTCGTCTCCCGCTCCTCGATCGGCACGCTGCCGCTCACGCAGCGCGTCACTGAACGGAACCTGGGCGTCCCCTCCGGCTACGCTTCCTTCGCCGTGCCGCTGGGCGCCACCACCAAGATGGACGGCTGCGCAGCAATCTACCCGGCTATCGCAGCGATCTTTGTAGCCCAGTTCTTCGGCATCAACCTGGACTTCAGCCAGTACCTGTTGATCGTGCTGGTCTCCGTCCTCGGTTCCGCTGCAACGGCCGGCACCACCGGCGCAGTGGTCATGCTCACCCTGACCCTGTCCACGCTGGGACTGCCGCTTGCCGGCGTCGGCCTCCTGCTGGCGATCGATCCCATCCTGGACATGGGCCGTACCGCGGTCAACGTTGCGGGCCAGGCGTTGATCCCCGCCATCGTGGCAAAGCGTCAAGGAATCCTGGACGAGTCGCTCTACAACGCACCCCGCAACGGTGCAGCGTTTGCTGATGAATACGCGGCCGACAAAGCCGGCGCTGAAGCGGATGAACGGGAACTCGCGGGCACGAAAGCCTAATTCCTGCCCGTTTTAGAACGGCGTAGATCCCCTGGGGAGTTCTCCCCGGGGGATCTCCCTGTTAAAGGGCCCAAAGCTGGATAGGCTCTGACCATGCTGATCGTCACATCAAATGAAATTCCGGGCCACCGGATCGACGCCGTGTTCGGCGAAGTCATGGGCCTCACTGTCCGTTCACGGGACATCGGTTCGCAGATGCTTGCCGGCTTCCGCTCCCTCGGAGGCGGCGAACTGCCCGAAATGACCAAGGCACTCTACGAGAGCCGCCAGGAAGTCATGGCCCGAATGGTCAACGAAGCGCAGCAGCGCGGCGCCAACGCCATCGTGGCCATGCGTTTCGACACGTCCGAAATGGGCACCAACTGGACCGAAGTCTGCGCCTACGGCACCGCCGTCTACGTGCTCCCACTCGGCGAAGGCGAGCCCGGGGCTACGGGACAATCGATCTATCTGACGAATACCGCGGCCCAGCAGCAGTCCGCTCCCCCGGCGCAGCCGCAGCAGCCCGCCCAGCCGCAGCAGCCCGCCCAGCCGCAGCAGCCCACGCCTCCGCAGCAGTTCTGATCCGGAGACGGTCCAACACCCTTACTGAGTCCCGCTCTCGTTCGTCACACCGGCCCCACATGGGCTGGCGCGGCGAACAAGAGCGGGACTCTTCGCATTCCGCCATCGAATAATCCAAATTGCGCAGAGTGCAAACTTGCACTTAGTGTAAGTATGTGACCCAAACCAGTAGCCCGGAGACCGCGCCGGAGCCGTTCGCTGAAGAGCCAAGCACCCCCTCCCGGCGCGAGCTCAACAAAGCAGCCACCCGCAGCTCCATCGCGTCCGCCGCCCTGGACCTTTTGCGCAGCAACGGATCCGGCAATTTCACCGTCGAGGACATCGCCGCCAGCGCAGGGGTTTCCCGACGGACCTTCTTCAACTATTTCCCCAGCCTTGAAGCCGCCCTGGCATCAGTAGCCGACGGCTTCATGGACCACGCCCTGGAACAGTTCCGCCTGCGCCCCGCAGAGGAATCCATCCTCGAATCCGCGCAGGCCGCCCTCATGGCCCTCGCAGATCCGATGTCCGTGGCACCCATGGCCGAGCTGTTCAGCCTCACCCAGGACAACCGCTCGTTGGCCCGCTCCGAGCTTGAAGCCTGGGACCACTGCACCGGGCAAATCATTGACGCTGCCCGCAGCCGGCTCGGTGAAGGCATCAGCGAGCTCTACTTGCATGCGTTGGCCGGGTCGGTGATCTCCTGCGGCAAGGCGGCCATGACTGTGTGGTTCGCCGAACGTGGGCCCGACCTCTCCGCGGAATCCCTCGCCATCCTTCGCCAGCACCTCATCGATGCGATGGGCCTCCTCGGCGCCGGCTTCGCGCCGCCGTCGGACGCTTCAGCCCCGCAATCGCCGGCATCAGCCACACCCTCTGTTCCAACCACCAAAGATCGGTTCTGACATGGCTTCGTTCCTCTACCGGCTCGGCAAATTCTCGTACCGGCGCCGCTGGCTGGTGATCTCCATCTGGCTGGCCGTCATGGTGGCAGTGGGCGGTTCAGCCGCAGCTTTCCACGGCACCATGTCCAACAACTTCACCATCCCCGGCACCGAAACCCAACGGATGGCCGACAAGCTCAAGGAAGCCCTGCCAGACTCATCCGGCGGCTCCGCGAGCGTCGTCTTCGACGCCGGCGACGCCGGTTTCGACCAAGCCAAGAAGGGTGCCGTCGCGGCCGCCCTCGACAAGCTGCAGGACATGCCCGACATCCAGGCAACGGTGAACCCGTTCACCACCCAAGAACAGCTGGATTCCGCGGCCAGCCAGATCGCTGCCGGTGAAGCAAAGGCGGCGGCAGGGCAGGCCCAACTGGACGCCTCCCGCGCACAACTGACGGCCGGCGAGGCGCAACTCGCCGCGACAGAGCAGCAGATGGCGGCCTCCGGCCTCACCCCTGCGCAGATTGACGCGCAGCTCGGTGCCAAGCGCGCTGAGCTTGCCGCGGGCAAGGAAAAGCTCGACGCCGGCGCCAAGGAAGCAGCCGACGGCGCCACCACCTTGGCCCTCTCGAAGCGGCAGGCTGCCGCCTCGGACGGGCTCCGGTTCGTCTCCAGCGACAACAAGGCAGCAATCGCGCAGGTCCAGTTCAAGACCTCCATCAATGCCGTGGATCCAGCCGTTCGCAAGCAAGTACAGGACATCGTCCACGGTGTCTCCTCCGCAGGGGTTACCGCCTATGCGAGCAAGGAAATCACTGAGGACGTCTCCCAGATCTTCGGCATTGCCGAAATCGTGGGTGTCGCCGTCGCCGCGCTGGTGCTGATCCTTATGCTCGGCACCCTGGTCGCAGCCGGCCTTCCGCTGGTGATGGCTTTGATCGGTGTCGCGGTTGGCGTGGGTGGCACGTTCGCGCTCACCAGCGTGATCGACATGAGCTCCATCTCCCCGATGCTCGCCCTGATGCTGGGCCTTGCGGTGGGTATCGACTACTCCCTGTTCATCGTCAACCGCCACCGCGGCCAACTGTTGGCAGGCATGGACGGCGAAGAATCCGCGGCACTCGCCACTGGTACCTCCGGCAACGCTGTGTTGTTCGCGGGCCTCACCGTCATCATCGCGCTGGCGGCCCTGGTGGTCCCCGGACTTCCCTTCCTCGCAGTCATGGGTGTCGCCGCCGCGGCGACAGTGGCGGTCGCCGTCGTCGTCGCTTTGACCCTGACGCCCGCCATCCTGGCGCTGATCGGCCGACGGCTCATCTCAAAGCGCGCCTGGGCCAAGGCCGCGAAGCATAATGCCGAACCGGGCCACGAAGCGGCCGACCGCGCCCTCGAAGAGAAGCGCAGCAGCGGTGGCTGGGGCGGCCTTGTTACCCGGCACCCGTGGGTTGCTTTGATCCTCAGCATCGTCCTGCTCGGAGCCGTCGCGCTGCCCGCTTCCCAGTTGCGGCTTGCACTGCCCGACGGCGGTTCCGAACCTGTCGATTCACAGGCGTTCAAGGCCTATGACCTCACGCGCAGCAGCTTCGGCGAAGGTATGACGGGCCCGATCATCGTGGTCGCCGAGTTCCCTGAAGGGCTGAGCGAAAACGACGCCAAGAACAAGCAATACGATGTCGCCGACAAGCTGCGGGGCGTGGACAACGTGATCGCCGCAGTGCCCGTGGCCCTGAGCGATGACCTCCGAACGGCCGTTTACCAGGTCATCCCGAAGGAAGGCCCCGCCAGCGCCAGCACCGTCCAGGTGGTTTCCGATGTCCGCGCCAAGGGCACGGACATCCGTGAACAGAACGATGTGACCATCGGACTGACGGGCCAGACTGCAGGCAACATCGATGTGTCCGCCAAGCTTGGTGCGGCACTGCCCCCGTACCTTGCCATTGTGGTGGGACTTTCGCTGATCCTGCTCCTGCTGGTGTTCCGCTCCATCGTTGTTCCACTGTTGGCGACCGGTGGCTTCCTGCTCTCGCTGGCTGCTGCCTTCGGTGCCGTAGTGGCCGTGTACCAGTGGGGCTGGTTGGGTGGGATCTTCGACGTCGCCAACCCCGGCGCCGTCCTGAGCTTCCTCCCCATCATTTTGATCGGTGTGCTGTTCGGTTTGGCCATGGACTACCAGGTGTTCATCACGTCCGGCATGCGCGAATCGTTCATGCACGGCGAGTCCGCCAAGCACGCGGTACGCTCCGGGTTCAGCCACGCTGCGGCAGTGGTCACCGCCGCTGCCATCATTATGGTCAGCGTGTTCTCCGGCTTCATCTTCAGCCACCTCACCATGGTCCGGCCGCTGGGCTTCGCAATGGCGTTCGGCGTGCTCATCGATGCATTCGTGGTCCGCATGACCATCGTTCCGGCAGTGATGTACCTGTTGGGCGAAAAAGCCTGGTGGCTGCCCCAATGGCTCCAGCGGATCCTCCCGGACGTCGACGTCGAAGGTGCCAAACTCACCCGCAGCGACCGCCCCAAGGCCGGATCCGAGGAACTGGTCCACTAACGCTCGCTCATGTAATCGCCGCTTCAGCCCGATGCTCCATCACTTGCTTCACGCCGGTGGTGGAGCATCGGGCGTTTAAGCGTGGGACGTGAGAGAGGATCGGCGGGAAGCAGGCGGGATGTGAGAGAGGATCGGCGGGAAGCAGGCGGGACGTGAGAGAGGATCGGCGGGAAGCAGGCGGGATGTGAGAGAGCGTCGTATTAGGCTGGGTGCGTGACCCGATTGATCCTCGCTTCCCAGTCCCCCGCCCGCACCAAGCTGCTCACCGAGGCGGGCATCCAGCATGACGTCCTGGTCTCGGATGTCGATGAGGATGCGGTCCAGGCGAAGTACGGAGTGACGGACGCCCACGACACTGCCCTCCTGCTCGCCCGGGCCAAGGCAGAAGCCGTTGCAGCCCTCCCCGAAGCTGAAGGTGCGCTGGTGATCGGGTGCGACTCGGTCTTCGAATTCGACGGCGAGTCCCACGGCAAGCCGTACACCGCGGAAGTCGCCCGGGAGCGGATGCTTCGCATGAGCGGCTCGCAGGGAGTGCTTCACACAGGGCACTGGCTGGTTGACTGCCGGGATACCGCAGCGGACGAGGATGCGGCCAGCGACGAGGCTCCGGACGGCACTGGCGCCACCGTGGGCGCGGTCTCCAGCGCGGAAGTGCACTTCGCAACCATGAAGAACGAGGAAATCGACGCCTACATCGCCACCGGCGAGCCCCTGCACTGCGCCGGCTCCTTCACCATTGACGGCTTGGGTGGGGCCTTCATCCGCAAGGTCGACGGCGACCCGCACGCCGTCGTCGGGCTTTCCATCTCCACCCTCCGCGACCTGCTGGTCCACGCGAACGTCGGCATCACGGAGCTTTGGAACGCGACCAACCAGTAGAAGCAGTTTGTAGCAACCCTACAAAGGAACATCGCCTCACACACGGAATCCCCCATCAATATGGGCGGAACCCTCACAATCACGCTAGGCTCCCTGAAGGACAGAAGGAGTCAACAACTTGTCAGCTAACCCGGCGCAGCCCATTGCCAGCCCTCTTACCAAGGTCTTGATTGCCAACCGCGGCGAAATCGCGGTCCGCATCATCCGAGCCGCCCGGGACGAAGGCATTGCCTCCGTGGCGGTCTACGCCGACCCTGACCGCGACGCCCTCCACGTCCGTCTTGCCGACGAAGCCTATGCGTTGGGCGGCAACACCGCCGCTGAGTCGTACTTGGTGATGGACAAGATCATTGAGGTTGCCAAGCAGGCTGGCGCCGATGGCATCCACCCGGGTTACGGCTTCCTGGCCGAGAACGCCGAGTTTGCTGCGAAGGTTATCGACGCCGGTATCACCTGGATCGGCCCCTCCCCCGAGGCCATCTCGGCTTTGGGCGACAAGGTCCAGGCACGCCACATCGCCGAAAAGGTGGGTGCTCCGTTGGTCCCCGGCACGGCTGATCCTGTGGAGTCCGCAGAGGAAATCCTGAAGTTTGCCGAGGAATTCGGGCTTCCCGTCGCCATCAAGGCTGCCTTCGGCGGTGGCGGACGCGGCATCAAGGTGGCCCGCACCCTGGACGAGATCCCTGAACTGTATGAGTCTGCCGTCCGCGAAGCCACCGCTGCTTTCGGCCGCGGCGAATGCTTCATCGAGCGTTTTCTCGATGCACCGCGCCACGTCGAGACGCAGTGCCTGGCCGACGCATTCGGCAACGTGGTTGTGGTCTCCACCCGCGACTGCTCCCTGCAGCGCCGCAACCAGAAGCTGGTGGAGGAAGCCCCGGCACCGTACCTGAGCGAAGAGCAGGTCAAGCGCCTCTACGAATCCTCCAAGGCCATCCTCAAGGAGGCCAACTACCTTGGCGCCGGCACCTGCGAGTTCCTGGTGGGCCAGGACGGCACCATCTCCTTCCTCGAGGTGAACACCCGGCTCCAGGTGGAGCACTGCGTCTCCGAAGAAGTCACGGGCATCGACCTGGTCCGCGAGCAGTTCCGCATCGCACGCGGTGAAGCGCTCGGCTACGAGGACCCCGAGGTCCGCGGCCACTCCTTCGAGTTCCGCATCACCGGCGAAGACCCGGGCCGCAACTTCATGCCCGCCCCAGGCACCATCACCACCCTGAAGAACCCGACGGGACCCGGCGTCCGGATCGATTCCGGCGTGGATCAGGGCGACGTCATCAGTGGCAACTTCGACTCCATGCTCTCCAAGCTGATCGTCACCGGCGCTACCCGCGAGCAAGCCCTGCAGCGTTCACGCCGCGCCTTGGAAGAGATGGTGGTGGAGGGTATCCCCACTGTTATTCCGTTCGACCTGGCAGTGGTCACCGACCCCGACTTCGCCCCGGCTGAGGGTCCGTTCAAGGTTCACACCCGCTGGATCGAGACAGAGTTCGTCAACAGCATCCCGGCCTGGTCGGCCAGCACTGCCGGCGCAGAAAACCCCGACGCCGGTGAGCGCCAGCGCGTCGTCGTCGAGGTTGGAGGCAAGCGCCTTGAAGTCGTCCTGCCATCCGGCCTGGGCGGCGGAGTGGCTGCCGTTTCCAGCGGCTCCGGCTCCAAGTCCGGGAAGTCCAAGAAGCGCTCCCGTTCCGCCGGTGCGACGGCTGCTGCGGCTGGCGGCGACGCCCTGACGTCGCCCATGCAGGGCACCATCGTCAAGGTGGCAGCCGCTGAAGGCGACGTGGTGGCCGAAGGCGACTTGATCGTCGTCCTTGAAGCCATGAAGATGGAGCAGCCCCTCACGGCACACAAAGCCGGCACCGTTCGCGGCTTGTCCGCTACGGCAGGCGAGACCGTCGCCGCCGGCGCAGTCATAGCCACCATCGAGGACTAACAAGAACCACTTAACGACGTCGGCCCCGCACCGGTTGGTGCGGGGCCGACGTCGTAATGGGACTGCTTAGGCTACGTTGTTCTCGTAGTCCGTGTTCTTGGTTTCACGGGTCAACCACAGGGCGATGAACGTCACCACGGCCGCGGCAGCCATGTAGGCACCCACCAGCCACGTGCTTCCGTTAGCTGCCGACCAGAGTGCGATGGCCACGAACGATGCCGGGGCCGCGCCGATCATGGACGACAGGTTGTAGGCGACCGCAGAACCCGTGTAGCGGACGTTCGCCGGGAACAGTTCGGGCAGGATGGCGGCCATGGGACCGAAGGTCAGGCCCATGAGCGTGAACCCGACAATGAGGCCAACCATGGCGGCAGCCTGGCCGGGGCCGAACATGGTGAACCAGAGCGCGCCGAAGACAAAGATGCCGGCAGTGACGCCCAGCAGGAACTTGCGGCGGCCCCACCTCTCAGCCAGAGGCCCGGAAACCACCGTGAAGATACCGAAGAAGACCACGCCGATGATCAGCATCCACAGGAAGTCGGACCGGGTAATGCCCAGGCCGGGAACGAACGCTGCGATTTGGTCGGCCGTCATGGGCTTGCCGGCCTTTTCGGCGGCGGCCTGTGCCCCAGCCAGGGTGGGCTTGGTGCCGTAGGACAGAGTGAACGTGGTCATGATGTAGAAGAGCACGTAGGTGGCGAACATGATGAACGTACCGGCAACGACCGGGCGCCAGTGGCTCTTCAGGGTTGCAGCGAGGGGCAGCTTCTGGACCTTCTCCTGCTGGATGACCTTGGTGAAGGACACGCTTTCCACCAGTTTCAGGCGGACGTAGAGACCCACGATGACCAGCACGGCACTGAGTATGAACGGAACCCGCCAGCCCCATGCGAGGAATTCTTCGGCGCTCAGGGCCACGTTCATCCAAATGAAGATGATGTTGGCAATGATGAAGCCGATCGGGGCACCAAGTTGCGGGAACGTTCCGTAGATGGCGCGCTTGCCTTCCGGGGCGTTTTCGGTGGCGAGCAGAGCCGCACCGGACCATTCTCCACCGAGGGCGAGGCCTTGGAAGAAGCGCAGCACCACCAGGAGGACGGGTGCCAGGACGGCCCAACCCTGCATGGACGCGGTGGGCAGGAGTCCGATCAGGAAGGTGGCGATACCCATGGTCAGCAGCGAAGCGACCAGGGTGCCCTTGCGGCCGATCTTGTCACCGAAGTGTCCGAAGACCACGGCGCCGATCGGACGGGCGAAGAAGGCAACGCCGAAGATGGCAAACGCACTGAGCAACGCGTTGATGTCAGTGGCGTCCGGGAAGAAGAGCTTCGGGAAGACGAGTACCGACGCGGTGGCATAGGCGTAGAAGTCGTAGAACTCGATCGTCGTGCCGATCAGGCTGGCGAAGATCACCTTGCCCCGCGAGTTCACCGGCTGAGTGGACTCGCCTTCCTTGGATGGTGCGGTGGAAGACATGTAGTTGCAGCTTTCGTTCACGCCGGCCGATGCCCCAGGAGACGACCCCGGCGATGGATTATTCGAGAGTTCAATAATAGTTCCCGCTGTCCATTGACTGGACAACTAAGTCCAGCATGCGGACAGCCGCAGAAATCCCACCATGTGGTCTGCGCCACATTACCTCACCATCGCCTCACTCGCCGGTGACCCCGCCGATAGGGAAATGTCACAGGGCGTTTACAAACAGCGACCGTCCGTGAAATGCGCCAAACCTACCTTGGAAGAACAACGTCCCCCACCAAGGAGGCACTCCCGTGACTGTTGATAGCACCGCAGATGCACTGGTTCCCGTCCAGTCCACTGCTGCCGCCACCCCCACCCTTGAACACCGCCCCGGCCGCTGGATCGCCAACTGGGATGCCGAGGACAAGGGCCAGTGGGAAGCCGAAGGCCGGTCCATCGCCAAGCGAAACCTCTACTGGTCCATCTTCGCCGAATTCCTCGGATTCGTTGTCTGGCAGCTGTGGTCCATCGTGGTCGTCCAGCTCCCAGCTGCCGGTTTCGCGTTCGACTCCAACCAGATCTTCTGGCTCATCTCCATTCCCAGCCTCGTAGGCGCAACACTCCGAATCCCCTACACCTTCATGGTTCCGAAGTTCGGTGGCCGGAACTGGACCATCGTCTCGGCACTCCTGCTCCTGATCCCCACCACAGGATTGGCGATCTGCGTCTCCAACCCGGAAACGCCGTTCGGTGTCATGCTGCTCATCGCCGCCCTCGCAGGCTTCGGTGGCGGCAACTTCGCCAGTTCCATGGCCAACATCACCTTCTTCTACCCGGCCCGCGAAAAGGGTTGGGCGCTGGGACTGAACGCCGCCGGCGGGAACCTGGGTGCCGCCGTCGCGCAGCTTGTTGTTCCGATCGCCATCACGCTCCTGGCGGCGGGAACCGTCAACCTTCCCATGGCCGGCATCATCTGGATTCCCCTGATCCTCATTGCCGCCTTCGGCGCCTGGAAGTACATGAACAACCTCACCAGCGCCAAAGGCGATGTGGCCGGCTCGCTGGCCGCCCTCAAGGAACCGCACCTGTGGGTCATGGCGTTCCTGTATATCGGTACCTTCGGTTCCTTCATCGGCTTTGCGGGCGTCTTCCCCAAACTGATCAAGGACTACTTCCCTGATTTCTCCTCCATCCACGTCGGCGCAGTTGCCCTCTCGCTTGCCTTCCTCGGCCCGCTTGTCGGCTCCCTGGCCCGCCCCTACGGCGGACGCATGGCCGACCGGATGGGCGGGGCGCGTATGACCATCGCCTCCTTCGCTTCCATGGCCGTCATCACCCTCACCATGATCTGGACGTTGCCGCTGAAGAACTTCTGGCTCTTCCTCACACTGTTCCTGCTCCTCTTCCTGGCGAGTGGCTTTGGTAACGGCGCAACGTACCGCATGATCCCGGTCATCTTCGCCACCTCCAGCAGGGCTGCACGGAACGGGGCCAGCAGCGCGGCCACTGCCCGGCTTTCAGCATCCTCACTGGGCCTGATCTCGGCAATCGGCGCCTATGGCGGCTTCGTAATCCCGCAGGTGCTCAACGCCTCCAACACCACGGCAGGTTCCTACACCCCGGCGTTCTACGGATTCGTGGGAGCGTACGTCCTGATGCTCACCGTCTGCTGGGTCTGCTACATCCGCCCGGCCCGGAAGCGCAACACGATCGGACACATCTAGATGTCCAACGGCGCCGATACCCACTGCCCCTACTGCGCGCTCCAGTGCGCCATGACGCTGACCCCGGCTGCGACGGACTCCGCCGCGCCGGGGCCGGCGCCCGCACCCACCGCAGAACCGGCCCAGCCCGCCGCGCCCCTGGAGGTTTCCGGGCGCGACTTCCCCACCAACCGGGGCGGGCTGTGCCGCAAAGGCTGGACATCGGCGTCGTTGTTGCATCACGACGGCCGGGTCACCGAACCGCTGCTCAAGGGATCGGACGGCGTCCACCAACCGATCTCATGGGACCAAGCGCTCATGCTCATCGCAGCCGCCGTCAAGGACACCCAGAAGCAACACGGAAACGATGCGGTGGGCGTCTTCGGGGGCGGCGGCCTCACCAACGAGAAGGCGTACCAGCTGGGCAAGTTCGCGCGGCTGGCGCTGAGGACTTCCCGCATCGACTACAACGGCCGGTTCTGCATGTCTTCGGCTGCGGCGGCAGGCAACCGTGCGTTCGGCGTGGACCGCGGCCTCCCCTTCCCGGTAACGGACCTGGACACCGCGTCCGTCATCCTCATGCTCGGTTCCAACGTTGCCGAGACCATGCCACCCTTCGTCCCGCACCTGCAGGGCGCCCGCGATGCCGGCGGCCTGATCGTGGTGGATCCGCGCCGCTCAGCAACTGCTGCGTTGACGTCCGACGGCGGCGGCCTCCACCTGCAGCCGACCCCCGGTACCGATTTGGCCCTCCTTCTGGGCATCTCGCACGCGGTGGTGCACGAGGGCCTGGTGGATGCCGAGTTCGTTGCTGCCAAGACCACGGGTTACGCGGCTGTGGTGCGCAGCCTGAACGCCTTCTGGCCCGAACGCGTCCAGACCATCACCGGCGTTCCAGCGAACCTCATCCGCGAGACCGCCCGGCGGCTGGCTCACGGTGCCCGTACCGGCGGTAGCTACATTCTCAGCGGCAGGGGCGTGGAGCAACACGTCGACGGCACGGACACGGCCACCGCCGCGATCAACCTCAGCCTCCTGCTCGGCCTGCCCGGTTCGGCGCGCAGCGGCTACGGCACACTCACCGGCCAGGGCAACGGACAGGGCGGCCGCGAACACGGGCAAAAAGCCGATCAGCTCCCGGGCTACCGCAAGATCACCGATCCCGCCGCCCGCGCCCACATGGCCCAGGTGTGGGGAGTCGATGAGTCGCTGATCCCCGGACCGGGGCTGCCCGCCGTCGAACTCCTCACGTCGCTCGGAAAGCCCGACGGCGTCCGTTGCCTTTTCGTGCACGGAGCCAACGTTGTGGTGTCGGCGCCCGATACGAACGCCGTGATTCAGGGGCTTCGCAGCCTGGATTTCCTGGTGGTCTGTGATTTCTTCATGTCCGAGACCGCCCAGGAAGCTGATTTGGTACTGCCGGTGACGCAGTGGGCCGAGGAGGAAGGCACGCTGACCAACCTGGAGGGCCGGGTGATCCGGCGGCGCCAAGCGCTCACCCCTCCCTCGGGCGTCCGTAGTGAACTGTGGCTGATGGCCCGGCTGGCTGAGATCCTGGAAGCCCCTTCCACGTTCAGCGACCACCCCGAGACGGTGTTCGAGGAACTCCGTCTGGCTTCTGCTGGCGGCGTGGCCGATTATTCGGGCATCGACTACGCCATGCTGGACCGCGGCGAGGCGGCCTACTGGCCCTACCCCGTTGGCAGCACCGGTACACCGCGGCTTTTCGGCGAAGGCTTCGCCCATACTGACGGTCGCGCGGTGATGGTTCCGGTGACTCCCACCAAGCGATCAGCGCGTTCGTTTGCGGATGATTCCCTGGCCCTTGCTACCGGCCGGCTGCTGGAGCATTACCAGTCCGGCGCCCAGACCCGACGGGTTGAAGCTTTGATGGCAGCGCAACCGCAGGCACGGCTCCTGATCCACCCCGGAACCGCGGCCTCGCGTGGGATTGCGGACGGCGAGTACGCCACCGTCACGAACGAGCGCGGTGAGGTCCTTTGCCGCGCCGAGCTCAGCAACTCTGTCCGGCCTGACACCGTTTTCCTGCCATTCCACTTCCCCGGCCAGGAGAACGCCAACCGCCTCACCGAGGCGGCAACCGATCCCATTTCCGGCATGCCGGAGTTCAAGACCAGCCGGGTGTGGGTTAAGAAGGCAGCGGCAACCCCGGTGGCAGCAACCGCCGTCGGGGTTCGAATGCTGGCGAACGTCAAGGAGGCTTTATGAGCGAGCGGATTGTCGTAGTAGGTTTCGGTCCCGTTGCCGCGCGGCTCGTGGACGAAATCCTCCCCGCAGTACGCTCGGGCCTGGTCCAGCTGATGGTGGTTGGACAGGAGCCGGAAGCTGCCTACAACCGCGTGATGGTTGCCGAACTGGGCGTGGGTCGGACCACCGCCGAGGCCCTCGCCATGGCTGACGCGGCAGAATTGATTGCCGACGGCGTCGACGTCAGGTTGGGTGTGAGGGTCAAAAGGATCGACCGGGCACGCCAGCACGTAGTGCTTTCCGATGGCAGCTCCGAGCATTACGACCGGCTGGTGTTCGCCACTGGTTCCCGTCCCGTGATCCCCAACCTCACCGGCCTCAACCCCGACCCTGCCGGACCTGTGCTTCCGGCGGGCGTGACGGCCTTGCGCGATCTAAGGGACGCCGCCGTCCTTCGTGCTGCCGTGGCAGGTGGCAAGCGCGTGGTGGTGCTGGGCGGTGGCGTCCTGGGCTTGGAGACGGCGCTGGCTGCCGCCGAAGAAGGCGCCCTGGCCACCGTCGTCCACAACGGGCCGTTCCCCCTGGGCCGGAGCATCGACCGCGGCAGCGGCTCCGTGCTCACCAACAGCTTGCGTTTGGGCGGAGTCAGGATGGCGGGCAACGCCCGCTCCACCGGTGTTGAAACGGCGGGCCCCGGAGGATCCTTCTCCGCCCTGTTGCTCGATGACGGTTCCGCGATCGACGGCGACCTGCTGGTGCTGTCCTGTGGCGTGCGGCCCCGGATTGAACTGGCGGAAGGCTGTGGTCTTCCTACCGGCGTCGGGATCCTGGTGGACCACCACCTCCGGACCTATCACGAGCCCCACATGTTCGCGATCGGCGACTGCGCGGAAGTGCACTGCCCGGACGCTGCATGCCTCGATTGCCGGAGCGCCCCAGGTCCGTCCGGTCTGGTTGGTCCGGGCTGGCGGCAGGCCGAGTGGTTGGCCGAGTACCTCGTGGTCCTGGCCCGCGACGGACAGGCTGCAGCGGATGCGCTCGAAGCGCTCCCCCCGGAAAAGCCCGGTGTGGTGGTCCTGAAGGCGCGCGGCATCAACCTTGCCGTGGCGGGCGACAACCAGACGGATCCCTGGGATGAAGAGTTATTGGAAGCTGGTGCTGCTTCCGGGCGCCCGCGGCGGCAGGTCTCACAATGGGCCGATCCTGAGCACGGCCGCTACGTGAAGATGACCACCCGGGGCGGTGTGCTGGAGGGCTTGGTGTCTGTGGGCATGCCCCGGACCGCTGCCGAACTGGTGGTCTTGTTTGAACGCTCTTCCGAGCTCCCTGCAGACCGGTCCTTGCTGCTGCGCCTGGATGGCCCGGACCAGCTGGACAGCGGCGCCACCAGCACCGACCCCCAACGCACCGTTTGCCGTTGCGCCGGGGTGAGCGCCGCCAGCATCGAAGACTCGGTGCAGGAAGGTTGCTCTTCCGTTGCCGAGGTGTCCAAGGAAACCCGCGCGGGCACAGGTTGCGGCGGGTGCCACGAGGACATCAAGGGCATAATCGAGAAACACTTCCAGGCCGCCGCTGCTTGAAGCCGCATAGTTTTTGGTTTGCCGCTCTTAGACTTCTCACGTGAACATCTCAGAGCAGGGCCATGGTCCGGCGTTGCACATGCCCCTCGCTGAAGCCATCGCCGCTCTGCACACGTAGGAAGCACAAACGCCCGTTTCGATGGCTCGCTGCACGTTAGACGGTAGGAATCGTCTGGTCCGCTGCGAACCGTCGAAACGGGCGTCGGCGTCACAACTACATGTGAACGTGCAGGCGCCGCGCAGCTTCCGAGATGGATCCCGTGAGGGACGGGTACACCGTGAAAGCGCTGGCCACGTCATCGACGTGCAGTTTCTGGGTGACGGCAACCGAGATCGGGAAGATGAGCTCGGAGGCATTCGGGCCAACCACCACGCCACCAATCACGGTGCCGGATCCCTTGCGGGCGATGATCTTGACGAAGCCATCCTTGGTGTTACGCATCTTGGCGCGGGCGTTGCTGAGCAGGGACAGCATCACAACATCGCCTTGGTATTTGCCGGACGCGAGGTCGGCCTCGGAAACGCCCACGGACGCGATTTCCGGGGAGGTGAAGATGTTGGACGCAACCTGGTTGAGCTTGAGGGGCTTCACGCCGTCACCCATGAAGTGGGCGATCGCGATCCGGCCCTGCATGGCTGCCACTGATGCGAGGGCGAACACGCCGGTGCAGTCGCCGGCCGCGTAGATGTTGGGGGCAGTGGTGCGGGAAACGCCGTCCACTTTGATGTGGCCGGACTCCGTGAGCGTCACGCCTGCTTCTTCAAGGCCGACTCCAGCCGTGTTGGGAATGGACCCAACACACACCAGGCAGTGCGTACCTGTCACGATCGATCCGTCACCCAAGGTGACCTTCACGCCGTCGTCGGTCCGCTCCACCGCGTTCGCGCGGGACTTGGACAAAACACGTACGCCGCGGCGCTCAAAGACGCCTTCCAGCAGCTTTGCCGCATCCGTGTCCTCGCCGGGGAGGACCTGGTCGCGGCTGGAAATCAGGGTGACCTTGGAACCAAGGCCGTTGTAGGCGGAGGCGAACTCGGCGCCGGTCACACCGGAACCAACCACGATCAGTTCCTCGGGAAGTTCGTCCAGGTTGTAGATCTGGGCCCAGTTGAGGATGCGTTCGCCGTCGGGCTTGGCGGTGGGGAGTTCACGCGGATGGGCACCAACGGCCAGCAGGATCGCGTCGGCGTCAATGGTGCGGGTGCCTTCGAGGGTCAGGACCTCGATGGTGTTGTTGTCCAGCAGCTTGCCCGAACCGATGACGATCTCCACGCCCAGGCGCTCCAGGCCCGCACGGATGTCGTAGGACTGGCCGTGGGCCAGGTTCAGGACGCGGTCGTTAATGTGCTTGAGGTCGGCGCGGGGCTTTGATGCCGTGCCGTCGCCGTCGAACTTCACTCCCAGCTCATCGGCCTCACCGACGCGGGTCATGAGGTCGGCGGTCGCGATGAGCGTTTTGGAAGGCACGACGTCGGTCAGCACGGCTGAGCCGCCAAGGCCCGCACGCTCAACGATGGTGACGTGCGCACCGAGCGAGGCGGCCACCATGGCAGCTTCATATCCGCCGGGACCACCTCCCAGGATCGCGATACGGGGGGCACTGAAGTCAACTTGGGTGGTCACAATCCTCAATTCTCGCTCATTGCCACGCCGGCTGCCACTCAGCCCACCCTCACCCGCCCCGCGGTCCCTACCAAAGTCCGGTGGCCGCAAGGTAGCTTGTACCAGTGAGTAACACTGAGCTGATGAACACAGACCCTTTTGAAGCCGCCCAGGCCGCTGCAGACTTCATTGCCGCGGAAACCGGCATTGAGTCCCACGATGTAGCACTGGTGCTGGGATCCGGCTGGGCCGAGGCCGCCGATCTGATCGGCGAAACCACCGCCACCCTTAACGCCTCGGAGGTTCCCGGCTTCCACAAACCCGCTGTGGTGGGCCACGTCGGAACCATCCGCTCCGTCCTGACCAAAGAGGGCAAGCGGGCTTTGGTGCTCGGCGCAAGGACGCACTACTACGAAGGCAAGGGCGTCCGATCCGTGGTGCACGGCGTCCGCACTGCAGCGGCTGCCGGGTGCAAGACACTGGTCCTCACCAACGGCTGCGGCGGTCTCAACGAGGACTGGACGCCGGGCACGCCCGTGCTCATCAGCGACCACATCAACCTGACTGCCACCTCACCGCTTGAGGGCGCTACGTTCGTTGACCTCACCGATCTTTACTCCTCGCGAATCCGGGATCTCGCCCGCGAAGTGGATCCGTCCCTGCAGGAGGGTGTGTACGCGCAGTTCACGGGCCCGCACTACGAAACCCCGGCGGAAGTCCAGTACGCCAAGCGCATCGGAGCGGACCTCGTTGGCATGTCCACCGCGTTGGAAGCGATCGCCGGCCGCCATGCAGGCATGGAAGTCTTCGGCATTTCGCTGGTCACCAACCTCGCAGCGGGCATTAGCCCGGTTCCCTTGAGCCACGCGGAAGTCCTGGAAGCCGGCCAGGCTGCGGGCAAGCGTATCTCCAAGCTGCTGGCTGAGATTATCGCGAAGCTCTGAGGCTTTCGCCCCAATTAATGCGTGGTCACCGTCCGGTGGCCACGCATTGCTGCTTTAAGCAGGCACTTCATGGTGCGCGCTAACAACTCTTCCGGCATGTAAACGCACAGTAAATTCTCAGAATAAATAAGATTTATGCCGAAACATTTGACCCGCTTCCTGCGGATATGCCACGCGCGCATGTTGGACAATGTAAGCGCTTGCGCATCTACCGGCGGGTAGCTTTTTGGGCGGCCGAAACGTCCTTTGATTTGCGACCTAACACGTGTCTAGCGTGGGGAGCGTTCCGGTAAGTCGACGTGCCGGAGCGCGCCGCGGCGAGTCCCCCACGAGGCCTCGCCGCACTCCCGAAACGATGGCGTCCCTCGATGACGCCTCCCGCGGATCGACGGACGCCGGAGCAGGGAACCCCTCACCAGGGGACCAGGGCATGCGCCCCACTCCACGAAGTCCAACACTCCGCGAGAAGAGCAAGCATGAACACGCACTCAACCCCTCAACGGCCACGCCGCCGTCTGCGACGGGCAGTAGCCGTCGCAGCGGCAGCCAGCATGGCCGGCAGCATACTGCTGCTCACGCCGGCTGCGCAGGCCAACCTGCCGGCCGACCCGCCGTCCAGCACCATGCCGGCGCCAACGCCCGGCTTCCCGCTGCCGAGCTTGCACACCCAGCAGGCCTATGACCCCGCCGCGAACTTCACCTCCAAGTGGACGCGCGCGGATGCCAAACAGATCATGGCCCAGAGCAACCCCAACGTTGCGCCCGGACAGAACTCCATGAGCCCCAACGTCACCATGCCGGAAATCCCCAAGGACTTCCCCGCGATGAACGACGACGTCTGGGTCTGGGATACCTGGTCCCTGACAGACGAGAACGCCAACCAGATCAGCTACAAGGGCTGGGACGTGATCTTCTCCCTCGTGGCCGACCGCCACGCAGGCTACGGCTTCGACCAGCGTCACTGGAACGCCCGGATCGGCTACTTCTTCCGCAAGACCAACGCCGACCCCGCCAAGGACAAGTGGAATTACGGCGGCCATCTGTTCCTGGACAACACCTCCATCGGCAACACGGAATGGTCTGGGTCCACGCGCCTCATGCAAGGCAACAAGATCAATGTGTTCTATACCGCCACCACGTTCTACGACGTCGCCGAGCGCAACGCAGGAGGCGGTGGTATCGCCCCGGATGCGGCCATCGCAAAAGCCCTGGGCACCATCCACGCGGATAAGAACGGCGTGACCTTCGATGGTTTCCAGCACACCAAGCTGCTGGAACCAGACGGAAAGCTGTACCAGAACAAGGCCCAGAACCCGGGCTTCGCCTTCCGTGATCCCTACACGTTCGCGGACCCCGCACACCCCGGCAAGACCTTCATGGTGTTCGAAGGCAACACCGGTGGCACCCGCGGCTCCTACAAGTGCAAGCAGGAAGACCTCGGCTACCAGCCCGGCGATCCGCACGCCGAGACCGTCGACCAGGTCAACAGCACCACGGGCGCCTGGTACCAGACCGCCAACGTGGGCCTGGCCGTGGCGGACAACAAGGACCTCACAAAGTGGAGCTTCCTCCCGCCGGTCCTGTCCGCCAACTGCGTCAACGACCAGACCGAGCGCCCGCAGATCTACATCCAGAACGAGAACGGCAAGAACAAGTACTACCTGTTCACCATCAGCCACCAGTTCACCTACGCCGACGGCATGCGCGGCCCCGACGGCGTCTACGGCTTCGTAGGCGACGGCGTTCGTTCGGACTACCAGCCGGTCAACAACAGCGGCCTGGCTTTGGGCTCCCCCACGGACCTGAACATGCCGGCCAACGCCCCGGAAGGTCCGGATCCGCGCCAGAACGGGCGGCAGTTCCAGGCCTACTCCCACTACGTCCAACCGGGCGGCCTTGTCCAGTCGTTCATCGACAACGTCGACGGCGTCCGCGGCGGTTCGCTCTCACCCACCGTGAAGATGAACTTCAAGGGCGGCGTGACCCAGGTTGACCGCAGCTTCGGCCAGAACGGCCTCGGCCCGTTCGGTTACCTGCCCACCAACGTCCGTGTTGGTGGCGAGGGCCTCTACAAGTAACACCCCCGGTCGTCAGGCCACGGCGGGGGTGCCGGCTCCATGAATGCTGGCACCCCCGCCACCCCAACCCTTCAGGATTCCCCCATGACTCTTCCCAACCCCCACCTGTCCCGCCGCCACCTGCTGGCCGCAAGCGCCGCCGTCGTGGTTGGTTTTTCAGCCGCTGCCTGCACCCCGGATGAAAGCCCGACGCCGGCACCCACCGCCGCGGCCAACGCACCCACCGCTTCGGATCCCTGGCGGCCAGCCGCCCACCTGACGGCCGCGAGGAACTGGCTCAACGACCCCAACGGGCTGGTCTTCCACGATGGGACGTACCACGCCTTCTACCAGTACAACCCGCGCGGAAACTCATGGGGAAACATGTCATGGGGCCACTCCACCAGCACCGACCTGCTGCACTGGGAACAACAGCCGGTAGCCATGGAAGCGAGCCCGGAGGAAGAGATCTTCTCTGGCTGCATCGTGATGGACACCCACAACGCATCCGGCCTCGGATCAGCCGAAAACCCGCCCATGGTTGCCCTCTACACCAGCGCCTACGGCAAGAACGGCGCGCTCCCCCAGGGGGCCCAAGCCCAGTCGGTGGCATTCAGCCTGGACAAGGGCACCACGTGGGAGAAGTACCAGGGCAACCCCGTGCTCAACCTCTCGCCCACCAACAACAACTTCCGCGACCCCAAGATCACCTGGTACGGGCCGGGAGGTTACTGGGTGATGACCACGGTTGTGGCCGACGCCCAGGTGGTCAAAATGTTCAAATCCACCGATCTTCTGCACTGGGATTTCCTCAGTGATTTCTCCGGAGCCGGCGCCCAGGGCGGCCTTTGGGAGGTTCCCGAGCTCATCGCCATGGACGTGGAAGACTCCACGGCAAAGAAATGGGTCATGCTGTTGAGCATCAACCCCGGTGGCATCGCGGGCGGTTCGGGCATGCAGTACTTCGTGGGCGACTTCGACGGAACCCACTTCACTGCGGAAAATGCCGCTGCACCCGATGCCCCGCTCAGCGATTCCCAGTGGCTGGATTATGGCGCCGACTACTACGCGGCGAACTCCATTTCTGCTGCTCCCGGCGGCAAGCCCGTGCTGCTCGGCTGGATGGGCAATTGGGACTACGCCCAGCACGTTCCCACCACTCCCTGGCGCGGATCCATGGCGATCCCGCGCGAACTGACACTGGTGCGCGGCGAGCACCGTTTTGAGCTGCGATCGGCCATTGCCACTGTTTCACGGGAGGCTCTTGAGCGCGCTGGCAGTGCGGTGCAAAGCAAAAACCTCACCGTCGGCTCCGGGCTACAGCACCTGGGCGACGATTTCACGGCGCGGGCGCAACTGCTCGAGGTGGAGATGGAGCTGACATCGGCCCGCGAGGCAGGCGTGAACCTCCGTGCATCAGCCGACGGAAAATCAGCCCTGCGGATCACCTACGCCAAGGACACCCGCACAGTGAAGGTAGACCGTTCGAACGCCGGAACCACCAACTTTTCCGAGAAATTCAGCCCGTACCACCAGGCCACGCTGCCACCCTCCAGTAACGACGCCAAGGTCCGCCTCCGGATACTCCTGGATTCCTCGTCCGTGGAAGTCTTCGCGGGGGACGGCGCCATCGTCATCTCAGATACCTTCTTTCCTGACTGGGATGCCACGGGAACCTCGGTGTTCAGCACGGACGGGGACACGAAGGTTACGGTGCAATCGCGTCCGTTCTAGCCCGCCAAGGGGCGCAATCCCACCCTTTACGACCACTCTTTGGGGTGGGATCCCACCCCTCGTTGCGCCCTACTCCTCCATTTGAGGATAGTTTTGTCCCTATGACATCCAGCGATGCCGCCTTTGAACAGCTGCTCACCGACGCCCGCCTGTGGGCCTCCCAAGACCCGGACCCGGCAACGTCGGCCGAGCTCACCGAACTCGTCGAACTCGCCGGAGGCGGCGACGCGGGAGCAGTCCAGGAACTCGGCGACAGCTTCAACGGCACCCTGCATTTCGGCACTGCCGGCCTTCGCGCAGCCCTCGGTCCTGGTCCCAACCGGATGAACCGCGTGGTGGTGCGCCGGGCAGCAGCAGGTTTGGCCGCCTTCCTGACCGAAGCGGTGGAGGCGGCTTCGCCCGGAACGCGACCGCGCGCCGTCGTCGGCTTCGATGCGCGCTACAACTCGGACATCTTTGCCCAGGAAACCGCCGCAATTTTCACCGCGGCAGGCATCGAAACATTCCTCATGCCGTCAGCACTTCCGACCCCGTTGCTCGCCTACGCGGTCAGGAACCTGGATTGTGACGGCGGCGTGATGGTCACCGCCAGCCATAACCCGCCGCAGGACAACGGTTACAAGGTCTACCTGGGACGGCACGCCGTGGCTGAAAGCGGCCGCGGCTCACAGATCGTAGCCCCATATGACGCCGAGATCGCCGAAAAGATCCAGGCAGTGGGCGCACTGGAATCGATCGAACTGGCCGACGGCGGCTGGACGGTCCTGCCCACCTCCATCGCGTCCGACTACGAAGCCGCCATGGCTGGCCTGGTGGATCGGGAGCACTTCCCCGCCCGGGACCTCAAGATCGTCTTGACCCCCATGCACGGGGTCGGTGGCGAAACGGCCGTTTCCGTCCTGAACGCCGCAGGATTCACCGATGTGACCCTCGTGGCCGAACAGGCCCAGCCGGACCCGGACTTCCCCACTGTCGCCTTCCCCAACCCGGAAGAACCCGGCGCCTTGGACCTGGCTCTCGCGGCAGCTGCGGAATCAAGGGCGGACATCGTTTTGGCCAACGACCCCGACGCCGATCGTGCCGCGGTTGCCGCCCTGGACCCGGACACCGGAGCGTGGCGAATGCTGCGCGGAGACGAGGTAGGCGCACTCCTGGGGGCACACGTCGTCGCTCGTTTAACCGCCAGCGCCGGCGACGAGCCGCAGGCCGGAGTCTTCGCCAACTCGATCGTTTCCTCGCGGCTTCTGTCGCGTATTGCCACTGCGGCAGGATACGCCCACGAAGAAACACTCACGGGCTTCAAATGGATTTCGCGCGTTCCAGGACTCATCTACGGGTACGAGGAAGCGTTGGGTTACTGTGTGGCCCCTTGGCTGGTGCGGGACAAGGACGGCATCTCGGCGGCGGTGCTGATCGCTGAGTTCGCGGCAGCTGCGAAAGCCGAAGGCCGGACCATCTTCGACACCCTGGACGACTTGTACCTGGTGCACGGCCTGCACGCGAGTGACCAGCTGAGCATCCGGGTGGCGGACCTGGGCCTCCTGGACGCCATGATGAACCGCTTGCGGGTCAACCCGCCCGAAGCTTTCGGGGGCTCCGCCGTCGAGGTCTTCACTGATCTGGCGGAGGGAAGCGACGCGTTGCCTCCCACCGACGGGCTGCAGTACCTGACCCGCGACCTCACCCGCGTGATCATCCGGCCCAGTGGCACGGAACCGAAGCTCAAGTGCTACCTGGAAGTCATCCAGGCTGTGGAATCCGCAGCGGAACTTCCCGCTGCCCGCCAAGCAGCGCGGACATCATTGGACGAGGTCCTCAGGGACGTCAGCGAAGCGCTGGGCTTGTAAAGCTCCTAGACCTCAACCTCGATGAAGCCATCCACCAAACGGGTGCGGAAAGCGTCGAGCCTGAGGTCGGGGTTGGTGAAGCACTCGCCGGTTTCGAGGTCGTAGACCTCTTTATGCAGGGGCGAAGCGATAGTCGGCCGGCTACCCCTGGACCCGATGATCCCGCGTGCCATGACGTTCGCGAGGGTCGCCGGGTCCTGCTGGGCGACAGCGAAAACCTCGGTGTCCGCGGTGCGGAAGAGTGCAATCTGGCGTCCGCCGATCAACGCGGCTTCGCCCCAGGCCAGTTCGAGCTCGTCCACCGGGCAGACACGCTGCCACCCAGCGGTGGCGCCCAGGTCCTGCTCAAGAATGTCGGTAACGTCCAGAATTACGGTCATGTCAGCCCCTCTCACTGTGTCCGGGTGCTGGCGGTTTCCGCCGTCACTCCCCCGGACAGGGCCACGCTTGCGGCCACTCCTCCACGCTAAAACCCGGGTGTTTCATCAGGGGGCGCCGATTGTGTCCACCTCGTAAAAGAGACCTCACACCACAGGAAATGTCCTCGTGATGCAGAAGTTAAGATCACGAAACAAACGGGAAACTGAAGCGAAACTGCCCGTCCCTAGGCTGGAACCACAAATTGCGGAGATCCGTCTGCAACATCTGCGAAAGGCCCACAGTGACCGGACACACTTCGAGTACAGAGAACCCGCGCCGCATCGTCGTCGTCGTCGGCGGCGGCCCCGCTGCCCACCGCTTTGCTGATGCCATGTTCAACCGCGGACTTGAAGGTTGGCAGGTTACGGTGCTGACCGAAGAGGCCCACCTCCCCTACGACCGCGTGGCATTGAGCAAGGCGCTCACCGAAACCGGCGTGGACCTCACCCTGGGCGACGCTTCCATGTGGGAGCACGAAGCAATCACCCTCAAGACCGGCGAGCGCGCCGTCAAGATCGACGCCGCGGCCAAGAGCGTCCTCACTGCTGCCGGCAACAAGTACGAATACGACCACTTGGTGGTCGCCACGGGTTCGGATGCCGCCCGTCTCCCCATCCCCGGCGCCGAGCACACCCACGTTTACCGCACGCTCGACGACGTGTGGGCCATCAACAAAGCAATCGCCGGGCTGACCCAAAAGTTGGGCCGCAAGGTCAATGCCGTCACCATCGGCGGCGGCCTGCTGGGACTTGAGTCCGCCGCGGGAACCGAACAATTGGGCGCCACTCCGATCGTCATCAACGGCGCTCCGTGGCTCATGAACACCCAGCTTGACGAAGGTGCGGGCCAATCGCTTGGCCGCTTGATCGAAGCCAAGGGCTTCACGGTCCACGGCGGCGTGTTCCCCTCCGAGGTCATCACCGACGACGACGGCCAGGTCACCGGGGTCCTCATGGCCGACGGCCGCACCATCGACGCCGACCTGGTCATCGTTGCGGTCGGCGTCAGGCCCCGCGACAACCTCTTCCGGGCCGCTGAGGGCGAAGAGCAACTCTTCAGCATGGGCCAGCGCGGGGGCGTGGTCATCAACGACTTCTGCTCCACCGAGGTGGAGGGCATTTGGGCCATCGGTGAAGTAGCCAACTTCAACGGCATGTGCCTGGGCCTGGTTGCTCCGGCCAACACCATGGCCGAGATTGTTGCCGACCGCCTGCACGGCGGGGAAGCAACGTTCCCAGGCTTCGACACCGCCACCAAGCTCAAGCTCTCCGGTGTGGACGTCGCGAGCTTCGGCGACGCGTTCGCGAGGACTGAGCATGCCCTCGAAATCGTTTACGCCGACCCGGCGCGGGGCGTGTACCAAAAGATCGTCACCACCGACGATGCCAAGACCCTCCTGGGCGGCATCTTCGTGGGCGACGCCTCCCCGTACATGAGCCTGCGCCCCCTCCTGGGCCGGGAACTCCCTGCAGAACCCGGCGCCTACCTGAGCGCGGCCGGCGGTGGCGAAGCCCCGGAAACCGAGCTCCCGGACGACGCCATCCTTTGCTCCTGCAACAACGTGTCCGCCGGTACCATCCGCGACACCATCAACGGTTGCGGCGCCTGCGAAGGCAACGCTCCCGTCCAGGAACTTGGCGAGCTGAAGGGCTGCACCCGGGCCGGTACCCAATGCGGCTCCTGCGTTCCGATGCTGAAGAAGCTCCTCGAAGGCGAACTGACCAAGTCCGGCATCGAGGTCTCCAAGGCTCTTTGCGAGCACATCAGCCTCTCCCGCCAGGAACTCTTCGACGCTATCCGGGTGCTGGAGCTGACATCCTTCGAAGACATCATGGCCAAGTACGGCACCGGGGCAGGTTGCGATATCTGCAAGCCGACCATCGCCTCCATCCTTGCCAGCCAGCACTCCGCCTACGTCCTGGACGCCGGCCGCGGCGCCCTGCAGGACACCAACGACCGCGCCCTGGCCAACATGCAGAAGGACGGCACCTACTCGGTGGTTCCGCGCATCGCCGGCGGTGAGATCACGCCCAAGGGACTGGGCGTCATCGCCGCCGTCGCCGGGAAGTACAACCTCTACACCAAGATCACCGGTGGCCAGCGCATCGATATGTTCGGCGCCCGCCTGGAGCAGCTGCCGGATATCTGGAAGGAACTGGTTGACGCTGGCTTCGAGTCCGGGCAAGCCTACGGCAAGAGCCTCCGTACGGTGAAGTCCTGTGTGGGGTCCACCTGGTGTCGCTTCGGTGTCCAGGATTCCGTGGCCATGGCGATCGCTTTGGAGCTGCGCTACCGCGGTCTTCGCAGCCCGCACAAGCTGAAGATGGGCGTCTCCGGTTGTGCCCGCGAATGTGCAGAGGCGCGTGGCAAGGACGTCGGCGTGATCGCCACCGCCGACGGTTGGAACCTCTACGTGGGAGGTAACGGAGGCGCCACCCCGGCACACGCCAAGCTCCTCGCCAAGGACCTGGACGACGAAACCCTGCTGAAATACATTGACCGCTACCTGATGTACTACATCCGCACCGCCGACCGGCTGCAGCGCACTGCACGGTGGCAGGAAGAGCTTGATGGCGACATCAAGCACGTCGAGGACGTTGTGGTGCACGATTCCCTGGGCATCGCCGACGAGCTCGAAGCGGCCATGGCCAAGCACATCGACACCTACGAGGACGAGTGGGCCGAGACCTTGAAGGATCCGGAGCGCCTCCGCCGGTTCCGTTCCTTCGTCAACGCCCCCGACCAGAAGGACGAGTCCATCTCCTTCGTTCCGGAGCGTGGCCAGATCCGTCCGGCCACGAAGGAAGAAAAGGGCGGCGTGCTCATCGCTTCCACCATCCCGGTCCGCAGCGAGACCGTCAGCGCAGAAAACTAGGGGTCCCCCATGCAGCTCACCATTGATCTCACCGGACGCGATGTCCTGGTTGCCGGCTCCGATAAGTCTGCCCGCCAAGCAATCCGCCGATACCAGAACGCCGGAGCCCACGTGTTCCGGCTGAGCACACCCGAGGGCGTCCCAGCTGACGGCCAACTCCCGGGGCGCCCGTTCCTGGTGGCGGTGGTGGACGACGGCGAGGCCGGCTGGCTCGCGTTGGTGGAACACTGCCGCGATGCCGGAATTCCCGTAGCGTTCGAGCCCGCACCAGGCGTCGAAGGCCACGTCACCCTGGTGGGCGGTGGTCCGGGCGCCCTGGACCTGCTCACCGTCGGTGCCGTGGAAGCCCTGCGCGACGCCGACGTAGTGTTCTACGACCGGTTGGCTCCCTACCAGGAGTTGGCTTCCCTTACCTCTGCCGAGCTGGTTGACGTGGGGAAGCAGCCCGGCCTCCATAAGGTCACCCAACGCGACATCGAGAAACTCATGGTTGAAGCTGCGCTGCTGGGCAAGAACGTGGTCAGGCTCAAGGGCGGCGATCCCTATGTGTTCGGACGTGGCGGCGAAGAGGTGGCGGCCTGCGTTGCGGCCGGCGTGCCGGTGCGTGTGATCTCTGGTGTCACCAGCGCCATTTCCGTACCGGCCGCAGCCGGAATTCCTGTAACGCACCGCGAAGTAAGCCACATGTTCACGGTTGTCTCCGGCCACGCTCCCCTGACCGAGAAAGAGCACACCCACCTTGCCGGGCTGGGCGGAACGATCGTGGTCCTCATGGGCATAGGCACCCTGCCCCAGCTTGCCGCGGGCCTTCGCCGGGCGGGGATGAGCCCGGACATGCCGATGGCCGTGGTGGAACGCGGATACCGTCCCGGGCAGCGCACCACCATCGCCGAACTCGGTACGATCGAAACTGCAGCCACCGGTTGCAGCAACCCTGCCGTGCTGGTCATCGGCGAGGTGGTCAGGGTGGCTGAAGCCAACCGGAACCACGCCGAATCATCCGCCGAACTGAGCCGACTCGCGGCTTCGCTCCTTGAAGCCTGAAGGTAAAAACACATGACTGTTGCACGTGCCATCGAAGTCCAGGAAGCCACTGCAGCTCCGGAAGCAACCGAAGCCGCAGATGCTCCGCTGGACGGATTCCGCATCGGCGTTACCTCGCACCGCCGTTCCCGTGACCTCATCGAGGCACTTGAGCGTCGCGGTGCGAGCGTGTTGCACGCCCCTGCTTTGAAGATCGCCCCTGTGCAGGAAGACATGGTCCTCATCGAGGACACCCGGACCATCATCGCTGCCCGGCCGGATATCTGTATCGCCACCACCGCCTACGGTATGCGCCGTTGGTGCGAAGCCGCTGATTCCTTTGGCATTGGCGAACAGCTCCTGGAAGCGCTGTCTGCCTGCCGCATGTTTGTCCGGGGGCCCAAAGCCCGCGGTGCCGTCCGCGCGGCAGGACTCGCCGACGTCGGAATCAGCAGCGACGAAACCACCGCAACGCTGGTGGACATGCTGCTGGCCGAAGGCGTGCGGGGAAAGACTGTGGCCGTGCAATTGCACGGGTACACGGACGTCCGCCAGCTGGAACGGCTCCGCATGTCCGGTGCCACCGTCCTGACCGTGACCCCGTACCGCTGGGTCAAACCCGACGGCGAAGACAAACTGCCTCGCCTGATCGAAGCCGTGGTTGGCGGGAACCTGGACGTCCTCACGTTCACCAGCGCCCCGGCAGTGGACGCCATGTGGAGCACCGCGCATGAAATGGGTTTGTACCGGTCCCTCATCGAAGCCCTTAAGGGACCCGTCACGGTCGCCGCTGTCGGGCCCGTCACCGCGCAGCCACTGGTGGACGCCGGCCTCACCCCCCTCATTCCTGACAGGTACCGTATGGGTGCGTTGATTCGCCTTGTGACGGAGCACCTGTCCCTGAACCATGTGCGGCGGTTGGAGACAAAGAGCGCCACGATTGAGCTGCGGGGTCGCTGCTTGCGGATCAATGGTGAGGTGGTGGATTTGGCTCCTGCGCCCCTGCTGCTGCTGCGGGCTCTGCTCGGCGCTGGTGGAGCTGTCCTGTCCCGGGAAGCGCTCTCGGACCTGTTGGACCTGCGCGGATCCGTCCATGCCTTGGATATGACGGTCAGCAGGCTGCGCTCCTCCCTTCCCGACGGCAAGCTTGTGGAGACAGTGGTCAAGCGGGGCTACCGTTTGAGGGCATAGGTTTCCCGACACGTCAGGCCGCCTTCACCAAGGGAAGTTCGTCCCAGTTGGTGGTGTAGCGGGGGCTGAGCATGTCGCGCTTCATGGACCAGTCCGGCCCGCCCTTGATTCCCGCATGGCCCAGGCCAATGGAACCGCGGCCGTACTTCTTGCTGACCTCTTCCAGAAGGCTGCCGATTCCCCGCTCCTCATGTGGGTTCTCGAAGATCTTCAAGGGTTTCTGGTTTCCACTGGGACGGAGGTCCGTGACCATGATCCCGGCTTTGGCGTACCGCACGCCTTCCTGGATCCTGGGGACCAAAGCGTGCGCCGCCCTGGTCAGCAGGACCGGATCCGAGGTGGGCATGGGTAGCTTGACGCTGACAGTGGGAAAGGATTTGTCGTTCGGGTTGTAGACCGACGTCTGGGCGAAGGCGGTCAGGAGTTTGGCTTGGAGATCATGCTTGGCCAACCTGGCGCTTGCCATTTGCCCGTAGACGCTGAGCACCTGCCGCATCCCGGCTGCCGTGGTGATGGGCGTGGAAAAGGAACGGGAGAAGATCAGCTGGTCCCTGCCGATTCTTTCTTCTTCCATGGGAATGCACGGCGTGCCTTGGAGTTCCAGGACCGTTCGCATCATAACGATCGAGAACTTGTCGCGCAGGGCAATGGGATCGGCCCGGACCAGGTCCAGGATCGAGAAGATCCCCATGGCGTTCAGTCGCTTGGTGAGCCGGGTGGCGACGCCCCAGATCTCGATCACGGAAAGCCTGGCCATGAGCGTTTCCCGTTGTTCTTCGGGAATCGAGTCCCAGCGGCACACCCCGTGGAACGCCGGGTTGTGCTTCGCCCACTTGTTGGCCAGCTTGGCCAGGGTCTTGGTGCGGGCGATTCCCACGCACACCGGAACCCCCACATGCTTTTGGCAGGCTGCCTTGATGGTGCGCCCCAACTCCAGGAGCTCCGCGGGCTGTCCTTTGACGCCGAGGAATGCCTCATCGATGGAGTAGACCTCCTGCCACGCTGAGAAACGGGCCAGGAGTTCCATGACCCTTGAGCTGATGTCGCCGTAAAGCTCATAGTTGCTCGAGAGGGCAACCAGGCCCCATTCCTTGGCCCTGGGAGCGAGCTTGAACCATGGATCCCCCAACCCGATGCCGAGCTTCTTGGCTTCCGGAGACCTTGTCACTGCGCAGCCATCGTTGTTTGAGAGGACTATGAGCGGCCTGCCTTCCAACGCTGGATTGAAGGCCCGCTCGGCCGATGCGTAGAAGCAGTTGATATCCACGTGGGCAATCTCCTGCATCCGGTGCATGATTGCCGGCTTGGACATCGTTCTCCTCCTGATCGCCACTAGCACGCGCGCCTACGCTATCCACGCAGGACACGCCCAGTATTCGAACATATCTTCGAATACTTAAACTGTAGTGCTGGCGGCAGACAAGAAAGCATCCCGCCCGCCGGTATGTGGAAAAGTCCGGTGAACGGGATGCTCGTGAACGAGGAAAGTCAGGAGATTCCCGCGGCGTCCTTCTTGTGCACCAGGTAGATGGCACCCGTGGTGACGTCTTCCTCCAAGGCCTCCAAAGTGCGTCCGCGGGTTTCGGGCACTTGTGTGTAGATGAAGGCGAGCGCGAGGATTCCCACCACCCCAAAGAGGAAGAAGGTGCCGGTAATTCCCACGCCTGCAACCAGCGTGGGGAAGAAAAGGCCTAAAAGGGCGTTGGCGATCCAAAGGCAGAACACCGAGAGTCCAATGGCGAACCCGCGGACGTGGAGCGGGAAGATCTCGGACAGCATGACCCACACAGCGATGTTCAGGAACGTCTGCATGGAACCAACGAACGCGACCACCAGGAACAGGATGACGAAGGGTCGTGCAGCGTTTCCTACCGGCAGCGCGATGGACGCGATACCGATCAGGAAGTGGCAAACCGTGGTCAGCGTGAAACCGAGCAGCAAGGTGGTGCGCCGATTGATGCGCTGCATGAGCGTCAGGGCGATGATGCCACCGACTACCGCGATGACGCCGGGAGCAATGTTGGCAATAAGGGCCGCGTTGGAGTCGAACCCGGCCTCGACCAGCACGGACTGGCCGTAGTACATGATCGAATTGATGCCGGTCAGCTGCTGGGCCACGCCCAGTCCGATGCCCACTAGGATGATGCGCAGGATCCATTTGTCCTTCAGCGCCGCCCAGGACGTTGCCCGGGAGGCCCGTTCCTCGTCGGCGAGGTGCTTCACGTCGGCCATTTCAGCCTCGGCGCGCTCCACGGATCGGATGGTCTTCAAGACAGTAAGGGCTTCGTCCCACCGCCCTTTGGAGATCAGCCAACGCGGTGACTCCGGCATCCGGAGCATGCCGAAGAACAAGGCAATCGCGGGCAGCGCGGCGACAGCCAGCATGACGCGCCACACTCCGCCAAATTCACCCCAGACGTTGCCGATGATGGCGTTCACGACGAAAGCCGCGAGCTGGCCGATGACGATCATCAGTTCATTGCGCCCCGCCAGGGAGCCGCGGATTTCGTAGGGCGCCAGTTCGGCCAGGAACACGGGAACCACCGTGGATGCGCCGCCGACGGCAAGGCCGAGGATGACGCGACCCAGCACCATGACCTCGAAGCTTGGGGCCAGGACGCAGGCAATGGTGCCCGCCAGGAAAAGTACTGCGAGAAAAATGATGGACTTCCGGCGGCCCCAGGAATCGGAGAGCCGGCCGCCCCCAACTGCTCCGGCCGCCGCCCCGAAGAGCAAAGAGCTGGTGACAACACCTTCGGTGAGCGGCGTGAGGCCAAGATCGGCCGTCATTGGCCGCAGGGCACCATTGATGACACCAGTGTCGTAGCCGAACAGCAGGCCACCAAACGTTGCAACCAGGGCCACGAGCCCAAGGCGCTTTCGATGGGGGCCATTGGTCAGCGGAGGAAGCGCGACGCCATGGGCGCCTCCCCGCTGCGTTTGCGTAGCAGACATCAGGACTCCTTTGTCAGTGTGGTGCGGGTCACAAACACCCGCTCTGGATACAGACTAACGCGCGAAAGGTTTAAATGTAAGGTCAAACTAACAAATGACCAATCTTGCTCCAGATCCGCCATGGGAAGATGGGGGCATGGCACCCGAAGAACGGCACCGCCCAGCGACGCAAAGCGACGTTGCCCGTGAAGTCGGAGTGTCCAGGACATTGGTGTCGTTCGCCTTTCGAGGAGCGCCCGGAGTCAGCGGCGAAACCAAGGAGGCCATCTTCGCGGCCGCCAAGCGTCTCGGATACCGGCCCAACGCAGCCGCCGCCGACCTGGCACGCAAGCACCGTTCCGCCGTCGGGCTCTATCTGATGGACATCCGCAACGAGGTCTATGCGGACATCCTCAGCGGCGTCCGCACAGCGCTCCCCCATGACGGCAACCGGCTCATCCTGAGTGTTTCCCGCTCGGTCGACGGCGTGGATCGGGGCGCCCTGGACTCCCTGATCGAAGCGAGGGCCGGGATTATCATCGCGGCGACACTGCTGGACCCCGACGACCAGGTCCAGGAACTGGCCCAAGTCGTGCCGTTGGTCAGCGTCACCCGCCCGGTCGAAGGGGTGGACAGCGTGTACTCCGATGACATCGCCGGAGCACAGGCCGCGACAGCACACCTCCTTGGCCTCGGACACAGGCGGATCGCCCATTTGGCGGGCCCAATTTACGACGGACACACCGCGCGTCGGCAGCACTACGAGAAAACCATGCTCGACGCCGGACTCACGCCACTGACGTTGTCGGCCGACGACTTCACCCAGGAGGCCGGGCAGCGGGCGGCCACCAAACTGCTTGGCCTGCCAGACCGGCCAACCGCGATCTTCACCCACAACGACCAACTCGCCCTTGGCGCCCGCGAAGCTGCCTACGCAATGAACCTGTCCATCCCCAAGGACCTGTCGCTGGTGGGATACGACAATTCGAAGACCTCCCGGCTGCACGGAATCGACCTCACCTCAGTGGACCTGCAGGCGTTCGAGTTGGGCCGGCTTGCCGGATCCGTGGCCCTCGAACGCCTGGCCCACCCCGAGGCGCCCATCGCCGACATCCGCCTCACGCCCCGGCTGGTAGTCCGTAACTCCACCGCGCCGCCGGGCAGCGACTAAACGTGGTGCAGGCACGTGGTGGCAACACCCCAGATGGTCAGTTCAGACAGCGCAGCTACCCTGATATCGGGAAAGGCGGGGTTGTCAGCCTGGAGCACCACGCCCGTTGAAGTGATGCGGAGCCTCTTGATGGTCAACTCACCGTCCAAAACAGCCACGACGACGGAGCCATCCTTGGGTTCAAGCGCCCGGTTAACGATCAACTCATCACCGTCACTGATCCCGGCACCCTCCATGGACTGCCCGGAGACCCTCACCACGAACGTACTGGTCACGTCCTTGATCAGGTGCTCATTGAGGTCAATCCGGCCGTCAAAATAGTCCTGCGCCGGAGAAGGATAGCCCGCCGCGACAGCCACGGGAGCCAAGAGCACCGACAACAAGGAAAAGCCCGCATCTATCACGCGGGGGCCGACGATAACGCCCACAACACACCTTTATTCGAATATATGTTCGATACTCGAGTGTACAACCGATGGGGGACATTGTTATCCCGCAGCCGTGGACTTCAGCGGATCATCGCTGCGCTATTCCTTGACGCCGCCCACACTGTAGGTGACATGGGTGACCAGTCCGGTGCCGCTGACGGAGGTCGGTTCGAGTTCAAGGTTCCCCACGCCGTCGAGCAGCCGCTCCCCGCCACCCAGGATCACGGGAGCTATGTGGAGGCGCAGTTCGTCGATCAGCCCGGCCGACAGGAATTGGCGCGCAGTCGACGCGCCCCCGGCGATGGCCACGTCCTTCGTCCCCGCAGCGTTCCGCGCCGAGGACAGAGCAGCTTCGATTCCATCGTTGATGAAGTGGAACGTGGTACCACCCTGCATTTCCAGGGGCTCGCGAACATGGTGGGTCAGCACATACACCGGCGCGTGATAGGGCGGTTCCTCGTCCCACCAACCGCGCCAGTCCGCGTCCCACGGGCCAGGGCCCGGGCCTGCGAACATGTTCCGGCCCATGATGAAAGCCCCCGCAGCGAGGATTCCCTCCGCCTGCGCGGCGTTGGCTTCGCGCTCCTCGAACTGCCATCGGTGCAGGGTCTCGCCCCGCTCCCCCAACGGCATCTGAAGGCTCTGGTGGGGACCGGCAACGAAGCCGTCGAGGGACACGGTGAGGTCGCATGTGACTCGGCTCATGCGCCCATCATTGCATCCCAAACCCTGAGGTGGTGCCAACCCCTCGCCAAACCGCCACAGCAAGGCGGACACTGAGGCTAAACCTTCAGGAGGATCCCATGGCAAGTGCAGCAAACCTGGAGCAACTTGGCATCCTGGTGGGCGAGTGGGAAACCACCGTCCCAGGGCGGGAGGTGAAGGGCCGGACGACGTTCGAGTGGCTCGAAAACGGCGGCTTCCTCATCCAACACTCCACGGTGCAACAGCCGGACTACCCCAACTCGGTCAGCATCATCGGCGCCACAGGCTCCGACGGGGCGTTCCAGCAGCACTACTTCGATTCCCGCGGTGTCGCACGAATCTACGACATGATCCTCGAAGGCAATGTGTTGACGCTTTTCAGGGACGGTCCGGACTGGCCCCAGCGATTCGTGGGACGGTTCAGCGATGATGGCAACACCATCAACGCACGTCTGGAACGCGGCACGTACCCCGGCGGACCACTGGAGCACGACTTCGACATGGTCTACACGCGGCTACGTTGACACCCGGCGGGCACCAACCAGTTACTCCACCTCATTTACAGAACCCTTGCCCGGTGGGAACATAAGGCCCATAGTCCGCGGAGGCATCGCCCGGCCACACCCTGCGACCCCATCCCGCGACGCAGCGAAAGCTCTCCTTCGAGAGGAACGGCCATGGGTCGTCTGGGAACCGGAAACGGCGGAGATACGGGTTCTGAGCCCGCTACTGCTCCGGTACGCCACACGTCGAACGGTATTGAGAAAGTTGATGCCGTGGTGGTCGGTTCCGGGTTCGGCGGTTCCGTAGCCGCCCTCCGGCTGGCCGAGGCGGGCCAATCCGTGGTGCTCATGGAGCGCGGCAAGCCTTATCCGCCCGGCAGCTTCGCGCGCTCGCCGTCGGAGATGGGCCGGAACTTCTGGGATCCGGACCGCGGCTTATACGGCCTCTTCGATGCCTGGACGTTCCGCGGCACGGAGGGGCTGGTGTCCAGCGGGCTCGGCGGCGGTTCGCTGATCTACGCCAATGTACTCCTGCGCAAGGACGAGAAGTGGTTTGTCAACGAATCACCCATCCCCGGCGGCGGCTACGAGAACTGGCCCTTCACGCGGGCAGACCTGGATCCCTACTATGACGCCGCCGAAGCCATGCTCCAGCCGGTCCCCTACCCTTACCGGGACACGGCCAAGACAATGGCCATGGAAAAGTCTGCCGCCAACCTGGGCCTCTCCATCACCCGGCCACCCATTGCCGTGACGTTCGCGGCAGGACCTGGGCAGGAACCAGGCACCAACCGGGCGCTTCCGCTGCCCGAGTACGGCAGCATCCATGGCCCAAACACGGTCAGGACCACATGCACACTCAGCGGCGAATGCGACATCGGCTGCAACGCCGGCGCCAAGAATACCCTGGACCACAATTACGTCTCCGCCGCCGCCTTCCAAGGAGCCGATGTCCGCACTTTCCATGACGTCCGCGGCATCCGGCCCCTGGATCAGGGCGGCTATGAGGTCCGTTACGTGGTCCACCAGCCCGATCGCCAGGGCGAACTGCTCACGGAGCGCATCATCCACTGCCGCCGGCTCCTCCTCGGTGCAGGAACGTTTGGCACCAACTTCCTCCTGCTCCGGAACCGTGGCTCCCTTCCCGCCCTCAGCGACGCCATGGGGACACGGTTCAGCGGCAACGGCGACCTCCTGACGTTCATCATGGCCGCGAAGACCCCGGCCACCAACGGCGGGCGGCCGGGAGTCCGCACGTTGACCGGCAGCAAAGGTCCCGTGATCACCACGGCGATCAGGGTTCCGGATTCGAACGACGACGACGGCGACGGCCGCGGCTACTACGTGGAGGACGCCGGGTATCCGGCCTTCATGAACTGGCTCATCGAAACTGCGCAGTTACGAACCACCATCAAACGCACCGCAAAAGTTGCTGGGCAGCTCTTCAGGGACAGGCTGTTCGACGCCGGCCGCTCCAACGTCTCAGCCGACCTCTCCGCAGCTCTGGGCGACGGACACTTGTCCTCCAGTTCGGTGCCGCTGCTCGGCATGGGCCGCGACATTCCCGACGGCGTCATGACACTTCGCGACGGACGCCTCGCCATCGCGTGGACCATGGCAACCTCGCAGGAATACTTCGGCCGGGTCCGCAGGACCATGGAAGCGATCGCCAAGGACCTCGATGGCGACTTCGTTGACAACCCGCTCTGGTGGGCCAAACGCGTCATCACCGTCCACCCGATCGGTGGTGCTCCGGCCGGACGGCATCCGGGCGAAGCGGTCTGCGACCCGTACGGGGAGGTCTTCGGCTACCCCGGTTTGTTCGTGGTGGACGGATCCGCGATGCCTGGTCCCGTGGGCGCCAATCCGTCGCTGACCATCGCCGCCTTCGCGGAACGTACGTGTGCGCACATCATCGAGCAAGCGGACAGGGTGAGCCGTGGCGGCATCAACCCCGGCGCCGCCGCACGCGCACAGCGGGAGGCGGCTGGTGCACAGCGGGAGGCGACTAGCGCCGTCGTCGACGTCGGTTCGGTGGCGCCGCGCGCCCTGGCGCCGGACGCAACCAAAGGCAAGGCCGCGCCGCAAGAGCAGCCCGCGAGCGCCTACCCGGAAACGGCGAGCCGCAGCCTGGGTTCCCCGGAAAATGCCACATCCAGCAGCGAGGCGACCTCCGTGCGTTTCACCGAACAGATGCACGGTTGGTTCAGTCCGGGCGTGACGGATCCGGAACGGGGCCGGAGCCTGGGCCGGGATCGCAGCCGGAAGATCATGTTCGAATTGACCATCATCGCGGAGGACATCGACGCGTTCGTCGCAGATCCCGCCCATCCTGCCAGGGCCGAGGGCTACGTGCTGGCCGACTACTTTGGCGGCCGGATGCCTGTGGAACGTGGCTGGTTCAATCTGTTCGTGAAGGACAATTCCGACGACGGCGTGCCGGCCAGGCGCATGCTGTACAGGCTGTGGCTCCGTGACCCTGGCGGCACGCCATTCACCTTCACCGGTCACAAGCTGATCCATCACGAAACAGGGCTCGACGTCTGGCCGGACACCACCACCCTCTACGCGACCATCCTGCGCGGACACGTGCCTCCGGGGGCCGCGGAACCCGATCCCGAAGGCGTGGCAGGCGCGGGGATCCTCTACATCCGACCCCTGGACTTCGCAAGGCAGCTCACCACGTTCCGTGCCGAGGGCCCGTCTCCGACGGCTGGGTTGCTGGCTTTCGGAACGTTGTTCGGCGGCGAGCTATGGCAGGTCTACGGGCGGGCACTCAGGCGCGTCCCGTTCCCCCTCAAGCCGAAGCGATGAAAAGCCGGGAGCTCGCGCAACACCACGCAGTCCTGGGTTTCACGCCCCAGGAGGCGGTTCGTTGGCTCTCACCCATGTCTTTGGCGAGGACTGCGCTGAAGGTCATGGCGGCCACTGTCTTTGCCGACTTCGGGGACAAGCGTGAGCTGGAGGGAGGTTTCCCCGCCGATCCCCTGCGCCTGGACAAACTCCCCGTGCCGGGCCAACCAGCCCAACCATCCGTCAGCAGCAGGGGGCTTCCATTACCGGGCGAGCCACCGGGCGAGCTACCGGAAACCGTCCCAGCAGCGACGGACATGTGGCTCGACTACACGGCGGATCTCGGTGATGGCTTCGATTCCAGCTACACGGTGGCGTCCCTGCTGGCCCAGGACTCCCTGAGCGTGGACGGCCATGAACTCCCCCGCGGCAGGGTGCTGGTCCTGGGTGGGGACGAGGTGTATCCGGTGGCGTCCCCGGCAGCGTACGAGAACCGGATGGCCGGGCCGTATCGGATGGCCTTTCCGAAGCGAAACGTTGCGTTGCGAGGCCCGCAGAGCACGGTCAGCGGCCAAGATAGCCTGCAGAGCGGGCCTCACAACGAGACCCCGATCATGCTCGCCCTGCCCGGGAACCACGACTGGTACGACGGGCTCACCTCCTTTATCCGGACGTTCACCCGGCAAAGGAGCATCGGCAGGTGGCGGACCATCCAGACGCGAAGCTACTTCGCGGTCCGGCTCTCGGGCGAACCACCCGGCCCCGACGGCAAAGGCACGCCGGGCTGGTGGCTCCTGGGATTGGACAGCCAACTGGGGCAGTACATCGACGAGCCCCAACTGGACTACTTCTACCGGAACGTCACACTCCAACTGCAACGCGGTGATGCGATCATCCTGTGCGTCGCTTCGCCCTTCTGGGTCAAAGCCGCCGAACCCGGGCTCAACGCATTCCGGCAGGTCAACTTCTTCGAACAGGACTACCTTCGCCGCCGTTTCGACCCGGAAACGCAGACGTTTCAACCCACCGGAGCCAATGTCCGGCTGTGGCTCAGCGGCGACCTGCACCACTACGCACGGTACGAACAGCGAGGACCCGGCGAACCCCGGAACCTCCCCGCGGATCCCACCATGACCCAGATGGTCACGTGTGGCCTGGGTGGGGCCTACCTTTCCGACGCCCACTGGCTCCCCGACGACGTGATCCTCCCAGCACCGTCCACCGCGCCCGGAGAGTCCGCCGCCGTACGCGACACCACCACCGCGCCCCGACGATTCACCCGGATGCCCGCGGTCTATCCCGGCCCCGCCGATTCCCGGCAATTGGGTCGCCGGCTCGCGAACCCCCTCTCCCCGTTCTGGCTCCCGGTCCGCAACCCCGGGTTCGGGCCTTCCCTGGGCCTGGTGCACATCGCGGCGACCCTGACCCTGTGGACGGTCTTCAGCGCATTCCGCGGCGAATCATTCGTTGACAGTTTGCGCAGCCTCAGGGAGGGGAACACTGCCCTGCTGGTGGTCTGGGTGGTGCTGGCCATGCCGCTCCTGCTGGCCGCCGTAGCCCTCACCGCCCGCGCGCTGGGCCTTGCAACATCCGGACTTGTCGTCTTTGTCCGGGGCGCGCTCTACCAGCTGTCCGCGCTCGCGGTCAGTGCCGCCGTCGTGATCCTGATTCCTTGGCCGGAGTGGCCGGACGTCGTCGTCCTGCTCCTCGCGGTCACACTGGCGTACCTGGGTGGGTGGGCTGTTGGCAGCGAAGCTTTCGCCCTGTTTATCCTGGCGACTCCCACCGGGGAAGTGTCGTCGTGGAAGATGTCCGGGCAGTCCATTGAGGACCACAAAGGGTTCCTCCGCATGCATCTGACCCCCGACGGCGACCTCACCATCTACCCCCTCATGGTGGACACGGTCAGCCGGGACTGGCAGCTGGCAACCAACGACGACGGCGCGCGGCTGGTTCCGGCCAACGGCCTGCCCACCGTTCGGCTGCTTGAACAACCCATCACCATCGCACGGAAGGGAAGCACCCCATGATCATCACCCGTGCCGAGCACAGGACCGAGGTCATCCCGATCCGTGCCCGGGACAACACACCGCTCAGCCTGGTCCACGTCACGTCCCCGGCGGAGGCCACGAAAGGACCGGTGATCCTGGTCCACGGCTCCGGCGTCCGTGCGGAGCTGTTCCGGCCGCCGGTCAGGACCACCATTGTCGATGCCCTCCTTGAGGACGGGTGGGATGTGTGGATGCTGAATTGGCGGGCGTCGATCGACCTTGATCCCCTGTCCTGGACGCTTGCCGACGCCGCCGTGTACGACCATCCCGCGGCCGTCGAGCATGTCCTGGCCGCTACCGGTGCGGAGACGATGAAGGCCGTGATCCACTGCCAGGGGTCCACCTCCTTCACCATGTCCGCAGTGGCGGGCCTGCTGCCCCAAGTGGACACCATCGTCTCCAACGCTGTTTCCCTGCACCCGGTGGTCCCCGCATTTTCGCGGCTGAAGATCGACTACCTGACGCCGGTAGTCAAGGTCTTCACTCCGTACCTTTCACCCGCGTGGGGCTACAAGTCACAGGGCTACTTCACCCGGGCCATCCGCGGCCTGGTGAAAGCCACCCACCACGAATGCGACAACACCGTCTGCAAAATGGTCAGCTTCACGTACGGCAGCGGCCGCCCTGCCCTGTGGGCCCATGAAAACCTCGACGACCCCACCCACCAATGGCTGAGCGGCGAGTTCGCCGAGGTCCCCGTGACGTTCTTCGAGGAAATGGGCCGCAGCATCAAAGCCGGGCACCTGGTGGCCGCCGGCAACCATCCGGAACTTCCACCCAACCTGGTAGCCGAAGCCCCCCAAACCGACGCGAGATTCGCTTTCATCGCAGGCCTGGACAACCTGTGCTTCCTCCCCGAAAGCCAGCAACGCACCTATGCGTTCTTCCAACAGCACCGTCCAGGCAAGGACACCCTCCACCTCATCCCCGGCTACGGCCATTTGGACGTCTTCTTTGGCGACCACGCCTGGCAGGACACATTTCCGGTCATCCTCCAGGAGCTGAACGGAACACAGGAAACCAGTACAGCCCAGGAGCCAAGGTCATGAAATCCCTTACCGAGCTGGTCACGCCGTTGCTCAAGCTCATGCCATCACCGGTCCCCCGCAGGCAGGAGCGGCTCCGTGGACAGCATGCCTACGCCGATGGCATCAAATACGTGATGCCGGTCAATTCGGATGATTCCCCCGTCCTCATGGCCGCCTTTCCCATCGACAAGCGGGCCGCAGCGGCCGCACTCCCGGGTTCCGAAATGCGGCCGTTCAGCCTGGGCGGCAAAGGACTGCTCGTAGTCACTGTGGTCAACTACAAATCCACGGACATCGGGAAGTACATCGAATACTCGCTGGCCATCGCCATCACCCACGGGAGCCGGCCCGCACCGCCCATCCTTCCCCTGCTGTTCCAGAAGACCTTCAAACTGGGCCAGTTCGTGGTGGACCTGCCCGTGAGCTCCGAAGTGTCCGTCAAGGGCGGGAAGGGAATCTGGGGCATGCCGAAGCACCAAGCGAACCTGGACTTCGTGGTCACCGACTCCACGGTGTCGGCGCAGTATGACCAGGACGGCCAACTCGGCTGCTACATCGAGATCGAACGCCCCGAACCGCTGGCACTACCCCTCAAACTGGCCGCTTCCAACTACTGCGTCTTCCGGAACATGCTCTGGAAATCGGACATCTACTTCGAAGCCTCGGGCGACATCGCACTCGGAGCGCAGGCCAAGGCCCGGCTCATCCTCGGTGACGCGCCCGGCGTCGAACCCCTCAAGAACCTGCAGGTAGGGAGCAAACCCGTGTTCACCGCCTGGCTGCCCGAGGCCCACGGAGTCCTGGATGACCACTTCGAAGCGTGGTTCCTTACCGCTCCCACCGAAGCCGGAGCCTCAGCGCTCAAAGGCGGAGACATGATGGACAGCGTGGCGGACCTTGGCCAAAGCCAGAAGTGGCTTGCCCCGCCGGACCGGAGCCGGATATCCGGCGCTCCCGCAGGAAACACCCCATGAACTGGTTACTCCTCCTCAACGCCCTCTATTTCCTCTTCGGCGCCACCATGTACGTGGGCACCATGTGGGTCCTGAAATTCTTCCTCTACCCCACCTGGCACGGACTGGCGCGCGACAACGTGGACATGCACTTCGGCATCCCCACGCGGGCCGCCACCAGGTTCTTCACCGTGGTGGTGCCCATCATGTTCATCTCCGGCGGCATCCTGGTGTGGTCCGAGTGGGGCACCGTCCGGGTCATTCCAGCGATCATCTGCCTGCTGGGAATCATCGTCCTGACCTGGGTAGGGCAAGGGATCATCATTCCCATCAACATCCGGATCCGTGGCGGGGACTTCGCTGACGACGCCGAACTCCGCGCCCTGCTTAAACGCTGGATGATGCTCAACGACATCCGCTTCTACGTCTCCACCCTGACCTGGGCCGCCATGGTGTGGTTGCTGGTGGACCGGGGTCGCCTGCTGGAATCCTTCGCATGACCGCGAACCAGCACGCTTCCCGGAAAAACCACCCTCCCGGGACGGTGGCGTGGGCCGCAGCCGATCCGCTGAGGGCTGTCCTGGCCGCGATCGCCATCATCACCATCCTGACGGGCGCCATCCAGGTCCCGTTCGGCGGCCCGGTCCTCCAGATCATCGGCGCCGACTCCACGCCCGGAACCCGGCAACTCTTCGGCACAGTGGGGATGTTCATGGTGGTAGTCGGTGGGCTTCTCCTCCACACCCTGCTCAACCCGGTCCCTGCACCCGAAGTGGTGCTCTGGTCCGGGGTGCAGAAGGCCGGAGCTTTCGGGGCGGTCGGGATTGGCGTGCTGAATGGCGTCTTCTCACCGCTCGCGCTGCTGGTCGCCTTCTTCGACCTCACGACGGCGGTACTGCTGTTCATCTACTGGCGCCGTATCCCGGCGCCGCCGCTGGGTGCCGGGCCCGCCCGATGAAACGCTCACTGGTCCTCGCCGGAGGAGGGATGCGTGTGGCCTGGCAAGCCGGAGTGATGAAAGCCCTCGCGGAAGAAGGCCTGGAATTCCAGCATATCGATGGCACCTCCGGCGGGATCCTCACTGCCGGGATGTTGCTCTCCGGGGTCCCGCCCGAGGAACTGTGCACCCGGTGGTCCGGCGTGGACGTCAAGGACTTCGGCTCAGCGCTACCGCTGGGTGACTACCTGAAAGGGCCGTGGTCCCTTCCCGCCATCGGGGACGCCGACGGCATCCTCAACAAAGTCTTCCTGGCGCTGGGGATCAACGACGCCACCATCCGGGCACGCGCAGCGGAACCGGACGCCGTCGAGGGTTCCTTCAACGTGGTGGAGTTCACCGGAAAACAGTGCCACGCCATCGACGCAACAGCCATCGATGCCGAACTGATGGCTGCTGGGATGTCGTTGCCCATTTTCCTGGCTCCCCTGCGCCGGGACGGGCAGGTCTGGACCGATGCGGTCTGGGTCAGGGACGCCAACGTGGCCGAAGCCCTGAGGCGCGGCGCCGATGAGGTGTGGCTGATCTGGTGCATCGGTAACTCGCCCTATTGGGGTGATGGGCCGTTGGAGCAGTACGTGCACATGATCGAAATGAGTGCCATGGGCGCGTTGCTGGCGGACTTCGAGGCTGCCAAAGCTGCCGGACGCGAATTCGTGCTGCACGTGGTCCGGCCCGAACATCCGCTCCCCCTTGACCCCGAGTTCTACCTGGGCAGGATTGACGCGGACACCCTGGTGGGCATGGGCTACCGCGATGCCCGGAACTACCTTGCCACCATGGAAGCCGCAGGGCTGTCCAAGGACTCCACCTGCACCGCCATGACTGAGCCTGCCCCGGGGGTGCGCTTCAACGACACCCTTCGCGGCGAACTGGACGGCTCGCCGCTGACGTTCCGGGCTGCCGTGGTGCTGCCTTCGGTCCGGGGACATGAGCCGCCCCAGCTCACCGGCTACCTTGAACACGCACGGTTCGGTCGCGTGTTCCTGGCGGACGGGCAGGTGGAGACCCACGGCGACGACGTCGGCTACCGGGCACGGATCAGGCTCGACGGCGGGTGGCAGGACTTGTCGGTGACGCGGACCCTGCGGGACGACCCCGGACTGGACGCCTGGGCCGACTCCCGGCGGGCCCGGCTTGAAGTGGGCGGGTTGGCTGCCGATCTGACCATGAGCCTGCCCGATGCTGCGGGGCTCCTGGCATCGGTTGAACCAGTCGGAGCCCATAGATTCGTTGACCGGGCCGATGCCGTGGCGGGCTTCGCCGGGAACGGCTTCCGCGAACTGTTGCGACGGTACTGACCCGGACCCTGGAACCTGATGTGACGCACGTTATTACCGGCTGGTAAACAACACGCTACGGATCAGCCAAAGATGGCAACAGCGGGGAAACACCCGCGAAAAACCGGACGCCTACGCTGATGATCAACAGCACCAAGCAGGTCATCAGCGAAAGGGCCAAACATGTCCGCCACCCCGTCCGCAGCATCCCTCCACATCGTCATCGCAGGCGCAGGTCCAGCAGCACAGGCTTTGGTGCGGCGGCTGGCCGGCACGGCCGATACCCGGCAGCGTCCCTTCGGCGGCACCATCACCGTTCTGAGCAACCGCGACGACTGCCCGGACGCGCTCCTCGAACTGGCAGAACTGCCGCAGGTCTCCGTCCGGTTCGGCCAGGCCGCCAGCTTCATCGACCCGGACGCGAAAGTTGTGACCACCGTGGACGGCATGGACTTCTCCTACGACCAGCTGGTCATCGCGACCGGATCTGCCCCGGCCCTCCCACCCGTCGCCGGTGCCGAAGCCAGCCTCAGCTACTCCACCATCGATGACGCCGCCAACATCGGCGAAGCCGTCCACGATGTCACCCGGATCGTTGGGCGCCGCCCGCTTGGAATCCTCGTGGGCAACGGTCCTGCTGCCGGGCAGGCAGAGGCTGTGCTCCGGGCCCGCGGAGTCCGTCCCGTCCGCACCACCCTCCGCCCGGCCGCCGTCGTGCGTTCCATCGCCGGTTCCCCGTTGCCCGCAACCGGCATCGTGTTCGAGGACGGCAGCAGCATGAACGGAGACCTCGTGGTCCTGGCCGAGGAGCGCACGGCCCGCAACGACCTCGCCGAGAGCGCCGGACTCCTGATTGCGTCCGACGGCGGCATCGCGGTGGGCCGCGACCTCGCCACCTCCGTCCCGGGCATCTGGGCAATTGGCGATGCAGCGTCCTGCGACGGCCTCCGCTTGGGGCTTCTCCTTTCCGCCGAATCCTCCGCGATGCTGTGCGCATCCGGCATGTTGCTCGGAGTGGTGGGCAGCGACCAGTTGGCCCCGTTGGCGGCCTAGCCATCGCCCGGGTTGGCCTTCCACAAGCGGCGGACTGGCCACCCGGCCCGTATGGCAAGATGGTCCTTTGACGGGCAGTGACAACCCTGCGGCCACCGGGCCGGCCACGCCCTGCACGGAAGGATCCCATGAGCAACGAAGCCGCCACCCCGGCACACATCGCCTCCTACATCGACCACACCCTGTTGAAGCCCGAGGCGAGCGAGGCGGACATCCTCAAAGTGTGCTCCGAAGCCGTCGAATACAAGTTCAAGTCGGTGTGCGTGAACCCCATCTGGGTCAAGACCGTCGCCAAGGCCCTCAAGGGCTCAGGAGTCCTGACATGCTCCGTCGTCGGCTTCCCGATGGGTGCCACGCCGAGCGACGTCAAGGCATTCGAGGCCCGCGGCGCCGTTCTTGATGGGGCCGACGAAATCGACATGGTGATCAACATGGCTGCTGCGCGCGCCGCAGACAAGGGCGCCCTGGTGGACGATATCCGGACTGTCGCGGAAACGGTGCACGCCGGTGAAGCAATCCTCAAGGTCATCATCGAGACCTCCATGCTGGACGACGAGCAGAAGGTCATCGCCTGCGAAGCCGCCGTTGAAGCAGGCGCAGACTTCGTCAAGACCTCCACCGGGTTCAACGGTGGCGGCGCCACGGCCGAAGACATCGCCCTGATGCGCAAGACAGTCGGACCGGAACTGGGCGTCAAAGCCTCGGGTGGGGTGCGGTCGCTGGCCGATGCACAGGCTATGATTGCAGCTGGTGCAACACGTATCGGAGCGAGTTCCGGAATTGCAATCGTCAAGGGTGAACAAGGTTCATCAGCCTACTGAGGCTTCCCGACCGCCAGAGATTTTGAGCCCTGCGGGGCCGAGGAGGAACGAATGTCCAAGAACGCAACCAGCGCCCCCATCGAGCGTGAGAACAACCTGGGCCAGAGCATTGTCCTGTTCCTGGTGATGATTGTGCTCTTCCTGGGCGCTATCTACTCTCTGTCCTTCCTCAGCCTCGAAAACCCGTGGCCGATGGCCGTCTGCCTGGGCCTGTTCGCCCTCGCCTTCTGGATCCCGCAGACCATTCTGGGCCGCTCGGATTCCGCTGGCGAAAGCTAAACCCCTTACTTCCCAAGAATGGCCCGGGCATCTGCCCGGGCCATTCTTGTTTGGCGGCTCTTGGCGGGTCTGGCGGCCCTGGCGGCCCTGATGCTTTGGCGGCCCTGGCCTCGCATCGCCTCGCAGAACCTTGTCGCCTCAAGGCATCGGCAGGACGCCTCCAAACGCCGCAAGCATGCCCGGCCAGTGCTCTTGCGCCAGGGTCCAGGCCGCCACGCCCATCCCCACCATGGCATAGCCGCTCACCGGAATCAGCACAAGCCATTCCCTCCGCGAACCGGCCCGGCCCAGCAGGGGAATCGAAAACGCGCCGTTGGCCCGCCAAATTCCGCTGACCAGGGATTTCCGCAGGAATTTGGGAGGCTTGATCACTATCGGCCACAAGAGCGGTACGCCTCCCACAGTGATCATGTCGCCCACAATGTGGATCACGACGCCGGTGAGCATGGAGAGCGGCAACCATCCCCACTGGTCCGGCGCAAACCAGGTCACCAAGCCCGCCATCACCACAGCGAAGAGCCAGTTGGTTATCCAGCCGGATTTGGGAAACAGGTTCAAGGCCTTCGCCGCGAGGTTGATCATGAACATGCACAGCAACCCGGCGCCGATCGAGAGTTTTCCTACGGGTGTCACCATTTGGAACTGGGCCGCCATCGCCGCGAGGACCACGAACGCCGAAGCACCAAGCAGCGAATGGGTCCCCTGCCGGTGCCCGCCGCTGGCCTTTTCGATCCCCACCGCGATCACATTGGACAGCGGCGGCAGCGAATTCGCGATGGTGCTGTGCCGGTGGTCCCAGTCGCACACAAGCGCAGTTCCCGCCGTCGCCATGGCTCCAATGAGGATTCCTGTGGAATCGAGCGGGTACCAGCCCAGGGCGTAAGGGCCGGTCGAGGCAATAGCTATCCACGCCGCGGCTCCCGACGCGGCGTGGTGTCCTCCCATCATCCGGTTAGCCTGCCTTGACGGGCACGTCGGTGAAGATCGCTTCGATGACTGAATTGGCCCATTGCAGGATGTCGGCGTCCTGGAGGTCCCGCCCGCCGATCCTGGCCGTCTTCGGCTTCGGAATGAGCACGGCGTCCAGTGCAGGCTTGACCTGCGAACCCGGGTACATCCGGTTCAGGCGCATCGTCTTGGACTCAGGCAGTTGCGCCGGCGAGAAGCGGATGAAGTTTCCCTGGAGAGCGACGTCGGACAGCCCGGCTTCGCGGGCGCCCACGCGGAAGCGGGCCACGGCAATGAGGTTCTGGACAGGCAACGGAGGCTCGCCGTAGCGGTCAACGAGCTCAGCCAGGACCTCATCGATGGCTTCGTAAGTGATGGCCGAAGCCAGCTTGCGGTAGGCCTCCAGGCGCAGCCTTTCGCCGGGCACGTAGTCGTGCGGCAGGTGGGCGTTGACGGGCAGCTCGATTTTCATCTCGGCGGCCTTCTCTTCGGCCTCGCCGCGGTACTCAGCCACGGCTTCGCCCACCAGGCGGATGTACAGGTCGAAGCCCACGCCTTGGATGTGGCCTGATTGCTCGCCGCCGAGCAGGTTGCCCGCCCCACGGATTTCGAGGTCCTTCATGGCCAACTGCATGCCCGCACCGAGCTCGTTGTGCGCCGCCACGGCCTTGAGGCGCTCCAGGGCAACCTCGCCCAGCGGCTTCTCCGAAGGGTAGAGGAAGTAGGCGTAGGCACGTTCGCGGCCACGGCCAACACGGCCACGCAGCTGGTGGAGCTGCGAGAGGCCGTACTTGTCCGCACCATCAACAATCAGGGTGTTCGCGTTGGAGATGTCCAGGCCGGTCTCGATGATGGTGGTGCAGACCAGTACGTCGAACCGTTTCTCCCAGAAGTCCACGATGATCTTCTCAAGGCGGCTTTCGGACATTTGGCCGTGTGCCACTTCCACGCGGGCTTCCGGTACCAGCTCGCGGATCTGGGCAGCGATCCGCTCGATCGAGGACACCCGGTTGTGGACGAAGAACACCTGTCCTTCGCGCATGAGTTCACGGCGGATGGCGGCGGAGGTCTGCTTGTTGGTGTACGGGCCAACGTACGTCAGCACCGGGTGCCGCTCTTCGGGCGGGGTGGCAAGGGTGGAGGTTTCACGGATGCCAGTCAACGACATTTCCAGTGTTCGTGGAATGGGGGTGGCACTCATGGCCAGGACATCCACGTTGGTGCGCATTTTCTTAAGCGCTTCCTTGTGTTCCACGCCGAAACGCTGTTCCTCGTCCACGATCACCAGGCCCAGGTCCTTGAACTCGAAGTCCTTGGACAGCAGGCGGTGGGTGCCGATCACCACATCCACGGCACCGCTCTTTACCCCCTCTGCTGTTTCCTTGGCTTCCTTGGTGCTCTGGAAGCGGGACAGCGGCTTCACGCGCAAAGGGAACCCGGAGAAGCGTTCAGTAAAGGTTTCGTAGTGCTGCTGGGCCAGGAGCGTGGTGGGCACCAGGACCGCCACCTGCTTTCCGTCCTGCACTGCTTTGAATGCGGCACGGACGGCGATCTCGGTTTTGCCGTAGCCCACGTCGCCGGACACCAGCCGGTCCATGGGGATCTCCCGCTCCATGTCGGCCTTGACCTCGTTGATGGTGGTCAGCTGGTCCGGAGTTTCGACGTACGGGAAAGCTTCTTCGAGTTCACGTTGCCATGGGGTGTCCGGGGCAAAGGCATGCCCGCGTGATGCCATGCGGGCAGAGTACAACCGGATCAGCTCACCGGCGATTTCCTTGACGGCCTTGCGGGCCTTGGATTTGGTACTCGCCCAGTCAGCCCCGCCCATCTTGCTCAGTGCCGGCGCATCGCCGCCGACGTAACGGGTCACCTGGTCCAGCTGGTCGGTGGGCACGAAGAGCCGGTCTCCCGGGGCGCCGCGCTTGGAAGGTGCGTACTCGAGCACCAGGTACTCGCGAAGCCCGGCGTCGGAGGACGATGTCCCAACCACCTTGCGCTGGATCAGCTCCACGAACCGGCCAATGCCGTGCTGCTCGTGCACTACGAAATCGCCCGCGTGAAGCTGCAGCGGGTCCACTGCGTTCCGTCGCTTGGAGGGCATGCGACGCATGTCCTTGGTGGAACCCGCGGTGGCGCGCCCCAACAGGTCGGCCTCGGTCAGCAGGCCCAGCTTCAGGCCGTCCAGGACAAAACCACGCCCGACGGCGGCGGTGGTCACCTCGATGATGCCCGGCTGGGGTTCCTTATCCAGGGAGTCCACGCGCGAGCAGGGAATTTCGGCGTCGTGGAACAGCTCGGCGAGGCGCTGGGCGGGGCCCGGGCCGTCGGTAACTACGACAACGCGCCACTGCTCGCGGACACGTGAGCCGATGAATTCCAGCATTTCGGCCACGTCACCCTGGTACCCACGCGGTTCGCGGGCACGCATGTTCAGTACGTCGATATCCAGGACCAGGTCCTCGTCGGACGCAAGCGAGGTAATCGACCACCAGGACACGCCGTGTTCAAGCGCCGCGGAACGGGTGTCGGTCAGGGACCGGAAACTGGCAGCGTGCAGGTCGGTGGAGGCCTGGGAGGACAGGTCAAGGGGCGCCGCACCGCCGTCGGACGCCGTTGACCAGGCAGCCTCCAGGAACTCTTCGTTGGTAGCCGCGAGGTCGTGCGCGCGGGTGCGCACCTTTTCCGGTTCGATGACCACCGACAAGGAACCCGCAGGGAGCTGGTCCACGAACGGGACCATGGCATCTACCAGCACGGGAGCCAGGGATTCCATACCCTCTACCGCGATGCCACCGGCGATCTTCTCCAGCATGTCGGCCGCGGCGGGCATGTCCGCCTTGAGCTTGGCGGCCCTGGACATCACCGACGGCGTAATGAGGATCTCCCGGCACGGCGGGGCATGAAGTTCCGTTGGGTGGTGGATGCCGGGCGCGGACAGCGAGCGCTGGTCGGCCACGGCGAACCACCGCATTTGGTCTACTTCGTCGCCGAAGAACTCCACCCGGATGGGGTGGTCCTCTGTGGGCGGGAAAACGTCAATGATGCCGCCGCGGACGGCGAACTCGCCGCGGTGGGTCACCATATCGACCCGGGCATAGGCGGCATCGGAAAGTGCCCGGACCACCTCTGTGAAGGAGCGTTCCTGCCCCACCTGCAGCGTCACGGGCACCAGGTCACCGAGGCCGGCCACGATGGGCTGGACCACGGCGCGGACCGGGGCAACCACTACACGCAACGGGGCCGCCGTCGAGGTTTCAGGGTGGGTCAGGCGGCGCAGGACCGAGAGGCGGCGGCCCACGGTGTCCGATCGCGGCGAAAGCCGCTCGTGTGGGAGGGTCTCCCAGCTGGGGAAGGTGGCCACCGTGTCGACGGGAAGGTAGGAGCCGAGCGCTGCGGTGAGGTCTTCGGCTTCGCGGCCCGTCGCGGTGACGGCGAGGACCACCGGAGCGCTCGCGCCATCGGCAGCAGCCTGGGCCAAGGCATCGGCCATTTCGGCAAGCAGGACGGCCCGCATGCCCGTGGGAGCGCTGATCTGGTAGTCGCTGTTGCGGTCGGAAAAGTCCCTCTGCGCCTCCGTTCGGACGCGCGCGAAAGTCTTGTCCTCCGCCAGTGCGCGGCGCAGACCGTTGAGGCTCATGGCTGAAACTCCTAGGGTGGTTCCAAGGGCAGGCAACACAAATGCCCGGAAATTCGTCAGAATGCCGGGTCATTCCAGCCTACCCCTCCCCCAGCCACAGGAGTTCTCTTGCAACCTTCCGAAGCGACGCATTCCAATAACCCCCAACAGCCCAGGACCGTGCTGGTCACGGGCGCCACCGGCTACATCGGCGGGCGGCTGGTTCCCCGGCTCCTCGAAGCGGGCCACCGGGTCAAAGTCCTGGTCCGTACGCCGCAGAAGATCGCGGACGTGCCGTGGCATGACGACGTCGAGATCGTGGAAAGCAGCCTGTCCGACTCCGAAGGTCTGGCCGACGCCTTCAGCGGTGTGGAGGTCCTTTATTACCTGGTGCATTCCATGGCCTCGGGCAGCGGTTTCGAAGCCAAGGAAGAAGCCATGGCGCGGCTCGTCGCTGGAGCAGCGGCGGAGGCTGGTGTGGACAGGATCGTGTACTTGGGCGGCCTGCACCCGGAGAACACGGAACTGTCCACCCACATGCGTTCGCGGGAGACCGTGGGCAAGGTGTTCCTCGAATCCCCGGTCAATGCGATCGTGTTCCAGGCCGGTGTGGTGATCGGTTCGGGGTCCGCCTCCTTTGAAATGATCCGGCACCTCGCCGACACCCTGCCCGTCATGCCGGCACCAAGCTGGGTCAACAACCGCATCGAAGCCATTGCGGTCCGGGATGTCCTGCACTACCTGGTAGCGGCCGCCGCCCTCCCGGAGCAACTGAACCGTTCCTTCGACATCGGTTCGCGCGAGGTCCTGAAGTACAAGGAGATGATGAACGAGTACGCCGTGGAACGCGGGCTCCCCCGCCGCCTGGTCATCGCGCTCCCTGTTCCAGCACCCAAGCTTGCCGGGCTTTGGGTTGCGCTGGTAACCCCCATTCCGTTGTCCATGTCCCTGCCGTTGGTGCAGTCGCTGCAGCATGACGCAGTGTCGCGGGAGCACGACGTCGACCATTACATTCCGCAGCCCGACGGCGGACTGACGCCGTACCGGCGTGCCGTCGCTTTGGCGCTGGGTAAGGAGAGGGACGGGCAGGTGGAGACCACCTGGGCCAACGCAGGTATCGACGCCGACCCGTTGCCGAGCGACCCCAATTGGGCCGGTTACAAAGTGTTCCTGGACGAGCGGACCTTCCACAGCGAAGCCAAACCGGAACACGTATGGACCATCATCGAGGGCATCGGTGGCAAGAACGGCTGGTACTCACTGCCCTTGGCGTGGCGCGTCCGCGGTTGGCTGGACAAGCTGCAGGGTGGGGCCGGGCTGCTGCGTGGCCGACGACACCCGAAAACGCTGAACACTGGCGAGGTGGTGGATTGGTGGCGCGTCGAAGCCATCGACCGCGGACATTTGCTCCGCCTGCGGGCTGAAATGCGGGCTCCCGGCGGCGCGTGGCTGGAGTTGGGTGTTGAGCCCGACGGCGACGGCAGCCTCTACAGGCAGCGCGCCATCTTCTTCCCCCGCGGTTTGGCGGGCCGGTTGTACTGGCTGGGTGTGTACCCGTTCCACGGGTTCATCTTCCCGTCCATGGCCCGCAACATTTCGGCGGCCGCAACCACGCTCCAGGACGCCGGGCAGGAGCAGGGTTCAGGGGTGTCCACCCAGACCCCGTAGGATGTTTGGGAGCTAAGAAGCTTCACCAACACCATCCACGGAGGACCCATGGCCCTGAGTGCATCCACCACCCTGCCGCACAGTGTCGACCGCGTAGCGGCCGTATTCATCGACGAGGATTTCCTGCGCCACACCAGCGAACTGGTTGGCGGCTCCCTGGAATCGTTCACTATCGAAGGCGACCCCGCAGGTGCGTTCAACACCACCACGGTCCGCACCCTGCCCACCACCCGCCTGCCGGACATTGCCCGCAAGTTCGTCGGCGAAACCCTGACGGTCACCCAGAAGGAACAGTGGGAAGCTCCTGCTGCTGACGGCTCACGCTCCAGCAACATTGCGCTGAAGATCTCCGGTGCTCCCCTTGACGTGACGGCCGTCCAGCGACTGGTAGCCGACGGTACCAGCACGCGGATCGAACTCGATGGCACCGTGTCCTCGTCGGTGCCGTTCCTGGGCGGAAAGATCGCCGACGCCGCGGAGCCCATGGTGGGCAAGGCCCTGAACATCCAGTCGCAGCAGGCCCAGGCCTGGCTCGAAAGCCACTAGCGTGGAGATTCCGGCGATCCTGGCCGTTGTCCTGATCGTTGCCGGCGTCTGGTCCTTGGCTGTCTGGCCGCAGTTCCTGAAGCGCGTCATGAAGGATCCCCGCGCCCGGGACGCTGCCGGCAAGGCAACCAAGTTCCTCACGGTCCACGTCGTGCTGGTCACCATCTCCATGGTGCTTGGCCTGGCCACGGCGGCCATTGGCGTCGCAGGCCTGGTCGCCTAACGTAGTCCCCACCCCACCGGGGGACAGCACATGCTCCATTGAGTCCTCAGTGGAACACGTGCTGTCCCTTGGTTGGGTAAGATGGATATTGGTGTGCCGGGAAGTCTGGTCGGCGGAGTCATTGTGCTCCCCTTTGACCGACTGATTCCCGCGAGTTAAGGAGCCCTTCGTGGCCCAGAAACCCCCCGCAGCCCCCCGGCAGCCCAGCAAAGTCTTTGCCCGGTCCAGTTACCCCGAGTATCGGCGCATCCTTTCCATCCTCCGCACCGAAACCGTCGGTGGCGCCCTGCTCCTGGCAGCCACGGTGGTTGCGCTCATCTGGGCGAACTCCCCCGCAGCGGACGGTTACTTCGCCCTCCGCGACTTTAAGATCGGCTACGAACCGTGGCACCTTGAACTCAGCCTGGGCCACTGGGCCTCGGACGGGCTGCTGGCCGTGTTCTTCTTCCTCGCCGGCCTTGAGCTGAAGCGCGAATTCGTCGCCGGTGAACTCCGCAAACCGGCCCGGGCAGTGGTCCCGGTGGCAGCAGCCGTCGGTGGCGTGTTGGTCCCGGCCCTGATCTATGTCCTCTTCAACCTCAGCAGCCCGGAAACCCTCCAGGGCTGGGCGATTCCCACGGCCACTGACATTGCCTTCGCGTTGGCCGTCCTTGCTGTGATCAACACGCACCTCCCCGCGGCGCTACGGACATTCCTGCTGACACTGGCCGTGGTGGACGACCTCATCGCCATCGGCATCATCGCGTTCTTCTACTCAACAGGGCTGCAGCCGCTCATGCTGGTGGCAGCATTGGTTCCCCTTGGCCTGTTCGCGTTCCTCGTCCAGAAGCGGATCCGCAACTGGTACCTCCTGCTCCCCCTGGCCCTTGCCACCTGGGGATTCGTCCACGCCTCCGGTATCCATGCCACTGTGGCCGGAGTCCTGCTGGGCTTCGCCGTTCCCGTCCTTGCCAGCGGAAAGAAGGGGGAACCCGCCGAAGGCCTGGCCGAGCACATCGAACACAAGCTCAGGCCGTTCTCCGCAGGTTTCGCGGTGCCTGTTTTTGCGTTCTTCTCCGCTGGCGTAGCCCTGGGCGGACTCGACGGGATGGGTGCGGCGCTTAAGGACCCGGTTGCCCTGGGCATCGTGGCGGCCCTGGTGGTGGGCAAGGCTGTGGGCGTCTTCGGAACCACGTTCCTGGTCACCAAGACCACGCGCGCCAGCCTGGACTCGGGCATTGCGTGGATCGACCTCTTCGGGCTCGCTCTGCTGGCCGGCATCGGGTTCACCGTCTCGCTCCTGATCGGCGAGCTGAGTTTCGGTGCAGGTTCCGAGCACAACGACCACGCCAAGGTGGCCATCCTGGCAGGTTCCCTGATCTCGGCGCTGCTGGCCGCCGTCGTACTCAAGGCCCGCAACCGGCGGTACCGCCAGGTCCAGGCGGACGAAGAACGGGACGACGACGGCGACGGCGTGCCTGACGTCTTTGCCCGCACCTGAGTGCGGGGCCGCTGCGGCGGAGGCTAGGTGGTGGTGGCCTGGTCGAGGGCGTCCTCGGCCGCGACCCAGGAGATCATGGCACACTTGACGCGGGCCGCGTAGCGGGCGACGCCTTCAAACGCGGCGGCATCGCCCAGGATCTCGGGGTCTGCCTGGACTTTTCCGCGCGAACGGAGGACCTCCCGGAAGTTCTCGATCACCGAGTGCAGTTCCTCCACCGACATGCCCTCACCCATGTCGCTGAGTACCGAAGCAGAGGCCATGGAGATGGAGCAACCCGCGCCATCCCAACGGATCTGTTGAACGGTTCCGTCCGACACAGCGAGCCGCAACGTGACCTCGTCCCCGCAGACCGGGTTCAGCTGATGCGACTGTCCGGTGGTGGCGCCGGCCGGAGCTGCGGTTTCCGCGAGCCCGCTGCCGTGCCGTTGCTTGGAGTGGTCCAGGATGATCTGTTGGTACAACTGGTCAAGACTCATGATGCGCTGATGCCTAACTAAGTATCTGGGGGTGGAAACCCGGTGTTCAGGCCTGGAAGTAGGCCCGGACCCCGGAAACGGCGTCAAGGAAAGCATCGACGTCGTCCGTGGTGTTGTAGAGGTAAGTGCTTGCGCGGGTGGTGGCCGTCAACCCCAAGCGGCGGTGAAGGGGCTGCGCGCAGTGATGGCCGACGCGAACCGCGATTCCGCGGTCGTCAAGGAACTGGCCGACGTCGTGGGCGTGCACGCCGGCGACGTCGAAGGCGGCCAGTCCGATGCGCTCAGCGCCGGGGGGAGGGCCCACCACGCGGATGCCGTCGATGCTCTCGAGCCCCTTGACCAGCCGTTGGCCCAGGGTCGATTCCCATGCGTGGATACGGTCGATGCCCGTTTCGGAGAGATAATTTACGGCCGTTGCCAAGGCCACGGCCTGCGAGATGCGCTGGGTTCCGGCTTCGAACCGCTGCGGGGCGGGCAGGTACTCGGCCCGTTCCATGGTGACCGTGGTGATCATGGAACCCCCGGTCAGGAAGGGCGGGAGGACATCGAGGAGTTCCTGCTTACCGTACAGGACGCCGACGCCCGTCGGTGCCAGCATCTTGTGGCCGGAGAACACAGCGAAGTCGACGTCCAGGGCCTTGACGTTGACCGCCATGTGCGGCACTGACTGGCAGGCATCGAGCACTGCCAAAGCACCGACGCGACGAGCCAGGGCCACGAGCTCCGCCACAGGATTGATGGTGCCCAGGACGTTGGAGGCATGCGAGAACGCCAGTACTTTGGTCCGCTCCCCCACGATTTCCGCCGCAACATCCAGCCGAAGCGCGCCGTCGTCGGTGATGGGGATGTATTTGAGCGTGGCGCCCGTCCGGAAGGCGAGCTCCTGCCACGGGATCAGGTTGGCGTGGTGCTCCATCTCGGTGACCACGATCTCGTCCCCAGGGCCAAGGGCGAGTTCCTTCAAGGCAGAACCACCACGCCCCTGGGCTGCCCACAACGCGGCGTTGGAGAGGGCGTAGCTGACCAGGTTGAGGCCTTCGGTGGCGTTGGACGTCCACACTGTTTCTTCATAGTTGGCGCCGATGAAGTCCGCGACAGTCTGCCGGGCATCCTCGAACACTTCCGTGGCTTCGACAGCCAGGTGGTGCGCCCCACGATGAACGGCGGCATTGCGTTGCTCGTAGTACTCCTGCTCGGCCTCGATCACGCTGAGCGGGTTCTGCGACGTGGCCCCGGAATCGAGGTAGATCAAGGGCTTGCCGTTGACCAACTGATCCAGCACCGGGAAGTCGTTCCGGATCCGCAACACCTCCGCATTGTCCATGGCAGGCACGGACCGTAGAAGTGAGGCGGGAGTTGATACGGCAGTCAAGGGACGCTCCTTGGAAATCCTTCAGGGACTCCTTATTATCCCACGGAGACCTCCGGCGTGCGGGGCAGCAGGTGTGCCTTACAGCACGTCAGCTCCCCGCCCTCCCCGGTGCCCACCCCAGCGGCGGAACGACACCGCTGTCAAAAGCTATGAGCAACCTGTTGACCAGCATCGTGGCGCGGCGGCTGGCCGCACTTCGGGTCTTTGCCTCGTAGCCGCGCGCGGCCCGCAAGTAGCTCATGGCGGCGTGGGCAAAGAGCCGGTCGGCCGATAGGCTCCGGCCCGCTGCCTCAAGCGACTTGGGCTCGTCACCCATCAACGCTGTAGCGAACGTCCCCAACGAGGCGCCCGCCGCCCCATGGAGGGCCGCGGCTGCCTCGGCCAGCTGCCGCTGGATGTCCAGATCGTCGACGGCGGTACTGTTTGGGTCCAGCGTCATGAGGGAGAACGCCTCAGCTTCGATCAAGAAGGCCCCCTCGGGGTGGCTCTCTCCTGCGAGCTGAAGCAAGTGCGCTGACTGGCCGGAGTCGTGATCCCGCCCTGAGACGCAATCCCGGGCCGCAGCGACGTAGAGCGCGCTGAGCCGGGGCAGCAACGCCTCGGGGTCATGCCCGGTAAGCGCGACCCCGCTTTGCGCGGCCCGTTCCAAAGCCGCCTCCGGATTGCCGCACAGGGCCTCCGAGTAGGCCAGCAACGCGGCGGCCAGCGAGAGTACCGGCGGCAGGCCGGCGTCGGACAATTCTGCCAGCACTGGCCGCAAGGTGCTGCGCGCTGCACGGGCAAGGCCTTGGCCCAACAGGGCATAGCCGCGGGCAACGTCCATGCACAAAGCCAGGTTTGCCGGCAGGGCGTAGGGGGTGGGACATTCCAGGAGTGCGTCGATGTTGTCCCACGCCAGGTTGTAGCGCAGGCACATCACGTGGCGGAGGAGAACTGCGGGCCGGAACATCGCCAAGGCCGGGTCCGCGTCGAGTGCCGCCATCGCAGCTACGGACCTTTCCAGTGCCTCCGGCGCAGCACCGGCGAGCAGGAGCCGTTCGGCGTCCCGGACGTTGCCGGTGACCAAGGACCACGGTTCCGTGGCGTCCGAGGCAGCCGGCCCGTGGAGGGGAACGGCTCCGAGGAGTTCCAGCGCCATGAGGTGGTGCGTGGCGTTGGACTGCACGGCCGGCGACTCCCCGCCTTCAGCCAGTTCACGGAGTTCGGGTGCGGCCTCGCGAAGCTGGCCCTCGGCGAGCAGCGCCCTGGCCCTGAGGAGCCTCGCTTCGTCGCGGTGGCCGGGACCCGTCACAGCCGCCGCAGCCCGCATGGCAAGTTCCGCCGTCGACGGCTTGTCAGCAGCAGGCGCCGCAGCCAGGAGCAGTTCATCCGAAAGGGTCAGTCCACAGTCCAGGGTCCACGTCATCCACCGCAGCAGGGTGGGTGCTGATTCCCTGGTGAGCGCCGGCTCCTCGATTCCCAGGCGCAACGCCAGGCTCCGGGACCGGGGAACCGACAGGCGGGTCGCCTCACCACGCAACCACGAACTTGTGCGGAGCAGCGGGGGGCTGCCGGCCAGCATCCTGATGTACTGCATCGCGAGGAGGTGCTCCACGGCCCGTTGGCCAAAGTGCCGCTCCACGACGTCCAGGCCCACCGGTTCGGCGAGCGCAACGAGTTCCAGGGCCTGCCGTTCTTCGGAAGTCCTCGCGGCATTTTCCGTGCGGACATGGTCAACAACCCGAGGCCACCCGCAGTGTGCGCGGACGTTGATGGTCCAGAAGCCCTCCCGCTGCACCAGTAATCGGGCGCTTCGGGCGTCTTCGATCGCCAGGCAGAGCAGCCCCGCGTTGAAGCCACTCATGGCTGAGAGCAGGCTGCTGGCCCGTCGCTGGACCTGCCCGCCGAGTACCGCCTCGCAGAGGGCGTGCGCTTCGCTGAATGTGAAAGGGGGAAGGAAGTACTGCTCCAGGAAGCCGTCCTCCCAGAGCTGGTAGAGATCCTGGGGAAGCGGACGGCGGCTGTCGGCGGTTGCAACCAAGGTGGCCCCGAAGCCCGGAATGAGCTGCAACAGGACCGCCAACGACGCCGGGTCGATGTGGTGGATGTCGTCCACCAGCAGGACCAGCGGTGGCCTTGCCTGCTTCCTGTTCCGGCGTCGTCCGGGAGGAGGGGTGTACAGGTGCTCGGCCGGCCCCAGCGAACTGGTGAGGGCCCGGAGGACGTGCAGGCCCGGCGGAACGGAATCGCCGCCGTCGGCTTCGAAGGCCCCCAATGCGCCATACCGGATGGTCTTCAATTCCGGCTTGCCCGCAAAAGTACGGACATCCATGGTCTCGGGCAGTCCTGCCTTGACGGAGAGCAGCAGGTGGGTCTTTCCCGATCCCCTGTCGCCTGCAACCACGATTCCGTTGGTTGATGGTGACGGTACTGAGGAAAGGATGATGTCCAGCAATTGTGTCCGGTCCGGGATGGGCGATGGCCGCAGTCCGGCTGTGACGGTCTCTTCGTCCAGCCAAGGATCCGGCAGCATGCACACTCCACTAGAAGCAGTCCCATGGTCCGGGAAGTTTGGGGTTTCCGCGATTCGCGGGTCCCTGGCCTAGAAGCCGGCGACGGCTGGGGGGAGAGTCTCGGTCTCAGAAGACTCTGTCGCCGCCGGCTTCGTCCAGGGCCGAACCACCTTGCGGTGGCCGGAGCATCGGCTCTAGAGACCACCGATGCGGATGATGCGACTTTCGGAATCCCGGTGATGCTTGGGGCTGAACCGTTCTTCCAAGATCAATACTGCCGGGACCGGAAATCCCGTACATCAGTAGTTGGTACTCGAATAGTTGGGGGGCTTTTGGGACCCCGATACTGTGTTGTACTCAGTCCCTTGGGCGGGCACTACTTGGTTTGGGCGCCGGACATCCGCGTATTACTCCAGTGAATGGTTAAATGCGGCAGGATCCCGGCGCAAGTAGCGCGGGATCCTGCATGCAGGTACTCGGTCGGGTCCAGTCAGGGACGGACGGCAGCACCCAGGTCTTCGCGCCGGCGGATACCCAATTTGGCGTAGCTCCGGTAGAGGTGCCCTTCAACGGTACGCACCGAAACCATCAGCTTCTCGGCGATCTGCCGGTCAGTCAGTCCGGCGACGGCCAACGCAACGATGTCCTGCTCGCGTCGGGTCAGCGGGACCGACCGGTCGGCGTCGGCGTGTGGATCGTGGACCAGTGCGTCACCCAGGTTTGCCTCGCTGACGTCCCGCAGGACCGCCGCCTGCCTGGCCTCGGGGCGTTTGCCCTCGGCGTCGAACGTTGCCGCGGCCCTGTCGAAAGTCACAGCCGCGGGGCCCGGCATTCCGGCAGCGGCCAACAAGTTCCCTGCATTGACGAATCCTTGGCCCGTACCGGCCAGGTGGGCCGAGGCCAGCGAATGCCAGCCGGCCGCCCAAGCCCCCGCCATCGATGACGCCGTTTCCTTGATGGACTCCATGGCCTGCACGTCCCCGAGTTCCGCCCTGAGGACAAGGTTCTGGAGTAAGACCCCTGGCAGGCCGTGTACGGGCTTGGACCCGGGGATCTCCCTCAGTGTCGGCAAGCCGGAGCCCTCCTCAACGAGTTCCTTGCCGGCCAGCCTGAAGATCTCGGCCAGGGCCTCCACATATGCGCCTCCCGACCCGTTGGTGTCCTGCTCCCCTGCCAGGCGCTGGGCGAGGGCGGTATCACCGGACCTCGCCGCGGCATACAGCGCCAGGGCGGCGCCCAATCCACCCAGGCGTTGAGGATCAGAAACCCGGAGGGCCTCCACGGCCGGGGTCAGCAGCTCAGTGGCCTGCTCCAACCGGCCCTGCCGAAGCAACGACAACCCCTTGAGGGCCTGGATACCTCCACCGAAAACAATGAGGCCCATGGCCGAGCTTGCGGCGTAACGGTCAAGCGCGGAGTTGGCTGCATCCCAATCTCCGGACTCCAAAGCCGCGAACACATAGCGGACCACCACGAAGTCACGGAAGTAGAGGAGGTCCTCCGTCCGCCCGTCCAGGAGCGACAACGCCTCCCGGCCGGCCTCCATTGCCTGCACAGCCTGGCCTTCGGCGGTGAGTACTTCGCACTGCATGGCCAGCAGGAAGAGCCGGTTCATGACGAAATCCGGTTGGTCCGCTTCGAGGTCCACCGCAAAGCGTTCCAAACCTTCGCGGAGTTCGGCATACTGCCCGTCATAGGCGAGCGCGGCTAACTCCAACGCCCGGGCCTGCCTGCCGACATGCGCAGTCATGGTCTCCGGAAGACCCTTCACCAGGGCAGCCGCAGCGGACCGGGCCTCAGCCACGATCGACTCAGAAGAATCCCCGGCTGCCGTCCTGGCTGCGGCCCACAACAGGCCGGCTCCCAGGGGTCCCGACGGGTCGGCGTCCAGGAACCCGGAGTCCACCTCCAACAAGCGCGCGGCGCTGCGGAAGTCGCCGTCGTTATAGTGGACCATCGCCATCACCGCACGGGCACGCGGCTGAAGCGCGTCCGAACGGACTTTGCGGGCTGCTGCCATGGCCAACGGATTTTGGAGCAGCTTGGCGGCGAGGAAGGCAGCCTGGAGCAACTGTTCATCCTCGACGTCGGCACCGCAGTCCAGCGCCCAGCTCACCATGCGGAGCAAGCCCTCAGCCGTAGGCGGCTCCGAGAGCAGGTGCTGCACCATCCGCTGGCGGATCTGCAGGCTGCGGGCCGGCGAGACGATCTGGCGAAGAGCCTCGCTGTACATGGGATGCCACATTTTGAGCGGGCTGCCGGGCCCATTGGTTGATACCACCAGCCGGTTGTCCACCAACGCCCTCACAGTGTCCCTGCCAACCTGTGCGTCCAACACCGAGGCAGGGACGGGTTCGGACAGCGCAATGACGTACATGGCCTCCCGTTCAGCCTCGCTGGTCCGCAGGACCCTGTTCCACACAACCTCGGCCAAGCCTTCGCCGCTCCCGGTGAGGGCACGCGTCAGGAACCAGATACCGTTCCGGCGCACCAGGTTCCCATCGGCCCGGGAATCGTCCAGCAAGCAACGCAGCAGCAAGGGGTTTCCCTCAGAAAGGGTGTGCAGCACCTCAGCGACGCTTGCCATGACTGTTCCGCCGAGTGTCTTCTCGGCGAGTTCAGTGACCTTCTCCTTCTCCAAGGGGTGCAGTTCCAACCGCTCGGCCAGTCCGTCATACCAAAGCTGGAGCAAAGCCGGCGGCAAGCCAGGACGCGGCCTGCTGGTAGCAACCAGCCGGGCCCAGCCTGCCGTCACCAGCTCGGCCAGGATCTGGGTGCTGCCTTCATCAAGGTCATGGGCGTCATCGACGATCAGCAGCAGGCGGGCACCTTCCCCACCACGACGCCTCTCGAACTGCGACCAGAACTCGCGGAGGATCGCCACCGGGGACGTGGCCTGCCCTACCGGAAGGTCCAGCAGGTAGGGAGCCAGGACGCCGTAGGGAACAGAGGACAGTGCGGGACTGCCGTGAATCCGCATCACCACCATTTCCCCGGCGAGGCGGGCAGCGATCTCGGCCGCCAAGGCAGTCTTGCCAATACCGGGATCCGCGACCAGGAGCACAGCCCCCGCACCCTCCTGGCGCAATATCTCCGTGGCCAAGGCAAGCTCTGGGTCCCGGCCAACAAGGTGCTCAGCCTGCATGGGCAATCCGTGCCGGCCTTACGGGGTTTCCTGGTCCAACCTCACAGCAGCCCATTGAGCTCGCCTCGAGACGAAACACCAAGCTTGGTGAACACCTGGTACAGGTGGCCTTCCACAGTTCGCACAGACACCCCAATATCCATCGCGATTTCGCGATTGCTGACACCCTTTCCCGCGAGTTTAGCAATTTGGCGTTCCCGCTCCGTCAACACCGGCGCGTCGCTACGCGGTTGGATGGGCAGCGCCGAAACCGAGTGCTCCAACCGTTCGAGCCTCAACTGGGCTGTCCGGGCAGCAGTCGACTCACCGGCATCGCGTGCAAAGTCCAGGGCCATGGCCACGCAGCGCGCTTCGACAACCAGCAGGTCCAGCGCCGAGGCTGCGTCTGCGGCGGCCAGCATCGACTTGGAGCTCTTGTTCAGCGCTCCGCGTGCCAGGTCCGCTGAGATCCTGGCCAACGGCCCTTGGCGGCGGGTGGCAATGTCCTCCAGGAGCCGGTATTCCTCATCCGTGCCTTCCACTGTTGCACCGAAGAGGCAGATGCCGGCCGTGGTGTACCGCTGGTTTTCCATGTCGTTGCGGACCCGGGCCAGGAGCCGCTGCTTGACGTCCCGGTCCCCCATCCACCGCCCAGCCATCTCAGCGCAGAACTCGGCCACGGACTCCGAAAAGTAGGTTCCAACACCACGGCAGGTGCGGTAAAGGTCCAAGTACCGGCCCGCCTCCACCGCATTGCCCAGCTGGGCGTAGGCGAACGCGGTGGCCGCATAACCCACCTTGTTCATGTTCATGGCCGGGCGCAGCTCCAATTGCGCAACGGCGGACCGCAGGGGTTCGATTGCGCTGGCTGGCTTGCCGGCGTAAGCGTAGGCCAATCCGATCCCCAATTCGGTGAGCGCACCCCTGTACTGCAGGCGGGAAGATCGCGAGGGGGTGCGGCGCATGAGCTCTATGCATTGCCGCCACTGTCCGGAGAGCAACAGGACCAGGAACGCGTGCCTGGCGAAGGCTTCCTCGAGCTGGGCAGGCCGGTCCGTGTCGCCAAGCTGCCGGGAAACGGTCCGGGCAAGCTCCTGGGCATCAAGCTCCCTGCCAAGCATGCAGCGGGCCTCCACCAGGAACAGGGACGACCGCAGCCAGTGCTCGTGGTCCTCTGCGGGGTCCTTGGCCAGCTCCTCTTCCAGGGAATCGATCATGGCCGCATATTCACCCATGTAGGTGTTGTACTCGTAGCTGCAAAGCTGGAGCCGGTTGCGTGCCCGGGCCATGGTCCCTGGCGGGTGTGAGCCGTCCATGGCTTCCAGCGTTTCCTGCCCGTCCGAGATGACGCCGGGAACCAGGGCCGACCGGCCGTCGATCCACGTCATGGCCTGGCACTTCGACGCCGTGAATTCAGCGAACTCCAGCGGGTCCAGGGCAGCAACATGCGGCTCGGAGACTTCATCCAGTGCCTGCGCTGCGTGCAGGGGAAGGTCCAGCATGAGATAGGCAGCAGCTTTCAGGCGCTGTCCGGGAACCCACTCACTGTCCTTCGGGTCAAGGGACTGCGTGCACTGGATCGCGAAGTTGGGGTCGTAGTCGTCCAAAGCCGCCCTGCCCGCGGCCAGGGCCAGGGAAGGAGAGGGCATGGGCTCGTCCTCGGAGGCGTGCATCCAGGCCGCGTAGCTCAGCAGGTCCTGCGGGGCCAGCCCCTGAAGCTCAGGCTCTTTGGGGCCGTGGAGCATCAGCCGCAGCTCCCTCATCCGGCGGGTATTGAGCCACCCCCGGACAACCTCTCCCACATACGGGTCCCGCAGCGAGACCCAATGCGCCTCGCCGCGTTCGACTGTGAGCAGCCCACGCTCTTCCATGTCCACCAGGACTTCGGTGTCAAAGAGTGCTGCCAGGTCCACGAGTGTTGCGCGCTTTGCGCAAGCCAGGATTTCGACGACGGTCCTGCTGGCTTGCGGTTCGCGCGCCAGCCTGGAACGGACGAAGTCCTCCACCACCGTTGCGCCTTCGAGCTTGATCCGGTCGCGGAGCGTCCACACGGAATCGTTGAGGACCAGGTTGCCGGTATGCCGTTGCTCCTCCAGGAGGGCGTGCAGCAGCATCGGGTTACCGCCCACGGCAGAGTGCAGCGAACCTACCAAGGTGGAAGAGACGTAGTGGCCAAGGACGGAACCGAGCACCTGCTTGGTCTGTTCTTCGCTGAGCGTGTTCAAATGAACTTCGGCCAACTCGCCCTCAAGAACCAGCCGGTGGAAGTCGGCCGGGAGTTCGCTTGCGCGCTGCACGGTGGCGATCACTTTGGCGGTTCCCGTGGCCATGAGGTTCAACAGGACCCCTGTGCTCATGGGATCCATGCCGCCTGCGTTGTCAACGATGAAGACTGTGTCCCGGCCTGCAGCTTCAGTGCGGATCAGGTTGGTCACGGCGTGCAGGATGCCCGTTGGCGAACTGACGGCTTCGGAAGGCAAACGCGCCAGGAGGAAGCCCAGGCAGCCGTAGGGGGTTTGGCCGCCGGCAACGGTATTGCGCAGTTGCAGGCTGTGGACCTTGGGCCCCAGCGATGAGACGACAGCCCGTGCGACGCCGGATTTGCCGATCCCCCGCTCACCGGTCAGGACCACGCCGAAGGAGTCCGGGGACTCCAGGAACTTTGCGGCTCTGGACACATCATGGCTTCGCGCCAGGAGCGACCACGTTTGCCGATCCGTTGCGCCGCCCGCAAGGTCAGGAGCCGCAGCCCTCGCTGCGCCTCCACCGCTCCTGTTTAGCAACTCCGCCGACATCCGCATCCTTAGCTACACATCCGCGACAGTCCCCCACCGCTTTTCTGCGTACCATGCACACTACCTTCGGGCGCCGACAGTGTGTAGGCCTTAGGGTCTTGGGGACCGTCAGGCTTTGATCAGGCTTTCCTCAAGATTTGCTCAAGCTTTGGCGGGGTGGTGTTTCTGTTGCGCCGCCAACAGTCCCTGGTCCATGAGCAGCTCCACGGCGTCGGCTGCTTCGTCCAGGAGGAACGGGAGATCCTTCTTTTCCGCAGTGCCGAAATCGCGCAGGACGTAGTCGGCGGTTTCCATTCGTCCCGGCGGCCTTCCAACGCCCACGCGGACGCGGTAATAGTCCTTGGTGCCGAGGGCTTTGGAGATGTCCCGAAGGCCGTTGTGTCCGCCTTCACCGCCACCCGTTTTTAGCTTGACTGTGTTAAAAGGGATGTCGATCTCGTCGTGGACAGCGATGACGTGGTCCGGGGCGATGTCGAAAAAGTTGCACAATCCGGCAACCGGGCCGCCGGAAACATTCATGTACGTCATGGGCTTGGCCAACACCACCCGCGGTCCGCCAATACCCAGCCGGCCCTCCACCACCTGGGCCCGCGCTTTGTGGGTCTTGAACTTCCCTCCCATGCGTGAGGCCAGCTCATCCAACACCATCTGGCCCACATTGTGCCGGTTGTTGCTGTACTCGCTGCCGGGGTTGCCGAGGCCGACAATCAGCCAGGTGTCAGTCATGATCCCATCCTAGGAAAGCGTCACGGTCCGTGTTCAAGGGCAAAGGCAAATGGCCGGGACCCCATGGGGGACCCGGCCATTTCAAGGCAGGAGCCTCAAGCAGTCAAAAGACTACTCTGCGGCTGCTTCCGTGGTCTCTTCTTCCTCGGAGCCAGCGGCCTCAGCGATGCGGACCACCAGGGTGTCGCCTTCGGTGAGGAGGGTTGAACCCTTGGGCAGTTCGAGGTCCGAAGCGTGGATGCTCTCGCCGGCCTTGCGGCCTTCGATGTTGACCTCGACGGCGGTGGGCACGTGGGTTGCCTCAGCTTCGAGGGAAACCGTGGTGGCTTCGAGGCTGGCAACAGCACCCGGAGCAACTTCACCGGAAACGTGGACCGCGATGTCGACGGTAACCTTCTCGCCGGCCTTCACGGTCTGCAGGTCAACGTGCTCGATGATCTGCTTTACGGGATCGCGCTGGATGTCCTTGACCAGGGTCAGGTGCTGCTCGCCGTCAACGTCGATCGCCAGGAGGGCGTTGGAAACGCGGACTGCCAGCGTGGTGGCGCGGCCCGGCAGGTTGATGTGGATCGGCTCTGCGCCGTGGCCGTAGATGACAGCCGGGATCTGGCCGGCCATGCGTGCACGGCGGGCGAAACCCTTGCCGAATTCGGTGCGCAGTTCTGCGGTGAGCTTCTGCTCAGACATGTGTACTCCTTGATTACTGTGGCGCCCGGCAAAGGCCGGACAGGTCTATCAGCAAGGGCGGAGGTCTGAAGACCTTCTACGCCCGGCCGGGAGCAGCCGCCATGCAGCCGTTCCGCCTGTGTTGAAGGAGATGCAGACCCAGTCGATAACGGAGACCCGCAACCCTGGTTCACACTGATGCGAACCGGATGTGCTCTCCCTCGCCAAGGTATCCCCAAGAGTTTACCAGTGGAATGTCCGGATACTGAAAACGGGCCACCTGCGCGCCCGGGGGCGGCAGGTGGCCCGTTTCATGGGGCTTTGGTATCAGGCCTTGCCGTCGAACAGGCTGGTGACCGAACCGTCGTCGAACACTTCACGGATGGCGCGAGCGATCAACGGCGCGATCGACAACACGGTCAGCGACGGGAAGCGCTTCTCGGCCGGGATGGGCAGCGTGTTGGTGACAACCACCTCGCGTGCGCCGGAGTCAGCGAGTCGCTGGGCTGCGGGATCGGAGAAGACTGCGTGCGTGCAGGCGATGATGACGTCCTTGGCGCCGGCGTTCTTCAGCACCTGGACGGCGCCGGAGATGGTTCCGCCGGTGTCGATCATGTCGTCGATGAGCACGCAGGTGCGTCCCTCAACCTGGCCAACAACGGTCTTGGAAACAGCCTGGTTGGGAACCGTGAGGTCGCGGCTCTTGTGCACGAACGCCAAGGGGGCGCCGCCCAGTCGCTCAGCCCACTGCTCTGCCACCCGGACACGGCCGGTGTCGGGCGAAACAACGGTGATGTTGTCGGCCTCAACCTTGGTGCGGATGTAGTCAGCCAGCAGCGGGATGGCCATCAGGTGGTCGACGGGGCCGTCGAAGAAGCCCTGGATCTGCGAGGTGTGCAGGTCCACGGACATGATGCGGTCCGCACCGGCCGTCTTGTAGAGGTCGGCAACCAGGCGAGCGGAGATGGGCTCGCGGCCGCGGCCCTTCTTGTCCTGGCGGGAGTACGGGTAGAACGGCGAAACAACCGTGATCCTCTTGGCCGAGGCGCGCTTGAGGGAATCGATCATGATCAACTGCTCCATGAGCCAGTTGTTCAACGGTGCCGGGTGGGCCTGGATGACGAAGGCGTCAGTGCCTCGCACGCTCTCAGCCGAACGGACGTAGATTTCCCCATTGGCGAAGTCGTAGGCATCGATGGGCAGGAGCTCGGTTTCCAGCTCCTTCGCGATTTCCTGCGCCAGCTCCGGATGCGCCCTTCCGGCGGCGAGAATCAGTTTCTTCTCGCCGTGTGCGGTAATTTCGCTCATGCCTAATTGCCCTCTTCTGTGGTTGCCGGGGATTGTGAGGATGTGGAGGCCTGTGCGGCCTGGGCCAGCTGTGCCGAGGCCGTTCCTGGGCGGTTGGAGATGACCCAGTCTTCGGCGTTCCGCTGCGCGGCCAGGCTAAGGGCGAGGGCACCGGCGGGGACGTCCTTGCGGATGACTGCCCCGGCGCCGCTGTACGCGCCGTCGCCTACTGTCACGGGGGCTACGAACACCGTGTTGGAACCCGTGCGGACACCGGAGCCGATCACCGTACGGTGCTTCTTCTCGCCGTCGTAATTTGCGGTGATATTGCCGCAACCGATGTTGGTGTCCTCGCCGATTTCGGCGTCGCCGGCGTAGCCCAGGTGCGAGAGCTTGGAACCACGGCCGATGGTCACGTTCTTGGTCTCGTAGAACGCACCGATCTTGCCGGTCTCCCCCAGCACCGTGCCCGGACGGAGGTACGTGAACGGGCCCACGCTCGCCTTGGCACCAATCGTGGAACCGGAGCCGTGCGTGCGGGTCACCTTCGCGCCTTCGCCAATGGTGACATCGGTCAGGGTGGTGTCCGGGCCCACGACGGCGTCGCGCGCCACTGTGGTGGAACCGTGCAGTTGCGTATTGGGCAGGAGGCGGACGTCTTCGTCCAGGGTGACGGTGGAGTCGATCCAGGTGGTGTTCGGATCCACGACGGTCACGCCCGCACGCATCCAGGCCTCGACGATGCGGCGGTTGTGCTCAGCGCCCAGCGCCGACAACTGGATGCGGTCGTTGGCACCCTCAACCTGCCAGCGGTCTTCAGTAACGACGGCGGCAACCCGGCCACCGGCGTCGCGCGCCAAGCCGAGGACATCGGTCAGGTACATCTCGCCCTGGGCGTTGTCCGTAGTGACCTTCGAGAGGGCGGTCCTCAGCACGGCAGCGTCGAATGCGTAGATACCGGAGTTGACCTCGCGGATGCTGCGCTCGGAATCGCTTGCGTCTTTGTGTTCGCGGATGCCGGTGACGGTGCCATCCTCGGCGCGGAGGATCCGGCCATAACCGGTGGCGTCGTCCAGTACTGCGGTGAGTACCGTAACGGCGTTGCCTTCGGCTTCGTGGGTGGTGACGAGCTCGCCGAGCAATTCACCCGTCAACAGGGGAACATCGCCGTAGGTCACAACAACGGTGCCGGAAAGTTCGGCGGCGGCGTCGAGTGCGTTGAGCGCTACCTCCACTGCGCGGCCTGTGCCGGGTACGTCGTCCTGGTCAACGATCAGGGCTTCAGGGTCCAGGGCGGTAACGTGCTCGGCCACCCGGTCGCGCTCGTGCCGGACAACCAGGGCCAGCTGCAGCGGGTTGATGGCCCGGGCAGCCAACAGGGCGTGGCCCACCATGGAGCGGCCACCGATTTCGTGGAGAATCTTAGGAGTCCGCGACTTCATGCGCGTTCCGGCACCGGCGGCCAGAACAATGACCGCTGCGGGACCGGTGGTTTCGGGGCTCACGTACTGGCTCTCCTTGCTCGGTATGTCCCGGGTAACCCGGCTTCGGAATGCTGCCATCCAACAATGGACCCAGGCACCGTTCGAGCCGTTCCAGGTACAGAGAGGAGCGCATTTTCCGACCGTTCCGCCCATAGGATTCGAACCTATACTCCACGGCTCCAAAGGCCGGGGTGCTGCCATTACACCAGAGCGGACCGTGCATGATTCACACCTCCAGGCAGCAGGGCCCGGGGGCTTCCCGACTCACCGGGATGCACACACAAGAATCTAGTTTGCCATGACCTTTGCGTGGTTCGCGACTTGGCTGCCCGCCACCACTTCGCCGACGCACCAACGGACACCGCCTTGGCCCTCACCTGCTGGCACCTGAGGCATGATGGTCACGTGAGCAAGCGCACTGAAATCCCCCGGCCCGCAGCCGCCGTCGAGCCTGTGGAGGCTGCCCACATCGGTCCGGCAGTGCGCGTTCGGATGACTGGGCAGCAGCGGAAATCGCAGCTCATTGGCATCGGCCGCGCACTCTTCGCGGCCCGCGGACTGGATGGCACCACCATCGAGGAAATCGCAGCCACGGCCGGTGTGTCCAAGCCGGTCATATACGAACATTTCGGGTCGAAGGAGGGGCTGTACCGGCAGGTCGTGGAGACCGAATTCCGGATTCTCCTGGACTCCATTACCGAGGCACTGAGCACCGACGCGAAGCCCCGCGTCCTGGTGGAGCGTGCCGCGCTTGCCCTTCTTGGCTACATCGAAGACCGCACGGACGGCTTCCGGATCCTCATGCGGGACGCCCCACCCTCCCAGCCCGAGGGCGCCTTCTCAACCCTGCTCTCGCATGTCACAGCACGCGTTGAGCACCTGCTTTCGGACGAATTCGCCCGCCGGGGTTTCAGCGCAGCCGATGGTGCCATGTACGCGCAAATGCTCGTAGGCATGGTGGCCATGACGGGGCAATGGTGGCTCGACAGCCGCCAACCTGACAAACGTGCCGTTGCAGCCCACTTGGTGAACCTTGCCTGGAACGGACTCACTGGATTGCAGAAAGAGCCGGAGCTGCGTTCCGAGGGCTAACAACCCTCACTCACACCCCACCCCCTTGAGCCCAACCCTCACTCACACCCCACCCCCTTGAGCCCAACCCTCACTCACACCCCACGTGGGTCGGGTTCGCCGCCCCGGACACCGTTGCTGCACCGCTTGGACGTTGTTGGGCTGCAACGGGAAAGCGTGTTGGCGACGTGTCAGAGTCGGGGCCCTGCTGGCCGGTTTGTAGGATGTGCTCATGACTGCACCCCAGCTCTATGTCACTTTTCCCGGGACAGCCCGCGAAGCGCTTGGCTTTTACGCGAGCATCTTCGGCGGCGAGCTTTCGTTGCACACCTTCGAAGAGTTCAATCGCACGGACGGCCCTCCCGATGCCATCGCCCATGGAGTCCTCAGTGGTGCGGTGTCGTTGTTCGGTTCCGACGCTGCGAACGCCGAAAACACAGTCAGCATCCAAGGCGCCATGCTCTCGCTGCTGGGAACTGCCGAACCCGACGTTCTTCACGAATGGTTCGACAAGCTTGCCGACGGCGGCCGGATCGTCGACCCGCTGGCGCAGAAACCGTGGGGCGCGTCAGACGGCCAGGTTGTGGACCGTCACGGCCTCCACTGGCTCATAGGCTACGAGGCCGCCGAATAGCACTCGGGACGTGAGAGAGCGTCCCGCCCAAACCGGCGGGACGTGAGCGAGCGTCAGCGGGAAAGCGACGGGATGTGAGTGAGCGTCGCAGCAGCGGCGGGCATCCGGCAGCGTGCGTCAAAGCGACGAAGGAGCAGCACGCCGAGGATGCGCGCCGCTGCGCCCCCACCAGCAACACGCCCAGGAGCACGCTGCGCCGCGGCGCCGCCGCGCCGCCACCAGCCTGAACTACTCGCCCAGGATTTCGGCGGCCTCTAACCACTCGAGCTCCAGGCCCTCTTTCTCGTCGAGCAATTCGCGGAGCTTGCCGTTGAGTTCGCCGAGTGCGTCGAAGTCGCCGGATTCGGACTTCGCAGCCATCTGGGTGTGGAGCTTTTCTTCCTGCTGGGCGATCTTGCCGAGTTGGCGGTCGATCCTGTTGAGGTCCTTGCGGGCTTCGCGTTTTTCGGCTTCGCTGGCACCTGATGCAGCAGTGGAAGCAGAGGACCCACTGGCGGAAGTCGGCGCGCCGGATCCCCCGCCGACGGCGCCGGAAGCAAGTGCCGCTTCGCGCAGTTCCAGGTATTGGTCCACGCCGCCGGGAAGGCCACGGAGTTTGCCGTCTCCCAGCAACGCCATTTGGTTGTCGGTGACGCGTTCCAGGAGGTAGCGGTCGTGGCTGACCACCACGAGCGTGCCGGGCCAACCGTCAAGGACGTCTTCGACGGCGGCGAGGGTGTCGGTGTCGAGGTCGTTGGTGGGTTCGTCGAGCATGAGGACGTTGGGCTCACCGACCAGCAGGCGCAGGAGCTGGAGTCGTCGCCGCTCGCCACCGGAAAGGTCGGAGACGGGGGTCCACTGCTTTTCCTTGGTGAACCCGAGCTGTTCCACGAGCTGTCCTGCGGTGAACTCCTTGCCGCCCACGCTGAAGGACCGCTTTTCGCGTTCAATGACTTCAATGACCCGCAGGTCCGAGACGTCGTCGAGTTCTTTGACGTCCTGGGTGAGCACGGCGGTGACCACGGTCTTCCCGCGCTTCACTTTCCCCGATGTGGGTTGGATTTCGCCGTTGAGCAGTTTCAGCAGGGTGGACTTGCCGGCACCGTTGACACCCACCAGTCCCAGGCGTTCGCCCGGCGCGAGCCGAAGGGTGATGTTGTCGAACAGCTTCTGGCCGTCTTCGCCGTCGAGGAAGTCGAGGGTCACGTTCTCGAGGTCCAGCACGTCCTTGCCCAAGCGGGCGGTGGCCATTTTGCTCAGGGCCACGGAGTCGCGGGGATCGGGCACGTCGGCGATGAGGTCGTTGGCGGCTTCGATACGGAACTTCGGCTTTGCTGTTCGGGCCGGGGCGCCGCGGCGAAGCCAGGCAAGCTCCTTTTTGACCAGTTGCTGGCGCTTGCCTTCGACGACGGCGGCCATCCGGTCACGCTCGGCTCGTGCCAAAACGTAGGCGGCATATCCGCCGTCGAACATGTCCACCATGGCGTCGTGGACTTCCCAGGTGTAGTTGCAGACTTCGTCCAGGAACCAACGGTCGTGGGTGACCACCAGGAACGCGCCCTGGTTGGCGCGCCAGCGGGTCTTCAGGTGCCGGGCCAGCCAGGCGACGCCTTCGACGTCGAGGTGGTTGGTGGGTTCGTCCAACATGATGACGTCGTGGTCTTCGATGAGCAGCTTGGCCAACGCGACACGGCGTTTCTGTCCACCGGAGAGTGCGTGGACGTTGGCGTGCCAGTCGACGTCGCCCACCAAACCGCCCATGACTTCGCGGATTTTGGCGTTGGCAGCCCATTCGTGGTCCGCGCGGTCGCCGACGATCGCAGCGCCGACTGTGAGGTCGCCGTCGAGCACGTCGCCTTGGTCGAGGTAGCCGACGGTCACGTCGCCGCGTTTGGTGACGCGACCGGAATCGGGCGTTGAGCGCAAGGCGAGCAGGCGCATGAGGGTTGATTTGCCGTCGCCGTTGCGGCCCACCATGCCGATGCGGTCACCGTCCTCCAAACCGAGGGTGACGCCGTCGAGGACAGTGCGGGTCGCGAACGAAACGGTGAGGTTTTCGCCGCCGAGCAGGTGGGCCAATGGGTACTACTTTCTACTGCTGGAATGCGGGAGTACTGAAGCTGGAGGGGTACTACAGGAGGGTATCGGAGATGATCCGGGCACCGGGAACGGGACCGTGCACCGCCACGGCGGTGTGGCCCCGGTGGGTCAGTTCTTCGGCGAGGACGCTGGCCGAGACGGAGTCCCGGGCCAGCAACGCAACGGTGGGGCCGGAACCGGACACCATGCCGGCCAACGCGCCGCGTGCTTCGCCCAGTCCGATGGTGTCGCGCAGTTGTGGGGCGAGGGTGATGGAGGCCCGCTGGAGGTCGTTGATGAGGACCCGGCTGAGCGTCTCGGGGTCGCCGTGGCGGAGGGCTTGGAGAATGGTGGGATCCACGTCCACGGGCTCCGGAATGTCCACGCCTTCGGAATCCCGGAGGCCATCGAGGGTGCGGAAGACGTCCGGCGTTGACAGCCCGTAGTCGGCGAAGACCAGCACCCAGTCCGTTTGCGCCTTGGCCAGTGCGGGCGAGAGTTTATCTCCCACGCCAAGCCCGACGGCGGTGCCTCCCAGGAGGGAAAAGGGCACGTCTGCACCAAGTTCTGCTGCCAAGTGCGCGAGTTCCTCGCGGGAAAGGCCGCTGTTCCACAGGGCATCGCACGCGAGCAGCGTGGCCGCGGCATCCGCGGAACCGCCGCCCATGCCACCCGCAACCGGCACGCGCTTGGTGATTTCCAGGTGCACGCCAGTGGGCTTCTCGGACATTTCTGCCATGATGGCGGCGGCCTTGTAGGCGAGGTTGCGTTCGTCCAGCGGTATCTCGACGCCGTCGAGGTCCAAGGTGCTGTCCGGGCTGATGCTGACGGTGATTCCGTCAGTCTCGGTACTGGTTGCCGCTACTTCCTCGTAGAGGGAAACGGCGAGGTAGACGCTGGCCACCGAATGGTAGCCGTCGGCGCGCAGGGGGCCCACGCTCAGGGAGACGTTGACCTTTCCCGGCGCTTTGACCCGCACTGTCCGGGCATGGAAGCGGTCCCCCACGAACGGCAGGCTGCTCGGCTTACGGGTGCCCGGCGTCATGCGTCCACGGGGTGGCGGGCTTCGGCGATTTTGACGTACGCGGAAATATCCAGGACTTCGCCGCGGGCAGTCGGGTCCACTCCGGCAGCAACGAGGCAACGTTCCGCTTCTGCAGCGCTCCCCGCCCAACCGGCCAGGGCGGCGCGAAGGGTCTTGCGCCGCTGGGCGAATGCTGCGTCGATGACGGCGAAAACCTGTTCCCTCGTGGCGTGCGTCTGCGGCGGGTCATGGCGGGTGAACGCCACGAGTCCTGAGTGGATTTTGGGCGCGGGCCAAAACACGTTCATGCCAATGACACCTGCCTTGCGCATGTGGCCATACCAGGCGGCCTTAACGGACGGCACCCCATAGATCTTGGATCCGGGAGTTGCTGCCAGGCGGTCGGCTACCTCGTCCTGCACCATGACCAGGCCATGCTGCAGGCTCGGGAAATGCTGAAGCAGGTGCAGCACCACGGGCACGGCAACGTTGTAGGGCAGGTTGGCCACCAGCGCAGTGGGAGGCACGGGCAGTTCGGTAACCTTCATGGCGTCCGAGAGCACCAAGTGGAAGTTCTCCTCGGCGTGCGGCCGCCAAGCCCGAACGGTTTCCGGCAACTTCCTGGCCAGGACGGGGTCGATCTCCACAGCCACCACCGATTTGGCCGCGTCCAGCAGGCCCAAGGTGAGGGAACCCAGCCCGGGCCCGACCTCCAACACGGTCTCGCCGGCGTCGATATTGGCGGCGGACACGATCCTGCGGATCGTGTTGCCGTCAATCACAAAGTTCTGGCCCAGGGTTTTTGTAGGGCGTACACCGATTTCCTCGGCAAGCCGTCGGATGTCTGTGGCGCCCAGCAAGGGCGCGACGGCGGCGGGATCGGAATTCGGTTCAGTCACCTAGGTATCGTATCGCCTGTGCGGGCCTAGGCTGCGTGCGCGCAGCCCCAGTCGCTGAGGCCGTTCTTTGCGTAGAGGCGGTTGGCGATCTCGATTTGCTGCGCCTTGGTGGCGAGGCTGGCGTTGGCAGCGTAAGCGCCACCACCGTTGGCCAACCAGGTGGGGCCGGAGAACTGCAGGCCGCCGTAGTAGCCGTTACCGCTGTTGATGGACCAGTTTCCGCCGGATTCACACTGGGCGATCCTGTCCCACATTGCCTCGTTCGGGGCGCCGGTGGGGCCACTGGACGTTGGTGCTGCAGCTGTGGCCTTGGCCGGTGTGGCGACGGGGCGTGCCTTGGTTCCTACGCTGACCTGCTCGGTAACGGGCTTGGTCGTGACGTCGCTGGAAACCAGCGTGCGCGACGCCTCGCGGCCATCAACCATGACCAATTTGAAGTTCTTCGTCAGTGCGCCGGGTACGCCCTTCTGGGTGACCTTCTCTTCGCCCTTGAACAGGTCTGCGGAGTCGGTCTTCACGCTTTCGAAAGGAACTTCTTCGGTGGCCTGATCGGTCTTGCTGGTGTCCACCCGGGAAACCTTGATCACCATGTCCTGGATAACGGGGGCGTTGCCGGGCTGGGAGACACGGTCGTTGGCGCCCACGGCGATGCCGGCGTCCTTGAGGACGGTGGCGACGTCGGGCGCCGTCGTGGTGGTGCTGGTGTCCTTGCCGTCAGCGACGAGGCTGATGGTCTTGGGCGTGGAGATTGAAACGAAGGAGCCGGTCACCTGCAGGGAGGCTTCCTTGGGCTGGGATACCTCGGAGGAACTGGCCACTCCGAGTTCGCTTACCAGGCCTGCCACGTCCGTAGCGGTGGTGTTGACGGTCTTCCGGGCACCGTCCAGCTCAATGGAGACAGCCTTGGCCAGATTGACGTTGACCACCGAGCCGTTCTCGACCTTGCTGTCCAGTGCGGGGGAAACGCGGTCTGCGTCCTTCAGCTCGACCTTGGCTGCCTTGACCACCTGGTCTACGGTGCCACCGAAGGTCTGGATGGAGCTCACTTTGCCGTCGACGTTAAGGGTGACCGTCTTGTTGTTGCCCACGAAGGCGACGACACCTACTACCAGCGCTGCAACAACCAGCAACTGGGTCCCGACTTTGAGGAAGCTGAACTTGCCATCCGTTGTGAAGAACTTGATCACGATTGCCCATTACTCTCAGACCATCCGGGCACGGGGAAAAGCACAGAAGAAATGCCAGCCGCAAAACGGAGGGGCCAGACTACAAGCCTGGTCCCACTCATGCTGCCGGCATCTGCGCCGCCAAAATCATTCAACTTGTGGGCGCGGAATCAACCCGCCCAGTTGTCCGAAGGCCTTCCCCGACCCCGGCTACTTGTTTAACACAGTAACCGATCTGTTATAAAGCGGCCAAGACATCTGCATACCCGGTATCCATCAGAAAGGCCTCCAAGGGGACCTCAAACCGGCATCAGGCCCATGATCCGTAGGCACGCAGCGTGTTTTCGGCCAATCGCGAACACAGCTCGGAAAGGTCATTTCCTGTCACTTCCGCCATGGAACGGACCGTGTACGGAACCATATAGCTGGCGTTCGGCCGTCCTCGATGCGGGTGCGGAGTCAGGAAAGGCGAATCCGTTTCCACCAGGATCCTGCTGGGCTCGGCGATGGCCAACGCCTCTCGGAGGTTGCCCGCGTTCTTGAAGGTCATGGTGCCGGCGAAAGACATGTACCAGCCGTTGTCGTTGCAGATCCGGGCCAGCTCCGCGTCGCCGGAGAAACAGTGGAAAACCACCCGCTCCGGTGCCCCCTCCTCCCCCAGCACCTGCACCACGTCATCATGGGCGTCACGGTCGTGGATCTGCAGGGTCAGGCCCAGCCGCTTTGCTATGTCGATGTGGCGCCGGAAGGAGTACCGCTGATGGGCCAACCCTTCCCCGTGGGTCCGGAAAAAATCCAACCCGGTCTCTCCAATGGCGCGAACGCGCGGGTGGGATGCCAATTCCTCGATCTCTGCGAGCGCCGACTCCAGCTCCCCGCGCCCTGCATAGATGGGCGCATCGTTGGGGTGGATGGCCACGGCTCCCAGCAAGCGCGCATCGGCTTCCACGGCCTGCACGGTGAACCGGGAGGATTCAAGGTCGCAGCCCACCTGCACGGCGCCCTGTACGCCCACGGCCTCGGCTGAGTCCATGGCGTCCCGGACCGACACCTCGATCAGGCCGTGCCGGAAGTCCAGATGGGTGTGGTTGTCCATGACCGGCACGGGCAGGGGCTCGGGCGCCGGCGGATATTCCTTCCGGGCTTCTGTGGGTTCAGTTGCATCGGCTGGCGCGCGGTACGGAGCAGGGGCGAGGGAGTTGCACATCTTTCCACCTTAATCGGACCGCGGTCCTTGGAACGGAGCCGATAAATTCCAGATGGCACATAAATTCCCGAAGCACTATGTCAGGGACGGCCAAAGTCTGGGTAGTCTGGAACGGAAAGGCGGCCAGCACCAGCAGGTTTGCTGTTGTGTGGCCACGGCTGAAGGGCAATCCATGGAGTCCAAGCGACAAGTCACTGTTGAACCCTCGCCCCTCCATGGCGAGGCCTACAGTGAGCGCCCCCATGATGGTGCTGCCCTCAACGGTCACAGGCCGCAGGTCATGGACGCGGACGGGTTCCACGACGCCAGTGAACGCATCCTGGCCTCCATCAACCAGGTCATCGACGGGAAAGCGGACGCCGCCAAGCTGGCACTGACTGTCCTGCTCGCCCAGGGCCACCTTCTGTTGGAGGACGTGCCCGGCGTGGGGAAGACCCTCTTGGCCAAGACGTTGGCCCGGACCGTGGACTGCACGGTCTCACGCATCCAGTTCACCCCGGACCTCCTGCCCTCGGACGTCACGGGTGTGTCCATCTATAACCAGTCCTCGCGGCAATTCGAGTTCCGCCCGGGTGCCGTGTTCGCGAACATCGTGATCGGCGATGAAATCAACCGCGCTTCTGCAAAGACCCAGTCGGCCCTCCTGGAGTGCATGGAGGAGCACCAGGTCACCGTGGACGGCCATTCCTACCAGCTGGGTCTCCCGTTCATGGTGGTGGCTACGCAGAACCCCATCGAAATGGAGGGCACGTACCCGCTGCCCGAAGCGCAACGCGACCGGTTCATGGCCAGGATTTCCATGGGCTACCCGGACAAGGAAGCCGAGATCGAGATGCTTGAAACGCACCAGGCATCTTCACCGTTGGTCAAGGTGACGCCGGTGGTGACGGCCAATGATGTTGCTGCCATGATCGCCACTGTCCAGCAGGTTTATGTGTCCACGGCCATCAAGGAATACACGGTGGCGATCGGTCGGGCTACCCGCGACAGCGCCCGCCTGCGCCTCGGTGCGAGCCCGCGGTCCTTGCTGCAGCTGTTGCGGGCCGCGAAGGCCACAGCGGCCCTCGACGGCCGGGACTTCGTCCTCCCGGATGACGTGGTGGATGTGGCTGAGTCGGTGCTGGCGCACCGGATCATCCTGGACCGCAAAGCTGCGAGTTCGGGCGACACACCGCAAAGCATCCTCCGGGGCATCCTCGCCTCCCTGCCGGTGGCGCAGGAAACGCCCGGCGCGGGTCGCAGGGACCGGCACACCGCTTAGGAGGCGGGCACATGGCACTCGTGGATCGGCTTCCCAAGCACTTGTTCACTAATCGCGGCTGGGGACTGCTGGCCGCCGGGGCGCTGGCCCTCGGGTGTGCGTATGTCATGGGCAGGCGCGACCTCCTGACGTTGGCGGTCCTCTTGCTTGTCCTGCCGTTGGTCTCGCTGGCCGGCGTACGGGTGCTCAAACCGAAGTTCCAGGTGTATCGGGAGTTCAATCCCTCCACAGTGGAAACAGCCAATACCACCACGGTCCGCCTGGCCGTTGCCCGGTCCTCCTACTCCAGCGGCCACGTCATCATGGAAGAGCAGCTGCCTCCCCGGTTCGGCGAACCTCCGGCTTTCCGGTTCCCGGCCCGGTCGGCTTCCGGCGGCACCAGCCGGTATGAATACCATTTGCGTTCGGGCAAGCGGGGCCAGTTCCGGATTGGTCCGGTCACCGCTGAGTTCAGTGACCCTTTCGGTTTGTCGCTGCGGCGCCATTCAATAGACGACGGCGACATCCTCACCGTGACGCCCGCCGCCGTCGAACTTCCCGTCACCGGCCTGGCAGGGGCGCGTGGCAATGACGGCGTGACGGCGACCCGGATCCGGGCCAACCCCAGCGACGACGACATCATGACCCGCGAGTACAGGCACGGCGACCCGATGCGCCGCGTCCACTGGGCTGCCACCGCACGCCATGGCCAGCTCATGGTGCGGCAAGAGGAGTCAGTCACCACCCCCGAAGCCACCCTCGTCCTGGACCAGCGCTTCACCGCGTTTTCGGGTGGACCGGGCTCTGTGTTCGGGGGCCACGACGACGACTCGGACCTGGTCACCAGCCCTAACTTTGAGTGGATGGTCACCGCTGCCATGTCCATCGCCGCGCACTTGGCGGAGCGTAACTATTCGCTGAGGGTGCTGGATTCCTTTGGCGGCCCGGCGTTCCTCCGTTCGCGTTCGGCACCGGAGCCGGACACGGAGGAGTTTGCAGGTGCTGGTGGCTTGCATGCCGTCGCGGAAGGGCTGGCCGCGATAGAGCTCAGCGGCCCCCGGCATGCCCGGGGTGACCACCATCGGGGCGAGCATCCCCGCGCGGACCACGGCACCCAGGGAAACCACGGCCCTGACCACCGCGAGTCCGGTGCCGGCGCAGAGGATTCCGTGTTCGATGACCGGCTCATGGACAAGCTGGCGGCCCACCGCCTGCGGGGCCCGTTGCTGGCCTTGGTCGGGCAGATGACTGCTGCCGAGGCGCGGGCCCTCGCCCCGGCCGCTGCCTATGGCGCGAACGCTTTTGCCCTGGTCATGACGGACGCTTCCCGGAGCAACGACGAGGTGTTGGAGATCCTGCGGCAGGCCGGTTGGCGGGTTGCCGCCGTCACGTCCAAGACGTCCCTGGCTGCCGCGTGGTCCTCATTCGATGAAGGTGGCATCGTCGCGGCCGCAGGAGCAGCCATGGATGTGCGGCGCGGGGCGGCGGTGCCCCGATGACTGCCACTTCGCACCGCTCCCCCGGTGCCACCACCCAAAACGGCGGAACGCCCGGCCAGGACCAGCCCAGGAGGGCCCAGCCCCAGCGGCCCGGGCCTGGGCCGTACCCGTGGGTCATGGCGGGGTCCATCGCGGTGGCCGTCCTTGGGGCTGCACTTTCCCTGAATGGGGTGCTCAGGGGCTGGGCATGGTTCATGCCGCTTATCACCACGGTCGCGGTGGTTTCGCTGACCCTGGCCGGGCTGCGTGCCCTGCGCGCCCAGCCCATGCTGGCCACCTTGGGTTCGTTGGCAAGCCTGACGGGGGTGTTGAGCTCCGTTTTCTGCCGCCAGGACAGCCTCGCCGGTTTCATCCCCACTCCCGGGACCTTGACCGCCGTCGGACGCCTCATCAAGCGCGCCGGGGAGACGGTAGTCTCCGAGAGCGCGCCGGTAGCGCCCAACGCGGGCATCGTCTTCGTGATGTGCGCCTGCCTGGGCCTTCTGGTGATCCTGGTCGACGCCCTGGCTGTTCCGCTGGCGATGCCGGCTGCCAGTGGGATCGGGCTCATTGCCATCATGGTGGTCCCAGCTACCATCAAGCCCCAGAGCGTGGGCATGCCCGGGTTCCTCGGCGCGGCCGTGGGGTATCTCCTCATCCTCGGGTGCAGCCACTGGTTCGCCCCCGATGCCCGGCTCCAGTCCGGGACCGGGCGCGGTTCCGGCCAGTTCCGTCGATCCGTGGTCACAGGCGGGCTGGCGCTTGCTTTGGCCATGGTGGTCCCGCTGGCCATCCCGGGCTTTGAGACGGGCACGTTCCCGCAGGGATCGAGGTTAAGCCCGTGGGGTACCTCCAACGGGCTGAACCCCATGATCACGTTGGGCAACAGCCTCCGCAGCCCCATCGGTTCAGGTCGGATAACGTACGCCACGAGTTCCAGCACGCCGCTGTATCTGCGCTCGGTCACCATTGACCATTTCGACGGCGAGACCTGGGCCCCGGACGACCGCACCGCCCAGAGGCGCACCGGCGCCGACAGGATCGAGACCGGCTACTCGGTCCAGGGTGAGGTCGTCAACGCCGTGACCTCAGTCAACGCGGGCCTGTTCACCAGCCCCTACCTGCCGGTGCCCTTCGCGCCGGCGTCAGTGAACGGGCTCAACGGAAACTGGACCTGGGATCCGGCGACCCTCAGCATCATGAGCTCGGAGACAACCACCCGCGCCCAGCGCTACGTCGTTTTCTCTGCCGCACCCAAGGTCACGGCGAAAGCCTTGGCCCAGGCTGCGCCCACACCCAAGGGGATCTCCGATGACTTCCTGCGGATTCCCAACGGCCTGCCGGAAATCGTCCGCCAGACAGCAGACGCGGTGACACGCCCTGCCGGGAACAACTACGCCAAGGCGTTGGCCATCCAGAAATACTTGCGCTCCGGTGAGTTCACGTACTCGCTGCAGGCCCCCGTCCAGAACGGCTACGACGGAAACGGCCTCTCGGTATTGGCTGATTTCCTTGCCGTGAAGAGCGGGTACTGTGTGCATTTCGCATCAGCCATGGCCGTGATGGCGCGGGCTGAGGGCATCCCGAGCCGGATCGCCGTGGGGTACGCACCGGGCCGTCTCACCGGCGAGTCTGTTGCCTTGGTGGGCCAGGGCTCCTTCCCGGAGTACGAAGTTGACGCCCGGGACGCACACGCCTGGCCGGAACTGTACTTTGAAGGCCTCGGATGGGTTCCTTTTGAACCAACACCGTCGCGGGGTGTCGTCCCCGAGTACGCCACGGAAAACTCCTCCGCGGGGAACCTCAGCACCAACGCGGACGAGAAAGATGTCCCCACCACGGCGGCACCCCCGGCCGCCGCCCCCGTTCCCCTGCCCGGAGTTGACACGCCGGCAACGACCACGGCCAGCGTCAACCCCTACCCCGCCATGGCTGCCATCGCGGCCGGGGTCCTGCTGTTGATCGGCTTCCTGTGGTCGCCCCGGCTGAGCAGGACAATGCTCCGCAGGCGCCGCCTCAACCGGAAAGCCCCGGACGATGCCCACGATGTCCCACCCGGTTCTGTTGATGAGGCACCGCAGCTGGCCTGGGATGAACTGCAGGACCTGGCTACGGACTACGGGGTGACGTCAACACCCAGCGAGACGCCCAGGCACTTCTCCGCCAAGCTCCGCTCGAGTCCCGCTTTGGGTGAAGTGGGCGGGATGGACGACGCCGCACACGCCGCAGTCGCATCGCTCACCTCGGACTTCGAACGGCAGCGCTATGGTCGCCCCGCGGAGGCAGCCGCGCCGGCGGCGACGCGCATCGCCGTCGTCCGTGAGTCGTTACGGAACAACTCACGGTGGTTGGTCCGCTTCCGCGCGGACTGGCTGCCGCCGTCGATGATGCGCCGCTGGGTACGCGCCCTGGGTGCGCCGTTCCGGGCTGTTGGTGCACTGGGAAAGTGGCTCGGATGGACGGCCGCCCGGTGGTGGCGGGCGCTCCGGGGGCTGCTGCCCGAGCGCCGCTGACGTTGCCGGATCCAGCGCCACCCCACCATTCGTCGCAGGACAGCAAAAGGCCCGACGCCGGAACTTGTGGTTCCGGGGCCGGGCCCCTGCTTGTGTCAGCCGTTCTTGTTGCGAGAGCGGCGGACCGGGCTCCTTGGTGGAAAGAGCAGCATTAGTCGGCGTACGGGTCCGCGATACCTACGTACTGGGTGTAGAGGTACTCTTCGATGCCTTCGGAGCCGCCTTCGCGGCCCAGGCCGGACTGCTTGACGCCACCGAACGGAGCGGCGGCGTTGGAGATGACACCGGCGTTCAGGCCAAGCATGCCGGTTTCAAGGCGTTCGCTGATCCGCAGGCCACGGTTGAGGTCCTTGGTGAAGACGTAGGCAACCAGTCCGTATTCGGTGTTGTTGGCCAGGCGAACGGCGTCGTCCTCGGTGGAGAACGTGATGATCGGGGCAACCGGCCCGAAGATCTCTTCACGCAGGATGCGGGCGTCCTCGGCGACGTTCTTCAGCACGGTGGGCTGGTAGAAGTAACCGGGACCGTCCACTGCGGCACCACCGGTGACTGCCTCTGCGCCGCCTTCCACAGCCTCCGTGACCAGGGCGTGCACGCCGTCGCGGGCCTTGCCGTCGATCAACGGGCCAACCTTGGACTCCGCTTCGGTGCCGCGGGCCGTGGTCAGTGCACCGATCCTGGCGGCGAACTTCTCCGCGAAGGCGTCGGCGATGGACTCGTGCACAATGAAGCGGTTGGCTGCGGTGCAGGCCTCGCCCATGTTGCGCATCTTCGCAGCGATGGCACCTTCAACAGCCTTGTCCAGGTCGGCGTCCTCGAAGACCACGAACGGTGCGTTGCCGCCGAGTTCCATGGACGTGCGCAGGACCTTGTCCGCGGCTTCGCGGATGAGGGCCTGGCCCACCGGCGTGGAACCGGTGAAGGAGATCTTGCGGAGCCGGTCATCCTTGATCAGCGGACCGGTAACGGCACCCGCCGTGGAAGTCTGGATGACGTTCAGGACACCAGCGGGGAGGCCGGCCTCCTGCATGACCTGCGCGAACAGCAGGCTGGTCAGCGGGGTGAGGTTGGCCGGCTTGAGGACCATGGTGCAGCCAGCGGCGACGGCGGGGGCTACCTTGCGGGTGGCCATGGCCAGCGGGAAGTTCCACGGGGTGATCAGCAAGCAGGGGCCCACCGGCTTCTTCTGCACGAGCAGGCGGTTCTTACCGTCCGGTGCTGCGGAGTAGCGGCCGGAGACACGGACGGCTTCCTCGGAGAACCAGCGCAGGAATTCTGCGCCGTAGGTGACTTCGCCGCGGGCTTCGGCCAGGGGCTTACCCATTTCCAGGGTCATCAGGAGTGCGAAGTCTTCGGCGCGCTCGGTCACGAGCTCGAAGGCACGGCGCAGGATCTCGCCGCGTTCGCGCGGGGCGGTGCGGGCCCAATCAGCCTGGGCGGCAGCAGCGGCGTCGAGGGCCGCGGCGCCATCCTCAGCACCGGCGTCAGAGATGCTGAGCAGGACCTTGCCCGTGGCGGGGTCCTCAACATCAAAGGTCTTACCGGATCCTGCCGGGCGCCACTGACCGTTGATCAGCAGGCCGGTGGGAACGGAAGCCAGCAGTTCGCTTTCGCGTTCAACCGTGACAGTCATGGCGACTCCTTCGTCTTGGGTGCTTTGGAGTGTTGCACCACTAGGGTTCCTTGCCAGAAGTGGCTTGAATTACTGCCACGGTACTGCCCAGCCGGAAGGAGTGTCTACGCCTTCGCGCACTGCCAAGCGGACGCCTATTTGTGCAGCTGCACAGCAACGATCAGCGGGCTGCCAGGACCGCCGAGTACAGTTCCCGTTTGCTGACGCGGGCATCCTCGGCCACCGCTGCCACGGCTTCCTTCAGGCGGATACCTTGGGAAATGAGCTGGTTGACGGCTGCAACGTGGTCCTCCGGCTTGCCGGGTTCCTGTTCAGGCGCACCACCGACAACCACGGCGATTTCGCCGCGGACCTCGTTGTTTTCGGCCCATTCCAGGAGTTCACGGAGGCTGCCGCGGATGACTTCTTCGTACGTCTTGGTCAGTTCCCGGCAGACTGCTGCACGACGGTCGGCGCCGAAGCGCTCATGCAACGCCCGGAGCATTACTTCGAGCCGGTGCGGGGCCTCGAAAAAGACCATGGTGCGGCGCTCGTCGGCCAGGTCCACCAGGCGGGAGTTCCGCTCCCCCGACTTGCGCGGCAGGAATCCTTCGAAGCAGAACCGGTCAGTGGGCAAGCCGGAGAGGGCCAGCGCGGTGAGCACTGCGGAGGGGCCGGGAACCGCGGTGACGGTCAGTCCGGCCGCGACTGCTCCTTCAACCAGGCGGAAGCCGGGATCCGAGACCGCCGGCATGCCGGCGTCGCTGACCATGAGGATGGTCTTGCCTGCACGTACGTGGTCCAGGAGTTCGCCGGTCTTGGCCACCTCGTTGTGCTCGTGGTAACTGATGACCCGGCCGGTAACTTCCACGCCCAGTGCTGTCACCAGCCGGTGCAGGCGGCGGGTGTCCTCCGCTGCGACGATGTCCGAGGTCCCCAGGAGTTCAATCAGGCGGGCCGATGCGTCGCCCACATTGCCGATGGGGGTCGCCGCCAACACGATCCTGCCAACGCCCGGGGTTCCGTTGGACTGTGGACCATCGGCGAGGGGTACCTCGTCCACTTCTTCTTCGCTGAAAGGAGCCGGGTCCGGGGTGTTGCGTTGTTCGTCCACCTGCCAAGCCTAATGCCGCACGGCCCTCCACGCCGCACCTCAACGCCAGCATAAGGATGGAAAGGTAGCATGGGCGGGTGAACCAGTCGCCCGTTCCTGCCACAGCTTCCGGCACTCCCGAGGCGTCTTCCGCGACCGCCGAAACAAACGGCACAGCGGCCCACGGGATGCCTGCGCAGCCAGGCACTGCGGGCCACGCCGGAGCACCGGCCCATGACGGGCCAAAAGCTTCCGCCCCGCGAGGCCCAAGCGCTCCTTTGCCTGGCCGCGGTTTGGAACGCCACAAGTGGATAGCCCGGCCGGCTGAGGCCTTCACCGCCACCGCCCTGCGGGCCCGGCTCATCGGCGAGGTGCAGAGCTGGCGCGACTACCCGGCGTCGTTGCGTTTGTGGTTCTGGCTGATCCCAACCATCACGGCGGTACTGGGCGGAATCCTGCGCTTCTTCCGCCTCGGCGAGCAGCACAGCCTGGTTTTCGACGAAACGTACTACGTCAAGGACGCCTACTCCTACTTGGTGAGCGGCTACGAGCGCAGCTGGCCGGCCCAGGCCAACGACTCCTTCAATGCCGGCAACCCGAATGTCCTGCTCAACACTCCCGAATACGTGGTCCACCCACCTGTGGGCAAATGGATGATCGCGTTTGGGATGTGGCTCTTCGGCGGCGACAATCCGTTCGGCTGGCGTTTCAGCGCAGCGCTGACGGGCACACTGACGGTGTTCCTTGTCTCGCTCATAGCGCTGAAGCTCTTCCGCTCCCACACCCTGGGCGCCGTTGCCGGACTTCTTCTTGCGATCGACGGCCACCACCTGGTTCTCTCGCGGACCTCACTCCTGGACATCTTCCTGGCGTTCTGGATCCTCGCCGCTTTCGGCGCCCTGCTGTTGGACCGCGACGACGGCCGCCGCCGGCTGGCTGCACGGCTCGCCGCCCAGGCGGCTGCTTTGCCGGGCCGTATGCCAACACCCACCCAACTGGTCGCTGGCCCTTGGCTGGGAATGCGCTGGTGGCGGCTCGTCGCCGGCTTGTGCCTTGGCTTGGCGGTGGGCACCAAATGGTCGGCCCTTTTCTTCGTTGCCGCCTTCGGCCTGATGACGGTCCTTTGGGACATGAGCGCCCGCCGTATCGCCGGTATCCGCAATTGGTTCAGCGCCGGGATCATCAAGGACGGCCTGCCTGCTTTTGCGATCATCATCCCGGTCGCTGCTATCACCTATGTGGCCACATGGACGGGATGGTTCCTGTCCAAGGACGCCTACTACCGCCAGTGGGCAGCCACCAATCCCGCCCCTGGCTGGGATTGGTTGCCGAACTCCGTCCGGTCCCTGGCGCACTACCACCTGGAGGCGTACAAGTTCCACCAGGGCCTCAGCGCCGACCACCCGTACGAGTCGAGCCCGTGGACGTGGCTGGTCATGGGGCGGCCCACGTCGTTCTACTACCAGTCACCCAAGCAGGGCACCGCCGGCTGCGTCGTGGAAACCTGTTCCTCGGCCATCCTCCCCGTGGGGAACCCGGTGGTCTGGTGGGGTGGGACCATTGCCCTGGTCATCCTGCTGTTCTGGTGGGCCGGACGCCGGGACTGGCGCGCGGGAGCCATCCTTGCCGGGGTGGCAGCCGGTTACCTGCCCTGGTTCATGTACCCGGAACGCACCATGTTCATCTTCTATGCGGTGTCATTCGAGCCGTTCCTGGTCCTGGCCTTGGCCTATGTGCTTGGTTTGGTTCTGGGGCGCAGCAGCGACCCTCCATGGCGGAGGCGATCGGGGCTCTACGTTGTGGGTTTGGTGTTGGTGTTGGCAGTCCTTGCAACCGCGTTCTTCTACCCGGTGCTGACTGCCGAGGTGATCAGCTACCAGGAGTGGCGGATGAGAATGTGGATGCCGTCGTGGATTTAGGAGGCAAGAAGTGAGGGAAGCAAGCACGGAGCTTCTGGTGGAGGCCGACCCCAACACCAACGTGACGGACCTCCTCCTGGAACGCTGTGCCAAGGATCCATTCGGCATCCTCTACGCCCACAACACTCCCAACGGCTGGCTGAACGTCTCAGCGGCCAGGTTCCTCGCCGACGTCACGGCACTGGCCAAGGGGCTGATCGCCGGCGGCCTGAACCCCGGTGACCCTGTGGCTGTACTCTCGCGGTCAAGCTTCGAGTGGACACTGGTGGACTTTGCCATTTGGATGGCCGGCGGGGTCACCGTGCCCATATACGAGACGTCCTCTGCCAGCCAGATCGAATGGATACTGGCCGATTCCGGTGCACGGCGGATCTTTGTGGAGGACGCAGGCAAAGCCGGCCTGGTCCACGCCCTGGTGGACAAATCGCCGTCGCTGGGAGACGACCCCGTCACGATTGTGCGGATGGAGCACGACGGCGACGCCCCCAACCTGACCAGCGTGTCCGCCGTCGGCGTCGGGATCATGGACGCCGAGCTGGAGCGGCAGCGCAGCGCCGCAACGCTCGCCGACGTCGCCTCGATCGTCTATACCTCCGGAACCACGGGCAAGCCGAAGGGCTGCGAGATCACCCACGGCAACTTCGTCCTGGTGGCACGCAACGTGATCCCCTTCCTTCCCGAACTGTTGATGCAGCAAGGCGCCAGGACGTTGATGTTCCTGCCGTTGGCCCATGTGCTCGCACGGGCTGTCCAGGTGGTCTGCCTCACGGCGGGCATTACCTTGGGGCACAGCGCCGGCGCCAGCGGGCTCATGGCCGACCTCGGCACCTTCAAGCCCACGTTCTTGCTGGCGGTCCCCCGCATCTTCGAGAAGGTCTACGCCGGTGCAGGACACAAAGCTGCCATGAGCGGCAAGTCCGCACTCTTCTCCGCGGCTTCGGCAACCGCTGTTGAATATTCGACGGCGGTGGACCTCGCCTCGCGCGGCAAGGGGCCCGGTCCGGGTTGGCTCCTGAACCTTAAGCACAGCACCTTCGACAAGCTCCTCTACCCAAAGGTCCGTGAGGTATTCGGTGGCCAGGTGGGTTACACGGTGTCCGGCGCCAGTCCCCTGAGCCTGCGCGAGAACCACTTCTTCCACGGCGCAGGCGTCCCCGTGCTGGAAGGTTACGGCCTGACCGAGACCACCGCACCCTGCACGGTCAATACGCCCAGCATGACCAGGATCGGCACGGTGGGGATTCCCTTGCCCGGGACCACCGTGAGGGTGGCCGCGGACGGCGAAATCCTGGTCAAGGGAATCGGTGTGTTCAAGGGCTACCACGGCAATCCCGCTGCCACTGCCGAAGCCTTCGTGGACGGGTTCTTCCGGACGGGCGATCTCGGCGAACTGGACGGGGACGGCTTCTTGACCATCACGGGTCGGAAAAAGGACCTCCTGGTCACAGCCGGCGGGAAGAACGTGGCTCCGGCTCCCTTGGAGGAGAAGCTCCGCGAACATCCATTGGTGGGCCAGGCAGTGGTGGTGGGCGACGGCAGGCCGTTTGTCGCAGCACTGGTCAGCCTGGATCCTGAAGGGCTCGCCGACTGGTGCGCCGTGAACAAGGTGTCCCTCTCCGTCGAGGATGCGGCTGGGGACAGCCGGGTGCAGGCCGCTGTTCAGTCCGCCGTGGACGAGGCGAACAAGCTCGTCTCCGAAGCTGAGTCCATCCGGAAGTTTGCCTTCATCAAAGCCGAGCTCAGCGTTGAGTCCGGACACCTGACTCCATCGTTGAAGCTCAAGCGGGCCGCCGTCGTAAGCGACTTCGCGCCCATCGTGGAGACGCTCTACAGAAAGTAGGGGGCGCGGGCCAGGCCGCCAGAGGACAACGAAAAACGGACCCCAATCGGGGTCCGTTTTCGTGTGTGGCTTAGCGGGCCGCGCCGTTCGCGTTCTCGCGAACGTCAACAGCTTCGGAATCGTCGTCCACTGCCTCCGTGGTGGTTTCCGGGTTGTCATCAGCGGGTGTGGGCGCAGTGCCTGCGCGACGCCGCTTGGTGGGCCACGTCAGGATGAACGTCAGCGTCGCCACCAGGAACACCAGGGCACCGATGACGATCCCGGCATCGACCCAGAACTGTCCTGGGAAGAGTCGGATGAGGGTGTCATCCAGGGAGAATGTCCACGTCCCGTTGGCGAAGAAGATCCTGTGGAACTCGGTGAAGAACTGCTGCCAGCTCAACGCGGCCAGGACGGCGAGGCCGATGATGATGACCAACGTGACGATGGATCCGGCGAACAGGCCCCGGCGGATCCCGCCGTTGCTTCGCTTGCGCAGGTAAAGGATGCCGATGATGCTGAGGATGATCAGCAACAGACCAGCCGCGAAGGAGGTCAGGATGACCACTTTCACATCGGCCATGTGTGCCACTTCGCTGTCCTTGAACAGCTTGGTCCCGTCCTGGTTCACCAGGCCGCCCAGGTACCGCGGACCGGCCCAGTTGCTGAGGTAGTCCACGGCATATGAACCATAGGTCATGCGGTCATCGGTGTTGAAACCGTAGCCATCGCCAGGGAAGCCGGGGCGGTTGTACTCCACCCACAGGAACAGCGGGCTGGTCACGGCCCTGACGGCGAGCACCAGGAGGATCACAGGGTAGAAGACCGCCAACAACACCTGGAAGATCCGGGGACCCACAGGCTTGACCTTCGCCGCCTGCTCGCGTTCGGCATTGCGGCGGGCTACTTCGTCTTCGGGCGGACGGACCTGGAGGGCCGACGTCGGCAAAGGTTCCGAATAGTGCGACGGCTCCTTATCCGCTGAAGTACTCGCAAGCGTGTCGGCGAAAAGCGGCGGTTCAGGCTCGGCGTCGGCCGCTTCGGCAGCCTTCCGGTCGGCGCGGCTCCCGGGCTGGCCCGTGCTTGCTGAGGCGGTGGGAGTGGGGCCCGTGGTGGTTGCATGCGCCGGCTGGGCATCGTTGGGAGTGGGGGCTGTCGTGGTTTTGGAGGTCGCTGCGGAAGCACCGGCGGACGTCTTTGGCTTCATCCAGTCGAATGCCGGTTCGTTCGGGTCCTCAGGGACGTCCGTGTCAGGCTCTTGTGGTTTTGGGCTCTTGTCGCTCACAGCGGGTTCACTTCCGTAGGCATGCACCGGCGGTTGGGGACTGCCGGCTCTCTTGTCTGCATTCGAGCCTACCGCCCGGCATGACGCAGACACGCGGAGCCACCCCGCCTGCGACCAGATCGCAACGCAACCGTAAGGTCTAGGCTGCGATACTGCGGTAACCGGCGTCGCGCGCGTCCAAATCGCCTGTGACGCCGGACCGGACCGCCTTCCGGCCCAAAATCAGCGTGTACGCCCAATAGGCAGCCAAAACGAACGCGCCGATGCCTATCTTGGCCCAGACCGGAAGTTGGCTGGGCGTCACGAAACCTTCCACGATCCCGGATACCAGCAGGACCAGCACCAGGCCCAAGGCAATCGTGATCAGGGAACGGCCCTCATCGGCGACCGCCTGCAGCCGTGTCCGCGGACCGGGCCGTACCATCGCCCAAAAGATCTTCAGCCCTGCCGCACAGGCGATGAAAACGGCGGTAAGTTCCATGAGCCCATGCGGAAGGATGTAGCTGAAGAAAACGTCCATTTTCCCGGTCGCCAGGAAGAGTCCGGCGGCTATGCCCACTCCCTGCGCATTCATGAACAGGATGAAGGGAACCCAGAAACCCGTTACGCCGAACGCGACTGCCTGGGCTGAAATCCAGGCGTTGTTGGTCCACACCGCGCCGGCGAACGATGCTGCGGGATTCTCCGAGTAGTAGTCAATGAAGTCCTCCTCCACGTACTGCTTCACCTTCGCGTCGCTTGCCACAGCCCTCAATGCTTCCGGGGATGTGCCAATCCAGAGTGCATAAGCCCCTGCCACCAGCACGAAGGCGAGCCCGCACCACACCGTCAGCCAACGTATCCGGTAAAAGGCGGCCGGAAGGGCGATGACGAAAAAGCGTGCCAGGTCTTCCATGAAATTCGAGCGGGCACCGGTAAACCTGGTCCGGGCCTGCGCCAACGCTGCAGAAAGGGACGCTGAGAGCCCGGACTCGGGCGCCACCGACCTGATCAGCGACAAGTGTGAGGACACAGTTTGGTACAGGCGAAGCAGTTCGTCCGCCTCAACCCCTGTGAGCCGGCGCTTATGCGCCAGGAAATGAAGCCGGGCCCATTTGTCCCCATGCACGGCCGAGAAGGCATCGATGTCCACGGCACCACCCTAGCGCCCTTATCCGCCCACCGGACCTGAACCGCCGCTAGACTCATTGGTGCGGGCACGCCGCCCGCAGCATGGGGGGCAGTCTTGAGTTCCATCATCACTGGCGAGGCAGTTGTCCTTGAGTTGCGCCCAGCGTCCTTCGCCTCCCGGGCGCTGGGGCTCATCCTGGACGTCATCTCACAGGTGGTTCTCGCGATCCTCCTCATCATCCTGGTCTCCGCCGCCTCCCGGGACCTCGACGAAGCCGCCATCCGGGCCCTGATCCTCAGCAGCGTAATCTTCTCCGTCATCGTTGTACCCGTCACGGTCGAAACGCTCACCCGTGGGCGGTCCCTGGGAAAGCTCGCAGCAGGACTTCGCATAGTGCGCGACGACGGCGGCGCCATCCGGTTCCGGCACGCCCTCATCCGTGGGCTCCTCGGCTTCCTGGAGATCTACCTGACGTTCGGCGGCCTCGCCATCTTCGTGGCACTGTTCAACGAGAAATCCAAACGCCTCGGAGACATCGTCGCCGGCACCTACTCCCTCCGGCAACGCGTCAGCTCAAAGCCGCGCATCATGCCCGTGGCACCGCCCTACCTGCAGGCGTGGATAACCATGGCAGACATCGGCAGGGTGCCCGACGCCACGGCACGCCGTGCCGGAACCTTCGTACAGCAGGCCTACCTGATGGCACCTGCGTCACGCATCAACATGGCCGCATCGCTGGCCTCGGAACTCAGCCGCTACGTGGCACCGCCACCGCCCGCCGGGACCATCCCCGAGGACTACATCGGCGCGGTCCTCGGCGAGCGGCGCAACCGCGAACTGGCACGCCTCCGCCAGGCCGAAATACGGAACCGCGCCACCGGCGAAAGGCTTCGCAAACTGCCGTTCACCAGCAACTGACCTGCCCCGGCCCGGCCCCGGGGCCGACATCCTCTGCGTGCTCGCTCGTGCCTCGCTTGGACGCACGCTTCCGGATGTCGCCCCCGTGCTCGTGGGGTTGGCCGCTTAGACCCAGTGGTCCGGTCTTGCGAGCCGCGTTGGTAAGCGCGTGTCGGAGTTGCCTTCGGCGGCGTTCATTTGCGGCTGGGTCACGTAAAGGGCGCTTGAGAGGTCCGCGCCGTGGAGTTGTGCTCCGCGCAGGTCGGCGCCCAGCAGGTCCGCCGCTGCCAGGTCACTCCCCCGCAGGTCGGCCCCAATCAGGTAAGTACCACGGAGGTCCACCCCGCAGAGGCGTCGGTTCGCCAGGACGGCACCCATGAGGTCGGCACCCGGGCGGAGGCCGCCGTCGGGCGTTGCTGTTCCTTCGGCGCCGTACGAACCGCGGACTTCCTCGCTGACCTCCATCAGGAGGTTCCGCACCTCGCCATGGAGGAGTTCGACGTCGGCGCCCAGCACCGTCGACGCGTCGCCCTGGGCGATGGTTGCGATGCGGCCGGACAGGAGGGCTGCCTCGCCGGCGAGCTCAGGATCGAAAGTGCGCCGCTCCGCTTCGTCCAGGTGCCAGAGCATCTCGTGCAGTTGCTTGACTGTTTTGAAGACGGCGAACATCGAGTGCCTGGACGACGGATCTTCGGCCCAGCTGATGCCTCCGAAGGTGTGCTGGGATACGGCTTGGCCTGCACCGAAACAGTCAAAGACCGTGCATCCGCGGAAGCCCCGGGGGCGCAGGCGTTGGTGGATGGTGCAGGAAAAGTCGCCGTCGAGGTTGGGGCATGGCGCAGCCGCAGATTTGTCGATGGCGAAGTCCGCCGAGCGGGCGAAACCGAGGGCGGTACAGCAAAGCGCAAAACAGCTGCCGCAATCAGGGCGAAGGGTTGGTGAAATAGTCACATGTGCTCCAAGTGGGGAAAAGGGGTCCGGTGGAAAGGGCCGGGGAACCCGTGGACGGGTTCCCCACAGGGACTCCCGGAATCACCACAAAGGGCAGCACAAAAGAGAGGGCCAACGATGAGTGGGCGCCTGAGGAATGGGTCAAAGCATGCAGGAAATAATCACTGCCTTGATCCTACAACCGGAACTATCGCTGGGCGTAGCTGGCCCAGGGGATGTTCCAGTCCCCGAAGCCTTCCAGGGGCTCCACGGCAGGTGCCCCGGTATTCAGGATCTGGACAACATCCCCGGTTTTCATGTTGTTGAAGAACCAGGCGGCATCATCCGGCAACAAACCGACGCAGCCGTGGGAGACGTTCACGCGGCCTATGGCGCCCCAAGCAGCTTCAAGCGCTTGGTGTACGTAAACTCCGGACCAGGTGAGGCGGTTGGCGTAGTCCACCACCATGGGCGCGTAGTAGCCCTTGTCCCCTGGCTTCAGGCCGATGCTGCCGGCGTTGAAGTTGGATTTGCGTTCCTGTTCCAGGATGACGGCGTACCCCGTGGGCGACAACCAGTCTTCGCCGCCCAGGGAGACCGGTGCTGTGTGCACCAACTGTCCATCCGAATAGACATTCATGGTTTTGGTGGTATCGTCCACCACGGCAACACGCTGGGGTCCGGTGTTGAACGTGGACACGACGTTCCCGTTGCCGATCATCTTGTTGCCGAAATCCACCCCCAGCAGCTTCATGTCCACGGTGACAGTGCTGCCCGAGGCCCAAAAAGCCTCAGGACGGATCCGGACCTTCTTGTCCGAGTACCAGTGCCACGCGACGGGCTGGCCCGAGGACACTGTGATGGCAACCCGTTTCTCCATGGCTGCCTTGTCCAAGACCGGCTCGCTGAAGTTGATTTCGATCGGCTGGCCGGACCCGGCCGTGGTGCCGTTGCGGGGGTAGATGGACGCGTCGGCCTCGTAGGCCGCGGAAACCGTGGTGAAGGTTTGGGTCTTCTTGGTTTCCTTGCCGGCTGTATCCACCACGGTGAAGGAATACGTGTACTGGGTCTTGAACTTCAGGACCTCAAGCGTGGTCCACGTGCTGCCGTCCGGGCTGGTTTTCCCTTGCACCGGCGTGCCACCGCCAACCGGGGTGAGCACCACGTCCTTGACCTTGCCGTTGACTGCCTTGATCTGCGGCCCAACCACAGGGTTCCATTCAACGGCGCCGTCCAGGGGCGTGATTCCCAGCTCCACGGGCTTGGCTTCAACTGTGGGAGTGGGTGACGGCGCGGAGCCGGCATCCTGGCTGGATCCCGCCAGCAACCCTGGAACGGTGGCCACGCCAATCCCGCCCACGGCGATAGCGGCGCAGATCCCTGCAATGGCAAGGATCTTGCCCGTTTTCCGTTTGGCGACTTCGGTCATGGTCCCCGTCTTCCTGTCCCCCGGCAAGCAATACTGAACACCCAATTCTAGCCGAAAGGCCGGCCACGCTGGACGCGTGCCGGCCTTTCAACAGCGAAGTAGTGACCCAACCACCGCTTAGTAGCGGTAGTGCTCCGGCTTGTAGGGGCCGGCAACGTCCAGGTCGAGGTAGTCAGCCTGGTCCTTGCTCAGTTCGGTCAACTCAACGCCCAGGGCGTCCAGGTGGAGGCGGGCAACCTTCTCGTCCAGGATCTTCGGGAGGACGTAGACCTGCTTCTGGTATTCGCGTTCCCCCGCAGGCTGGTCCTTCTTGGTCCAGAGCTCAATCTGGGCGATGGTCTGGTTCGCGAAGGAGTTGCTCATCACGAAGGACGGGTGGCCCGTCGCGTTGCCCAGGTTGAGGAGGCGGCCCTCGGAAAGGACAATGATGGAGCGCTCCGTGTCGGTGCCGGCCTCGAAGACCCATTCGTGGACCTGCGGCTTGATCTCGACCTTCTTGACGCCCGGAATCTTCGCAAGCCCCGCAATGTCGATCTCGTTGTCGAAGTGGCCGATGTTGCCCACAATGGCCTTGTTCTTCATGCCCAGCATGTGCTCGGCCAGGATCACGTCTTTGTTGCCCGTGGTGGTGATGAAGATGTCACCCTGCGCGAGCACCGATTCCAGCTTGGCCACCTGGTAACCGTCCATGGCTGCCTGCAGGGCACAAATGGGGTCGATCTCCGTGACGATGACCCGCGAACCCTGCCCGCGCAGTGCCTCCGCGGCGCCCTTACCGACGTCGCCGTAACCGCAAACCACGGCAACCTTGCCGCCCATGAGGACATCGGTGGCACGGTTGATTCCGTCCGGGAGGGAGTGGCGGATCCCGTACTTGTTATCGAACTTGCTCTTGGTGACGGAGTCGTTGACGTTGATGGCCGGGAACAGCAGCTTGCCCTGCTCGGCCAACTGGTACAGGCGGTGCACGCCGGTGGTGGTTTCCTCGGTGACACCCTCGATCCTGGCTGCCAGGCGGGTCCACTTCTGCGGATCGGCTTCGAGGGTCCGGCGGAGGAGGTCAAGGATGAGGACGTATTCCTCGGGGTCATCCTCCGTGGCGGTGGGGACAGCGCCCGCAGCTTCGAATTCGACGCCCTTGTGCAGCAGCAACGTGGCGTCGCCGCCGTCGTCGAGGATCATGTTGGGACCCAACTCCGGGTTGGTTTCCGCGCCGGGCCAGGTAAGGATCTGCTCGGCAGTCCACCAGTACTCCTCGAGCGTTTCGCCCTTCCACGCGAAGACCGGGACACCCTGCGGGTCTTCCGGCGTGCCTTTACCGACGACGACGGCGGCGGCTGCTTCGTCCTGGGTGGAGAAGATGTTGCAGGAAGCCCAGCGAACTTCGGCGCCCAGGGCCGTGAGGGTCTCAATGAGCACTGCCGTCTGCACGGTCATGTGCAACGACCCAGCGATGCGTGCGCCCTTCAGCGGCTGGGAAGCCCCGAATTCCTCCCGAAGAGACATAAGCCCGGGCATTTCGTGCTCGGCGAGGCGGATCTGGTGGCGACCTGCCTCCGCGAGGGTGATGTCGGCCACTTTGAAATCAAAAGTCATGGAAATCCTTTGGGTACCGTGCGGGTTTGGTGAAAAGAGGGTGTTACGCCTTGGAATCGTGCTGGCCGGAAGTCGCTGCGTTGGCGGCAGCCAACAATTCCGGCGGCAGGAGAAGCGGAATGCCGTCCTCGATCGAGTAGCGGAGCTTTTCGCCGTCCGCCGCGGCGACGGTGGCAACCAACTCGTCGCCCTCCTGGACCAGCGGTGAACCCGTCACGGGACAGCGCAGGATGGACAACAGTTCAGGACTGACCTTTGGCATGAATGATGCTCCCTGGGTGGCGCCGCCCGGCGCCGCTGGCTGGTTAATCTGCAGCTTCCAGACTACCGCGCACGTTCATGCCGTTTTGAGCACCGCGACGATTTGCGACCCCTGCCTTGCGGGGCCCGATCAGGACGGTTCGCGAAGAATCCGCAGGTGACCGCGTCGTGTGCCTTCGGTACCGGCAGGTGGCTCCATGTGCGCATGGTTGTGCCGCACGGGAGCTTCCGGAGCTGCGGAGGCTGCTTCGCGAACAGCGTTGGCGAGTGCGAGCAAGTCGTCGGGCCCGGGCTCGGGGGGTGAGCTGGGCATGGCCAGCCGAAGCACTTCCCATCCCCGCGGGACGGTCAGGCTTTCCGCGTGCTGCGAGCACAGGTCGTAGGCGTGGGGCTCGGCATAGGTGGCCAGCGGACCCAGGACGGCTGTCGAATCCGCGTATACGTACGTCAAAGTAGCCACCGCGGACTGGCGGCAGGCCGACCTGGAACATTGACGAATAGCACCCACAACATCCCAGATTAGCGCCTAGTGCCGCCCAAAGTGCGCATTGGCCGTCCGTGGCCCACCAACTCCGTTTACCGGGAACAGCTGCGGCGCGCTGGGGGCGGTGATGTCGCGCTGGCGGTCGCCCGGTACTAAAGTCGATATATGCAGTCACAGCCACATATCCCCGGTTTCACCATCCGGTGGACTGACGCGGATGGCGACCAGGCCGGGGAACACGCAGGCACGGGTGGGCGGAGCTTTCGGCGCCGCAGGCGCAACCGCCACGGACGGGGGCTGCGCGGAGAACTGATGCTTGCCAACCTGCCCGGTTTCCGTACCCGTTCAGAGCGCTTTGACGACATGGTGCTGGACTCCGCGGAACGGCTCCAGGACATGTGGGGCAAGCAGTTGGACGGCGTGCTCTTTGCAGTCGATGAAATCCCACCGGATCTGGAGCAACTGGTCGCTACGGGAGGCACCGCACCCATGGGCTCGTATACGCCCGGCGGCCGTGGCGAAGCACCCATGATCACCATTTACCGCAGGGTTGTGGTGCAGGGCGCCAATACGCGCGAGGAACTCCAGGACCTGGTTCACGACGTTGTAGTGGAGTACACCGCTGAGATGCTCGGTGTGCCACCGGAAACGCTGGACCCGGTCTACCGCCGTCGCTATCAATAACGACGACGGCGGCCGACCCGGGAACGCTGGCTAGTAGCCCACCGAAACGGGAACTTTTTCAAGTCCCGCCGCTGCGTCCTGGATCGCCACGACCGATACGTCCGGGCGTCCCTGCTTTCCCAGGACAAGGGCACCGTAGACGGGATCCCCGGAAGCCGAAACAACATATCCGGCCACGATGGCGTCGCCGGATTTCGCCGGGAGCTCGATCACGGACGTGGTTCCGCCGCTCATGTCCACATCCACGGCCTTGCCGATTTTTCCGTCGGCCGTCACGGGGGCGTAGCTCACTGTGGCACGGCCGACGGGCACGCCGAAGCTCAGCAACCGTTGGCCATCACGGGGAATGGCAACCAGGTGCTGACTTCCCAGGCGGGCTGAGGCCGGCGACCAGGCGAAGTCTGTCGCGTCCTCCGGCTTGGCGCCGCGAGTGATCCTGGTCGATGCCACAAACGACACGTCGGAGCTGGCCTTGACGGTGTAACTGCCGGCAGGAACGCCGTCAAGGTTCAGCGAAGCCACGGAACCGCCCTTGACCGTCACTACTCCCCCATTGGGTACCTTGCGTTCACCGTTGGCTCCGTAGAGACTGACCTGCACCACGGCATCGGTGGAACCCGGAACAGCTATTTGGAGGGCCGGTACGGCATCGGCAAACCCCGACTTCCCGGCCAGCGCTTTGGTAGCCGCCGGGTCCTGGATGTCGACGCCGGACATGACCTGCAGGTTCGACGGCCCGGTTCCCGGAGAGAGGTATTCAACCCCGCCCGGAGCGAGCCCGCGCAGCACACTTTGCTGGATGGTCCCGGCCACAGGACCGCCGGTACTGCGCACGTGGACAGCCAGCTGCGATTCACCCGGAGCAAGGCCGGCCAGGTTGACAGAGCGGGTTGTTCCCGGAGCAACCAGGAGTCCACGCGCTCCCGGCGCCTGGATTTGACCCTTGTAGCCGAAGAGCTCCAGGTTCACCGTCGCGGGGGTTTCGGAGGCATTGCTCAGGTTCAGGACGGCGGTGCGTCCCACAGCGGTGTTGGCCCCCAGCAGCCAGGCATCATTTCCAGGCGGCTGGCATTGGGCTGAGGCCAGTCCACGGAGGTCACCGTCTGTGGCCGAATAGCTGAGATTTGCGGCCAGGGAGGCCTGTTCGTTCCCCAACGCATCCGCGGCCACCACTGACGGTCCGGTGACCGGGCTGATGGAGGCCACGCCCGCAGACAACACCGGCGGACCGGAGGTGGGCGTGGGAGTGCTGGTGGGCGCCTTGGCGATCTCAGCCACCGTGCCGCCGCCAAGGGATGTCACCGTGCTTCCCGGAACGGTTCCCGCCGGATTGCTCAGCACTACGGCGCTGAGCGCGCTGGTGGCGGTGGTGGACACCGGGCTGAAGTCCGCATCCGTGCCGACTACGGTTCCGTTGACCAGCCGGGCCGGTTCAGGGCAGATACCAAGGGCGCGCCCCGCGGGGACGTCAGCCTGCCGGATAGGCATCGTGGTGCCACCGGAGGGCTCGGGCACCATCGACGCCGCAGCAACTGCGCCACCGCCGGCGGCCAGGATGACCACGGCGGAAAGCGCACCGGTGACGACGCCCTTCCTGGAGCTTCGGGTGCCCTTGGCGGCGCTGCGGGAACTGCCGGCGTCGCCGCCCTTGGTGGCGCGGGACTTCCGGGGCACCGGGACTTCAGTGGCTTCGTCAGGCACTTTCTTCCGGTCGTCAGACACTGCTGTACTCCTTACGGAGGGAAACTTCGTCCCTCGACATGCCGGTTCGGGTGCGGCGGGCGGGCATCGGCACGGCAAGCAGGAGCGTCAAGCCGATCACCACTGCCTGCAGGATCCCGAACCATACAGCCCACGGATTCGTGTAACGAACTTCGAGGTTTCCACCAGTAGCCGGAAGGTCGAAAGCCTGCGACCAGCCGGAGGTCGTGGAGGTCAGCTCGCGGCCATCCAGCCAAGCGGACCAGCCGGGATCGGCACGTTCAGCCAGCACCACTTTGCGCCCCTCGTCACCTGGTGCCACATCGGCGTCAACGGAGACCTCTTCGGAGGGCAGGGAACCGATTACTGCCCCCTGCGCGTCGAGGATCCTGACCCGGTGTGTCGTATCCGCAGCTGTTGCCGCAGGCTGGTTCCGCGGCGTGACGCGCCACAACCACCCGGCGTCGGTCTGCCCGACAGCAACGAGGCCGGGAACGGCGTCGATCCTGCTGGCAGTCAGCTGGGCTGCATTGTCGGCAGCCTTCAGGACGACGAAACCGGCACCAAGCTGTTCAAGGTCTGCCCGCGGATCCACTCCGGTGCTTGCCACGATGGTGGCAACCGCCCTGCGGAGGGAGGTGGTGGCGGGGTCGTCGGCGGTGATCTCCTCGCGTCCCGGAGCACCAATGATGGTTCGGGCCGAAGCGATGGTGGACAGGCTGTCCAAGGTGGTTCCCGCACCGCGCATCAGTGATGACGTGAAGGCCCCCTGCTCACCGCTGGTGATAACCAGGGTGCGCGTCCGTTCTGGACCCATCCCGCGGTCGACGGCGGTGGCCGGCAGCGTGCCGGTGTCCACCGGCCGGACCTGGCGGCTGGAGCCGAGGGCCGACGTCGGCTGTTCAGTCGCGGACGGGGCCGCCTCGCCTGCTACGGGCGAGGGCTGGAGGACGTTCTGGGAAACCCAGGCACCCAGGCCAGCCAACGGGCCGGCAACCAGGAGCGTCATCACCACAGCGGACGCAACCCCGCGCATCGGAAGCTTCGCCCGCTGGGTATCCGGAGTCCGGCGGCGCGCTGTGAAGAGTTTGTCGGCACCGATGATCCCGGCACCGAGCAACATCATCCCCGCAGCGGAGACGGCCGGCCCGGTGAACGGGCCCACCATCACGTTGCCGTTGACTCCGGTGGCGACATGCCCAACCAGCCAACTGCCCGCCAGGGTAGCCAGGGCCGCCAGCCAGAAGACCCTGGCCATGGCGGTGCGTTTGCCGGGAAGGAAGAGGGCTGTCACAGCCAGGACAAGGATGGGCGCACTGACGAGCAGTGCCAGGATCAGTGCCCATGGCACAGCGCCTGGACCGAAGAAAGCCAAACCGTTCAGGCCGCCGTCGATGCTGAACGCCAGCGGTTGGCCCAGAAGCTGCTGCCACAGCGGCGCCGCTTCAAAGGTGAGGGGCAGGCCGGGGTCGGCGAGCAAGGCACGGGGCCTGTCCAGAACGGAAATGCCGTAGGGCAGGAACAAAGCAATGGTTGGAAGGAGCGACCACCACAGCGTCTTGCCCCGCTGCCCCAGAACCACGGCTGCGAGGATCACGGCGACGGCGATGGGACCCAGGAGCGAGGGTGCGGATGAGGTGACCACTGCCATTGCCAGGCCTGCGGCTGCGGCAGCCGTCCACGACGGCGTTCCGTTGATTCCGGGCTTACCCAGGATCGGAGCGGGCCGTCGACTGAGTGCGGAGCTGCCAGTGGCTGGCCCCTGGCCGATGGCGGATCCGGAGGCACGCAAGAGCGCCAGGAGCAGCAGGGGCATCATCACGTGCGCCACCAGGGCACCAATTCGGCCCTCGTTGATGGCGATCAGGAGGGCAGGTGCGGCGGACCAGGCCAGTGCGGCCACGGTGCGGAAACGACGCTTGGTCGTCAGGGCGCCAGCGGCGAACCAAGCCCCCACCGCGGAGAGCGGCATGGCCAGGATGAGCAGCCAAACCATGGCGGCGTTTCCATCCCCGCCACCGAACAGCGACAACAGCCACAACACGTATCCGAACGGATCGCCATGCCCGGGCAAGCCTGCCCCCAGGGAGATCCACCAGGTGGACGCGTTGGCCCAGATGTCTCCTGGGGCGGCGGACAGGGGAAGAAGTCCCCCACCGGTCACTGAGCCGGAGCGCAGCAAGCCGAGGAGTCCTACCAGGGCTGCGGCAAGGGCCAGGACCGCGGCCGCGACGGCGCCCGTGCCCACCCAGCCGCGTTCATTGGTTGCCAGTGCCGCGAAGTCATCTGCGGCATCGCCACTTGGTTCTGGCGCCAGGAGGTCGGAGGTGGCTGAGGATTCATCGCTGGGACGGATGGCCTCCAGCAGTGAGCGCCGGTTCGCCCGCACTTCACGCGTGGATGTTTGCAGGCCACGGATGACGGAGCGGTGCACGCGGCGCGTCCTGGCCGCTACCCGGCGGCCCCTGGCAATTGCGCCGGGGCGGAACAAGGCAGCCACCGTGGAGGTGAACTGGGAGAAACCGTAACCGGGCTCCTTGACCAGGATGCTGAGCAGCAACCGGACCACCGCGCCAAACAAGGCGCCGATTGCCTGGAACGGCACGTTCCACCACGGGGTGTGCTTGAGCCGTAAGTGAATCTGCGCTTTCCGGGCCGCGGAGGAGGTACCCAAACCATGCGGCCTGTGCTCCACATGGAACATGCGGGCGCTGGGGACCACTACAACACGGTTGCCTGCGAGCCAGTTGCGCCAGCAGAAGTCGACGTCGTCCCCGCTGCCCGGGAGGGCGGGGTCGAAGCCCTGCAACTGTTCCCAGACGTCACGGCGGATCAGCATGCCGGCAGAATTGACGGCGAACGTGTCAGTGCGCGCGTCGTATTGCCCTTGGTCCACTTCATCGGCGTCGATCAATGTGAGGCGCTCGGCCCAGCGGCTGGTCGACAGACCCACATCCACCAGGTGCCGTTCGTTATCCCAACCGAGCTGCTTGCAGCCGGCCACCGTTACGGACGGGGCGCGTTCCACGGCATGGAGTAGTTCCGCCAACGCATCCGGCGCCGGCGCGGCGTCGTCGTGAAGGAGCCAGATCCACTGGACGGACGTCGGGGTGCTGCCTTCGGCTGCGTCCTGGGCGGGGGCAAGCTCGTGCAAGCCCGCCTGGACGGCCGCGCCGAAGCCGGACTTCGGGTGCGTGAAGGTGGTGACGTTGCCTGTTCCGAACGATTCGCGGAGCAACGCCTGCGAGTTATCGGTGGAACCTGTATCAATGCCAATGGCGGCATCTGCCGAACGCGTCTGGTTCGACAATGCCGCCAAGGTCCTGGGGAGATAGTTTCCGCCGTCGTGGGCAACCACGACGGCGGTAACATGCACTTCCTTGAGAATTAGACCGCTCGCTTCCTTAGCCGACGACGTTCCCGCTCAGAGAGGCCGCCCCAAATACCGAACCGTTCGTCGTTTGCAAGGGCGTACTCCAGGCACTGCGAGCGGACATTGCACGCTCCGCAGACCTTTTTGGCATCCCTCGTCGATCCACCCTTCTCGGGGAAGAACGCTTCAGGATCGGTTTGCGCACACAGCGCATCTGTCTGCCAGCCGAGCTCGCCTTCGTCATCGAAGTCACCCTGGCTGGGAAGGCCGATCCACACGGGCTGGCCCGGTGTTTCCAGCGGACGACGCAGCTCCATGGGAGGGTCGTCAACGTCATCGTCCGGCCCCGCGGGCAGGTCACCAATCAGTGCCTCATGTGCTGCCAGGAGGGCAGTTGCCTGATCCTCCAGAGACTGCTGCACATTCTGGTTGTAGCGGTCTGCCGCTTCCGGATCCGCGGGATCGACGTACCAGTCTCCCGGTACTTCCCGCGAACGGTATTTCACCGACGCATGTTCTGCGACGACTGCATCTTCCTGGATACGCAACGCTTGCCCCATGGCGTCCCTCCTGAGTTTGCAGCTGCTGCTTGGATGTATTTCCGATTCCCGGTGGCGTTCCGGTCCTCTGTGCAGCGGCGTTGATTACTAATTACACGCGTGTAACTACCGACAGTCAAGCCGCGCCGGAATAATAATCAAGAATCTGTAGAAACGTGGGATGCGCCACGCCCAACATTTTCGCCGCGTCGCCGCGTGTTGCGGCGGAAAACGGGAGCCTTGGATCGATTTACGTGAACTTTCATTGAATTTATGCGGAATTTCGCCCGCCCCCGGAGCGCCCACCACCACCCCGGCCAGGACTGGTGTGTTTCATTTCACAATGGCTGGCGACCGCCCAATCGCAGCGTGGCAAGATGGGCCTATGACTATCCCGGCAGCGAACCTGATGACGGCCCTGAGGTCCGGACACGCAACTTCACCACGGCTCACCTGGTACGGACCGGACTCAGAGCGCGTTGAACTTTCGGGCCGCGTTCTGGACAACTGGGTGGCCAAGACCAGCAACCTGCTGCAGGACGAGCTGGACGCCGAACCGGGGATGGCAGTCCGGCTGGACCTCCCCGCGCATTGGAAGTCGTTCGTGTGGGCCCTGGCGGCCTGGCAGCTTGGACTGGAGGTGGTCTTCGACGATTCGTCAGCAGACCTTCTTGTCACGGACAAGCCCGACGACGGCGGCGGGGCCGGCTTCGACGCCGTCGTGGCTGTGCCGTTGGCCGCACTCGCCATGCGTTGGCCCGGCGAGTTGCCTGCCGGCGTCGTGGACTATGCCGCGGAAGTCCGCTCCCACGGTGACGTTTTCATGGCACATAACGAACCCGAAGGTGATTTGCCCGCTGTCCGCAGCAGCACCGCACATGCACACGACGCCCTGATGGACGGGTTTGCTGCCGCCCAGGAGCCGGGGGTGCGCCTCCTGGTACGCGCCGCCAATGGTTTGGAAGAGGGCCTGTCGGCGTCGCTGGGTGCCTGGAAGCAGGATGGATCGGTGGTCCTGGTGCACCCTGCACTGGACGTCACCGAACACTTGCTGGAGAACGAGCGCGTCACCCGCCGCTGATGTCAGCGGAGGTACTGGTCAGACGTTCTTGATGGGGAGTTCGCCGGTCGCAGGGCTGGCGGTCTCGCCATTCTTGGGCTTGTGGTGTCCCTCGAGGATCTCGTGGTCGTGCGAGAACTCCGGCTCGGCGTCCAGTTCCTCATTGAAGACCCAGAAGCGGTAGGCGAAGAAGCGGAAGATGGTGCCCAGGATGAGGCCCACAACGCTGCCGGCAATGAACAATGACGGCTTGTCGTTCAGGTCCAGGATGTACTTGGCGAACCACACACATCCGGAAGCGATCAAGAGCCCGACGATGTTCATGACGGCGAACAACACGGCTTCGCGGACCACGTTGGCCTGCTTGCGGTGGCGGAAAGTCCAGAAGCGGTTGGCTACCCAGGAGAACACACTTGCAACAATGGTGGCGAGTGCCTTGGCCCACACTTCGCTGCCGTGCATCGGGCCCGAAAAGAGCCAGATGAAGACAGCCGAGTCAATGACGAAGGCAACACCGCCGACGGCGCCGAACTTGGCTACCTCGCGCCAGAAAAGCGAGGCAAGTCCGCGGATGCGATCTGCAAGTGTGTTGATCATGACCCTCCATGGCCGTTGAAGATGGGCCGATGGGCCAAACTTATTTTAGCGCCGATTTCGCGGCGGTGCCCGGGAACAGCCTGTGAGAACACCCATAGAAGGCAGGGCACACCGCAAAAAGGCAGGGAAAGAGCGCCAGAATCAGTGATCCCGCCGCCGGTTCGGTAGGCTGAACATTGTGACTTTTCCAGTAATTGGCGTTGTTGGCGGCGGCCAACTCGCCCGAATGATGGCTCCGCCCGCTACCGCACTGGGCTTCGAACTCCGCGTTTTGGCTGAAGGCGAGGACGTTTCTGCCGTTGCCGCGGTGGCCTCGGCCCCGGTCGGCGACTACAAGGACCTGGACACTCTCCTCGAGTTCTCCAAGGGCGTGGACGTGCTGACCTTTGACCACGAGCACGTTCCTACCGGGCACCTCCAGGCCTTGCTGGATGCCGGTGTCAATGTCCAGCCGGGACCGGATGCCCTGGTGAACGCCCAGGACAAGCTCGTGATGCGGGCCGCTATTGATCGGCTCGGACTGCCCAACCCCGAATGGTCCGCCGTGCACACGCCCGACGAGTTGGTGGCTTTCGGTGACCGGATCGGCTGGCCCGTGGTCCTGAAAACACCCCGGGGCGGATACGACGGCAAGGGCGTCAGGATCATCGGCTCCGCGGACGAAGCCCACGGGACCGGCGACTGGTTCCAGGCCATGAGCCCACTGCTGGCCGAAGCCAAGGTGGAATTCAGCCGCGAACTCTCCGCACTTGTCGCCCGCACCCCCAGCGGCGAGTCCCGGGCATGGCCCGTAGTCCACACCATCCAGGTGGATGGCGTCTGCGACGAAGTGATCGCACCCGCCCAGAACATTTCCGTTGAGGTGGCTGCCGCCGCCGAGGAAGCTGCACTTCGCATTGCCAACGAACTCGGCGTCACAGGCGTCATGGCGGCCGAGCTGTTCGAAACACCCGGCGTGGGGGCAGGCTTCCTCATCAACGAACTGGCCATGCGCCCCCACAACACGGGGCACTGGACGCAGGATGGCTCCATCACCAGCCAATTTGAACAGCACTTGCGTGCGGTCCTGGACCTTCCCCTTGGCGCTACGGATGCATTGGCCCCGGTTACGGTCATGAAGAACTTCCTGGGCGGCGACAACCAGGATCTCTTCAACGCATTCCCCATGGCCCTCGCCTACGAGCCTGCAGCCAAGGTCCATTCCTACGGCAAGTCCGTCCGGCCCGGCCGGAAGATCGGGCATGTCAACCTCGTCGGCACGTCGATTTCCGACGTCGACTCCGTCCGCCAGCGTGCCACGGCCGTGGCCAACATCATCCGCGACGGCCGCAAACCCGAGCCGACATCCTTGGAGAAAACCGTATGACGACTGGAACAACTGCCCCACTGGTCGGACTCGTCATGGGCTCCGACTCGGACTGGCCCGTCATGGAGGCTGCCGCTGACGCCCTTGCCGAATTCGGCATCCCGTTCGAGGCAGACGTCGTCTCGGCACACCGCATGCCAACCGAAATGATCCGGTACGGCCAAACGGCCCACGAACGCGGCCTTCGGGTCATCATTGCCGGTGCCGGTGGCGCGGCGCACCTGCCCGGCATGCTGGCATCGGTAACTCCCCTGCCTGTGATCGGCGTACCGGTCCCCCTGAAAACGCTCGACGGCATGGACTCCCTGCTGTCCATCGTGCAAATGCCCGCGGGTGTTCCGGTAGCCACGGTGTCCATCGCAGGAGCCCGCAACGCCGGACTCCTTGCGGTGCGCATCCTGGCATCGGGTACGGACGAGCTCGCATCCAAGCTCCGTGCAGACCTGTTGGCCTTCGCCCAGGAGCTGAACGACGTCGCCACCAAGAAGGGTGAAAACCTGCGCCACAAAGTGGAAGAGGTCTTCTCCCCCGCCAATGCTTCAGCCCGGAGCATCCGCTAGGAAGGCAGCGGATGACTACCATGCACAAGACTCCGAATCAGCCCGGTGCTGCACTGACTGATCCTGTCCGCTACCCCTCCGGAGCCAGTGCTCCGGTGCGGACCAAACGCGCCTTCGTGCTGGTACTCCTGACTCTCTTCATCCCCGGCAGCGCGCAGATTGTCGCTGGTGACCGCAAACTGGGCCGCAGGGCGTTGCGCGTTACCCTGACGGTTTGGGCCCTGGCGCTGCTGACCCTCGTCATTGCCCTGGTGAACCGGACCATGCTGCTGAGCATCGTCACGCACCCTGTTGGTTCCCTGGTGGTCATCGTGCTGCTGGTGGCCCTGGCGCTGGGCTGGGCGTATTTGTTCCTCAACACGCTGAGGATCATCAGGCCCAACCTCCTGGCACCAGGGATGCGGCCCATCATCGCCGTTGTCCTTGCCGTGTCCACGGTCCTGGCCAGTGGATCCCTGGGTTACATCGCGTACGTCCTGAACGTGAGCCGCAACGCGATCGGCAGCATCTTCGACGCCGGTCCCGCCATCGATCCCGTGGACGGACGCTACAACTTCCTGATGATGGGCGGGGACGCCGGAGATGACCGGACGGGCCGCCGCCCGGACAGCCTCTCGGTCATCAGCGTCGACGCGAAGACGGGCGAAAGCGCCATCATCTCGGTCCCCCGCAACCTCCAGAATGCGCAGTTCAGCGAGGGCTCGCCGATGCGCAAGATCTACCCCGATGGCTACAACTGCGGCGATGAGTGCCTCATCAACGCCGTCAACACCGAAGTCACCAACAACTACCAGGACCTGTATCCGGGCGTAGCCGACCCCGGCGCACAAGCCACCCTGGAAGCAGTATCCGGAACGCTGGGCATTACCGTCCAGGCCTACGTTCTGGTGGACATGGATGGCTTCGCCAAACTTATCGACGCCATGGGCGGCATCCGCATCAAAGCCGGAGGCTGGGTGCCCATCAGTGGCCCCGTCACCGATGAGGCCCACGGCATCCACGGCATGCCCGATGGCTGGATCGCTGCCGGCGACCAGCACCTCGATGGCTTCCATGCCCTGTGGTACGGACGGTCCCGCGAATTCGTGGACGACTACGCCCGGATCGCACGCCAACAGTGCGTGCAACAGGCCATGCTCAAGCAACTGGATCCGGCCACCCTGCTGACCAAATTCGAGGACATCGCCAACGCCGGCACCAAGGTGGTGGACTCGAACATTTCCTCGAACCAGCTGGGCAGCTTCGTTGACCTTGCCCTGAAGTCCAAGAACCAGCCCGTCAAACGGCTCACCATCGGCCCTCCGGACTTCGATGCGTCGTTCTCCACCGTTCCCGATTTTGACCTGATCCACGCAAAGGTCCAGGAACTCCTGAAGTCCACCAACAGCCCCAAAGCGGATGACGCCGTCGTCTCCCCCGTCGGCACCCCTGCAGGTGCGGCCGCAGCAGCGGGCCCGGTATCCGGGCGCCTGCCGGCGAGCCAGCTGCCATCGCCGTCGGCGGATTTCACACCGGTGACCACCACCCCGGACGGCACGCCCATCACCATTGAATTGTTGAACGGCCTCAAGGCCCAGGGCGATGAGCAGGGTATCCGTGACCTCGTGGCCACCAACGGGCAATGCGCACCGCTCTAAGCCCGGCTGTCGTCCAACCACCACGTCCAGCGCAACGATAAGGACCTTCTTTCGTGTACCAGATTGAGAATGTTTTGCGGCCCTACGTCTGGGGGTCGACGACGGCGATCGCCGACTTGCTGGGTCGGCCGGCCTCGGGTGGACCGGAAGCGGAACTGTGGATCGGGGCGCACCCGGATTCACCCTCGACGGCCATCCACCCCAATGGCGTCACTCAGCCCCTGGATGCTTTGATCGCCTCCGATCCCCGGCATTTCCTGGGAGCAGAAAGCCTCGAAGCGTTCGGGCCGCGGCTGCCGTTCCTGACCAAGCTCCTGGCCGCGGAGCAGCCGCTGTCCCTGCAGGTCCACCCCAGCCTTGAGCAAGCCCGCGAGGGCTTCGCGCGCGAAAACGCGGCCGGGCTGCCAGCCGATTCCGCCGAACGGAACTACCGGGACGACAACCACAAACCGGAACTGATCTTTGCCTTGACTCCGTTCCGGGCACTGTGCGGGTTCAGGTCCGCTGCGGCCGCCAAGCAGGTTTTCGAGCACCTTGCAGCGTCGATGGACTCCGCCGCAATGGATGTCCCGGACATCATCACGGGGGTCATTGCGGACCTCAGCCAGGCCGATGAACCTGCAGCGCTGAAGGCCGCCTTTACCCGCCTGATTGAGGGTGGCCGGAAGGTTTCGGAGGCAGTTGTCGAAGCCGAAGCAGTGCTCCGCTCGGGGGCGCCCAGGGAGCCCCATGAGGACGTGCTGGGTGCGCTCCTGGACATTAACGAGGCCTTCCCAGGGGATCCTGGAGTGCTCATTTCGCTCCTCCTGAACCTCGTTTCGCTGGAGCCCGGCGAAGTGGTCTACCTGCCCGCCGGGAACGTCCACGCGTACCTCCACGGCCTGGGTGTGGAAGTGATGGCGTCCTCGGACAATGTGCTGCGCGGAGGCCTGACCCCCAAGCATGTCGACGTCCCGGAGCTACTGAAGACCGTCCGTTTCGAGGCACTCGGTGTACCCCGTGTCGAGGCCAGCGGCACGGAATTCGGGCAGGAACTCTACCGGCCGCCGTTCACGGAATTCCAGTTGCAGCGCATTGAACTCGCTCCGGGAGCCGAGCCGGTGCCGCTGGCGCAGGCCGGGCCCGCCGTCGTTGTGGTTGTTGCCGGCGACGTGCTGCTGGATTCCCCCAAGAGCGACCTGCAGCTCCAGCGGGGTGCCGCCGCCTTCATTCCCGACATCGAGGCGCCCGTCAACGTGCACCCGATTCAGGGGGCGACGGAAACCAGCGTTGCCTTCGCTGTCACCACAGGGCTGGGGAACTGATCCATGGAGTTTTTCCTGCAAACCCCCGCGTGGGCCGATGTCCAGCGCGCCTTGGGTCGCCGTGTCCATGAGCAGTCCGGCCCGGGCTGGAGCTTCCTCGCCATTGAGGAGAAGAACCCCGCGGGCAAGGTCATTTACTCCCCGTACGGCCCGGTCGCCGAGTCAGTGGAAGCTTTCGACGCCGCGACGGAAGCCTTGGTGGCCCTGGCCAAGAGGGAGCATGCGGTCTTCGTCCGGATGGAGCCCGCTGCCGCCGGTTTTACAGCGTCCGACGCCGGCGCCCTCCTTCGCGCACGCGGCTTGCGGCCCGCTCCGGTCAACCAGCAACCGGAACTCAGCTGGGTGGTGGACCTCGAGGGTGACTTCAAGGATGTCCTGGCCGGAATGAAGCCGACCAACCGGAACCTGTACCGGAACATCCACAAAAAGGGTGTGACCTTCCGGGCTTCCCAGGATCCCGCCGACATTTCGGTGCTCCTCCACTTCCTCCACCTGACGGCGGCCCGCAACGGCTTCAAACCGCAAAGCGACGAGTACCTCACCCAGGTGGCAGCGTCATTGCTCCCCGCCGGCGCCGGAACGTTGTTCATCGCGGAGTTGGAGGGCGAGCCGATCGCTGCTGCTTTCGCCTACGATTCATCCGACACCCGCGTGTACGCCCACGCCGCCTTGGACGATACCCACCGCAAGCTCAGCGCCGGGATCCCGCTCCTGGTTACCCTGATCGCAGATGCCAAGGAGAAGGGCCTCAAGCACGTAGACCTGTGGGGCGTGGCGCCCGAGGATCAGCCGGACCATAAATGGGCGGGCTTCACGTCCTTCAAGAAGTCCTTCGGTGGCCGCGAGGTTTCCTACCCGGGCACCTGGGACCTCCCGGTAAACAAACTCCGCTACGGCGCCTACCAACTAGCGAGAAGCCTCCGGGACAAGCTCCGCTGACCCCCCGCCCCTAAAAAGGCGCGCAGGCTAAGCCTTCACGCACAAAGAAGGACGGCGAGTATTGCGGCAGCGGCATCAAATCGACGAGGTACGAGGAGATAGCCGCCGAGCAATGCTCGCCGTCCTTCTGTTAAGTGAGGGGATTACGCCTTGCGCGCGTATGTCTCCCACTTGGATGCGTGGTGCTCGGCATCAACGAAGCGCACAGTCCCGGACTTGGAGCGCATGACGATGGACTGCGTGAGGACACGGTCCTTCTGGTAGCGCACGCCGTGGAGGAGGTCGCCGTCGGTAATTCCGGTGGCTGCGAAGTAGCAGTTGTCCGAGGTGACGAGGTCGTTGGTGGACAGGACGCGGTCGAGGTCGTGTCCGGCGTCGATGGCCTTCTGCTTCTCGTCGTCCGACGTCGGCCACAGCCGGCCCTGGATCACGCCGCCGAGTGACTTGATGGCGCAGGCAGCGACGATGCCTTCCGGGGTTCCGCCGATGCCCATGAGCGCGTCAACGCCGGTACCTGTCCGGGCTGCTGCGATGGCACCTGCGACGTCGCCGTCCATGATGAACTTGGTGCGCGCTCCGGCCTCGCGGATTTCTTCCACGAGGGGACGGTGGCGGTCGCGGTCCAGGATCATGACGTTGAGCTGGTTGACCTTGACGCCCTTGGCCTTGGCGATCAGGTGCAGGTTCTGCTTGACGGGCAGGCGCAGGTCCACCATGTCAGCGGCTTCGGGACCGGTGACGAGCTTCTCCATGTAGAAGACAGCCGAGGGGTCGAACATGGAGCCACGCTCGGCTACTGCCAGTACTGCAAGGGCGTTGTTGATACCCAGGGCGGTGAGGCGGGTTCCATCGATGGGGTCGACGGCGACGTCGCACTCCGGCCCGGTGCCGTCGCCAACCTGTTCGCCGTTGAACAGCATGGGGGCTTCATCTTTTTCGCCTTCACCAATCACCACGACGCCATTGAAGTGGACGGTGTGAAGGAACGAACGCATGGCGTCGACGGCCGCGCCGTCTGCCTTGTTCTTGTCGCCGAAACCTACCCAGTGGCCGCCGGCAATTGCCGCGGCTTCGGTGACGCGGACGAGTTCAAGCGCAAGGTTGCGGTCGGGTTCGTCGATGCCGACGGCGAGCGACGGCGAAATCGTGGAATACTGCTGGGTCATTGGTGCAGGAGACACTTGAACCTCTTCTTCGAGTGACGATTCACGGGACCGGACATGGTTGCGCGGGGCAACCCGGGGTTCCTCTACCAACGATCATAGTCGCCGCATCCACTTGGGGTCGTTGAATGACCACCGGCCGCAATAACGGTGGTGAGGTGCCCGGATGTGTGTTCCATGCCCCGATAAGGGATCATGGAGTGGTGAGTGAAACGCAGGACAAGCCCGCAGCGGACAACCCTTCCGATGTTGCAGAGGCCAACCAAACCCATGACCAGGCCGCCCCTGATGCACCGTACAAACCCGTCATCGCGGCGAAAGCGGCCAAGCGGGCCAATGCTTCGGTCATCGGCATGGTCATCGCGTTGCTTGTCTGCATCCTGGCGTTCCTTCCGATCGTCCTCATGAACCCGGCACCGAAAGGCGAGGGCTTCAGGCCGCCCGTGGACGTGGCATCCATCGCCAAGAACGCAACGGATGTGGCGGGATTCACACCCGTTACGCCGGATACCGGCGACACATTCACCCCTAACTACGCCAGGTGGGAGTCGGGCAGCGGCAGCGGCGTACCCACGTGGGAAGTCGGGTACCTGACTCCCAAGGAGGCTTTCATCGGCCTCACCCAGACCAATAAGGCCAACCCCACCTGGATTTTGCAGCAGACAGGCAACCTCCCCGTCACCGGCACGCGCAATGCTGGCGGCCAGGACTGGGAACTGCGGGACTCCGGCAAGGAGAAGCGCAGCATGGTGCTGGAGTACCGCGGCACCACGTTGATCCTTACCGGCACCGCCAGCCTGGAGGAGTTCGCAACGCTCGCTGCCGCGGTCGTTAAATCCGCCGACCAGGCCCCGGCGCCCACCGTGTCCGCCCAGCCGTAGGATTAGCGCCAAACAGCGCAACAGTTTCGCAGGCCGCTACACCGGCACCGTAAGGTAATAAGGTGCCTACTAAACTGACTCCAGCCCTGGCTTGGCAACGCCTCCGCGAGGGCAATGAACGCTTTGTATCGGGCGAATCACGCCATCCCAACCAGGATGCCTCCCGCCGCTCGTCGCTCCTCGAGGGCCAGAATCCTTTCGCGGTCATTTTTGGTTGCGCGGATTCCCGCCTTGCGGCTGAAATCATTTTCGATCTCGGCCTTGGCGATGCCTTTGTGGTCCGCACGGCCGGGCAGGTGATTGATGACGCGGTCCTGGGTTCGCTCGAGTACAGCATCAGCGAACTCAAGGTTCCCCTGATCGCCATCCTTGGCCACGACAGCTGCGGAGCTGTCACGGCTACCAAGGCCGCAGTGGAAACGGGCGAGATGCCGCCAGGTTTCATCCGGGACCTCGTCGAACGCATCACCCCCTCGGTACTCACGGCCAAGCGCAACGGCCAGGAGGATGTCAACGACATGGTGGTGGAACACGTCAAGCAGACTGCCGACCGCCTGGCTGACAGCTCGCGTGTGATTTCGGACGCCATTGAGGAAGGCCGCGTGGCTGTCATCGGCCTTTCCTACAAGCTCGGCGACGGCCAGGCGGCCCTTGTTTCCGCCATCGGCGAGCTGTAGCACAGCGTGCCCCGGCCAGGTGGCCGGGGCACGTAGCACTCCCCACCGGGTTTTCAGTGAGGCGTCCAATCGCCATAAGCTAGCCCCATGACTTCCACCACTGAGTTCCGTATTGAACATGACACGATGGGCGAAGTTCGCGTCCCCGTGAACGCCCTGTACCGCGCCCAGACGCAGCGTGCTGTGGAGAACTTCCCGATCTCCGGCAAGACGCTTGAGCGCACCCACATCGAGGCCCTTGCCCGCGTCAAGAAGGCAGCCGCACTGGCGAACGCTGAACTGGGGGTGCTCGATGGTGAGCTCGCCGAGGCCATCGCCGCAGCTGCCGATGAGGTTGCCTCCGGTAAGTACGACGGCGACTTCCCGATTGACGTCTTCCAGACCGGCTCGGGTACGTCCTCCAACATGAACACGAACGAGGTCATCGCCGAACTCGCTTCACGCGCCCTCGCAGCAGCCGGGAGTGACAAAGTCGTCCACCCGAACGACCATGTGAACGCATCGCAGTCCTCCAACGACGTCTTCCCGACGTCCGTGCACGTTGCCGCAACCTCGGCCCTGATCAACGACCTGATCCCGGCCCTCGAGCACCTGGCAGCATCCCTGGACCGTAAGGCTGTTGAGTTCAAGGACGTCGTCAAGTCCGGCCGCACCCACCTCATGGACGCTACGCCCGTCATGCTGGGCCAGGAGTTCGGTGGTTACGCCGCCCAGGTCCGCTACGGCATCGAGCGCATCAACGCCGCCCTCCCCCGCGTTGCTGAGGTTCCCCTTGGCGGCACCGCCGTTGGTACCGGCATCAACACCCCGGCCGGCTTCCCGGAGCGCGTCATCGAACTCCTCGCAGCCGACACCGGCCTGCCGCTGACCGAAGCACGCGACCACTTCGAGGCCCAGGCGAACCGCGACGGCCTGATCGAAGGCTCCAGCCAGCTGCGCAACATCGCGATCTCCTTCATGAAGATCAACAACGACCTCCGTTGGATGGGCTCCGGCCCCAACACGGGCCTGGGCGAAATTGCCATCCCGGACCTCCAGCCGGGCTCGTCCATCATGCCGGGCAAGGTCAACCCGGTCATCTGCGAGGCGTCCATCATGGTTTGCGCACAGGTCATCGGCAACGACACCGCCATCGCCTGGTCCGGCACCAACGGCGCCTTCGAACTGAACGTCGGCATCCCCGTCATGGCCGCGAACCTGCTGGAGTCCATCCGCCTGCTGGCCAACACCAGCCGCGTCATGGCAGACAAGATGATCGACGGCATCACCGCCAACGTTGAGCGTGCACGCTTCCTCGCTGAGGCTTCCCCGTCCATCGTGACGCCGCTGAACAAGTACATCGGCTACGAGAACGCAGCCAAGATCGCCAAGATCGCCGTCAAGGAAGGCCTGACCATCCGCCAGGCAACCGAGAAGCTCGGCTTCGTTGGCGAGGGTGAAGGCAAGGTCTCTGAGGCTGACCTCGACAAGGCCCTGGACGTCACCACCATGACCTCCCCCGCACACAAGAACTAAAACATAAAGCACGACGACGGCCGGTACCTTTCGCACGAAAGGTGCCGGCCGTCGTCGTACCCGGATTAAGTGAGAGATGACACAGGGCAATCTTTTTGCACTTTCTTATGAAGAGTGCAAAACTTTACTTTGTGAGTAATAGTGCAAATATCGACGGCGGCCTCCGCGAGCGCAAACGGGCGGCCACACGGCTGGCCATCACCGCAGTGGCGCGTACCCTGACTGCCGAGCACGGCCTCAATGGCTACACCGTGGAGGAAGTGTGCGAGGAGGCGGGCATCTCCCGCCGGACCTTCTTCAACTACTTCCATTCCAAGGAAGACGCAGTGATCGGAGCTTTCTCCGACGATCTGCCCCAAGATGCGCTGGACGAGTTCAACCGCGATCCCGAAAGGCTGCCGGATGGCATTTCCGCCACCCTGCTCGCCGCCCTCTACCACCTCACTGTGGACATCGTGGAGCGTTCCACCATCAGCCGCGCCGAGATCCACCAACTGATCGCCGCCATCAAAGCCGAGCCCCAGCTCCTGGGCCGCATGACATTGGAAGGCGAGGCCAGGGAACGGCAGTTCATGGAACTGGTCGCCGCCCGTGAAGGCCTCGCCCCCGACCACCCGGAAGTCATCATGGCCTCAGTGGTTTTTGGTGCTGTTTCCAAGAAAACTTCCCATCAGTTCTTCTCCGAGGACAACGCCCGGCCCTACCGCGAGCTCCTTGAGGAGAACCTCGCCGCAGCCCGGAAACTCTTTTCGCAACCGCTGGACACCACTCCTGCACAGACACCGAAGGAACCCGCATGAGTACACTCTCGAAAGCAGCAGAACCCTTGCTGCTGACCCAGAAGAGAATCTGGATCATCTTCTCGGCGCTGATCGCAGGCATGCTCCTGTCCAGCCTCGACCAAACCATCGTCTCCACCGCCATGCCCACCATCGTGGGCAAGCTCGGCGGCGTCGAGCACCAGGCGTGGATCACCACCGCCTACCTTTTGGCGACCACCATCGTGATGCCGATCTACGGCAAGTTCGGTGACATCCTGGGGCGTCGAAACCTGTTCCTGGTTGCGATCGCTTTGTTCACCCTGGCCTCCGTGGGCTGCGCGTTTGCCACCGACTTCTGGGGCTTCGTGATCTTCCGCGCCATCCAGGGCCTGGGTGGTGGTGGCCTCATGATCCTCTCGCAGGCCATCATCGCCGACATCGTTCCCGCCAAGGAACGCGGTAAGTACATGGGCCCGCTGGGTGCCATCTTCGGCCTTTCTGCCGTGGCCGGACCGCTCCTGGGCGGCTTCTTCGTGGACCACCTCACCTGGGAATGGGCCTTCTACATCAACATCCCCATCGGCATCGCCGCCTTCATCACGGCCTGGTTCACCCTGACGCTGCCGAACAAGAAGGCCGACAAGAAGATCGACATCCTTGGTGTCGTGTTCCTTTCCGCGGCCACCACCTGCCTGATCTTCTTCACCGACTTTGGCGGCAAGAAGGACGAAGGCTGGGATTCCCCGCTCACGTGGGCTTTCGGTGCCGGCATGGTCCTGGCGGCGGTTGCGTTCGTGATGACCGAACGTCGCGCCGAGGACCCCATCATTCCGCTCAGCCTCTTCAAGAACCCCATCTTCATCAACGCCACCGCCATCGGCTTCACCCTGGGCCTGGGCATGTTCGCGGCGATCGCCTTCGTCCCCACGTTCCTGCAGATGTCCTCCGGGACCTCCGCCGCCGAATCCGGCCTGCTGATGCTGCCCATGATGGTGGGCCTGATGGGCACCTCCATCTACTCCGGTATCCGCATTTCCAAGACCGGCAAGTACAAGATGTTCCCCATCCTGGGCGCATCCCTGACCATTGCGGCGATGCTGTGGTTGACCACCCTCACGGCTGAAACACCCATCTGGGTCATCTGCGTTCAGCTCTTCATCTTCGGTGCCGGGCTCGGCCTGATCATGCAGGTCATTGTCCTGGTGGTGCAGAACTCCGTTCCGGCTGACCAGATCGGCACGGCAACAAGCACCAACAACTACTTCCGTGAGGTGGGCGCTTCATTGGGTGTGGCCGTCTTCGGCTCCATCTTCACCAACCGCCTGGCGGAGTCCCTCACCAAGGCCTTTACAGGTGCCGGTGCGTCAACTGAGCAGGCGTCGCAGTCCACCAGCACCCTGGATCCGCAGGCACTGGCACAGCTGCCCGAGCAGCTGCGCGACGCAATCGTCAACGCTTATGCGAACTCGCTGGCTCCGGTGTTCTGGTACCTCGTGCCGTTCATCGCCATCGCCCTGCTCCTGGCCATCACGTTGAAGCAGATTCCCCTTTCGGACACCGCCGGCATGGTGGCCCGTGGAGAGGCCGTGGGTGGCGCTGAGGCTGAAAGGCTCGAGGCGGAGCGCTTGGAGACTGCCCAGTTGGAAGCCAGCCTGACGGCTTCCGCAGAGCTCGACGACGATCGTCCCACCGCCGACGCGGGGCGTCAGTAGTCCTCATCCTCCGGTTGGTATGCCACGGGGCCTTCGGGCTCCGTGGCAAGCCTGATGGCTTCAAGGTTTCCGGCGCTCATGTCCGGGAGGTCATCCAAGGGAAACCACCCGACGGCGAGCGATTCGTCGTCGTTCACCCGCGCTTCTCCTGACACGTATCTGCAGCGGAACGTGATGTCCAAAAAGTCGCAGACATCGCCGTTCGGGAACGTTATTGGCCCCACGACGCCCACGCCGATGATTCGCTCGGTCCGTGCCACGACCGCTGTTTCCTCGAAGATCTCGCGCACAAGGCCGGGCGCTGGATGTTCGCCGGGTTCCAGCATGCCGGTGATGAGCGCCCAGTGCCCATTATCGGCACGTTGGCCGAGCAACACCTGACCGTCGTCGTCGAAAACCACTCCGCGGACGGCAGGTAACCAGAGGGCGTCGTTGCCGATTTTTTCCCTCAGCTTGAGCACGAACTCGGGTGCACCCATGGTCCCAGCTTCCTCATGAACGGGTTTCAGTCTTCACACGTTGTTGCCTTTGCAGACAGGCTAACCTCAGGCGGGCAACAGCACCATGGCGGCCACGGCACCAGCGAGCATGAACGGCCCAAAAGGGATGGCCGAACGCAGGGTTCCCTTCCGCGTCAAGAGGACGACCAGGCTCCAGAGCCCTCCCAGCAGGAATGCCGCGAACGTTCCCGCGAAGAGGTGCGTCCATCCCAGGTAGCCCAAGTACAGGCCAAGTACCCCCGCGAGTTTGACGTCCCCGAACCCCATCCCGGGCGGGTGGATCAGCCGGAGCACGAAATAGAACAGCCAGAGCCCCACTCCGCCGGCCAGTACCCCGAGCCCTGGCACTCCCAGTAGGGCACCTGCGGGTTCCGGGGCCACGCCGGCCATGGATGCTGCGAGGGCTGCCCCCAGCAGTAGCACCCCGGCCATGGCGTAGGAAGGGAACACGATGCGGTTGGGCAGCAGGTGGCTCCGGACGTCTATCACTGTGAGCCGCACGGCCATCACCAGGAAATACAGGCATGCCACGGCGACCAGCCAGAAGGCCAGCGGGCTGTCGTCCCAGAGGTCGGAGAGTCGTCGGATCACCTTCGTGATGCTATCCCCCTTTGGCTTCCCGGACCGCTTGGACCCCTAGGTAAACTGTGGATATGGGGCGATTCAGTGCAGGCGGACAGGCTTCCGACTTGTCCTCCACATTCCGGAACCTTTGCCGTTCTTCGCCGTGGAAGTGGACCACCCTCCGCTTCGAATACCTTGAGCGGCCCGGGACCGGGGCCACCATGGTCCGGGCCTGGCTTCGGCGTCCGGGGGCCCTCCGCCTTGAAACTCCTGACGGCCAGTTGCTGCACAGCACCACGGGCATCAACGATTCCCGGGACGACTTCTACGTCAGCGCCACCCGCCGCTCGTGGCTGCTGCCACCCCACCTTGTCACGCCGGTCTATGACGACGTCGGTTTGGTCCGGCGACGCCCTGAGGCGGCGTATGGTGAGCCTGCGTTTGGCAATGGCCGGCTCGCCGCTGCGCTCGACCCCGTGGAACTTGCCGGCAACTCGCCGGTTCCGATCGAATTCCCCGATACCAACAGGGTCTTCCTGGAAGAGCCGCGGGAGGTGGATCATGAGGGCCGGCCGGCACTGGAAACGATCGTCACGCCCAGCCGGGCCTACGTACCCTCAGACCCCAAGGAGCCACTGGTTCACCCGGGACGGACACTGCTAAGGATCGACGCCGGTACGGGAGTTTGTGTTGCAAGCCAGAGTTTGGATGGGGACACGTCCGGCAAGGGACACTGGCTCAAGATCCTGGGCGTCGATGAGTACATGTTGGACGACCTGTTCCTGGCCGAGTCCATGAACCTCACCGACGTGAGGCGCCACATTCCCTGGGACATCGGCCCTGCCGCCTGAACCAGGAGCTTGACTCGCCCATGCCCACCCGGCGGGCTAAGCTACGGCGATGACATCGCTGGCAAACATCTGGCCCCCGTTCGGACTCATCCTCACCACCCCGAGGCTCACCCTGCGCGCCGTTCTCGACGCGGATATCCCGTCCGCTGTGGCTGCCGCCCGCTCCGGCGTCCACGAGGCCGGCAAGAGCCCTTTCAGCACCCCATGGGCTGAACTGCCGGAGGACGAACTGGCGCCCAACATGGCCCAGTGGTACTGGCGGTGCCGTGCCAACTTCACGCCGGCTTCGTGGACGCTGCTGCTCGCCGTTTGGCATGAGGACGAATTCCTCGGAGTCCAGGACATCGGTGCCAAGGACTTCGCCACCCTGAAGACAGTCAGCACGGGCTCGTGGCTCAAGCAGTCCGCGCAGGGCCGCGGCTTCGGCAAGGAGATGCGTGCCGCCGTCGTGGGTTACGCCTTCGACTACTTGGACGCGGAAGTGGCCGAGTCCGAAGCCGCCGGCTGGAACAAGCAATCACTGGGCGTATCGACAAGCCTGGGCTACGAACCCAATGGCATCTTCCGCGACGCCTGGGGCGAAAAGGCGGAGGAAGTCCAGAAAGTCAGGCTCACCCCCACCACGTTCAAGCGCCCAGACTGGACCCTCAAAGTCCAAGGCCACGAGAACCTAAAAACCTACCTCAAGGTGTGAATAGCGTAACGGCGGTTGGGTGAAAGGCGAAGGCCAGGCATCCGACAGCGTGCGTCAAAAGCGAGGAACGAGCTAGCACGCAGAGGATGTCTGGCCTTCGCCGCGGTTGGTCTACCGGCCGTTGGGTTAGATTTCAGCCCCTTCGAGCAATTCCGTTACAAGGGCGGCAATAGGCGAGCGCTCGGACCGCGTCAAGGTGATGTGCCCGAACAACGGATGGCCCTTGAGCGTCTCCACGACGGCCGCGACGCCGTCGTGCCTGCCGACGCGGAGGTTGTCGCGTTGGGCCACATCATGGGTCAGGACGATCTTGGAGTTCTGCCCGATCCGGCTCATGACGGTGAGCAGGACGTTCTTCTCCAAGGACTGGGCTTCGTCGACGATCACGAAGGCGTCGTGCAGCGAGCGTCCGCGGATGTGGGTCAGGGGAAGAACCTCGAGCATGCCCCGGTCCATGACTTCTTCCACCACTTCCTGGCTGACCAGAGCGCCCAGGGTGTCGAACACAGCCTGCGCCCAGGGGTTCATTTTCTCGGACTCGGACCCGGGGAGGTAGCCAAGTTCCTGGCCACCTACTGCGTACAAGGGCCGGAACACCACTACCTTTCGGTGTTCGCGGCGCTCAAGCACGGCTTCCAGGCCCGCACAGAGCGCCAACGCGGACTTGCCGGTTCCTGCCCGGCCGCCGATGGAGACGATGCCCACCGATGGGTCCATGAGCATGTCGATGGCCAGCCGCTGCTCGGCTGAGCGTCCGTGGAGTCCGAAGACGTCGCGGTCGCCTTTGACCAGCCGGACCTGCTTGTCGGCGCCTACACGGCCAAGCGCGGAGCCGCGGTTGGAGAGCAGTACCAATCCGGTGTTGACGGGGAGTTCCGCCGCTGCAGGGATGAAGACGGGCTCGTGTCCGTAGAGCGTGGTGATTTCGTCGTCGTTGGCTTCCACCTCGGCCATGCCTGTCCAGCCGGAGTCTTTGACCAGTTCGTTGCGGTACTCGTCGGCATGGAGACCCATGGCGGAGGCCTTGACGCGCATCGGCAGGTCCTTGGAGACGACCGTGACGTTGTGGCCTTCATTGGCAAGGTTCTTCGCGACCGCCAGGATACGGCTGTCGTTGTCTCCCCCACGGAACCCTGCAGGGAGGACGTCCGGGGAGATGTGGTTCATTTCCACCCGGAGGATTCCACCGTCAGGCCCAATGGGAATGGGGTGGTCCAGGCCTCCGTGTTCGATCCGGAGGTCATCCAGGAGCCTGAGCGCTTTCCGGGCGAAGTAGCCCAATTCGGGGTCGTGGCGTTTTCCTTCGAGTTCGCTGATGACAACGATCGGGACGATGACTTCGTGTTCGGCGAAGCGCAACAACGCGTGTGGGTCGGATAGCAGGACCGAGGTATCGATCACGTAGCTGCGGCCTGTGGCGGACGTGACGGTCCGCGCTTTTTGTGGGACCCGCTTGGCGCGAGAGGTAGCTGCACTTTCCCCGTCGGAAACCATTGCGGGCAGTTGCTCAGAAATAGCCACATCGACTCCAGCCCCGGGCGGTCGCCCGGCCTAATGGTGAAGCGGCTCGGCCGGAAGGCCGGGCGTGGCCTCCCATGTAACTGGTGCGATGTTCCGCTCCATGTACTGGCCTCCCCGATCAGCGGGCGGTTTTGCCTGCTGATGGGATTAACGTAATCCCGGACACATTCATTTCCGCAATCCGTCGTCGGCAAGTCGCATGTCCGGCTCGTTAATTTTCGGTGAACCGGACCGGGGCTAGGTTCCGTAGCGGCGCTGCCGCCCGGCATAATCCCTGAGCGCACGCAGGAAATCGACCTTGCGGAACGCCGGCCACAGGGCTTCGCAAAAATAGAACTCACTGTAGGCGCTTTGCCACATGAGGAAGCCGGAGAGCCGCTGCTCTCCGGAAGTGCGGATCACCAGGTCCGGATCGGGCTGGCCCCGGGTGTACAGGAAGCGCGAGATGTCGTCCACCGAAAGTTCATCTGCGACCTCCGTCATGGAGCGTCCCTTGGCGGCAGCATCGTGCAGCAGTTCCCGCACGGCGTCGACGATTTCGCGGCGGCCCCCATAACCCACTGCTACGTTGACGTGGATCTTTTCATGGACGGGCGTGCGGGAGGTCAGCTTGTTGAGTCGTTCAGCGAGGTAGTCCGGCAGGAGCTCCGGTGCGCCCATGGCGTGGACCGAGACGTCTTCGTCCTCATCGAGGCGGTCCATGGTGTTGGCAATGATGCCCATGAGGAGGTCCAGTTCTTCACCGGAGCGGTTCATGTTGTCCGTGGAGAGCATGTAGAGCGTCACTACTTTGACGCCGAGTTCCTGGCACCAGCCCAGGAACTCGTGGATCTTGTCCGCACCGGCTTGATGGCCCTGGCTGGTGGGAGCGTTGAACTGGCGGGCCCATCTGCGGTTACCATCCACCATCACGCCAATATGCCGGGGGATCTGGTCCTGCTTGAGTGAGCGCAGCAGCTTGCGCTCGTAGAAGCCATAGAGGAAACCGGGCAGCTCCACCGGACTCTCACCTGACTTCCTTGCTTGTACGACGACGGCGCACATCCAAGGCTACCTGCCCGAGCCGTCAAGGCGGTGCAGTCCCCAGTCAAATTCCAGCCAGCAGGGGTTACCCTGCGGTAACTTACCGGAACGTAAGTTATTCTTGAACCATGGCTGAGCTCCTCGAAACCAAGCCCCTCTGGCGTGGGTGGATCCACGCCGTCGCTGCTCCTTTCGCGCTGGCTGCCGGGATTCTTTTGGTGGCGGTCGCACCCACTCCGGACCGCAAGGTCACCTCGGCCATCTATGCGCTGACGGGATTCCTGCTCTTTGGCGTCAGTGCCGTCTACCACCGCGGCAACTGGTCGCCCCGGGTCAGGATGATCCTCAAGCGGCTGGACCACACCAACATCATGCTGGTGATCGCAGGCAGCTACACCCCACTGGCCTGGTCCCTCCTGGAACGCTCCGAAGCCATAACCTTGCTATGGCTCGTGTGGTCCGGGGCAATCGTGGGGGTACTTTTCCGGATCCTCTGGACAGGCGCGCCCCGGTGGCTCTACGTCCCCGTCTACATCGCTTTGGGCTGCGGTGCGTTGTTCTACCTGCCGCAGTTTTTTGCGGCCAACGCCGCCGCGGCGATCCTGATTTGCGTCGGTGGTGCGCTCTATATCGCCGGAGCCGTGTTCTACGGCATCAAGAAGCCGAACTTCAGCGCCACCCACTTCGGCTTCCATGAGCTCTTCCACGCCTTCACGGTGTTGGCCTTCGCGGCACACTTCATCGCCATCATGATGGCGGTCCTGAGCTAACTGGCGGACTGACCGCCCGAAGCCATCGCCGCCAGCCGCGCCAGTATCGCCGGCACGTCGCCCAGGGGCCGTTCACACACCATTCCGTGGCACAAGTAGACCAACGGTTCCCCTTCCGGGCCTCCGGCCCTCTGGAGCAGCAACGGAACGTCGACTGCGGCGTCGGCCGGGGACACGTCGTCGGGGTCCGGCTGCAAAGCGATCACCAGCCCGGGGCTGGGCGACTTCAACAGCGCCAGGTGCAGTTCGCGCCGGAGGGGTGATTCAGGACCTGCGACGGCGGCCTCCACCGGTCCGGCCAGGGCAGCTTGGGCCGTGGCCAGGAGCCATCCGGCAACCCGGGGCGCCTGGGTGGCCAGCGGCGGGAGCAAGCCCAGGATGTTACCGGCCATGACCCGGTGATCGTGCGAGCCCGAATAGGCGGCGTAGGACAGAAGCGCCCCGCCGAAGGCGGAGGCGCCACTGGGCGTGGCGTTATCAGAAGGGTCAAGCGCCGGGTGCTGGCCCTGCGCGTTGAATACCTGCGCGGACTCCCCCGTCGAGTCAGACAGGTAACCGTTTTCGGTGAACCGCGTGCAGGCAGCCTGAATGACGTCCTCCGCAGCGGCGTACCAGCGGCTGTGCCCCGTCACGGCGTACAGCGCAAGGAGACCATCAGCGCAGAACGCATAGTCCTCCAGGAGGCCGCCTATGCCGCGCGCCTGCGAGTCGTGCGAAACGCGCACCAGCTGCCGTGCCCCGCTGTCCCAGTGGACGTCGACCAGGTACCGGGCCGCAGCTTCAGCGGCCTGCACCAGGTCCGGGCGATCCAGGACTGCGCCCGCCTCGGCAAGTGCCGCTACAGCTATCCCATTCCAGCCCGCCACCACTTTGTCGTCCCGGGCCGGCTGGCTCCTGAGGTCGCGGGCGGCGAGCAGCCGGGGGCGGACACGCTCCCAGAGCTGTGCCTCGGCGTGGGTCAATGATCGCCCTGGGTGCAGCGGGGATCCGAGGGCGGACACGGTCCCCTGCGCACCGATATTCATGATGGCAGCGACGGCCTGGGCGTCGCCGGGCCCGAGGGCGTCCATCAGCGCTTCCCTGGTCCAAAGGTAGGTAGCGCCCTCGTGATGCACGCCTTCCACCACTGTGTCGGCGTCCAGGGACGATGCCAGGCCGCCACCCGCGAGCAACAGCGAGTCCAGCATCCAGTCCGCGCACCGTGACGCGACAGCGGCGCCCTCCTCGGCCGTAAAGACCTCATTACCGCCCAGGCGCACCCAGTGCGCGTATACCCGCAGCAGCTGGGCGTTGTCGTAGAGCATCTTCTCGAAGTGCGGCACAGACCAGTCCGCCGTCACCGAATACCTGGCGAATCCGCCGTCGAGCTGGTCGCGCAGAGCCGAACGGGCCATGCCGGCGAGGGCGCGTCCCGCCATGTCGCGCGCGGCGTCCGCCGTATCCGACGGTGCGGCCGCGTGCCGGATCAGGAACTCAAGCACCGCCGACGGCGGGAACTTGGGTGCGTTGCCGAACCCGCCGACGGCGGGGTCCTCAGAGCGGGCAAGAAGCCTGACGGCCTCGGCGAGAACCGCGGGATCCAGCAGTTCAGGAGGCCCGTCGAGCCGGACAGCCGCCGCCATTTGGGTGTTGGCCATGTTGACTGCCAACCCCCTGGCGTTTTGCTCCACCCCATCGCGGCGTTCCACCCAGGCGTCATGGACAGCTTCCAGGACATTGCGGAACGACGGCCTGCCCGGCAATGGGGTGGGCGGAAAGTAGGTGCCCGCATGGAAGGCAAGGCCCTCCGGGGTGAGGAACACTGACATCGGCCAGCCACCCTCGCCGCTGATGGCCTGGGTGGCTGCCATGTACACGGAGTCGACGTCGGGCCGCTCTTCGCGGTCCACCTTGACCGGCACGAAGTGCGCGTTCAGATAGTCGGCAGTTTCCTGGTCCTCGAAGGACTCGTGGGCCATGACGTGGCACCAGTGGCAGGCGGCGTAGCCGATGGAAAGAAAGACCGGCAGGTCGCGCTCGGCAGCGAAGGCGAAAGCCTCATCACCGAAAGGCCGCCAGTACACGGGGTTGTCCGCATGCTGCCGCAGGTAGGCAGAGGGCTCCGAGCCAAGGGCGTTTCCCGCCCCTGGCCAGTTGTGCCCGCCTGGGTCAGCGGATCCCGGGTCCGGCATCGCCGTTCTCATCCGAGCGGTCGCCGGCTTGCGCGGGCTCGACGGTTCCCGTGGGCTCGCCGGTTCCCGTGGGCTCACCGGCTTGCGCGGGCTCGCCGGCCTCGGCCGCCAGGCGGGCTTCCTCTACCTGTGCCCGGTAGCGGACACGACGGATACGCCGCACCATGTCCACAATGAGGAACGTCGTGAGGATCACGATGAAGGCCGTCAGGACGAAGCCCCAGGTACCTGGCGTCACCTGATCCTCGGACAGGCCGGGCCGCAGCGTGCCCGTGGGATCGGGCGACGGGGTAACGGTCAGGGCGAGTAGCAAGTGGTGCACGTTCAAACCTTCTATGGGAGCTGATGCAATTTCTACGAGCGATAGAAACTGCCGGCGTTCCTATCTTATCCCTGCGAAGAGGTCCTTCTCCGGCAGTTCGGACGGGACCCGCGAGGTGACCAAGGTGTAGTCCTCCCATGGCCACACCTTTCGCTGCAGCTCCGGTGACACAGCGAAGAAGAACCCCAGCGGGTCGATCTGGGTCCGGTGTGCCCGCAAGGCGTCGTCCCTGGCCTCGAAGAAGTCCCCGCAATCCACCTGGGTGGTTGTCTGGTGCGCAGGGACCGGCGGGGTGTGGCCCTCGGCGTCGGCTTCCAGCCACGCCGCGAGCCGTTCGGCGTAGGGCGATTGCAGGCCGGCTTCTTCCAGGGCGAAGTGCAGGGCACGGAACCGTTCGGGGCTGAACGCGCGGTCATAGTAGAGCTTGCTCGGCGCCCAGGGCTCCCCTAGTCCGGGATACCGATCAGCATCGCCTGCGGCTTGGAAGGCTTCCACAGCCACCTTGTGGGCCATGATGTGGTCCGGGTGCGGGTACCCTCCATTTTCGTCATAGCTCAGGATGACGTGGGGCTTGAAGTTCCGGACCAAGCGGACCAGCGGCGCCGTTGCCCGTTCCAAAGGCTGCAAGGCGAAGCAACCCGCGGGCAGCGAAGGGAGCGGATCGCCCTCGGGCAGTCCCGAGTCCACGAAACCCAGCCACCGCTGCTTGATACCGAGGACGGCCGCTGCGTTGGCCATCTCCAGGCGCCGTGCACCGGCCATGTCGCGCTTGGGGTGCGGGGCATCCTCCATGGCGGGATTCTGAATGTCGCCGCGCGACCCGTCCGTGCACGTGGCAACCATGACGTCCACTCCAGCCGCGGCATACATTGCCATGGTCGCCGCACCCTTGCTGGACTCATCATCCGGGTGGGCGTGGACGGCGAGCAGCCTCAGCTGCTGGTCGGAACTGCTGGACGCTGTCACGTGACGGCTCCTCTTTCGTGTAACGGGTTTGTGTAACGGGCATGCGGGGCGGTGAGCGGGCGCCGGGATCGGCACTAAACTGGATGGGTGACTTCAGAGGACCTATCGGCCACCCACGTACCGGCAAGCACCAGCCTAGCCAATCGCTACGGCGGCCAAAAGCACGCCATGACCCGCAAAACCAAGCGGATCATCGTCCTTGTGGCACTGATCGTGGGTATTGCGTTCGCGGCGTGGGTTGCTACGTCCTCGGCCCAAGCCCCCGTCACCTTCAAAGATATCGGGTACAGCACCGTGGATGGCACCCAGGCGGAAGTGGACTACCAGGTCACCAAATATCCCGGCGCAACAGCAAAATGTGCCATCAAGGCCATGGATTCCAAGTTCGCCGTGGTGGGCTGGAAAGTGGTGGAAATCGGCCCCAACCAGCCTGAACAAAGCGCCGACGGCGGCCGGACCACTGCACAGCGCACCGTCCTGCGCACCGAGTCCCCGGCAGTTTCCGGCGTGGTGGACAGTTGCTGGATCGTGGACAGCGGAAAATAACAATCATGTGACCCACGACTCAACCGGTTTGGGTTCGTCCAGAGGATTTACTACAATGGATGAAACCTTCACCCCGTTAAGTTGGTTACTGAGTTCCATGAGTGGCCACCTAGGCGGGGTCTTTTGCATTGTCAGATCAAGAGGAGAAATCCGTGTCTACCACCAACAGCGCCACTGCAGCTTGGCTTACCCAGGAAGCATTCGATCGCTTGACGGCTGAGCTGGACCACCTTTCCGGCGCTGGCCGGGCGGATATCGTCCAGAAGATCGAAGCTGCCCGCCAGGAGGGCGACCTCAAGGAGAACGGCGGCTACCACGCAGCCAAGGAGGAGCAGGGCAAGATTGAGGCCCGCATCCGTCAGCTCACTGCACTTCTGCGCGATGCCCAGGTGGGCGAAGCACCTGCCGACGACGGCATCGTTGAACCCGGCATGCTGGTTGTTGCCCGCATCGCCGGCGACGAAGAGAAGTTCCTGCTCGGATCCCGCGAAATCGCCGGGGATTCCGATATTGATGTCTTCAGCGAGAAGTCCCCATTGGGCGCCGCAATCATCGGCCACAAAGAGGGCGACAAGCTGAGCTACGTTGCCCCCAACGGCAAGGAAATCCCGGTGGAGATCGTTTCCGCGAAGCCCTACGCCGGCTAAGCTGCAACGCCTTTAACCAACGACGCCGGTCCGCCCCCTCACGGGGCGGGCCGGCGTTTTCCGTGGTGCGTTAGAAGGTAGCGGCGGGTTGGGGTTTAGGGCGCAGCAGGACGGCGGCGATGACGCCACCGACAGCTCCGCCGAGGTGTGCCTGCCAGGAGATGTAGCCCATGACCGTGGGCAGCACTCCAAAGAGGATGCTGCCATAGGCCATGAAGAGCACCACGGACAGCAGGATCTGCCACCAGTTGCGGTTGAAGAATCCCCGCACCAGGAGGAACGCGAAAAGTCCGAAGACCAGCCCGGAGGCGCCCACCGTCACGCCTCCCCCACCGATAAGCCATACGGCCAGTCCGGAGCCCAACCAACTGAAGGCCAAGGCAGTGATGAACACACGGAACCCGGACATGAACGCCAGGAATCCGAAAATGATCAGCGGCAGCGTGTTGGACAGCAGATGGTTGAAGTTGGCGTGCAGGAGCGGGAACGTCAGGATGTCGAGAACGCCATCCAAGGTCCGGGAACGGAGGCCGAATGTGCGGTTGAGGCCATGGAGCATCAGCGTGTTGACGAACTCGATGACGTAGAGCAGGATCACGAAGCCGCCCATGAACAGCAGGCCGCCCTTCGCCCGCCCGGCCAACGATTCCTTAGCCTCTACCGGCGTCCCTTCGGGCATTCCGAGCACCAGTGGTCCCCTCTGTCAGTGCACCACGATTGGCTGGAAGCCCTCGGCCCGCAACGCGCCGAGAACCTGTTCGCCATGTTCGTGGCCCTTGGTTTCCAGGTTGATGGTGATGGAGACGTCGCCCATGCTGATGGATCCGCCCAGGCGGGTGTGGTCGAGTCCGGTGACGTTGGCATCGTTTTCGGCGATGATCCGCGCGATGGTCGCCAGCGAACCGGGACGGTCGTCGAGCATCATGCGGACCGTCATGAACCGGCCGGCCGCCGACAGACCGCGCTGGATGACTTTGAGCATCAGCATGGGATCGATGTTGCCACCGGAAAGCACGACGGCGGTGTTCCCCGGGTTTTCGATCTTGCCGTCCATGAGTGCGGCTACTCCGACGGCGCCGGCAGGCTCAACCACCATTTTTGCCCGTTCGAGCAGGAAGATCAGGGCACGCGCCAACGAGTCTTCGCTAACGGTGACGACGTCGTCGACGAGTTCCCTGATGATGCTGAACGGAAGCTGTCCGGGGCGGCCCACGGCGATACCGTCAGCCATGGTGGTGACCTTCTTGAGCGGCACCAGGGCATCTGCGGCAAGGGACGGAGGGTAGGCGGCAGCGTTTTCTGCCTGGACTCCGATGACGCGGATTTCGCGGCCAAGCTCCTTGGCCCGTGCCTTGATGGCCACTGCCACACCGGCCAGGAGCCCACCACCGCCGACACCCATGAGGATGGTGTCCACGTTGGGGATCTGGTCCAGGATTTCGAGCCCGATGGTGCCTTGGCCGGCTACGACGTCCACGTTGTCGAAGGGGTGCACGAACACTGCGCCGGTTTCGTTGGCATAGCGTTGGGCCTCAGCCAAGGCCTCATCAACGTTGTGCCCATGCAGGACCACTTCAGCGCCATGGCTGCGGGTTGCTGCCAGCTTGGGCAGTGCGACGCCGAGCGGCATGTAGATCCGGGCGTTGATGCCAAGGCTCTTTGCGGCTACGGCCACGCCTTGCGCGTGGTTTCCGGCGGAGGCTGCTACCACGCCGCGCTTCTTTTCGTCGTCCGTCAAGCGGGCCATCCGGACGTAGGCGCCACGGACCTTGAAGGAGCCTGCGCGCTGGAGGTTCTCGCACTTGAAAAAGACGTTTCCGCCCACAAGGCTGCCCAGCGCACGGGACGACTCCACCGGAGTCTTGGTAATAATGCCCTCGAGCAGCTCCTGCGCCTTAAGGACATCGTCCAGCGTGACGGGCAGGGTTTCGAGGGTATTCACTGACTATTCTCCTTTGTTGATGTTGGCCGCAGGGTCCTCCACAGAGGTGCTCCCTGAAACCTTGGTCTTGCTGCCGACGCCTTTGCCGGCACGGGATTGGGGCTTTTGGATGCTGACGTCCTTGAAGTTGGCGTCTGGGCCCGGACCCGTCGAAGCGGTGCCCGGCTGGAGCCCCACGCCGCCCAATCCTTCATCATGTTCCCACGTCCGGCCCGCAATGTAGCGAACTGCCGTGTTTACTACGGCGAGCAACGGCACGGCGAACAGAGCTCCGGGGATTCCTGCCAGGTAGGACCCTGCGGCCACCGAGAGGATCACTGCGACCGGGTGGAGGGCTACGGCCTTGCCCATCACCAGCGGTTGGAGGATGTGGCTTTCGAGCTGCTGGACAAGCAACACGATTGCCAGCATGATCAACGCGTTGATGGGGCCGTTGGCTACCAGTGCGAGCAGTACGGCGATGGCACCGGTGACCAGGGCACCCACCACAGGGATAAAGGAGCCGATGAACACCAAGACGGCAAGGGGCAGGGCCAGGGGAACCTGGATGATGGCTGCACCAACACCAATGCCCACGGCGTCAACGAAGGCGACGAACATCTGGATGCGGACGTAGCTGACCATGGAGGTCCAACCCCGGCGGCCGGCACCGTCTGTGGCCCGGCGCGCTGTCTTGGGCAAAAGACGGACCAGGAATCCCCAGATCCGGCTGCCTTCAAGCAGGAAGAAGATGAGGATGAACAGTGCCAGGACAAGGCCTGCCGCAAAGTGGCCGGCGGTGCTGCCGAAGGACAGGGCACCGCTAAGGATGCTGCTGCTGTTGTTCTGCAGGGCGTTGGCGCCGTCGGCAATGTATTGGTCGATCTGGTCTGCCGTCAGGTGGAGCGGCCCATCTGCCAGCCACGTCTGGATCTGCTGGATTCCGGCCAGCGCCTCTTGCCAGAGCTCGCCGAAGCCGGATACGAGCTGCCTCCCCACCAGGGCCAAGGCACCGGCGATGACTCCAATGAAGCCCAGGACTGTGACAGCGACGGCGGCGCCGTTGGGCATGCTCCGTTGGCGCAGCCAGGCGACCACCGGATAGAGCAGGCCGGCCAGGAGGGCTGCCACCATCACGGGAATAATGAGGAAGCTGACCTTGCCCAGCAACCACACGAGGGCGCCGATCATGAGCAGGATCAACCCTGCCCGCCACGACCACGCGGCGGCAATACGCACCCCGTAGGGGATGTCCTCGGCGATTTGGCGGTCAGAACGTGATCTGGCGTCCGGTGTTGGCGTCATGAACCTATACTTCCGCAGCCCGCGCCGTATGGGAAACCGACCCGCGCCGCGGTGCTGCATGGCTAGAGGGAGGCCGTGATGCCCCAGTTCATGGTGAAAGCTTCGCCGGGGGCCAGCCAGCGCAGTCCGTCGCCGCTGTTGAACGCGTTGGCCGGACCAGTCATGGGCTCGATGGCCACCGCCCTGGTGCGGCCCGGGAACGTGTCGGTGACGAAGACGTGCACATACTGGCAAGCTTCATCCTGTTCGAGGCTCACGCTTCGGCCGTCGGCTGCCGTCAGCGTGTGGCGGGCCAAACCGCCGTCGAACGCCAAGTCTGTCAGGGCGACGTCCACCAGCAGTCCGCCTACTGTGGGCCCTGCGGAAAAATCGTACTCGCCGTCCGCCGGAGCGGCGCTCCTTGGGATGAGCCGGTCATCGGCCACCAGGCGGGTGCCTGCGTGCACAGTCAGTGTCAGGTCCTCCGGTGCTACGTCACCGATGCGCAAGTAGGGGTGGGCGCCCAGGACGAACGGCGCTGCGGATGGGGAGTCGTTGAGCAGTGTCTGCGCGACGCGGAGGTCCAGGGCTTCGTCCAGCTCATAGCGCACCTGGTGCCGCGCCAGGAACGGGTACCCGTGCTGCGGGAAAACAGCGGCTTCCAGGGTCACGGAAAATTCGGACTCGTCCACCAGCGCGTATCCGGTGTTCCGGAGGAGGCCGTGACTGGCGTTGTTGCGGGAGGCTTCGGTGATATCGAGCTGCTGCTTCTTCCCGTCGAGATACCAGACGCCGTCTTCGATGCGGTTCGCCCAGGGTGCCAGGGTGATGCCTGTCGCGCCAGGCGGGATCTGGTCGTCGCCGTAGCTTTCGGTCAGCTGGGTACCGTTGCGGGAGTACAGGCGGAGGCCGGCGGCGAGCTCTGTGACCACGGCGAGCGCGTCGCCCCTGCGAAGCTCGAATTGGCGGCCCGTGGCGAAGCGGCGGGAGGCTGGCTGGTCGGGTTGGTCAGCAGGCGTAGGTGAGGCAGGCATGGCATTACCGTACTGCATCGCGGACGCTCCCCCCTCCCAACAATGTTTGCTTTTGTTAGAAACTATGCGTTTTTGGTCACTTGTGGAATGATGGATCCATGAGTCGCATCACCAGCACACGCCTCGCGGACAGCCGGGAGCTGATCTACTTCGACGACCCCGGGACCCCGGAGCGAACGCCCGGATCCCTGGTGGACCACCGCGAGCTTCCCGCCCGAGGCGAACCGGGCGAAGTCAGGTACGACGCGTTGTCCGGTGACTGGGTGGCCGTGGCCGCCCACCGGCAGGCCCGGACGCATCTCCCGCCCGCAGACCAGTGCCCTATTTGCCCCACGACGCCGGCGAACCCATCCGAGATTCCGGCGCCGGATTACGACGTGGTGGTCTTCGAAAACCGCTTCCCCTCGCTGGGACCTGCGGTGGGCGACATTCCCCCGCTTCCAGCACCAGGCCTCAGCGGCCACGGGGTCAAGGGAGCGGCGTATGGCCGCTGCGAAGTGGTGGCTTTCACCCCGCAGCACACGGGTTCATTCGCCGAACTGGGTGAAACACGCGCCCGCACCGTGATCGAGGCGTGGGCCCAGCGCACCGATGCCCTGAGCGCGCTGCCGGGCATCAAACAGGTGTTCCCGTTCGAAAACCGTGGCGCAGACATCGGCGTCACCCTGCACCACCCTCACGGCCAGATCTACGCCTACCCGTACGTGACGCCCCGCGCGGCCCAGCTCGGCGCGGTCGCCCGTAAGTACTACGACGACGTCGACGCGAAGGAAACGCTGGGCGCCTCCCTGCTCAAGGCCGAGCGTGACGATGGAAGCCGGATGGTGCTGGAGGCCAAGCACTTCAGCGCCTACGTACCTTTCGCCGCGCGCTGGCCGCTGGAAATCCACCTGGTGCCGCACCGCAGCGTCCCGGACCTGGCAGCGCTGACCGGGGAGGAGCGGGACGAACTATCGCACGTCTACCTTGACCTCTTGAAGCGGCTGGACTCGCTCTACCCGACACCCATGCCATATATCTCGGCATGGCACCAGGCCCCGTTGGATCCGGTCCTGCGCCCGGCCGGCCAACTCCATCTGCAGTTGACCTCGCCCCGCCGCGCGGCCGATAAGCTCAAGTACCTGGCCGGCTCCGAAGCGGCCATGGGAGCGTTCATCAACGACACCACGCCGGAGGCCGTCGCCGAGCGGCTGCGCAGCGTTGCCGCGCCGGCCTCCGCCGAAACCCTGGAAGGCACCCGAGCATGAGCACCACCATCGACACCAGCGCCCTCGCCTCCCGCTTCCAGGAAGTCTTCGGAGCCGCTCCCGACGGCGTATGGCAGGCTCCGGGACGGGTGAACCTGATCGGCGAGCACACCGACTACAACGAAGGGTTCGTCCTGCCCTTCGCCATCGACAAAACGGCAAGGGTGGCACTCCGCGTCCGCGACGACTCCACGGTGCGCCTGCTCTCCACGTTCGGTGGCCACGGCCTCGTGGAGGCTGATATCGACTCCTTGGAACCCGGCTCGGGCGAGGGCTGGTCGCGGTATCCGTTGGGGGTGGCCTGGGCTTTGCAGGAACGCGACGTCACCGTCCCCGGATTCGACCTGCTCCTCGACTCCGATGTTCCTTTGGGCGCTGGCCTGTCCTCTTCCCACGCCATCGAATGCGCGGTCATCTCTGCCCTCAACGACCTGACCGGCGCCCGTTTCGCGGCCGAGGAACTGGTGCTCGCCACCCAGCGCGCCGAGAATGCCTTTGTTGGAGCACCAACGGGAATCATGGACCAGTCGGCCTCCTTGCGGGGAGCCAAGGGGCACGCGGTCTTCCTGGACTGCCGCGACCAGCACGTGGAGCTGGTCCCCTTCGATGCCGAGGCGTCAGGCTTGGTCCTGCTGGTCATCGACACCAAAGTGTCGCACTCCCACGCCGACGGCGGTTACGCCTCCAGGCGGGCGTCCTGCGAGTTGGGTGCCGAGATCCTTGGGGTCAAAGCACTGCGCGACGTCGGTGTGGAGCGTTTGGAGGAAGCTTCCGGCCTGCTGGACGAGACCACGCTTCGACGGGTCCGGCACGTCGTCACCGAAAACGACCGGGTCCTCCAAACAGTGGAAATCCTTGGTACGCAGGGTCCAGCCTCCATTGGGGCGCTTCTGGATGCCAGCCACGCCTCCATGCGGGACGACTTCGAGATCTCCTGCCCGGAACTCGACCTCGCCGTGGACACGTCCCGGTCCGCCGGCGCCATCGGTGCCCGCATGACCGGCGGCGGTTTCGGTGGCTCGGCCATTGCCCTGACCCCGGTGGGCCAGGAGCAGCAGGTGCGCGACGCCGTCGTGCGTTCCTTCGCGGACGCGGGCTTCACGGCGCCGGACATTTTCACCGTTACCCCTGCAGCCGGCGCCTTGCGCCTGGCCTGATGTCCGCATCGCCTAAGCCCGGATACCCTCCCGGATGCCGGGCGTAAGCTGGGGCCATGGTTGAGGCTGTCATTGTTTCCACTGCAAGGAGTCCCATAGGCCGGGCCTTCAAAGGCTCGCTCAAGGACGAACGTCCGGACGACCTCGCAACCGCCATGGTCCAGGCGGCCCTGGCCAAGTTGCCCGACTTCGATCCCGGTGCCGACGACGGCCGGGGGCTGGACGACATCCTGCTCGGGTGCGCTGAGCCCAGCGGCGAGGCTGGCTCCAACATGGCACGGGTAGTTGCTGTCCTCGCCGGACTGGACCGTGTTCCGGCAGCCACCATCAACCGCTTCTGTGCGTCGAGCCTGCAAACGCTGCGAATGGCTTTTCACGCCATCAAATCGGGGGAAGCCCATGCGATCGTCTCGGCCGGGGTGGAGAGCGTGTCCAGGTACCAGAACTGGGCCGGGGCAGGCGAAACCGATACCGCCAACCACAACCCCCTCTTCGAGTCTGCCGCCCAACGCACTGCAGCCCGTGCGGCCTCAAACATCCCATGGACGGACCCCCGGCTGGGCGGCCGTTTGCCGGACATCTACATCTCCATGGGCCAGACCGCGGAGAACGTCGCCACCAGCTATGGCATCAGCAGGGCCGAACAGGACCAGTGGGGTGTGCTGAGCCAGAACCGCGCCGAAGCCGCCATCGCCTCGGGGTTCTATTCGCGCGACATCACGCCGTACACACGCCAGGACGGGGTTGTGGTGGACCGCGACGATTCGCCCCGGGCCGGTGTGACCCTTGAAGCGGTATCGGCGTTGCAACCCGTTTTCCGCGCATCCGGGACGGTGACTGCGGGCAATGCCTGCCCCCTCAACGATGGCGCCGCCGCCGTAGTGGTCATGAGCGACAGCCGTGCCCGCGAGCTTGGACTCCAGCCCCTGGCACGGGTGGTTTCCACCGGCGTGAGCGCCCTCTCCCCCGAACTTATGGGCATGGGACCTGTGGAGTCCTCACAACGGGCACTCGCGTTGGCCGGCCTGACCATGGACGACATCGATTTGGTGGAGCTCAACGAAGCCTTCGCAGTCCAGGTTGTCGCCAGCGCCCGCGAACTGGGGATCGACCCCGCCAAGCTCAATGTCCACGGTGGTGCCATCGCCTTGGGGCACCCCTTCGGGATGACGGGCGCCCGCCTGACCAGCACGCTGCTGAATGGCTTGAAGGAGCGCGACGGGACCTTGGGCCTTGCGACCTTGTGCGTGGGCGGCGGCCAAGGCATGGCGGTGGTGTTCGAGCGCCTGAACTAGCCTCGAGGGGTTCGCTTTCGGCACTTTGGCGCGATCTTTCACTCGAGACCTCGCCCCAGTGAATACAAAAATGCCCCCAAACATTGTTCGGGGGCATTTTGCGTTGACTTATTTCGCGGTGTTAGTCGTCGCCGCGCAAAATTGCCAGCAGGCGGATGATTTCGACGTAGAGCCACACCAGGGTGACGGTCAGGCCGAATGCCGCAACCCAGGAATAACGTTCCGGGGCACCGGCGCGAACGCCTTGCTCGATGCTGGTGAAGTCCATGATCAGGGAGAACGCTGCCAGGCCGATGGCCAGGATGCCGATGAAGACACCCAGCGGGATGCCAAAGATGGTCATGCTGGTGCGGAGGCCGAACGGCTCCTGCACGGCACCGGTCCACACCATGACCAGGTTGATGAGCGCGAAGACCGCATAACCGATGGTGGCGATCATGAAGAAGCGGACCATCTTGGGGGTCGCACGGACCTTGCCACTCTTGAACAGGACCAGCGTGACACCGAAAACAGCCAGTGTGCCGATGACTGCCTGCAGGCCGACACCCGGGTACAGGCCATCAAGGATGCGGGTGAGGCCGCCGAGGAACAGGCCCTCGAGGCCGGCATAGGCCAGGATCAGGGCCGGGGATGGCTGCTTCTTGAAGGTGTTGACGAGAGCCAGGACGAAACCGCCCAGCGCGCCGACGATCATGAGCATGGTGGAGAGGGCCGGAGCCACGAACAGGGTTACACCTGCACCGATGACCAAAACCACGAGGCAAGCGACGGTCTTCATGATGACGTCGTCGTAGGTCATGCGTCCGGTATCGGCCGGCCCTGCGGAGGGCTGGCTGTACATCTGCTGCAGCTGCTCATTGGTCATGTTCTGCTGCTGTGCCGACCATGCGGCCTGGCCGTCCATGACCTGTGCGGGTGCGCGGCCGGCCTGGTTAAACTGCTGGCCGTACGGATTTTGCGGTACAGGCGGGGCCTGCTTTGCTCCACGGAAATTCTTTCCGTTGAAGACTGGGTTTCCGCCAAGTGCCATTACGGGTGTCCTCCTGAAAAAGGGCTAAGTGATAGTTCACGGTACCAATTACCACGCCCGGGCGGCAGCGATAGTTCCCTTGTTCACGCAGCCGAAACGTAACCGTGACACGAAATTGGAACAGTGGCTGGCGTAGGCGTTCAGCCGAACGTTTAGTAACACCGTCAAACAACAAAGGTTTACTTAAGAACTGCTACATCGCTAGTTGCCTCCAGCTTCACAGTTGTTACCTGATCGCGATCTTTGCACCGCCTAACTGGGCATTTATTACCCGTTCAGAGCGGTAACATAGGCCACACATGGGTGACTTAGATCACATCGAGGCAGCTAGGCAAGAACTGTTCACAAGCCCCATGACCGTTCGCACCGGCTGCAATGGCGCAGCCGGGACCACCCCCACTGTGGAGGTTTCCATTTTGAGAAGCACACTGCGCGACCCGTCCATCAGACGGTCCAAGGGACTGCAGAGAGTAGTGGGGGCGCTTTTCGCTTCCCTCATCGCTGTTCTGTTGATCGCCGCCCCCGCGGCGGAGGCAACCACCCCCTCGCCTTCGCCATCAGCAACAAATTTCCAGAACAACATCAGCGGATTCCTCCGCGATGACGCCCGGGCGCCCATACCCGGCGTCAAAATCAAGGCCTCAGGCAATGGCTTCCAGGGTGAAGCCACCTCAGGAGCCAACGGAGCCTGGAGCATCGGCGTTCCCGTCCAGGGCACCTACACCGTCGAGCTGGATACCTCCACCTTGCCGGACGGCATCAAGCTCGCTGAAGGCCAGGACAATCCCCGCGATGTCACCTTCAGCCAGACCTCCAACCTGTCGGTGATCTTCGCCTTTGGAAAAGGCATCGTGATCCAGCAACAGGACTTCGGACAGAACCTGCTCAACCGCCTCGTCGCGGGCCTGAGCTTTGGCCTGCTCCTGGCCCTTGCCGCTGTTGGCCTGTCCCTGATCTTCGGAACCACCGGCCTCACCAACTTCGCCCACGGCGAGATGGTCACACTGGGCGCGGTCCTGGTGTTCATGTTCAACGGCATGGGGCTCCCCTTCTGGCTGGCCATCCTGCTGGCACTGGTTGGCGGCGGACTCTTCGGCTACGTCCAGGACGCGGGACTGTGGCGCCCGCTGCGTAAACGCGGCTCAGGCCTGGTCCCCATGATGATCGTCAGTATCGGCCTTGCCTTGGCGATCCGGTACGTCATCCAGTTCTTCTTCGGCGGCGCCACGCAGCAGCTGCCCGGAGCCCAAAGCGCCGAGATCCAGATCGGGCCCGTGTCCATCACGCCGAACAACCTTTGGTCACTGATCATCAGTGCCGTGGTCATCGCGCTGGTGGGCATCGTCCTGCTGAAAACGCGCCTCGGCAAGGCAACCCGCGCCGTGGCGGACAACCCCGCACTGGCAGCGGCGTCAGGCATCGACGTCGACTCCGTGATCAGGCTGGTGTGGATCGTTGGCGGTGTCCTTGCTTCCCTCGGCGGCATCCTGTGGGCGTATTACCGGCCAGGCGTCACCTTCGACATGGGTTCGCAGATCCTGCTGCTCATCTTCGCCGGTGTGACCCTCGGTGGCCTGGGAACCGTATTCGGCGCACTGATCGGCTCGATCGTCGTCGGCGTTTTCGTGGAACTGACAACCGTGTTCGGCCTCCCCGCCGACCTCAAATACGTCGGTGCCCTCTTCATCATGATTGTTGTCCTTCTGTTCCGACCGCAGGGTATCCTCGGCCGGCGTGAGCGTGTGGGTTAGGAGCGGGCCATGGATTTCGGATTTATTCTCTCCAGCGCCCTTGGCGAACTATTCAGTCCGACGACGGCGGCCTACGCACTTGCCGCTTTGGGCCTTGCGGTCCACTTCGGCTACTCAGGCCTGCTGAACTTCGGCCAGGCAGGTTTCATGGCAGTGGGTGCTTACGGCTTTGCCATCTCCACCCTGACGTTCAAGGCTCCGTTCTTCATTGGCCTGCTGATCGCCATCTTGTGTTCGGTGATCTTCGCCTTCATCCTCGGCATTCCCACACTGAGGCTACGGGCCGACTATCTAGCCATCGTGACCATTGCAGCCGCCGAAATTGTGCGCTACGTCGTCACCACCAACCAGCTGACCAGCGTCACCGGTTCGGCAAACGGCCTGGCCGCCTTTGAGGGCGATTTCTACGCCATGAACCCTTTCCCTGAGGGCTCCTATATGGGCATGAACAACAGGGACTTCTTCATCCGCGTGGTGGGGTGGGCCTTGGTCATTGTTTGCTGCCTGCTGGTCTGGCTCCTCATGCGCAGCCCCTGGGGCCGGGTACTGAAGGGCATCCGTGAAGACGAGAACGCCGTTCGGTCACTCGGTAAGAACGTCTACTCCTACAAGATGCAGGCACTGGTCATCGGCGGTGTGCTCGGCGCACTTGCCGGCATGATCTTCACGTTGCCCCGCGGCGCTGTCCAGCCATCCAACTACGGCACGGAACTGACGTTCTTCCTGTGGACCTGCCTCCTCCTCGGTGGCATGGCCACTGTCCTGGGACCCGTCATTGGAGCCATGATCTTCTGGGTAGTGCTCTCACTGACCCAGAGCCTCCTGTACGGCCTTATCGAATCGGGAGTCATCACGTGGCTAACCACCGTCCAGGCAGGCCAGCTCCGCTACATCCTGGTGGGCGTGGCCCTGATGCTCCTGATGATCTTCCGCCCGCAAGGCGTCTTCGGCAATAAGAAGGAGCTTGCATTCGCATGAGTGAAATGAACGAACAAGACATCGACTATATGACCGATTCGCGGCCGATCGCCGTCGGGGAGAACCTGCCCGGCTGCAAGAAGCGCGACCCGATCGTGGTGGCAGAGGAAGTTACCCGTTCCTTTGGCGGCATCAATGCCGTGGACGTGGAGTACCTCGAGATTCCCCGCCACAAGATCACGGCCCTGATCGGGCCCAACGGTGCAGGCAAGACCACGCTGTTCAACCTGCTCACGGGCTTCGACACCCCCAACACGGGAAAGTGGCAGTTCGAGGGCAACAGCATCGCCGGTGTTTCCTCCTACAAAGTGGCCCGTATGGGCATGGTCCGCACCTTCCAGCTGACCAAGGTGATGGGCAAGCTGACGGTCATGGAAAACATGCGCCTCGGCGCCGCCGACCAGCCCGGTGAGCGGCTTTCCAAGGCCCTGTTCAAAGGCATGTGGGGTGGCCGGGAAAAGGAAATCACCGCCCAGGCTGACATCCTGCTGCAGAAGTTCAAGCTTGATGCCAAGAAGGACGACTACGCTGCGTCACTCTCCGGCGGCCAGCGCAAGCTCCTGGAAATGGCACGCTCGCTGATGGTCCGGCCCAAGCTCGTCATGCTCGATGAGCCAATGGCAGGCGTGAATCCGGCCCTGACGCAGTCGCTGTTGGATCACATCAAGAACCTCAAAGCCGAAGGCATGACCGTGCTCTTCGTTGAGCACGACATGAACATGGTCCGCCACATCGCTGACTGGGTGGTGGTCATGGCCGAAGGCAAGGTGGTGGCTGAGGGACCTCCGGGAGAAGTGATGAAGAATCCCGCCGTCATCGACGCCTACCTTGGCGCCCACCACGACGTCGATCTTGGCGACGCTGAAGGCATCAAGGAACTCGAAGCGGAACTCGTAGCCGATGACGAGTCGGTTGTCGGAACGGAAGATGCCGGCATTCTGTCCGATATCGAAGAACCCAAGAAGGAGGACGGGAAATGAGCAGTCCCGCTGCAATGCCCGCCTCGGCAGCCGCCCCGGCAAGCGATTCCGTCGTCAAAGTCACCAACCTGGTGGCGGGCTATATCCCGGGCGTCAATATCCTCAACGGCTGCAGCATCGAGGCACGCAAGGGCGAGCTGATTGGCATTATCGGCCCTAATGGCGCCGGCAAGTCCACCCTGCTCAAGGCCATGTTCGGCCTGGTGAAGGTGCACTCCGGCACTGTTGTGGTTCGCGGGCAGGACCTCACCGGGTTGAAGGCCAACAAGCTGGTGACCCAGGGCGTGGGCTTCGTTCCGCAGACCAACAACGTCTTCGCTACCTTGACCATTGAAGAGAACCTCCAGATGGGCATGTTCCAGCGGCCCAAGGTCTTCGCCGAGCGCTTCGACTTTGTCACCAGCCTCTTCCCGGAACTGGGCAAGCGGCGCGCCCAACGCGCCGGGTCCCTCTCGGGTGGCGAACGCCAGATGGTGGCCATGGGAAGGGCCCTCATGATGGACCCGGCTGTCTTGCTGCTGGATGAACCGTCGGCCGGCCTCTCCCCCGTCAAGCAGGACGAGACGTTCCTCCGCGTCCACGAGATCAACCGCGCAGGCGTCTCCGTGATCATGGTGGAACAGAACGCCCGCCGCTGCCTTCAGATCTGCGATCGCGGCTACGTCCTGGACCAGGGCAAGGACGCGTACACGGGTACAGGCCGTGAGCTCATGAAGGACCCGAAGGTGATCCAGTTGTACTTGGGCACCCTGGCGGACGAGGTCTAACCTCAAGCAACGCGGGGTCACATCCGGCCCATGTTGGGTCTCCCAACGGGCCGGATGCGACCCCGCGTTTTGCTGTTTGCTGGCATGCTGGACTGATGCCAGAGGGGATCACCGAAAGACAGCAGAGTATTTTGACGTCCTGGCTCGGCCGCTATGAGGTGGTGGCGGACCATTCCTGGCCGCTTCAGGACACTACCGTGCTGCAGGTGAAGGATGGACAAGGACACCAGCTGATCATCAAGGCGAGCGAGACAAGCCATCACATCCGCCGGGAAATCGCAGCCTATTCCCGTGGAATGCCAGGTCTGGACGGCAGGGTCCCGGTGATGCTGCAGTCCGCCGCCGATGCCCGGCTGCTGGTCACCCGTTTCCTGCCGGGGACCCTGGTTGCCGGGACTCCCGCCGAACAGGAGCCGGAAACCTACCGGCAGGCCGGAGTCATCCTGGCCGCGCTCCACCAGCCGGCAGGTACGTCCCGCAGCTACGTGCGGGCGCTGAAGACCAAGACGGGCTCCATCATTAAGCGAGCAGGCTCCCTACTACCCCGGCAGACCCTGGAGCAGCTCACGGCGGCCCTCGATGGCATCGTGGCGGGCCCTGCTGAGCTGGTCACCACCCACGGCGACTACCAGCCCCGCAACTGGTTGACGGACGACGGCGAGACAAAAGTCATCGACTTCGGTCGGGCAGAGCTGCGCCCTTGGGTCCACGACCTGGTCCGGCTCAGCCATCAGCAGTTCTTGGGGCATCCGAGGCTTTCGGAGGCCTTCTACAAGGGCCTGGGAAGGACAGTGGAGTCCGCGGAGGACCGGCAGCTTTTGAGGCTGGAAAGCCTGAACCAGGCCGTCGGCACGGTCGTCTGGGCACACGACGTCGGCGATCCGGCCTTTGAGCGGCAGGGCGTGGAAATGGTGGAACGCGTGCTCAACCCAACGCGGGGTCACTTACGGCCCATGTTGAGCCCCCACATGGGCCGTAAGTGACCTCGCGTTGGAGTTAAAACGAACAGGTCCCCTTCCTCCGTGAGGAAGGGGACCTGTTGCGTTGCTACGGTCTCTGGAGTTTAGAGCTTGCCGAACTCCTCGCGGACCGGCTTGTAGGTGTTGTCATCCTGGTACTGGTAGATACCGATGTACGCCTCGGTGGGGTCACCGGCGTCGGAGAACGTGACAGGACCGGACTGGCCGTCGTAGTCGATGTCCTTGCCCTGGCGGAGCAGGGTGACACAGGCTGCGAAGCTGTTGCACTTCTCGCCGCCTTCAGAGACTTCCTTCAGCTTGGCTGCGATGTCCGTACCCTTGGTGCTCTTGGCTGCCTCGGAGGCCAGGGAGATCAGGTTCACGGCGTCGTAGGATTCACCTGCGTAGCTGTAATCCTTCAGGGCCGGGTCGATTGCCAGGAGCTTCTTCTTGAAGTCATCCTTGGCGAACGTACCGGGAATGGTTCCCTGCGCGCCCTTCAAGGTGCCCGGCTGGAAGTCCTTGCTGTAATCCGAGGTGTTGCCGTCAACCATGAACAGCTGCGTGGGCTTGATGCCCTTGCCGGTGATCAGGGGGACGATGCTCTTGGCCTGGTCGAAGGTAATCAGTGCGATGGCGTCCGGCTTGGCGGCCAGTACCTTGTCCACCTGGCTGCTGAACTGGGAGTCACCTTCGTTGAAGAGTTCCTCGGCCACAACCTTGCCGCCGGCTGCCTCGAAGGCTTCCTTGACGTTCTTCTGCAGGCCGGTTCCGTAAGCGTCGTTGAGGACGATCATGCCAACGGTCTGGGCTCCACAAGTAGCCATGTAGTTACCGAGCACCTTGCCCTGCAGGACGTCGGACGGTGCAGTTCGCCAGTAGAGGCCCTTGTCGTCCCAGGTGGTGAAGTCAGGCGACGTGTTCGCAGGCGAGAACTGGATGACACCGGCACCGGTGATCTGGTTGATAACCGTCTTGGAAACGCCCGACGAAGCCGCACCGATGACAGCGCTGACGCCTTGGCCGAGGAGGGCCGTGGTGGACTGGGTGGCGATGTCTGTCTTGGTATCACCGGAGTCGCGGTGAACAACCGAAACAGGGGCACCCAACACGCCACCGGCGTCGTTGACTTCCTTGATACCGAGGTTGACACCGGCGATTTCGGGCGGGCCAAGGAACGCCAGCGACCCCGTTGTCGGCAGGAGCGATCCAAGCTTGAGCGGCGTGGAAGTAGTGGTGGTCGAGGGAGGTACAGGTCCAGAGTTGGTGGCAGCCTGGCTGTTGCCGGCTCCCGCCCCCGCACTTGGCGCCGGGCAGGAGATTCCTGCTGCGGCCGCGGCGGATGAAGACCCAGTTTGGGTTGGCGTCGAAGACCCACCACAAGCTGTGGCCAAGAGGGCGACCCCAATGCCAAGCGCGGTTAGCTTGGCGGCTCGGGGCGCCGCCGGGGAAAGATCAAACATTCGTTGTCTCCTCGATCGAAAGGTGCGAACTGCCTTTGATGCGATTACTCAGGTGTTCCTGATTAAGACTCAAACTAATGCAATTGATCGGCGAACATAAGTGATTCAGGTCACATCCCTATAACACTCGTTGCCTGTGGGAAATCTACAAGGTTGCTGGGAAACGGCACCGAACACAACACCCGCGTCGCGGAAGGAAGAAACTGCTCTCACCTTCCGCCGTGCCCCAGGTGGGACTCGAACCCACAACACGCGGATTTTAAGTCCGCTGCCTCTGCCAATTGGGCTACTGGGGCGCCCGGACCATGGTATCCCAGCTACAGCCTGTTGAAGGGTTCGGCATAGCGGAAGGTGCCCCGAACGCCGTCGGGCCATTCCGGCAAGGGGAGCAACTGGAAGTGGTCGCCCCACGCCGCCTCCGGCGGTTCAACGCCCAGGGACGAGGCCGGCACGTAACCGAAACGAAGGTAATAGGCGGGGCTGCCGAGCAACGCTATGCCGCGCTCCCCCATGGCTGTTGCCCGCGCTGTGGTTTCACGCATCAACGCCGATCCGACACCGCGCCGCTGGAACGTCGGCAGCACACCGATGGGGCCCAAACCCAAAGCGGGCAGTTCGCCGATCCAGCCCCGGGTGGTGATGGCGTGGCCTACGATCTCCCCGCCGATCTCCGCAACAATGCTGAGTTCGGGAATGTACTCCGCGCATTCGAACAGCTCCCGCAGCAGGCCAACCTCAATGGGCGTTCCCTCCACAGGTTCACCCGTGACGGGCGAGACGGAGAATGCGCGGGCCGTGAGGTCCAGGATCCCGTCCCGGTCCTCGGGCCGTTCGGAACGCAGCACGACGCCACGAGCCAGCAGCCGGAGCACATCCATGGCACGGCCCGCGTCGGGAGTGGGCACCAACAGGTGGTCGTGGTGGAACCCGGCCAGGACGTTGCAACTGATCCCCGCGTGAGTCAGGGCCGCGCTCACCGCTGCCGTGAGACCCACGGCTTCGAGGGCGGAGTGGACCTGGAGGGTGATCCACGAGGCCACAAAATCATAAGCAAGGCCCAGCCGATCTGCCTCGTCCCGGTGCAGGACAACGGTCAGCCCCTCGGCCTCGCGCACAGCCGCCTCCACCTCGCCCTCCAGCGGGCGCCCATGCGGCCATAGGGAGTACACGTACTCGCCGTCGCGGACCACGGGATGCAAGGACTGCAGGAGCGTCTTCAGGTCGGTTTCACCGGACATGCCAACAGTCTAGGGGCCCGCGGAAACGCGACTGGTTAAACGCCGACGGCGGCCACCCCCGCAAAGGGGATGGCCGCCGTCGTGCGTGTACTACTTGGCGTCAGCAGTTACCGGAGTCTTGGCTTCCTCGGCAGCAGGCTTGGCTTCAACGGGCGCCGGGGCAGCTGCGGGCTTGGGGGCCGGCGTTGCCGCGGCCACGAAGGCACCGCGCGGGTTGTCGAGATCGATCAGCTGAGTGGTGTCGCGGCCTGCGAAGAAGGCCAGGATCCAGCCGAAGATCACGCGGAACTTGCGCTCAACGGTGGGCATCGCCATGCCGTGGTAACCACGGTGTGCCAGCCAGGCGAGGCCGCCCTTGAGGCCGATGCGGCCGAGCAGGTTGATGTTTGCAACACCCTTCCACTCGCCGAAACCGGCAACAGCACCAAGGTTCTTGTGCTTGTAGTCGTGCAGCGGCTTGTCCCAGCGGGAAGCCCAAAGGTTCTTGGCGAGCTTCTTGGCCTGGCGAAGTGCGTGCTGGGCGTTGGGGACGCAGGTGCCATCCGGCAGGCCCTTGCCGGTGAGGTCCGGAACAGCGGCGATGTCGCCAGCGGCCCAGGCGTTCTCGACGATGCCTTCGTCGCCTGCGATGCGCAGGTCCGGGAGGACGCGAACGCGGCCACGGGGTTCCAGCGGGAAGTCCGTGGAGCGGATCATCGGGTTGGCCTGCACACCGGCAGCCCACACCAGGGTGTCAGCTTCAACTTCCTGCGCCGGGGTCTTGTCCGGGAGGTTGATGAGCTTGAGGGTGCCCTCGGCGCTGTCCAGGGAGGTGTTGAGGAGAACTTCGATGCCGCGGCTGCGGAGGTGCTCAACAACCCATTCTGCCTGCGAGGCGGTGACCTCGGGCATGATGCGTCCCATGGCTTCGACCAGGATGAAACGGATTTCTTCCTGGCGGATGCGCGGGTTGTTGCGAACTGCGGCGCGGGCGAGGTCTTCCATTTCGGTGAGGCACTCGATGCCGGCAAAACCGCCACCGACAACCACGAACGTGAGGGCCTTGGCGCGCTCTGCGGGGTCGGTCATGGTGGAAGCGGCTTCGATGCGCTCCAGGAGCTTGTTGCGCAGTGCAACGGCTTCCTCGATGGTCTTCAGGCCGATGCCCTTGTCCGCGAGGCCCTTAATGGGGAAGGTACGGGTGATGGCGCCAGCAGCAATCACGACGTCGAAGTAAGGAATCTCGAACGGCTCGCCACCATCGGAGGGGGCAACAACCGCGGTGCGGTTGGCGTGGTCGATGCCAGTGACGCGGCCCTGGATGAGCTCAGTCTGCTTGAGGTGCTGGCGGTGGGAGACGACGGCGTGGCGTGCCTCGATGTTGCCGCCTGCAACTTCCGGAAGGAAGGGCTGGTAGGTCATGTACGGCAGTGGATCTACGACGGTGACGATGCCGCCGGCGTTCGCGATCTTCTTCTGCAGTTTGAGTGCTACGTACAAGCCGACGTAACCGCCGCCGACGACGAGAACCCGGGGACGGTCAATGAGCTCTGGGGTGGTTGCCATGACACCAGAGTACAGTACTTTGTGAAAATCTTCACTAACTACTTCTTGCTTGGTGGATCCACCGTCTCCATCACTCCGGTTTCGGCTTCCTCGACCACCGGACCGGGACGTTTGGAAACCCTTCGCAGCTGAATCGCGGCACCTACGATGAGGGCGAGGAACAGGCCACCAAAACCGAGGACGACGGCGGCAGGAAGGGCGTCGTCCATGGTCGCCGGCGTCTTGGCTACGGGGACGGTGGGATCGGCTAAGGTGGGCGCGGCGCTGGTGGGACTCGCGACCGGTGCCTGCGAAGGCTCGCTGAAGTCACCGCGCCGATGCACGCGGATCCAGTCCGCGATGGAGCCCAAGGGATTGCTGGCCGCCGCGGGTACGTCGTCCTTGAGTGCAGCTTCGGCGTTGAGGATGCCGTACCCGTACAGCGGGTCCTTGCCCGGGGCGCCTGCATCCTTGGCGGTGCTGACGATCCTGTTGATGACCTGGTTGGCGCTCATCTCAGGCCACTTGGAACGGATGAGGGCAGCCACACCGGACACGATGGGTGCCGCTCCGGACGTCCCGGCCCACTCGGCGTAGCCGGCGCCTGGCATGGCACCCACCAACTTCTCCGCGGGGGCTGCGACCCCGATGCTGATGCCTTGGGACGAGGAGTCCACGCTGGCGCGTCCCTCGCCGTCCAGCCCGGCGACCGTCAGGACACCGGGAATGGTGGCGGGAGCACCGACCTGGATGTTGCCACCAACCCGGTTACCGGCGGCGGCCACAATGACGACGTCCTTTTGCTCGGCGTAAAGAAACGCCGCGTCCCAGCTCTGGGGCCAGTCCGGCGAGGTGCTGCCCAAGGAAATGTTGATGACCTTGGCACCGTTGTCCACGGCCCAGCGAACGGCGTCGGGGATTTGTTCCTGGTCCGTCTTGCCGCCAGGGTTCGGGGAGCCGAGCCAGGTGGAAACCGACAGGATCTGCGCCTCGGGCGCGACTCCTACGATTCCGTCAGGCCCTCCGGCGGGAGGAGTAGTGGGCGGCACGGGCGGTGGGGCCGAAGCGGACGCTGAAGGAGAGGCCGTGGGCGTGGTGTGTCCCCGGCCGGCAAGCATGCTTGCAACCAGGGTGCCGTGCTCTGTCTTGGCGCCAATGCTCTTTTGTCCGTTGGGTGCGCCGGCACCGGATACGTCGGTCCCTCCGACCACGACGCCGTTAAGGTCCGGGTGGGTGCCGTCAATGCCGCTGTCGATGACGGCGACTTTGACGCCTGCTCCCTTGGACACCTGCCAGGCGTTGGTGACCCCGGAATCCTTAAGCCAGAACTCCTTGTCCCGCCAGGCATCGGCGTTGGCAGCCGGAGCCGCCAGCAGCGCGCCCGCGAGGGTCCCGCCAGCCAGGGTGGTGGCCAGCGCGACCGAAAGGGAACGACGGCCTCGCGACGTCATTCCGCTCCCCGGATACTCAGCGCAATACCGTCCAGGATGTCGTGTTCGCTGGAGACGGCAGCGCTGATGGCACCTTCGCTGACCGCCGCCAGGCGCGCCAGGATACGGCGCCACACCAAGGCGCCGGCACCGATGACGTCCACGCGGCCGGGATGCATGTAGGGAAGCACTGCCCGTTCCCCGCGGGTCATTTCGAGCAGGTTGGTGGCGGCGTCGCTGATCGTTTCCAGGTCGAGGGAGGCACCGTGGATCCGGCTTGGCTGGTACTCGCTCAGGCCAAGCGCGTGCGCGGTGATGGTGGTGATCGACCCGGCGACGCCAACAACGGCTGTGGCGCGGTTCAGCGGCACTGCCTGGGCGGCAAGCGCAAGGGCGGCATCGACGTCGGCCTCTGCTGCGGCGATCTGGGCGGCAGTGGGCGGATCGCTGCGCAGGTGGCGTTCGGTCAGCCGCACGCATCCGATGTCCACGGAACGGGCAGCGATGACGCCGGAGGTGTCCCCCAGGACGAATTCCGTGCTGCCTCCGCCGAGGTCCACGACGAGGACGGCGTCCTCCCCTGTTACTGGAAGGACACTGCTGGCCCCGGCGAACGAGAGCGCGGCTTCCTCATCCCCGGAAATCACCTCGGGCTCAACGCCAAGGAGGTCCCGGATCCCGTCCACGAAAACCTGGCGGTTGCGGGCATCGCGGGTGGCTGATGTCGCCACGAAACGGACGCGCCCGGCACCATGTTCCCTGATGAGGGCTGCGTAGTCCCCAGCGGCGGCAAACGTGCGCTCCAAGGCTTCAGGAGCGAGCTCGCCGGTGGCGTCAACGCCTTGGCCGAGCCGCACCACGCGCATTTCACGCACGACGTCCGTCGATGGCCCCGCAGCCCCCTCGACCGAGGTGTCCGCGATGAGCAGGCGGATGGAATTGGTTCCACAGTCGATCGCGGCGACGCGGCTCATGCGGTGCCGTCCTGGTCGCTGCCGGACTGTTCGCCAACAGCTTCAGTCTTCGGCTTCCGCACGGGCGCTGGGCGGCCCACGATGTCGGGCAGGCCCTGCGGACCATGGCGACTGAGATCACGGGAAGGGGCCTCCCCCGCAGTGTCCCACGCGCCGTCGCAGTAGCAGCGGTCCTTGGTCCACCACTCGGCGATTGCTTCCAGTGCTTCGTCGCCCAAGGGGTTAACGCCCGGCCCCGCAGCCAACGAATGGCCTACCAGCACGTGCAGGCACTTGACCCGTGTGGGCATGCCGCCGGCGGAAATGCCGTCGATTTCGGGCACAGCACCGGTTCCGGAACGGTCAGCGATCTCATTGCGTGCCTGGAGGTAGGCTTCGTGCGCACCGCGGTAGGAGTCAGCGAGTTCCCCGTCTGCGGTCAGTCGGTCGTTCATGCGGTTCATGAGCCCGCCCGCTTCCAGCCGCGACACCGCTGAGGTGATGACCGGGTGGGTCAGGTAGAACGTCGTGGGAAACGGTGTTCCGTTGCTCAGCCGGGGCGCTGTGGCCGCGACCAGCGGGTTGCCGCAGACGCACCGTGCGGGGATCTCTACGACGTCGCGGACCGGCCTGCCCAGCTGGCGGCTGAGGACCTCGAGATCGTGTGCTGACGGCTGGCGGGATTCCTGCGGCAGGGCTGCCGTGTACTCTTCCACGTGCGTTGCCAACCTTCCTGCCCGTTAGTCGTGTCCCAGGCGGGCACGACGGCGGCGGGCACCGCGTCTAGTCAGTTGCCGACCGTCTGATTGACTCCCAAAGAGCATCCACCCAAGGCAGATTCTCCGGGTTTGCAGACGGTCCGGAGCCGGTGCGGCCACCCGGCGTGCCAGCGGCTTCTTCCCCGCCAAACACCCAGTAGCCCGTTTCACCCGGCATAACCATGTTAATGCGGTCCCGGGCCTGCTGTTTCACATAGTTGGGATCCTGCCAGCGGGAGATCTGCTTGTTCAGCTCGGTTTGCTCAGCTTTGCGGCTGGCAATTTCGCCCTCCAACGCCGAGATCTCGGCACGTTTCTCCAGGAAGATCTTCACCGTGGGGGCCAACATGATGGTGATCGCAATCATGACGACCGCCAGCGCCAGCATTCGTCCGGAGAACGCCTTGGCTGGGACGGGATCGGTGTCACGTCCCTCCTTGGCCGACGGAACAGTCCGTCCGGACCCGCTGGATGCCGGTTTCGCGGAGGCGGCAGGCTTCTTTCCGGTGGCCGGGCTCTTTCCGGAGGCCGGGCTTTTTCCGGTGGCCGGGCTCTTTCCGGCGGCCTGGCTTTTTCCGGACTCCGCGGGCTTGTTTGCGCCCTTGCTGCCGCTGCCGGCCGCTTTGGTGGGCGCTGCCGCCGTCGACGGTTTCGAAGCGGTGCGTGTTGCACCGAACTCTGCCTTGATGACGTCGGCCCCGCTGTTGCCCGCGCTGCCTGGCCCGGCCGCGCCAGGACGGGAGGCCGGGGTGGACGGCCGGGCTGCGCTGGAGCCGGAGCCCAAGGCGTCGGCCCTGGGTACCTTCGGACGACGGGTGGCCATGACACTCCTGTAATGCCCGGTGCTTGCCTGGCGGGTTGCTGCGCTTGCTTGTTCGAGGTGGCCAGCGTTAAACAGAACCGGTGGCCATGGTCTTTCCACCATAGCCACCGGTCAGCTGTTTTTGCGGAATGCTAGCCCTTGAAACGCGGGAATGCGCTGCGGCCGGCGTAGCGTGCGGCGTCGTCGAGTTCTTCTTCGATGCGCAGCAGCTGGTTGTACTTGGCGACGCGCTCGGAGCGGGCCGGGGCACCGGTCTTGATCTGGCCCGCGTTGGTGGCAACGGCGATGTCAGCAATGGTGGTGTCCTCGGTTTCGCCGGAGCGGTGCGAGGTGATGGTGGTGTAACCGGAGCGCTGTGCCAGCGAAACAGCATCGAGCGTTTCGGTCAGGGAGCCGATCTGGTTGACCTTGACCAGCAGGGAGTTGGCCGTGGCGGCGTCGATGCCCTGCTGCAGGCGGACCGGGTTGGTGACGAAGAGGTCATCGCCCACCAGCTGGACCTTGTCACCGATGGTGTCGGTGAGGGTCTTCCAGCCTTCCCAGTCGTTCTCGTCCAGCGGGTCCTCGATGGAAACCAGCGGGTAGTCGGCAACGAGCTCGGCGTAGTAAGCGCTCATCTCGGTGGCCGAGAGTGCCTTGCCTTCGAACTGGTAGGCGCCGTCCTTGTAGAACTCGGAGGATGCGACGTCCAGGGCCAAGGCGATGTCCGTGCCCGGGGTGTAGCCGGCGTTCTTGATGGCCTCGGTGATCAGGTCAAGTGCCGCGCGGTTGGACGGCAGGTTGGGGGCGAAGCCACCTTCGTCGCCGAGGCCTGTGGAGAGGCCCTTTTCCTGGAGGACGGACTTGAGGTTGTGGTAGACCTCAACGCCCCAGCGCAGGCCTTCGGAGAAGGTCTCGGCACCGATCGGGGCGATCATGAATTCCTGGATGTCCACATCGGAGTCGGCGTGCGAGCCGCCGTTGAGGATGTTCATCAGCGGAACCGGGAGCACGTGGGCGTTCGGGCCACCCAGGTACTTGTACAGCGGCAGGTCGGAGGAAGCTGCTGCAGCGTTGGCCACGGCCAGGGAAACACCCAGGATGGCGTTGGCGCCGAGCTTGCCCTTGTTGGGGGTGCCGTCCAGGTCGATCATGGCCTGGTCGATGCTGCGCTGGTCTGTGGCGTCGAAGCCGATCAGGGCCGGCGAGATTTCGTCGATGACCGCGTCAACGGCCTTCTGGACGCCCTTGCCGAGGTAACGGCCCTTGTCGCCGTCACGGAGTTCGACAGCTTCGTGCTCGCCGGTGGAAGCACCGGACGGAACTGCTGCGCGGCCGATCTGGCCGTCGGAGAGCAGGACCTCAACTTCAACGGTCGGGTTTCCGCGGGAATCAAGGATCTCGCGTGCGTGGATGGCATCGATAAGCGCCATGGATGTGCTCCTTATGGGCAAATTACAGGAATGAGGAGGGAAATTCTCAACGTCCTCGTCGCTACTAGCGTAGTCCAGAGTGGCTCAGGTTACGGAACGACTTCCAACCTTTCACGTCATGAAGCTTGGGCCTGGCCGTTCTGAAACGATCGAACGGTTGCGCGGAGGGCTCGTTCGGCGTCGAGTCCTTGCTCCCGGGCCGCGGCGACGACGGCGAGCAGCAGCTCACCAAGCGCCTCTTCCGAGGCCGGGACAGCAGGAAGTCCGACGGCGGCCAGCGCGCCTTCCGCGTCGACCTCCAGCCCGGCGCGGGCTGCCCTGTCCAAGGACTTCTGCGCCGCTGCCAGCGCCGGAAGGTGCGGCGGAATGCCCTCGAAGGGGTCCTTCCGCTCAGGCTTCTCGGCGCGTTTTGCGGCGTCCCATTTCACGATGATTTCCTCGACACTGGCCGGGAAACTCTCCTGCAGGGAACCGTCCGCTTTGAAAACGTGGCCGTTCCGCCGGACCATCTTGGCGTTGATGGACCGGGCTACGTCGTCGAAAGTGAAACTGCCGCGCTCCTCGGCGAGCCGGGCGTGAAGTACTACCTGAAGCAGTACATCGCCCAGCTCGCCGCGAAGTTCGTCGTCCCTCGCGGGTGAGTCGCCCGCTTCGATCGAGTCCACCACTTCGTAGGCTTCCTCGATCAAATACTCCACCAGCGACTCGTGGGTCAGCGCCCCCATCCAGGGACAGTGCTCACGCAGGGCAGCGATGGTCCCCAGCAGCTCCCCCACATCGCCGGCCCGGCCCGGGAGTGCGGAGTTGTCAGCCGAGGTTGGCGTAGGCATCGTTGATGTACTCGACCAGGGCTTCACGCTCGTCCAGCGGCAGGAAAGCTGCCTCCGCGGCGTTGAGGGTCAGTTCGAGCAAATCGTCGAGGTCGTAGTCGAAGGTTTCCACCAGGAGTTCGAACTCGTCCGTCAAGGTGACTCCGCTCATGAGGCGGTTGTCCGTGTTGATGGTCACGTTGAAACCGAGCTGGAACAGCATGTCCACGGGGTGGCTTTCGATGCCCTCTCCGAAGCTGGAGATCGCACCCGTCTGCAGGTTCGATGAGGGGCAGATCTCCAAGGCGATGCCACGGTCGCGGACCCAGGCGGCCACGCTGCCGATGGTCACCATCCCAATGGTGTCTTCGCCGTCGTCGTCGGAGTTGTCCTCAAACTCAACCGAGATGTCCTCGGCGATCCGCACGCCGTGGCCGAGGCGTAGGGCCCGGCCGTCAACCAGTGCCGATTGGATGCTGTCCAGGCCTGCAGCCTCACCGGCATGGACGGTCGCAGGGAAATTGTTCTCGGCGAGGTAGGTGAAGGCGTCCTTGAACCGGGACGGCAGGAAGCCGTCTTCGGCGCCGGCAATGTCGAAGCCCACGGCGCCGTTGGCCCGGTGACGGACGGCGAGTTCGGCGATCTCCTGGCCGCGGTCGGCGTGGCGCATGGCGGTGATCAGCTGACCCACCTGGATCTGCTGCCCGCGCTCTTCGGCCGCGTCCACGCCGGCTTCGAGGCCAGTCTGGACGGCCTCTACCACTTCGTCCAGGGTGAGGCCCTTCTGGAGGTGCTGTTCGGGAGCCCAGCGGACTTCGCCGTACACCACGCCGTCCTCGGCGAGGTCCTCCACGAATTCCTTGGCGACCCGGAACAGGCCTTCCTTGGTCTGCATGACGGCGATGGTGTGGTCGAACGTTTCAAGGTAACGGACCAGGGAGCCTGAATCGGCGGACTCGCGGAACCATTCGCCCAGGGCCACGGGGTCGGTGGAGGGCAGGGTGTGGCCGACGGCTTCCGCCAGTTCAATGATGGTGCCTGGGCGGAGACCTCCGTCCAAATGATCGTGGAGGGAAACCTTGGGAAGGCTCTTCAGGTCGAAGTCGAGGGCAGGGGCGGCGTCAAGTATGGGCTCAGTCACGTACTAAGACTAGTCCCCACCGGCGGGTGCGGGCCCCTTAGCCGGCCGGCTTGGAGAGGTCGACGCCGGCAACTGCGTTTTGCTGCGGGTCCGGCTTGGTTGCCTGCGCAGATGCCGCAGCCTCGCGGGCGTGGTCTTTCCTCTCCAGGTACTTGTGCCACCAGCGCAATGCGTGGTCCACCACGATGCCGAGGACCACCGCGAATGCCACAGCGATGCCGACGCCGAGCAGCGGATTGTTGTGTACCCACTGGCCGGCGAGGAGGCCGATGCCGATGGAGTATCCCACCCAGGTGACGCACGCGAAGGCGTCCAGGAGGAAGAAGGTCCGGTGACGGAAGCCGGTCTGGCCTGCCACGTAGTTCACCGCGACGCGTCCCCAGGGAATGTAGCGGGCCGTGAAGATGAGGACCGCTCCGCGCTTATCCAGCTCGTATTGGGCCCAGGCGAACATCTTCTGGACTTTGGGTCGTCGCATCCACTTCCAGCGGGTAAGGCCGATTTTGCGGCCCAGCATGTATGCCATGTTGTCGCCGGCCATGGCACCGACCAGTGCTGTGGCCCCAAGGATCCACAGGTTGGGCTCTCCGCTGTGAAGGGACAGCGCCGAGAGGCCAACGATGGCCGTTTCACTGGGCAGGATGGTGGCAAATCCGTCAATAAAGAAGAAGACCAGGAGTACCGGGTAAATCCAGGGCTGCCCTGCTGCATGCTCGAGCATTTGGTTCAAAGACTCCACGCGGTGGTAGCTCCTAGATGAATATGACTTGACACTGTGACCAAAGTCGCTCTTAGTGTCCCACGGCCGGGACGTCGTTCGCTACGTCCCAGCCTTGGGATCACGCGTTTAACGCTACCGGTGGGGTCCCCGTTCCGTCGTCAGCCGCGGGACTGATCTTGCGGAGCCATCAACGTCATACCGTGGGTGGAGGTGGGGCGCCTTCCCCAGGGATGTTTTTCCGGTCCAGTGGCACGGATCCGCGGACCCTGCTGATGATGCGATCAATGATGACGCCCAGGATCACGGCCACAACGATCGCTATGACTGCGCCCAGCAAATGGTTGTGCTCGAACCAGACTCCGAAGAAATATCCAAGCACCACCGAGTACGAGGCCCACAGCATTGCCGACATGGCGGTAAGCCCCACGAAGCGCCGGTGGTTGAAGTGCGTGGCGCCCGCTGTCAGGTTGACCGCCACCCTCCCGATCGGGATGAACCGCGCCACCATGATCAGGGAGGCCGCCCGGCGTCGGAGTTCCTTGCCCGCCCAGCGGAAGGCGCCCTGCATCCGCTGCGTGCGCATCCATCGCCAGCGCTGGATGCCAATCCGTTGGCCAATGATGTAGGCGATGTTATCCCCCGCGAAAGCGCCCAGGGCCGCCATCAGACCCAGCAGCCAGACATTGGGTAGACCGCTGCTGCCGGATACGGCGCTGAGGCCCACCACTACCGATTCGCTGGGGATCGGTGGAAAGAAGCCATCGATCACGCAGCACGCCAACACAAGGAACAACACCCAGGGCTGCCCTGCCGCGGCGAGGATGAAATCGTTGATGCCCTGCACGGTTTCCTTACGGTAGCCGGCTCCACCTGGGGCGCCGGAAGGCTGGTGATCCGGGCTGTCCCTGACGAACAGCCCGGAACACTTAAGCCTAGGCGATGCGGTCGATGATGAGCTGATGCGCCGGGCGTGATCCCTCCGGCGCAATCACCACTGCGTCCTGGAGTGCTTCCTTGGCGCGGTCGAACTTTTCCGGTGTGTCCGTGAGCAACGTCATCAGGGGTTCACCGGCACGCACCAGCGCACCCGGCTTGGCATGCAAGCGGACGCCTGCCCCGGCCTGGACCTGGTCCTCCTTGCGGGCCCGTCCGGCACCAAGGCGCCAGGCGGCGACACCCACCGAGAGCGCGTCCAGCTCCACCAGGACGCCGTCGGCGGGTGCGTAGACAACCTCCGACTCCCTGGCCACGGGCAGGGCTGCCCGCGGGTCGCCACCTTGGGCTTCGATCATCCTGTTCCACACGTCCATGGCCCGGCCGTCCTTGAGGGCCGCGGCCGGATCGGCGTCGTGGATACCGGCACCGGCGAGCATCTCTTCGGCCAGCCGGACAGTCAGTTCGACGACGTCTTCCGGACCACCGCCGGAAAGGACCTCCACCGACTCCTCAACCTCGATCGCGTTCCCCGCGGTGAGGCCCAGCGGTGTGGACATGTCCGTGATCAGCGCAACGGTGTGGACGCCGGCATCCTTCCCCAGGGCCACCATGGTCTCGGCCAGCTCACGTGCCCGCGCCTCATCCTTCATGAAGGCTCCCGAGCCCACCTTGACGTCCAGCACCAGCGAACCAGTGCCCTCGGCGATCTTCTTGCTCATGATCGAGGAAGCAATCAGCGGGATGGCTTCCACGGTGCCCGTGACATCGCGCAGCGCGTACAGCTTCTTGTCCGCCGGCGCGAGCCCGGAACCTGCCGCGCAAATGACCGCACCCACGTCCTGGAGCTGCGCCATGATCTCGTCATTGCTCAAGTTGGCCCGCCACCCGGGAATGGCCTCAAGTTTGTCCAAGGTGCCGCCCGTGTGACCAAGGCCGCGGCCCGAAAGCTGCGGAACCGCGACGCCGAAGACCGCCACAAGCGGCGCCAGCGGCAGGGTGATCTTGTCCCCCACCCCACCGGTGGAGTGCTTGTCGCTGGTAGCCTTCCGGCCGCCGTCGGGCGTTGTCAACGACGAAAAGTCCATCCGCTCGCCGGAGGCGATCATGGCGGAAGTCCACCGTGAAATCTCGGCCCGGTCCATGCCGTTGAGCAGGATGGCCATGTTCAGCGCCGCCATCTGCTCTTCGGCAATGACGCCGCGCGTGTAGGCGTCGATGGTCCAGTCGATCTGCTCGGGAGTGAGCGTGCCCTTGTCCCGTTTGATGGAAATGATCTGGACGGCGTCGAACGCTTCAGTGCTTGTCACGGGGTTTCCTCCAGGTTTTCGGGACCGAAGGCGTCAGGAAGCACCTGGTCCATGGATTTGATGCCCTGCGTTGTCATGAGCTGCATGCCCGGTGCCCGGAACTCGTACAGCAGCTGGCGGCAGCGCCCGCACGGCATGAGGACGTTGCCCTGGCCATCTACGCAATAGAACGCAGCGATCCGGCCGCCACCGGTCATGTGGAGTTGGCCCACCAGGGCGCATTCGGCACAGAGGGTCAGGCCATAGCTGGCATTCTCCACGTTGCAGCCGCTGACAATCCGGCCGTCCTCGGTAAGGGCCGCAGCCCCTACCGGGAACTTCGAATAGGGCGCGTAGGCCCGTTCCATGGCCTGTTTTGCCGCGTCTTCAAGGGCTGGCCAGTCGACGTCGTTTGCCGGCATGGTCAACCCTTCACGTACGGTATGCCGCTGGCGGCCGGTGGCCGCGACTTACCCACCAAACCGGCGACGGCGAAGATGGTCACCAGATACGGCAGCATGGCCATGAACTGGCTCGGAACCGGCGTACCGATGATCCCCAGGATGGACTGCAGGTTGTAGGCGAAGCCGAACAGCAGCGAAGCCAGGAAGGCACCGATCGGATTCCAACGGCCGAAGATCAGCGCGGCCAAGGCGATGAAGCCACGGCCACCGGAGATGTCCTTGGTGAAGGAGTCGATGGTGACCAGGGTGAACACCGCACCGCCGATACCGGCGATGGCACCGCCCAGGGTGACGTTCCAGAAACGGGTGGCGTTGACGTTGATGCCCAACGTGTCAGCCGCCTGCGGGTGTTCGCCGACGGCGCGGACGCGGAGTCCCCACCGGGTCTTGAACAGGCCGAACCAGACCACGGCGACCGCAACGTACATCAGGTAGCCGGCGATGGACTGCTCAAACAGGATCGGTCCGATGATGGGGATGTCCGAGAGGAGCGGAATCGGCAGGATGTCCAGGCGGCCCGGGGTGTTGAACTGTTCCTTGTTCGGCACCATCAGCGTCCCGTAGAGGAAGCCGGTGAGGCCGGAGACCAGCACGTTCAGGACCACGCCAACAATGATCTGGTTGACCAGGTACTTGATGCTGAACACGGCCAGGACCATGGACACTGCAGCGCCTGCGGCAGCGGCAGCGATCAGGCCGATGTAGGGGCTGCCGGTCATGGTGGCCACCAGTGCGGCGGTAAATGCGCCGCCCAGGAGTTGGCCTTCGATCGCGATGTTGACCACGCCAACCCGCTCACACAGGACGCCCGACAACGAACCGAAAACCAGGGGCACGGCCAGCGTTACCGAACCGGCAACAAGGCCAGCCAAAGAGATGGACGGCTGGCGTGCACCGGCCACAATCCACACCAGCAAGGCAAACACGAACACCACGGCAAACGCGATGGGCAGCCACTTCGGTGAGCGCTCACCCCGCGTCCACAGGTAGATCGAATACGCCGCCATGGCCAGCAGGAGGATGCCCAGGACAACCCCACCCACCTGGCCCGGGATCATCAAGGCCGGCACGGCAACAGCATCCCCGGAATCGCTGATCTTCATCTCGGCGGTCTGGTCCGGGCCCAGGAAACCGAAGAAGACCAGCGCTATCAGCGCCAGGACTCCAAGTGAAATGGGGACCTTCATGGAAGGCCGGAACGCAGGCAGGGCCGTTGCTCCCGACCTGGGAGCGGTGGTTGTAGCGCTCACTTGGCACCTCCGGTGGCGTTGGCAAGGGCAGCCTTGGGGGCCGCTTTAGGTGTCTTGTTCTTCTTCTTGGGTTCAAGCCTGAAGATGGACCGGATCAGGGGCGGCGCCGCAATGAACAGGACGATCAGCGATTGCACCACCAGCACGATGTCGATAGGCGTACCCGTTTGGATCTGCATTTGCACGGCTCCGGCGCGGAACGCACCGAACAGCAGGCCAGCGAAGAACGTTCCCCACGGCGTGCTGCGGCCCAACAGGGCGACAGTGATGGAGTCGAAGCCGATCTGGGCTGCGACGCCACCGGTCAATACCTTTTCGGTACCGGCCACCTGGGCGACACCGCCGAAGGCAGCCAGCGCACCGGCCATGGCCATCACCAGGATGGTGGCGCGGGATACCTTGACGCCGGCGGTCCGTGCTGCGATCGGATTCGCGCCCACGGCACGGAATTCGAAGCCGATGGTGGACCGGTTGAGCAGCCACCACACGCCGAAGGTCAGTGCCACTGCCACGAGGAAGCCAAGGTGGAGCCTGGAACCCGGGATGAGCACGGGGTATGCGGCCGTCTCGTCAAGGCGCGGCGAGATGGGGCTGTTATCCCCCGGACGACGGAATGCCGCGGTGTTCAGGAGGAAGTCCAGCAGGAACAACGCCACATAGTTCAGCATGATGGTCACGATCACCTCGTGGGCGCCGGTCCGGGCCTTGAGGATGCCAACGATCGCGCCCCACACTCCACCACCCAGGACACCCATGATGATGACCACCAGCAGGTGCAGGCCGAACGGCAGGTGCCACGCGAAGCCGACGTAGGCCGCCAGCGTTGCGCTGATAATGATCTGTCCCTGGGCACCGATGTTGAACAGGCCCGCACGGAACGCCAGCGCGACGCCGAGGCCCGCACAGATCAGCGGGGTGGCAACGGTCATGGTTTCCAGGATGGGCCTGAAGCCTTCACGAGGGCTAAAAACGGAGCCTTGGAAGAGGGCGCCGTAACTCTCGGTCATTGCCGCCCACAAGGCACTCAGGAAGTCCGTGGGCCGTGCGAAGAGGTAGCCTGCGGTCTTGGCGACCTGGCTGTCCGTGCTGGCAATCAGCAAGCCGCCAAGGAAGAGCGCGACGATGACCGCCAGGACGGACACGAAGCCGTTTCCCATAACGATGCGGCGCATCACGCTGCCCTGCTGGTGGCCCGAGTCTCCGCTTTGGGAGGACACCGGGACAATGGACGGTTCCAGCATTCCGCCGGCAGTATCGAGGGCGACGTCCGCCGCGCGTACCTCCGCCGTGGACTCAGCGGGGGTCTGATCGCTCTTAGCCTGATCCTTCTCAGTCATCGGAGCCTCCTTCCGGGCCGACGCCGGCCATCATCAAGCCGAGGGTGTCCCGGGGAGTTCCCGCAGGCACAATGCCCACGAGCTTGCCCTTGTACAGCACCGCGATCCGGTCTGCGAGCTCAATGACTTCATCGAGCTCAGTGGAAACGATCATCACCGGTGTTCCCACATCGCGCTCTGCAACGATGCGCTTATGCAGGAACTCGATGGAGCCCACGTCCACGCCGCGCGTGGGCTGGCTTGCGATGAACAGCCGCAACGGGCGGGACAGTTCCCGCGCCATGACAACTTTCTGCTGGTTGCCGCCGGACAGTGTTCCTGCAGCAGAACCGGCCGAGGGGGTCCGGATATCGAACTCCTCGATCTTGGCCTTGGCATGCTCGGCCACTTTGGCGGGCTTCATGCTGATGCCGCTCGCGAACGGGGCCTGGTCGTAAAGGTCCAGCACCAGGTTCTCGGCGACCGAGAAGGGACCAACAAGTCCGTCCACTGTGCGATCTTCCGGGACGAACCCGACGCCGGAACGCAGCACATCCTTGACGGGCAGGCCAAGCAACTGCTTTCCATCCAGGGTGACGGATCCGGTGACGTGCTCCTGCACGCCAAGGATGGCTTCCGTCAGTTCCGTTTGGCCGTTGCCCTGGACACCGGCGACGGCGAGGATCTCACCCTGGGCGATGTCGAAGCTGATGCCATCCACCACGTTGGTGCCGTTGGCTGCGCGCACGGTCAGGTTCTCCACGACAAACGTGGTTTCCTTCGGCTGGGCTGGGGCTTTGTCCAGGCTCAGGCTGACGGGGCGGCCCACCATCATGGAGGCCAGCTCGGTGGCGGACGCTGTGGGAGGCGCGTCGCCCACCACTTTGCCGCGCCGGATGACGGTGATGACATCCGAAACAGCCTTCACTTCGCGGAGCTTGTGCGAAATGAAAACAATGGACGTGCCGCTCGCCTTGAGCTGCCGCATGATGTCCAGGAGTTCATCGGTTTCCTGGGGTGTCAGCACGGCCGTGGGCTCGTCGAGGATGAGCACCTTGGCTTCGCGCACCAGTGCCTTGATGATTTCGACGCGCTGCTGGACGCCCACGGGGAGGTCCTCCACCAGGGCGTCGGGGTCAACATCGAAACCGTACCTGTCAGAGATCTCCCGGATCTTCTTGCGGGTTTCGTCCATGCTCAGGACGCCGCCGAACATGGTTGGTTCAGCGCCGAGGGCCACGTTTTCCGCAACCGTGAAGACGGGAACCAGCATGAAGTGCTGGTGCACCATGCCAATGCCTGCTGCCATGGCATCGCCGGGGCCGCGGAAGCTGACGGGCTTATCATCCACCAGGATGTGGCCAGCGGTGGGCTCATAGAGCCCGTAGAGCACGTTCATGAGGGTCGATTTGCCAGCCCCGTTTTCGCCCAGGAGGCAATGGATCTGACCGGATTCGACCACGAGGTCAATATCTTGGTTGGCGTAGAAGGTCCCGAAGGCTTTCGAGATCCCCTTCAATTCGAGTTTCACAACTCCACCGTTCTGTGAGTCCGAGGGACTTTACTGCCCGCAAGCCGTTGGCTTGGGTTCAGCCTAGTCAGGGCAAAAACGCGCCGCCAGTACCGGGGCACGGTACTGGCGGCGCGTTCAGGAATTGTTTACTTCTTGGGGCTCGCTGCCGATTGGACAACCAGCTTGCCGGAGACGATGTCCGCCTTCAGGGCATCGAGTTCGGTCTTGGTGTCAGCAGAAACAGCGGAGTCGAGGTCGTGGAACGGGGCGATAGCAACGCCGTCGTTCTCCAGCGTGCCGACGTAAGCGGTGTTGCTGAACTTGCCGTCCTTGTCGTCCTTCACCACGGTCTCAACGGCCTCGCCCATCTGCTTGACCACGGAGGTCAGCATGAGGTCCTTGTACTCGGGAGCCGTGAGGTAGCCATCGGAGTCAACCCAGATGAGCTTGACGTCCTTACCGGCAGCCTTGGCTTCCTTCAGCGCAGCACCGGCGCCCTTGCCTACTGGGCCGGCTACGGGCATCACGATGTCCGCACCCTGGTCCAGCAGGTTGATGGTGACCTGCTTGCCGGTGTCCTGCTTTTCGAAGTCGCCCGTGAAAGAGCCGTCCTGGGTGTTCTTGTCCCAGCCGACAACCTGGACGGACTTGCCCTTGGCCTTGTTGTAGGCCTGGACGCCGTCGTAGAAGCCGTCCATGAAGATGGTGACCGTGGGGATCTTGATGCCGCCGAAGGTACCGACCTTGCCGGTCTTGGTGGTGGCCGCAGCCGCGTAGCCAGCCAGGTAGGCGGCCTGAGCGGTGTCGTAGACAACCGGCTTCACGTTGGCGATGGGCTTGTCGTACGTGTAGTCGATGATCGCGAAGTGCTTGTCCGTGTTCTTCTCTGCAGCGGCCTTGGTGGCATCGCCCAGGAGGAAGCCGACGGTTACCGTGAGGTTGCAGCCAGCGGAGATCATGCCGTTGAGGTTGGTCTCGAAGTCGCTGTTGGCCTTGGATTCGGCGGACTTCATGGTGATGCCGAGGTCCTTCTCAGACTTCTTGAGGCCTTCGAACGAGGACTGGTTGAAGGACTGGTCATCGAATCCACCGGAGTCGGACACGATGCATCCAACATAGTCGCTCTTGGTGGCGGCGCCGGATCCGGCGTCGGGAGCCTGGCCACAGCCGGTCAGCAGGAGCGCTGCTGCGCCGACGGTTGCGACACCGGCCATTGAACCGCGCTTCAGGGTGGCACGCAGTGGTTTCTTCAATTTTCCTCCAGGAAGAAAGTGATTGGCGCTACGACGGATGGTCAATGAGTGTCCGTTTCCTATACCTGAGGCAGAAATTCTGTTTTCACTGATGCTCGCAGCTGCGCCTAAGCGCATTGATGGAACCAACACTAGTGTCCTAAAACACACCCGGATAGCACATCGCGGTCCCGGAGGGCAGATTGTTGACCTTTTGTTACCAAGCAGTAGCCGGGTGCGCAAGTCACACCCGGCTACTTGGACCTTAGAGGCGGACGAGCATCTTTCCGGTGTTCGCTCCGTCGAGCAAGTCGATGAAGGCCTGGGGTGCGTTTTCCAGGCCATCGACGATCGTCTCGTCGTAGCTGACACTGCCGTCGGCAAGCCAGCCAGCCATCTTCTGCGCGAACTCGGCAGCGTGCTGGCGCTGTCCGCCCACCAGGAAACCGCGCAACGTCAGTTGCTTGCCGATGGCGACAGCCAGGTTGCGGGGAGCGACCGGTGGCTCGGTGGAGTTGTACTGGGCGATGGCGCCGCACATGGCCACGCGTCCGCCGACAGTCAGCGTCGCCAGGGCAGCCTCAAGGTGCTCGCCACCGACGTTGTCGAAGTAAACGTCGATGCCACGCTCCCCCGCTGCTTCACGCAGCTGGTCCAGGACGGGAGCGTCGTTGTAGTTGAAGGCCGAGTCGAAGCCAAGCTCCAGGAGTCGGGCCACCTTCTCCGGCGAGCCCGCACTGCCGATCACCTTGGAAGCGCCCATGGCCTTGGCGATCTGGCCCACCATGGAGCCAACGGCCCCGGCCGCGCCGGAGACGAACACGACGTCGCCTTCCTTGAACTCGGCCACCTTCAGCAGGCCCGCGTAGGCGGTCAATCCCGTCATGCCCAACGCACCAAGGAACGCCGAGGTCGGCGCCAGGCCGCCCGGGACAGGCGTGGTTGCCGCAGCATCCACTACCGCGTGTTCGCGCCACCCCAGTTGATGCACGACGACGTCACCCACCTTGTGCGCGTCCGAACGGGACGCGATCACCTCACCTACGGCACCGCCGTCGAGCGCTGCATCGAGGCGGAAGGGCGCCGAGTACGACTTCACGTCGTTCATGCGGCCGCGCATGTAGGGGTCCACGGACATGAACTGGTTCTTCACCAGGAGCTGTCCTTCGCCGAGCTCAGGCAGCTCGGCCTTGGCCAGGCGGAAGTTCTCTTGCGCCGGGCGGCCTACCGGACGGGAGGCGAGCTGGATTTCGCGGGTTTCGGCGGGCAGGGCCGTTGTTGCGGCGCTCATGCTGCGAACTCAACGAGCTTGAGGTCAACTGCCATGTTTCCGCGCGTGGCGTTGGAGTAAGGGCAGATCTGGTGCGCCTTGGTCATGAGCTGTTCTGCGGTCTCACGGTCCAGTGCCGGCAGGGCAATTTCGAGTTCCGCGGCCAGTCCGTAGCCTTCGCTGTCAGTCAACGCACCAAAGTGGATCTTGGCGGCAACGGCCGAATCGCTGAGGTCGACCCGCTCCTTGCGGCCCACCAGGCGGAGGGCGGAGTGGAAGCATGCGGCGTAACCGGCAGCGAAAAGCTGCTCCGGGTTGGTGCCCTCGCCGTTGCCACCGAGTTCCACGGGGCTGGCGAGGGCGACGTCCAGCTTGCCATCGTTGGTACGGGCGTTGCCGTCACGGCCTTCGCCGGAGGCCAGGGCCTCAGCAGTGTAAAGAGTCTTCATGGTGCTTCCGTTTCTCTTCGGTAATGGGTGGCTTGGAAAATTCTTAGAGTGAGCTGTTCAGGGCCGTAGTGAGTTTGGCCAGCGTGGCGTGGAGTTGTTCAATTTCCCCGCTCGACAGTCCGGCGGCATCGGCCAGCCGTTGCGGCACGGCCTTGGATTTGGCGCTGAGGGCATGTCCGGCCTCGGTGAGGACCACGTCAACGCGGCGCTCATCCTCCGCCGAACGCCGGCGCTCCACCAGGCCGAGCCCTTCAAGGCGCTTGAGCAGCGGCGAAAGCGTACCGGAATCGAGCCCCAGTTCGGCGCCGAGTTCGCGGACGCTTCGCGGCTCCTGCTCCCACAGCACCAGCATCACCAGGTACTGCGGGTACGTCAGGCCCAGGTCCTCCAGCACGGGGCGGTAGACCGCCGTCGCTGCTTTGGAAGCCGAATACAGCGCAAAGCAGACCTGGTGGCGGAGGCGGGGTGCATCACTCATGAATAAAACGATAGTGCACAATTCAATTGTGCACAACTCAATCGATCAGTGGCTAGCCAACGGGGTCGCAGTTGAGCGCACCGTGAAGGTTCAGAGCGCGCTCAACTGCTTGGTGGGGATTAGGACTCGAGGTCGCGTATGGTCCGCAGGGCAGCGCCGGTAAGGACCCGTACCGCGTATCCAAGCGCACGCTCATCGACAATGAAATCGCCGCGGTGAAGGTCATACTCCTCGCCGCCAGGCGTGTGCGTACCAAGCCGCATCATGGCACCGGGAAGGTCGGCCAGGAACCACGCAAAGTCCTCGCCGCCCATGGACTGCGGAGTCAGGACCACAGCGTGCTCCCCCAGTTCGGCACGGGCCGACGCTTCGATGAGCGCGGTCTCGTGCTCTGAGTTCACTACCGGTGGAACGCCACGGGTGTGCTCCATGTGGACGTCCACGCCGTAGGGCGCGGCAACCTGCTTCACGACGTCGTCCAGCAACTCGCCTGCACTGTGCCAGGCATCGCGGTCGAGGCAACGCATGGTGCCGGCCATGTAGCCGGACCCGGGGATGGCATTCGGCGCCGATCCGGCAGAGATCTGGCCCCACACCACGGACACGCCACTTCGGACGTCCACCCGGCGGGAAAGGACGGCCGGGACGTTGATGGCGATCTGCGACAAAGCGAAAACCAGGTCTTCGGTCAGGTGCGGCCGGGAGGTGTGTCCGCCACGCCCGGACAGTTCAATCTTGATGGTGTCCGACGCCGACGTGATCGCACCAATGCGGGTACCGATCTGGCCTACGTTGATCCGCGGATCACAGTGCAGCGCGAGAATACGGGGAACGCCTTCCAGCACCCCCTGCTCGATGCAGGACAAGGCGCCACCGGGCATGGTTTCCTCGGCAGGCTGGAAAATGATGCGGACGGTGCCGCCAAGAGGATTGTTCTTGTGCATCCGGTGCAGCACCAGGGCAATGCCGAGCATGGTGGTGGTGTGGATGTCGTGCCCGCAAGCATGGGTTACACCGTGGTTCTTCGAAGCGAACGGAAGACCGGTCTCCTCGATGATGGGCAGGGCGTCGATGTCGCCGCGGAGGGCTGTGGCAATGGGACCTTCGCCGACATCCACCGTGAGCCCGGTGCCCTCGAGCCGGCGCGGCTTCAGGCCCGCTGCTTCGAGGCGCTCTACGAGCTTGTCCGTCGTCCTGAATTCCTTGAAGGACAGCTCGGGGTGCGCATGGAGGTCGCGCCGGAATTCAATGAGTCCGGGCAGGAATTCGTCAACCCAGGGACCGACAACAGGGGTGGGCTCGGTTTCAGTCGTGTAATTGCGCACGTCACAACTGTAGCCATCCACGGCCCCCGAAGAACGAAAGCCACCTCTTGGTTACGCCGCGTTCAGGCGCAGGATAACCAAAGAGGTGGCTCACGGTATAAGCAGCTGCGTTACAGCACGTCCGTATCGCCGCTGGCCTTGAGGGCGTCGACGGTGCCCTTGACCAGTTGCGCGTGTTCCTTCGTGGTCACCAGCAGGGCGTCCGGGGTGTCCACAATGACCACGTCCTTGATGCCGATGAGGGCAATAACGCGCTTGGTATCGGAAACCACCACGCCACTGGCATTCTCCGCGAAGACGCGTGCGCCCTCGCCCAAGACGGTGACTTCGTCGACGTCGCCGGCGTTGTTCAGTCGACCGATCGCGGCGAAGTCGCCGACGTCGTCCCAACGGAAAGTGCCAGGCACGACGGCGACGTCCCCGGCTTCCGCTGCGGGCTCAGCCACGGCGTAGTCGATCGCGATCTTGGGCAGGGTCGGCCAGACACGCGCCTTGACCTCGTCGCGCTGCGGCGTGTCCCAGGCTTCGGCGATCTCCTGCAGGCCTGCGAAGAGCACCGGCTGGTTCGCTTCGAGGTGCTTTAGCATCAGGGCAACGGGCGCCACGAACATGCCCGCGTTCCAGACGTAGTCCCCGGCTTCGACGTACTTGTTGGCCACTTCCTGGCTGGGCTTCTCAACAAACTCGGCCACGGCCATGGCGTTGGGAGCACCCTCGACGTTCAGGGCCGCGCCGGAGCGGATGTAGCCAAAGCCCGTGGACGGGTGCGTGGGCTTGATGCCAATAGTGACGATCTTGCCCTTGGCGGCCGTATAGATAGCCTCACGCACGGCCTCCTGGAAGAGGTCGTCGGGGCTGATGACCTGGTCCGCGGCGAAGGAACCCATGATGGTCTCCGGATCGCGGCGGTGCAGGATCGCGGCGGCCAGTCCGATGGCAGCGCCGGAGTCTTTGGGCTCGCTTTCGAGGACGAGCTCGTCATCCCCCACCTCGGGCAGTTGGCGGCACACGGCGGCACGGTGTGCCTCACCGGTCACCACCAGCACCCGATCCCCGGCCAGCGGTTGGAGCCTGTCATAGGTGGCCCTCAACAACGTGCTGCCGGAACCGGTCAGGTCGTGGAGGAACTTGGGCGCAGCGGCACGCGAGAGTGGCCACAGCCGGGTCCCCACACCGCCCGCCGGAATGACCGCGTGAAAGCGGTCCAATGGCGATTCCGGGTATTTCGCGTCTTCTGTACTCACCGCAACACTTTATCCTGTGCAAGCAGGAAGCCCCGCAGAACGCCACGCATGTGGCGTTCGTCTCAGGCAGCACCCAAAATCGCCTGAATCCGGGCAGGAAACATGGAATTAACAAGCAGAGAAGCGCGTCCTAAATTGAATATGCTGTGAGCGAAGCCTAGATTTAGGCGTGAGCTACGAGTGCTCTCGCAGCAGGCGTTCCCCCCGCATGGATCCCATGCCAGCGCCGCTGTGTTGCAGGAAGGTTTAATCAGTGCCGACAAAACCAGCTGGCACCTTGTACCGCGGCCGTGAAGGCATGTGGTCCTGGGTTGGACACCGTATTACCGGTGTAGTGATCTTTTTCTTCTTGTTGGTCCATGTGCTGGACACCTCATTGGTGCGCGTGTCCCCTGAGGCCTACACCGCCGTCATTGGCGCATACAAGAACCCCCTGATGGCCCTGGGTGAAACGGGCCTGGTCGCAGCGATCATCTTCCACGCCTTCAACGGCCTGCGTGTGATCGCCATCGATTTCTGGAAGAAGGGCGCGAAGTACCAGCGCCAGCTGCTGTGGATCGTGCTTGCGCTGTGGCTGGTCACGTTCGCCGGCTTCGCGATCCGCCACCTTTCCCTTGCGCTGGGAGGCCACTAAGCCATGACAACCATCGAAACACCACGCAGTGGAAAAATCGGGTCCGGGAAGATCGCACCGAAGTACAACCGCTCCGGCTCCAGCCGCGGCAACTTCGAGATGATCGCCTGGCTCTTCATGCGCCTCTCCGGCATCGTCCTGGTGGTGCTGATCTTCGGCCACCTCTTCGTGAACCTGCTGGTGGGCGAAGGCATCCACGCCATCGACTTCGGCTTCGTTGCCGGCAAGTGGGCCGATCCCTTCTGGCAGTTCTGGGACCTGGCCATGCTGTGGCTTGCCATGCTTCACGGCACCAACGGTGTCCGCACCATCATCAACGACTACGCCGAGAAGGATTCCACTCGCTTCTGGCTCAAGATGGTTCTTTACGCGGCCACCCTGGTCATCATCATCCTGGGCACTCTGGTGATCTTCACCTTCAACCCGTGCCCCGTCGTCGACGGCGTTCAGCTGCCTGGCGGATTCTGCCCGGCCCCGTAGCGGGCTGTGCCACAGCGGCAGTCCGGCTTCGGCCGGCTGCCCCACGTAGCGGAGCAGCCTCCGCCGACCATCTGAATTTTTGAAAGAGAGAGCATCTGGTATGCAGGTCCATAAGTACGACGTCGTCATTGTCGGTGCAGGTGGCGCCGGCATGCGCGCCGCGATCGAATCCGGTCAGCGCGCACGCACAGCGGTACTGACCAAGCTCTACCCCACCCGTTCGCACACTGGTGCGGCGCAGGGTGGTATGTGTGCAGCACTGGCCAACGTCGAAGAAGACAACTGGGAATGGCACACCTTTGACACCATCAAGGGTGGCGACTACCTGGTTGACCAGGACGCAGCCGAGGTCATGGCGAAGGAAGCCATCGACGCCGTGCTGGACCTGGAAAAGATGGGCCTGCCGTTCAACCGCACGCCCGAGGGCCGGATCGACCAGCGTCGCTTCGGCGGCCACACCCGCGACCACGGCAAGGCGCCCGTTCGCCGCGCCTGCTACGCAGCGGACCGCACAGGCCACATGATCCTGCAGACGCTGTACCAAAACTGCGTCAAGCACAACGTTGAGTTCTACAACGAGTACTACGTCCTGGACCTGCTGATCGTCGAAGAAGACGCAGTGCGCGAAGACGGTACCCCGTACAAGCAGAAGCGCGTTGCCGGTGTGGTCTCCTACGACCTTGCCTCCGGTGAGCTTCACGTGTTCCAGGCCAAGTCCGTGGTCTTCGCTTCCGGTGGTGCAGGCAAGGTCTTCAAGACCACCTCCAACGCACACACCCTCACCGGCGACGGCATGGGCATCGCGTTCCGCCGCGGCATCCCCCTGGAAGACATGGAGTTCTTCCAGTTCCACCCGACCGGCCTCGCTGGCCTGGGCATCCTCCTCACCGAGGGTGCACGTGGTGAAGGTGCCATCTTGCGTAACTCGGAAGGTGAGCGCTTCATGGAGCGCTACGCCCCCACCATCAAGGACCTCGCACCCCGTGACATCGTGGCCCGCGCCATGGCGAACGAAGTACGCGAAGGCCGTGGTTGTGGTCCGAACAAGGATTACGTCCTCCTGGACCTGACCCACCTTGAGCCGGCGCACATCGAGGCCAAGCTTCCGGACATCACCGAGTTCGCACGCACCTACCTGGGTGTGGAACCGTTCACGGACCCCGTTCCGGTGTTTCCCACTGCGCACTACGCCATGGGTGGCATCCCCACCAACATCACCACAGAGGTGCTGCAGGACAACGACACAATCGTTCCTGGCCTCTACGCAGCCGGTGAAGTCGCCTGTGTTTCCGTGCACGGCTCCAACCGCCTGGGCACCAACTCGCTCCTGGACATCAACGTGTTCGGTAAGCGCGCCGGTATCGCCGCTGCGGAGTACTCCAAGACGGCTGACTATGTTGAGCTTCCGGCTGACCCCGAAGCCATGACCCGTGGCATCCTTGACCGCCTGCTCACCGGCAACGGCACCGAGCGTGTGGCGCAGATCCGCAAGGAACTGCAGGACACCATGGACGCCAACATGCAGGTGTTCCGTACCAAGGAATCGCTGGAGCAGGTCCTCCGTGACATCGCTTCCTTCGAAGAGCGGTACAAGAACGTCACGGTCCAGGACAAGGGCAAGCGCTTCAACCTGGACCTCCTGGAAGCCGTTGAGCTGGGCTTCCTCCTGGACATGGCCAAGGTCATGACCGTCGGTGCATTGCACCGTGAAGAGTCGCGCGGTGGCCACTACCGCGAGGACTTCCCGGACCGCAATGACGAAAAGTTCATGAAGCACTCCATGGCTTACCTGGACAACACCGTCACCGCCGCATCCTCGGCGGAATCTGTTGCGGGAATCCGTCTCGAGACGAAGCCCGTGATCTTCACCCGTTACGAGCCGATGGAGCGTAAGTACTAATGACGACCGAAATGGCAGAGCCCGCTTCCAAGATCGAGCTCCCGGCAAGCGTTGCCGGCGACGGTGAAATCCCCACGTTCCACATCACCCTCCGCGTACGCCGCTACGATCCGGAAATCTCGGACGAAGCACGCTGGGATGACTACAAGCTGACCATGTACGGCACGGACCGTGTGCTGGATGCCCTTCACAAGGTCAAGTGGGAGATCGACGGAACTGTTTCCTTCCGCCGCTCCTGCGCCCACGGTGTCTGTGGCTCCGATGCCATGCGCATCAACGGCCGCAACCGCCTCGCCTGCAAGACGCTGCTGAAGGACCTGGACACGTCCAAGCCCATCACCGTCGAGCCGATCAAGGGCCTCCCCGTGGAGAAGGACCTGATCGTGGACATGGAACCCTTCTTCCAGTCCTTCCGCGAAGTCATGCCGTTCCTGATCAACAAGGGCCACGAGCCCACCAAGGAACGCCTGCAGTCCGTCGAGGACCGTGAGCGCTTTGACGACACCACCAAGTGCATCCTGTGCGCCGCCTGCACCTCGTCCTGCCCGGTCTTCTGGACCGACGGCCAGTACTTCGGTCCCGCTGCGATCGTCAACGCACACCGCTTCATCTTCGATTCCCGTGATGACGCCGGCGACATGCGCCTTGAAATCCTCAACGACAAAGAGGGTGTGTGGCGTTGCCGCACCACCTTCAATTGCTCCGAAGCATGCCCCCGTGGCATCCAGGTGACCAAGGCAATCGCCGAGGTCAAGCAGGCCATCCTGGCACGCAAGATCTAGTTAGCCGTTCCCACAAAGAACAGCACGACGACGGCGCCGCTCACCCGATATGGTGACCGGCGCCGTCGTCGTTAATCACCGTCAGCAACCGGTTATCGCAACACAAGGAGACCAGCGTGTCACGCTCTGAGAAGATCAGCTTCACGGGAAGCACCGGCGACACGCTGGCCGGCATCGTGGACGTCCCTGAGGGACCCGTTCGCGGCTGGGGCGTGTATTCGCACGGCCTGACACTGGGCAAGGACAGCCCGGCAGCCTCGCGCATTTGCAAGGGGCTTGCGGAGCAGGGCGTGGGGATGTTGCGGTTCGACAACCTTGGCCTGGGCGGCTCCGAGGGAGAGTGGTCTGCGGGTTCGTTCAGCGTCAAGGTGGCTGACACCGTCCTCGCCGCTGGGTTCATGCGCGGGCAGGGCCGCTCGATTTCGTTGCTGGTTGGCCACTCGTTCGGCGGAGCGGCTGTCCTGGCAGCGGCCCGCGACATTCCCGGGCTCAACGCGGTGGTGACCGTCGGTGCACCCTACGAGCCGAAGCACGTGGAGCACATGTTCGATGCGGAAATTGACGTCATCCTTCGTGACGGCAGTGCCGTGGTTGATCTGGGAGGACGGCCCATGGAGGTCCGCCGGCACTTCGTGGAGGACGTGGAGCGGGCCGACCTGCGCGACTGCATCCGCACCCTCCACAAGCCGCTCATGGTGATGCACTCCCCCACGGACAACACCGTGGGGATCGACAACGCGAGCGAGATTTTCCGTACCGCCCGGCACCCCCGGAGCTTCATCTCCCTGGAGGGCAGCGAGCACCTCCTCACCGGGAAGGGCCAGGCAGCACGGGTCGCGCGGATCATCGGTGCATGGGCTGACCCCTACTTGGAAATCTCTTAAAGCAACGCGGGGTCACTTGCCGCCCATCCCGAGGGGATTTATGGGCCGCAAGTGACCCCGCGTTGCTTTTAATTCCGGCGGGGACCCACGGCAGCCCCGACAAGGGCGCCGAGGCCCACACCAATGAGGATGCCCAGGAACGGCGAATTGAAGATCAGTTGGCCAACAATGAGGCCCGCCGCAGCACCGACGAGACAGGCGATCCACAGCTGGTTGTTCATTCGCGCCTCCCGGGGCCAGGAAAGAGTCAGGTACGGGGCGCTACGCGGCGCGAACCGAGGACCTTCTTGCGGGGCGCCTCCCCCGATTCAGCATCAGCTTCCCGAATCGCCGCCCACGAAGCCGAGACGAGGTAAACCTGGCTCACCAGGTTGAACCAGATCAGCAGGCCGATGATGATGGCGAAGGACGCCAGGACGGGATTGTTCCCGGAGCGGGCCAGGAGCTCGGTGCTGAAGAACTGGAGGACGGTGGTTCCGACCCCGGCCAGCACCACCCCTTCGAGGAAGGAACGGCGCCCCAACTTCAGGCCACCGGCGACACGGAACAGGACTGCCGCCGTCGCGCAGTTCAAAAGGAGCGGAACCACGATCTTGACGGTGGCCGCGATGGGCGCTGCCACCTCCTCGTTCAGCTTCAGCAAGCCGATAAACCAATCCGCGGCTGTACCGAAGATCAACGAGGCTCCGGCGCTGATCACCAGGATGACGCCGAGGAGCAGGAGCGTGCCGGCGTCGATGGCTTTCTGCAGGAGCGCATTTCGCACCAAGGGGCCCGCGTTCATGACCCCGCGAAGACCTTCCCTGACGCTGGCAATCCAACCCAGGGATGTGAAAATGGTGACCGCCGCTGCGATGAGCGCCGTCCACCCCAGCCCGGACGGGTTGAGCAGCGTCTGCGGATCCACCAGCCCTTCGCCACCGTTGACCTGCAGGAGCCCCGGAGCGGCGGAGGCAACGCTACTGATGACGGCGTCTTCGAGGACCGGATTGCCGCCCAGGACGATTCCGGCGATCGCGAAACCGGTGGTGAGGAGACCCGTCACCGAGAAGAACATGTTGAAGCCAATGCCCGCGCTGAGCAAAGGGCCGTGCTGCCGCGAGTAATGCTGGAACGAGCGCATGGCGCGGTTGGTGTTCAGCCTGGCCATGAAGACAGCGAAAAATGCACCTGCCCTGGCGGGCAACCCCGCTCCGGAACGCTTGGCGTGGCCTAATTCCTGCCGTTTACGGAGAAGCTCCAGTTTGAGCTTCGCCAGCTCAGTTGGAAGCGGAGGAGTGTCCGCCTCCGTGGCTTGTATCCGCTTGCTGTTCCTCGTCAGTATCGCCGCCAAAGTCGAGCTCTTCCCGTAGCTGCCAAATTCCATTGGTGTCGTGCTCGTAAAGTCCCATGCTAACCACAGGGAACGTGGCCCGGTAATCCCTGAGCACCGTTTCGGCTTCATCTAGGTTTTTCTGGGCGACGTCGTGGGCTACCGTGACGTGCGGGTGGTAGGGGAAGGGAAGCCTCCGCTCGAGCGGGCCGCTTTGCAGTTTCTCGTGCAGTTGCACGCATTCCTCAAAGCCTTCTTCGACGTTGACGAACACAACGGGCGAGACAGGCCGGAAGGAACCGGTTCCCGAGATGGTGATGTTGAAGGGTTCCTGGGTTTTAGCGACCGCGCGCACGTGTTCGCGGGTAGCCGCCCAGTCCTGGGTGGGGGTGGTGGTGATCAGCGTGATGTGGGCCGGAATGACCTCGGCCATGGGATCACCGAAGGATGCCCGCCATTCCTGGAGCTCACGGGCTATCTCCGGTGGGAAGCCGAGAATCACGCCCACGCACATGGTGTCACCGGCACCGCAATCGGCGCCGGTGACAGCGGGCTGGCGAGAATCGTCCGGACCGACACCCTTCCGGGCGTCGGTCTTGACGTTGAGCTGGCCAGCAGAGCACATGGGCTTAGCGGACTCCCTGCTCGCCGCGTACGGCGTCCCCGCGATACGGCAGGAAGCCGACCTTGGAATAGACATCGGCGAGGGTGGCTGAGGCGATCTCGCGGGCTTTGTCAGCGCCGAGGGCCAGCAGACGGTCCAGTTCCGCCGGGTCCGCCAGTAGTTCGTTGGCCCGTTCCCGGATGGGTGCAAGGTGGGTGGAGACGAGCTCGGCAAGGTCCACCTTGAGGTGGCCGTACATCTTGCCCTGGTAGTCGGCCACGATCTTCTCTACGGGTGTGCCGCTGATGGCCGAGTAGATGGTCAGCAGGTTGGAGACACCAGGCTTGTTTTCGCGGTCGTAGCGGATCTCGGTTTCGGTGTCCGTGACAGCGGACTTGATGCGCTTGGCCACCGTCTTGGGGTCGTCGAGGAGGTTGATCAAACCAGCCGGTGATTCCGCTGACTTGGACATCTTTGCCGTCGGGTTCTGGAGATCGTAGATCTTGGCCGATTCCTTCTGGATGAAGGCTTCGGGGACCTGGAACGTCTCGCCAAACCGGCTGTTGAAGCGGTTGGCGAGGTCGCGGCTCAGTTCCACGTGCTGGCGCTGGTCTTCGCCAACGGGCACGCCGTGCGGCTGGTAAAGCAGGATATCGGCGGCCTGCAGGATGGGGTACGTGAACAGGCCCACGCTGGCGTGGTCCGAGCCCTGCTTCTGTGCCTTGTCCTTGAACTGGGTCATGCGGGCGGCTTCACCCATGCCCGTGATGCAGTTCAGGACCCAGGCCAACTGGGCGTGCTCGGGAACCTGGGACTGGACGAACAGGGTGCACTTGTCCACGTCCACACCGCCTGCAATGTACTGCGCGGCGGTAACACGGGTGCGACGGGCAAGTTCGGCCGGATCCTGCGGCACGGTGATGGCGTGAAGGTCCGGGATGAAGAAGACGGCGTCGTACTCGTCCTGCATCCGGACCCAGTTGACCAAGGCACCCAGGTAGTTGCCAAGGTGCAGGGAATCGGCGGAGGGCTGCATCCCCGAGAGGACGCGGTGCTTGGCGCCAACGGCCAATTTGGTGGACGTGGCGGCGGCGGTGCCGGTTTCAGTCGTGAGTGAACTGGTCATGGAGAAAATACCTTCGGAAGCTCAGAGCCGGTAGTCGACTACCAGCGGTGCGTGGTCAGAGAAGCGGGTGTCCCACGAAGGCGCCCGGTCAACCACAGCCGAGAAAGCGGCTGCTGCGAGGCCCGGGGTGGCCAGGTGGTAGTCGATGCGCCAGCCAGTGTCAGTATCAAAGGCCTTACCGCGCTGGGACCACCAGGTGTAGGGGCCGGCGACGTTTCCTGCCAGGCCCCTGTGGACATCCCTCCATCCGATCTCTTCGCCGAGGAAGCGGTCGAAGTACGCCCGCTCCTCCGGGAGGAAGCCGGCACGCTTGACGTTGCCCTTCCAGTTCTTGATGTCGAGTTCTGTGTGTCCAACGTTGAGATCGCCAACCACCAAGGCGTGGTCGCTGTGCTTGGCGAGCTCAGGCAGCCTGACGCTCATGGCGTCCAGGAAACGGAATTTGTCGTCCTGCTTGGGCGTGCCCACTTCTCCGGAGTGCACGTAGGCACTGACGACGGAAAGGGTGGTGAATTCACCGGCAGCGTTCTCCACGGTGTAGTCCGCCTCAATCCAGCGGCCTGAGGTATCGAAGTAGGAGTCGCCGATCCCAATGCGCGTGGCGGTGGGCTCCTCGCGGGAGGCGATGGCTACTCCGGCGCGGCCCTTGGCTTCAGCCTCGGTGTGGAGGATGTGCCAGCCGTCGCCAATCAGCTTCCTGACAATGTCATCAGGGGCTCGCACTTCCTGCAGGCAAAGGATGTCAACCTCGCGGGGCTCCAGCCATTCCGCCATGCCGTTCTTGTAGGCAGCCCGCAGGCCATTGACGTTGACTGATGCGATGCGAAGGAAATCCTTCTTCAATGCCGTACTCACCCGGTCCACTCTAGTCGATGATGGTTCCGGCTACGGGCTCCTCCGAGCCACCGGAGGACTTGATCATGTCCCGTGCGTTGGTTGCCGTGATGGCGATGGTTTCCAGTGCACGGTTGATGGTGTCCTGGTCTGCCGCGCCGCCCTTGGCGCGTTCCTCGTCCACCACGCGTACCTGCACCTGCACGATCTTGAAGGAGTGGTCCAACTTGAGGTCGCGGACTTCGTCTGCCTGGCTGCGCTCAGCAACCACGCGGGTGCCCCCGTTGTCAGTAACGGTCAACGACGGCGCGCGGCCGGTTGCCGAGTTGAACGCAGCTTGCGCTTCGCTCAGTTTTGCCCCGGCCCGCTGCGCGGCCTTGCGAATGCTCAGGACAACGAAGGTGGCCAGAGCCAGCCATCCGAAGGCCACTACCGCGACGACCCAGCCCACGACGTCGTTCTGGTTGGCCGCGAAGATGACAGCCACCAGGAAGGCGATGATGACGACAGTCATCCCCAGGCCACCGATGCGGAAGCCCTTGAACATGCCTTTGCCGGCGGGGGACGTGGACGGGTGCGGGTCACCGAGAGATTGCATGGCTCCATTCTCTCAAACGAGCCGTGGTGCCTGTGCCGGCTTCCACGGACGGCGAACACGGGAGTTTTTGCGTTGGCTGTGCAAAATCTCCATCATTTGAGGAACAGTTGGCGCAGCCGCCCGGTGGTCAACATGATCCCGAGTCCGATCATCACCACGTAATACGCCACATGGATGGCCGTTGCAGGGCTGAACGAACCCACGCTGATCTGCCGGAGCAACTCCACCCCGTGCCACAGGGGCATGGCCTGGATGAACCATTGGATGACCTGCGGGTAGACACTCAGCGGGTAGAACGTGGCGCTGAACAAGAACATGGGCAGCAGGAAGAAGTTGATCCAATCCATCTGCTGGAAGGTCTTCATAAAGCTGGTAATGCCCATGCCAAAGCTTGCAAACCCAAAGGCGATCAACACGGACGCCGGGATGACAAGGATGGCCAACCAACTGGTAAGCAGCCCCATCACCCCCATGACGGCGGTGAACCCGGTGGCGTACAGCAAGCCGCGCAGCAGGGCCAGGAAGATCTCACCGATGGCAACGTCCAGCGGCCCCAGCGACGTGTAGAGCATCCCTTGGTACAGCTTGGCGAAGTTCATCTTGAAGAACACGTTCCAGGTGGAATCGTAGATGGCCCCGTTCATGGCCGAGACCGCCAACAGGGCAGGCGCAATGTAGGCCGCGTAGCTGATCTCACCGCCTCCCGGACCCTGAACCGTACCCACGATCGAGCCCATGCCCACCCCCATGGCAAGCAGGAACAGCACGGGCTCGAAGAAACCGGACACCAACACCAGCCAGGTGCTGCTCTTGGCCGCCATGAGCCCGCGACCCACAACGGCCCGGGCGTTGCGTGAGTACAACGACCCGAAGTTCCGCTCCCGGGCGAGATCCGTGGCGCTGTGGCCACCAGTGAGGACACTCATGAGCCCATCCTTCGTACGAACTGGCGTCGGACAAGGACCCATCCAACGGCGGCTGTGGCCAGCAGGAACACCACGTGCGTGATGGTCAGCAGCGGGTTCTGATCCATGCCGTAGGTGAAGACGCGTCCCAACTCCGTTCCATGCCAAACAGGCGAGATCCACCCGATCCAGCGGACGGCCAGCGGCAGGTTATCAAGCGGGAAGAATGTGCCCGAGAAAAGGAACAACGGCATCACGATGAACCGCTGGACCAAGGCGAACTGCCCCTTGTCCTGGGTGATGCTCGCGGCGTAGGCCATCAAGGGCAGGCCGAAAGACAATGCTGACACGGTGGCCACAAGGGCCGAAACCCACCCCCACGGGCTCGGCGAGGCACCGAATAGGGCCACCACTAAGAAGTAGACCACCGATTGCAACAGGAACCGGACCGTGCTGGCCATGATGTGGCCACTGGCGATCTGCTGTGGAATCAACGGCGAAGCGTGGGGGCCGTAGAACACCCGTCGCCATTTGAAGCCGTCCATGATGGGGTACGAAAACTCCCCCGACGCCGTCATCACCGCTGCGGATACCAGCAGCGCGGGCGCCACGAATTCGAGGTAGCTGACGCCGCCGAATGCCGCTTCGCTGTTGGCGTCCACCAAGCTGGCGAGCCCGACCCCCATGGCGAACAGGTACGCCACCGGCTGGCCCACACTGTAAAGGACCACGGACCAGCCGTAGTTGCGCATGACGCGGAGCACCTGCTCCGCGTAGAAAAAGGCACCCCAGCGCCGCGCCCGGGCAGCCGAAACTTCAGGTGAGTGGGCCCGCAGCGGTGGCGCCGCCGTCGTGATTGGTTTGTTGGCCGCGTCAGTCAACAAGGCTCCTACCGGTAAGCCGCAGGAACACGTCCTCCAGCGATGATCGGCGCACCAGCGACGTCATGGGCCGCAGCCCGCGCGAAGTGACCTGCTCCAACGCGGCCTCGCCGTCGTGCGCGTAGATGAGCACACGGTCGGGCAGCGTCTCCAGCCGCTCACCGATGCCTTGGAGTTCGACGCCGATGGTCGCGTTCCGCTCGGATCCGAACCTGAGTTCAAGTACTTCGCGCGAGGAGTGCTCGCGGATCAGGTTGGCGGGCGACCCTTCGGCCATGATGCGGCCCTTGTCCACCACGATCAACCGGTCGCACAGCTGCTCGGCCTCGTCCATGTAGTGCGTGGTGAGGATGAGCGTCACACCGCTCTCCTTGAGCCGGAAGAGCCTGTCCCAGAGGATGTGGCGGGCTTGCGGGTCCAGGCCTGTGGTGGGCTCGTCAAGGAGGAGGATTCGTGGCTCATTGATGAGTGACCGCGCAATGGTGAGCCGCCTCTTCATGCCACCGGACAGCGCATCCACCTTCGAGTTGGCTTTGTCCGTCAGCTGCGCGAATTCCAGGAGCTCATCGGCTTTGGGCCGCAGGTAGCTCAGCGGAAGGCCGAAATAGCGTCCGTACACGATCAGGTTCTCGCGGACCCGCAGTTCCTCGTCCAGGTTGTCCTGCTGCGGGACCACGCCCAGGTGCGCCCTCACTTCGGGGCCACGGGATTCGGGATCCAGGCCCATGATGCTGAGCGAGCCGGAAGTGCGCTGGGAGACGCCGCCGATCATTCTCATGGTGGTGGACTTCCCGGCACCGTTGGGTCCAAGGAGGCCGAAGGACTCCCCCGCAGGCACGTCGAAGGAGATGTTGTCCACGGCGGTGAGCTCACCATAGGCCTTGGTGAGGTTCCGCGCACTGATGACGGTTGGCTGGTTCATGTCGAAGCTGGTTTGCGACGATTCTGACTGGGTCGGTGACGGTGTCTGCGAGCGGGTTGCTTCATTGTGCACCCTCAGCAGACTAGTAGCGCCGGGGAATATGTGAAAGGGCTCTTGCAGATATTCCTGCAAGAACCCTCTCGCTTAGCCGGCCGCGCTGCTCAGCTGCCTGGCCACGCTGCTCAGCTGCCCGGTTGCGAGCGCAGCACCTCCAACCGCTGGCGGAACTCGGTCTCGTCAATCTCGCCGCGCGCATACCGCTCCCGCAATACACCCTCGGCGCCTTGGGTTGCGGCCCAGTGATGGTTGCGGCGCCACGTACGCCGGCCCACGAAAATGAACAAGCCGATCACGATGATCCAGAACAACGGGAAGATGATGAAAAACGGCCAGTGTGGTCCGTCGCCCCAAGGACCGTGCGCGGCGACGGTGGCTGGCAACTGGGCCAGCGCTCCCCCAAGCGTGGTGGTCTCTCCGACGATCGAGGTCAATGCGGTGAACATGTCAGTGATCCAAACTCTGCGTCGCCGATGCCCGGCGTGAACCGTCTTTCGGCTCTGGTTCGAGTCTGCTCGGGCACGGCCGGTGAGGCGTCCGCCGTCGGGAGTCACTTTCGGGCGGCGGACTACTCCCGGCGGAGTCGCTCCAGGTGGGTCAGCTGCTCCACCCGGGCCTCACCAGTCCGGATTCGTAAGCAAGGACCACCAGTTGGGACCGGTCCCGGACCATCAACTTGGTCATGATGCGCGAAACATGGGTCTTGGCTGTGAGCGGCGTGATGAAGAGCCGTTCGGCGATCTCGGCGTTGTTCAGGCCCTCGCCCACCAGGGCAAGGACTTCGCGTTCACGCTCGGTCACCTGCTCCAGCGGGACCACCTTGCCGGCAGCACGGCTCTGCGATGCGAGCTGGGCCATGATCCGCCGGGTGACCGATGGGGAGAGCAGCGCGTCCCCATCGTGGACCACCCGGACGGCCCGGATGAGCTCAGCCGGCTCAGTGTCCTTGACCAGGAAGCCCGCGGCTCCGGCCCGCACGGCTTCGGCGATGTACTCGTCCAGTTCGAACGTGGTGAGGATGATGACGCGCGTGCCTGCCAGGGCCGGGTCGCCCAGGATTTTGCGGGTGGCGGTGAGGCCGTCGTCGTCCGGCATGCGGATGTCCATGAGGATGACGTCGGGCCTGTCCCGGGTCGCGAGGCGGACAGCGTCGCGGCCGGTGCCGGCCTCCCCCACCACTTCCATGTCCGGTTCGGCGTCCAGGAGCGCGCGGAAGCCGGCCCGGATGAGGGTTTGGTCGTCGGCCAGGAGGATGCGGATCATGGGCGGGTTCCTTCTTGGTGGATCGGCAAGGTTGCTTCGACGCGCAAGCCCGGTTCCAGGCCGTGCAGCGTGAGCGACCCGCCCAAGGCGACAGCCCTCTCACGCATCCCCGTGAGGCCGTTGCCGGGGAGCGCGCCGCCCATGCCCGCGCCGTCGTCGTCAATGGTCACCGTCAGCGACGCGCCGGTTTGGGTAATGCGTACGACGGCGGATCGGGCGCCTGAGTGCCTGCCGACGTTGGTCAGGGCTTCCTGGATGATCCGGTAGGTGGCTTCCTGCTGGGCGGGCCCGACACGTTGATGGTCTGCGTTGTCCTCCAGCGTCACCCGAAGACCACCGACCTCCGCGTTCCGCAGCAGCTCGGGGATACGGGCCAGCGTGGGCCGCGCGGCAGGGGCCAGCGGAACGTCCTCGCGCAGCACGCCCAGGAGCTGGCGGACCTCGGTCAATGACTCCTTGCTGGCGGCCTTGATGGCTTCGAGGGCGGGCCTGAGCTTCTCCGGATCGTGGGCACCAACATGCAGGGCCACTGAGGCCTGGACGTTGATCATGGAAAGGGAATGGGCCACGACATCGTGGATGTCGCGGGCCAAGGTGAGCCTGTACTCGTCGCGTTCCGCCTTCTGTGCTTCCTCGCGGCGCCGTCGGTATTCGGCGAACCGTTCGCTCCGCCGTCGGAAGCCTTGTCCTACAAGGACCAGGATCGCGGCCCAGGCGACGCCCGCAGACGCTCGCACGGGCCAGTTCTCGTCGCCGGTCATTGCTGACCCTACGACGACCGCCGCAGCCGCGATGCCGGCGCCCGCCCATGCTTGCCACCGCAGCCCTGCAGCTGCCGTGAGCACGATTGCGAGCGCCAAGGACAGGACGATGGGCCCCCAGGCGTAGCCGAACGCCAAGTAGGCTCCGGTAGCGACGAGCGCGACCGGGAGCATCACTTGCGGCTCCCGCTTCCGGTACGCCAACCCGGCCGGACCGGCGAGGAGCAGGAGGATCGCAAGCGCATCCAAGGGCCGTGGCGCATCCTGGTGGCCTGCAGAGAACAGCGTCCCCACAAGCTGGATCACAGCCACCGTGATGACGATGAAACTTGTGGGCGGGCCCGCGAAGCGGCGGGGGCCTGCGATGTGCTGTGGCCCCGGACTCCACGCGGGCTCAGGGGAACGGGGCTGCATACACAGAGCCTAGCCGTGGTTGTTGTGTGGCGTCGTCGGGTTAACGGAGCAGGGCGCCTACTCCGTGGGGAGTAGGCGCCCTGCTGTGTTCGCGGGAACCTAGGCGATGCCGGCCTGGCGTTCGGCGCTCTCCACCACGTTGGCGAGGAGCATTGCGCGGGTCATCGGGCCCACGCCGCCCGGGTTCGGGGACAGCCAGGCGGCGACGTCGGCAGCTGCCGGGTCCACGTCTCCGGTGACAACAGCCTTACCGTTGCCGTCGTCCACGCGGCTGACGCCGACGTCGAGCACTATGGCGCCCGGCTTGAGGTCTTCAGCCTTGATCATGTGCGGCACGCCGGCAGCGGCGATCACGACGTCGGCCTGCTTGAGTTCCGCGGGCAGGTCCACCGTTCCGGTGTGGGCCAGGATGACGGTTGCGTTGACTTCCTTGCGGGTCAGCAACAGGCCGATCGGGCGGCCGATGGTGACGCCGCGGCCGACCACCAGGACGCGCTTGCCCTTGAGTTCGATGTTGTGGCGGCGCAGCAACTCCACACAGCCCTTGGGCGTGCAGGGCAGCGGGGACTTCATTTCGCCGTTGACGTTGGCCACCAGGCGGCCGAGGTTCATGGGGTGCAGGCCATCGGCGTCCTTGTCGGGATCCATGGCTTCGAGGATGACGTCCTGGTCGATGTGCTTGGGCAGCGGAAGCTGGACGATGTAGCCGGTGCACTCCGGGTTGTCGTTCAGCTCCTGGACTACCTTCAGGAGGTCTTCCTGGCTGATGTCTTCCGGGAGGTCGCGGCGGATGGACTGGATACCAACCTCGGCGCAGTCCTTGTGCTTGCCGCCGACGTACCAGGTGCTGCCGGGGTCCGAACCCACCAGGATGGTGCCCAGGCCAGGGACGATGCCCTTGGCAGCGAGGACGGAAACGCGAGTGGTCAGTTCTGCCTTGATGGCTGCGGCGGTGGCCTTGCCGTCAAGGATCTGTGCGGTGGACTGTGTCATTCCATCTGCTCTTTCTGGTGGGTGACCTGTTTTGGAGGCTCATGCCAACGGGACCCACCGCCGAAGATGTGGCGGCGGATCCCGTCGGCTCCGGTTCAATGCCCGGGTAATGCGTGTTCAGCCGTAAAAGGGCTGGTTACCACTGCTCGTGCTGCGGGTACAGCGGGAAGTCAGCGGCGAGCTTGTCGACGCGGGCCTGGAGGCTTTCGACGTCGGCGGCGGAGCCGGCCTTCAGTGCGGTGGCGATGATCTCGGCGACCTCGGTGAACTCGGTGGCACCGAAACCGCGGGTAGCCAGGGCAGGCGTACCGATGCGGAGGCCGGAGGTGACCATCGGCGGGCGGGGGTCGAACGGAACGGCGTTGCGGTTCACGGTGATGCCCACGGAGTGCAGGAGGTCTTCGGCCTGCTGCCCGTCCAGCTGCGAGTTGCGCAGGTCGACCAGGACCAAGTGAACGTCGGTTCCGCCGGTGAGGACCGAGACGCCGGCTTCGGCAACGTCGGACTGGTTCAGGCGGTCAGCGATGATCTTGGCACCCTCGAGGACACGCTCCTGGCGCTCCTTGAACTCTTCGCTGCCGGCGATCTTGAAGGCAACGGCCTTGGCGGCGATGACGTGCATGAGCGGCCCACCCTGCTGGCCCGGGAAGACGCTGGAGTTGAGCTTCTTGGCCCACTCCTGCTTGCCAAGGATCACACCGGAACGCGGACCCGCGAGGGTCTTGTGGACCGTGGAGGTGACGACGTCGGAGTACGGGACCGGGCTCGGGTGCAGGCCTGCTGCAACGAGGCCGGCGAAGTGTGCCATGTCCGTCCAAAGGAGTGCGCCGACCTCGTCGGCGATGGAGCGGAACGCAGCGAAGTCGAGATGGCGCGGGTAGGCGGACCAACCGGCAATGATGACCTGAGGCTTCTCGGCGATGGCCTGCTCGCGGAGCTTGTCCATGTCGATGCGGAAGTTGTCTTCTTCAACCTGGTAAGCAGCTACGTTGTAGAGCTTGCCGGAGAAGTTCAGCTTCATGCCGTGGGTCAGGTGTCCACCGTGAGCCAGGGACAGGCCCAGGATCTTGTCGCCCGGGGTGATCATGGCGGAGAGCGCTGCAGCGTTGGCCTGGGCACCGGAGTGCGGCTGGACGTTGGCGTACTCGGCACCGAAGAGTTCCTTGACGCGGTCGATGGCGAGCTGCTCAGCGACGTCGACGTATTCACAGCCACCGTAGTAGCGGCGGCCCGGGTAACCCTCGGCGTACTTGTTGGTCAGGACGGAGCCCTGGGCTTCCATGACGGCGCGGGGGGCGAAGTTTTCGGACGCAATCATTTCCAGGGTGCCACGCTGGCGGCCAAGTTCCTGGTTGAGGACTGCTGCGATCTCGGGATCGAGATCGGCAAGCGACTGGTTGCTGACAGACGCGGAAGTGGTTGAGGTAGTCACGGAGATCTCCTGGCTAGGCAACGGGTGGTGCTACAGGTCAGGCTACCGGCAGCAGCATTCCCGCGTCCCCTTGATGACAGGAGGGATCGGTCACGTGCGTGCAGCGGTAAGACATGACCCTCGGCCCAGGCGTACGATCCGTGGTCTTCATGATTGCCGCTCCCTGGTGGTAGTCCACCCAACGCCAGTTGCGACCCATTAACAGTACAACAAGGCAGCACGGGTAGGCTTATCCGCGTGACTGACTCCGCCGCTTTCGTTGTAACCCTGTCCTGCCCCGACCGTCCCGGCATCGTCCATGCGGTAGCCGGAGCCTTGCTCGAGGCCGGCTGCAACATTGCCGACTCCCAGCAGTACGGAAGCCCCAGCACCGGCAACTTCTTCATGCGGGTGGAGGCAACGACGTCGAGCACCCAGGCGGACCTGACCGCTGCACTGCGGCCGGTGGCCGAATCGTTCGGCATGACCTGGCAGATCAACCCCGTCGCTGAGAAGGTCCGCACCATCATCCTGTGCTCCAAGGACGCGCACTGCCTCAACGACCTCTTGTTCCAGCAGCGCACCGGCACCCTGCCCATCGAGGTTCCGGCCATCGTGTCGAACCACCGCGACCTGGAGCCGCTGGCCGAGTTCTACGGCATCCCGTTCCACCACATCCCCGTAACACCGGACACCAAGCCACAGGCCGAGGCCGCACTGCTGAAGCTGATCGCCGAGCACGACGTCGAACTGACCGTCCTGGCCCGGTACATGCAGGTCCTCTCCAATGATCTGTGCACGGAGTTGAACGGCAAGGCCATCAACATCCACCACTCGTTCCTCCCCTCTTTCAAAGGCGCCAAGCCGTACCACCAGGCCCACGCACGCGGCGTAAAGATCATTGGCGCCACGGCACACTATGTGACCGCCGACCTCGACGAGGGTCCGATCATCGAGCAGGAAGTCATCCGCGTGGACCACGCCCGTACGGCTGCCCAGTTCGTACAAATGGGCCGCGACGTTGAAGGCCGTACCTTGGCCCAGGCCGTGCAGTGGCACGCCGAACACCGGGTGCTCCTGGACGGCACCCGGACCGTGGTGTTCAACTAAGGCCCCGCCGCGCCCAACTAAGCTGGGCGCATGGCTCCCTCTTACACTTTCGCCGGGGACACCCCGGACATCCATGAATCTGCTTTCGTGGCGCCCACCGCGTCCATCATTGGCAAGGCCACGCTGGCCCAGGACTCCAGTGCCTTCTACGGCGTTTCTGTCCGCGCCGATACGGCCGCCATCAAGGTCGGCGCGGGTTCGAACCTGCAGGACAACGTAGTCCTGCACGCGGACCCGGGTTTCCCTTGCACCGTGGGCGAGCGCGTCTCCGTTGGGCACAGCGCTGTGGTCCATGGCTGCACTGTGGAGGACGACTGCCTGATCGGTATGAGCGCCACCATTCTCAACGGCGCCGTGATTGGCACGGGCTCCCTCATTGCTGCCGGTGCCGTGGTGTTGGAAGGCACTGTCATTCCCCCACGCTCACTTGTTGCAGGTGTCCCGGCGAAGGTCCGGAGGGAACTCACGGACGACGAGTTTGAGGGCGTCAAGCACAACGCAGCCCACTACAGGGAACTCGCTGCCGCTCATCGGGAAATGCACGCTTAAAGACCAATGCGAGGCCCGCTCTGCACCCTAACCTGAGGTTTTAGGGTGCAGAGCGGGCCTCGCAACGGAACCTAATCCAGGGAGATCGGGCCGAGCTCGTCCAGCAGGTCGCCCGGACCCGGGTTGCCGGCAACGGATGAGCCACCGAGGTGGTTCACCACGCCCCAGACGGCGTTCAGCCCCGTGGTCACGGCGCCCTCGGCCCAGCCAGCGGTGAAGGACACGTCGTCGCCGGCCAGGAAGATGCCGCGCTGGTGCTCAGGCAGCTGGTCCTGCTTGAAGTGCGTGAACAGGCGCTGTTGGTAGCGGTAGTGCCCAGGCAGGTTGGCCTTGAAGGCGCCCATGAAGTTGGGATCCGCTTCCCAGGACACCGTGATGGGCTGCCCAACGATGTGGCTTGCGATGTCCACACCGGGGTAGATCTGCTCCAGCGAGTGAAGCATCAGCTTGACGCGCTCCTCTGCGGTCAGGGCCAGCCACTTCAATGCGTCGTCGTTCCATGTGTAGGACAGGAGGATGACAGCGGGCTTGTCCGGGCCGTCGTCGAGCAGATACGTTGCCCGGTTGAGGCGGTCGGTGAGCGTCATGGACAAAACCTCGCGCCCGGTCTCCGGGTCGATGTCTTTCCAGAACGGCCTGTCCACCATGACGAACGTCTTGGACGACTGCATGTAGTGCGAGCGCTCGATCGCCGTCCACAGCTCGGCCGGGAACAGCGCTTCCTCGGTGTGGATGCGCGTCGACAACAGCCACGACTGGCAGGTGGTCACCACGGCCTGATAGGTCGCTTCGCGTCCCCAGTTCTCGCGGACCAGGAGGTCGCCGTTTTCTGCGCGGCGGATATTGTCCACGGCTCCGCGCGGGGATCCGGAGTGCAAGGACGAAAGCGAGGTACCTTCCGGCCAGTGCTTAATGCCCGACGGCGCGTGGTTCCAAAGTGCCTCGGGGAGCCTTTGCGCTCCTCCCGCAATGGAGCGGTGCTGATCGTCGGCGTCGGTGTAAACGACCCGAAGGATTTCGAGGATGGAGTTGGGGAAGTCGGTGTCCCAACCGCCCGTACCGAAGCCCACCTGGCCGAACGCTTCACGATGCGCGAAGCCGGCTTCCTTGAAGGACTTGCTGGCAGCGATGAAGCCGTAGAAGGTTTGCTCGTCCAGTTCCGGCAGGAGCGCGTTCCACAGCTCCTTGATCCGCTGGGTGTCGCGGGCCTTGATGGCTTCCTGCATTTCGGCGAAGGCTGCGCCGTCGTTCACTGCGGCTTTCCAAGCGTCGGCCACTTCGCGGAAGAACTCCGGCAGCTCATCAGCGGTGGTGGCGTAGTGCTTCTTGCCAGCGAGCTCAATGACGGTGCTGGACGTGGCCGGAGCCATGGGGTTGGGGAATTCGTTGGTGTCCAGGCCGAGCAGGTCCACGTAGTGGTAGAACGCCTTACCCGAGACAGGGAAGCGCATGCCGCCAAGGTCGGCCACGACGCCGGGGGCGGACGGGAAGCTGGCTGTGCGGAGGCGCCCACCGATTTGGTCGGCCTCGTAGATGACCGGTTTGAGGCCGAGCTTCATCAGCTCGTAGGCGGTGACCAGCCCGGACAGGCCGGCACCGATGATGGCCACTTCGGTGCCGTACAGCTCTTCGGGAACCGAACCCAGCCCGTCAGGGTGAGCCAGATAGTGGTCGTAGCTGAAGGGGAAGTCCGGGTTCAGCATCGTGATGGGTGCTTTGTTGTCGGCTTCGGCAGCAGAAGCGTTAGCGACGGGGAGTTCGGTGGCGATGGTCATGGATTGTCTGCTTTCACAGGTTCCGGGCTCATGGCCCTGGTGGTCATTTCACGGTAGTCCTGCTCGCTGAGCGCGGCTACCTTGGAGTTCCGGCGTCCATAGCCGAAGTAGATGGCGATGCCCACAAGCATCCATACGCCGAACGTAATCCAGGTGTCGGCACCGAGGTTGAGCATCAGGTACGCGCACATGAGGGTTCCCAGTATGGGTGTGATCGGGTACAGCGGGACCCGGAAGCTTCGCTCAAGGTCGGGGCGGTTGCGCCGCAGGTAGATGACGGCGACGTTGACCAGTGCGAAGGCGAAGAGCGTACCGATGCTGGTGGCGTCCGCCAACGCACCGAGCGGGACCAGGCCAGCGGTGAGGGCGACGGCGGTCCCGATGATCAGGGTTCCGGCCACCGGGGTGCCGGTTCGGCGGGAGACGCGGCCAAAGACCTTGGGGACCATGCCATCGCGGGACATGGACAGCATGATGCGTGTCTGCCCGTAGAGGACGGTCAGTACGATGCTGGCAATCGCGAGCACGGCACCGATGGAGAAGACCAGGGCGGTCCACGGCTGGCCGGTGATTTCGTGGAGGATCTGAACCAGGGCGGCTTCGGTGCCATCGAACCAGCCCCACGGGCGGGCACCGATGGCGGCCACGGCAACCAGGACGTAGATGCTGGTGACGATCACCATGGAGAGCATGATGGCGCGGGGCAGGTCACGCTTGGGGTTCTTGGCTTCCTCGCCGGCGGTGGAGGCGGCATCGAAGCCGATGTAGGAGAAGAAGACACTGGACGCTGCGGCTGATACGCCTGCTGCGCCCATGGGCAGGAGAGGTTCAAAGTTGCCTGCGTTGAACGCGGTGAACGCCACGGCGCAGAAGAAGATCAGGATGCCCACCTTGATCATGACGATTGTGGTGTTGATCCATGCACTTTCCCGCGCACCTCGTACCAGCAGGATCATGGCAAGAACCACGATGATCAGCGCGGGGAGGTTGACGACGCCCCCGTCGCCCGGCGGCTGGCTGACGGCGTCAGGCAGGAACTGTCCAAACGCTGCCAACGTCTCATTGACGTACTGCCCCGCACCCACGGCCACGGCTGCGACGGAGACAGCATACTCCAGCACCAGGCACCAGCCACAGATCCAGGCCATGCCCTCGCCCATGGTGGCGTAGGAATAGGAGTAGCTGGATCCGGCCACCGGGACGAGTCCGGCCATTTCGGCGTAGGAAACGGCAGAGAGGAGCGCGGCCAGGCCGGCTATGACGAAGGAGATCCAGATGGCCGGGCCCGCCAGGGGCACGGACTCGCCGAGGATCACCAGGATGCCGGTGCCAAGCGTGGCGCCAACACTGATCATGGTCAGCTGGAGTACGCCGAAGCTGCGGACCAACGGCGTACCGCCCTCGCTGCTTCCGGCTTCATCGACCATCTGGCCGATGGGCTTGCGGCGCAGAAGCTGGGCTCCGAGGCTGGGCCTCGTCACGCTCACCGCCGCTTCGTTTTTGGTGTTCACAGGCACGGTCACCCTTGACGTCCCTTCAAAGTAGTTTCGATTTCCCCTCCACAAGACTGGCATGTGAGCCACCTCTCACTGCGGTGCAAAATGACCTATAGTGTTCAACCATGAGACGTAATGCACAGTATCAAGCGGCAGCCCCGGCTGCCCTTTCCGGACAGGTCACCGTCGACCTGTCCGCAATTTCAGACAATGTCAGGTCCCTGAAAAAGCGCAGCGAAGCGCCCTGCTTCATGGCCGTGGTGAAGGGCAACGCCTATGGTCACGGACTGGTTGAAGTGGCCCGCGAAGCTGTTGCGGCGGGAGCCGATTGGTTGGGAACCGCCCAGCTCACCGAGGCCATTGCACTGCGGCAAGCAGGAATCACGGTCCCCATCCTTTCGTGGCTCTATCTGGCATCCCAGACGAGTGCCACCATCCTTGAAGCCCTCGAAAACGATGTGGATGTTTCCCTGGGAAGCGTCGGTCAACTGGAGGTGCTGGTAGGTATCGCTGGACGCCTTGGCCGCCCCGCCGTCGTACACCTGGAACTGGACAGCGGCCTGAGCCGTGGCGGTGCGCGCAAGGAGGATTGGGCCGAGCTGGTGGCCCGGGCGCGGCAGGCCGAACTCGACGGGACCCTGCGCGTTCGTGGTCTCTGGACCCACCTGGCCTGGGCCGATGTACCCGCGCACCCAGGCAACGCGACCGCCGTCGCCGAGTTCGAAGACGCGGTCCGCGAGGCTCGGGAAGCCGGGCTCACCCCCGAACTCCGGCACGTATCCAGCTCCGCCAATATCCTGGAACGGCCCGAATTCCACTTCGACATGGTCAGGGCAGGGCTGGCCATCTACGGCCTCGCCCCCGCCGATCACCTGGACCCGGCAGACTTCGGGCTGCGCCCCGCGCTCAGCGTCACTGCCCCGCTGGTGATGGTCAAGAAGGTCCCCGCCGGCACCGGAGTGAGCTACGAACACCAGGCAATCACCTACGAACCCCGGTACCTCGGACTGATCCCGCTCGGCTACGCGGACGGCATACCCAAAGGCATCAGCGGACGGTCCGTGGTGAACATCGCAGGCCGCAGCGTACCGGTGATCGGCAAGGTCTGCATGGACCAGTTCATGGTTGACCTGGGCCCGGACGCCACGGGAATCGACGTCGGCGACACAGCTGTGTTGTTCGGCGACCCCGCATGCGGGGCGGCGAGCGCCGACGATTGGGGCGCCGCAATCGGCAGCCACGGGGACGAAATCATCAACAGGATCGCCCCTCGCCTGCCGCGGGCCTACGCCACTACCGCTTACCAGTGCCCCGACTACCAGGAGCCGGCAGCCGCCGGGCCGGGCAATGTCGCCTGAGCCCGCCACCGCCCGCCTGAGTTTCGTCACGCTCGAACAGTTCGTGGAGCAGCTGCCGCCGGAGTTGAAAATGCTTCACGACGGCGGCAGCGGCGCCTCGCTGCTGCGGTGGGTGGAACCGAGCGAGCTTGAGGACCCCACGCCCTACCTGCCCGAGGGCGAGTTCCTCCTGACCGCCGGGCTGCCTTTCCTTGCGGAGGGTGGCTCGGCGGCGAAGGTGGATGCCTACGTCCAACGGCTGGTCGAGGCGAAGGTGGCGGCACTCGGATTCGGGATCAGGCCCTATTTCGACGCCGTCCCTGACGTGCTGCTGGACGCTTGCCGCAGGCAGAACCTCACCCTGTTCGAGGTGCCCGAATCCGTGCCCTTCGCGGCCATCGGGTTGGAGTTCTCGCAGCTTCTGGAAACCGACAACGCGCGGGTGTTCCGCCAACTGGCCGACACCAACCGCCAGCTCATGCGGGCAGTCCTCTCCCCCAGGCCGGAACACGAACTGCTTGCCGCGCTGGTCCAGCGCGTGCCGGTGTGGGCTGTCCTGGTGGGTGCGGACGGGCGGGTACGTGCCCGCGGGCACAACGCCGGCGGCAGCACCGGCGTCGAACATTCCCTCCTGGAACCGATGCTGGGAAGGCTGCTGTCAGGCAGCGGGCCCCGGGTTGAAATGGACGGTTTCGACCAACCGGGATCGGCCCTGGTATTCGGGCATCCGCTGCGCAGCACCAAGGACGCCAACCTCGGTGCCCTGATCCTCGGCTCGGACACGCCCCTGACGCCTGCGCAGAACAACGTGGTGCAGGCTGCGGTGGGGTTGCTGGAGTTGCTGGTGAGGCAGCGGACCAGCGGCTCGCTGGCCCCCAGCCAACTGGCGACGGCGGTCCTCCTGCATCCGGAATCCCTCGCCACGGGGAGCACCAAGCATGTCAACGGCTTGAAGGACCTGCTCGCCCAGAGCCTGTCCTCCACCCGATCCGCCCCGATGCGCGTGATACAGGGGGTCCGGACGGAGGACGCAGCTGACGACGGCCCGGTCCGTGAAGTGCTGCAGTGGCGTCGCTTGTTCGATACCAAGCTGGTGGAGGTCACCGAGTACGGCTTCGCGGCCATCACACGGCTGCGCGTTGACGATTCCCTGCTCGCGGATGTCGAGAAGCTAGGTTGGCGCTTGGTCATCGGCGAACCAACGGAAATGACCGGGCTCGCAGCGGCCTATCAGCGGGCCAGTTCGTTGCGTTCACGCGTGCTTTCTACCGGCCTGAGCGCACGCGTGGATGAGGTGACGTGGTCAGTGACTGGCCTTCTGGGCCGCGATGCCGGAACCATGCTGGCCGCACGGCTGCTCGGGCCCGTGCTGGCACTGGAACCCGACCGCAGGGACCCGCTACTGGGCGTGCTGCGGGGGTGGCTCAGCGAAAACGGCAGCTGGGACGGCTCGGCCAAACTCCTGGGACTGCACCGTAACAGCGTGCGTCGCCAGATCGGTGTGCTGGGCGAACTGCTGGAGATGGACCTCAACCAGGCGCAGGTTCGTGCCGAACTGTGGTTCGCGTTGCAGTACGTGGAGGAACTGGTGGCGTCCTCGCCCGAGATCGTCACTTAGGAAAAAAGCTTGACTGTGGCGGATCGCACACTTAGAGTTCTGATATATGAGTCGTATGTCACATCCACCCCATCGACTCTGGGTTTTGACGACGCCGTAATTCACCTCGCGGCCCCGCCACCGGCTGGCATCGTGCCAGTCGGGCTTTGTCCGTAGGTCGCTAAGGACCGCGTCTGTCCGAACGTCAGGAAGCGGCGCCCTGGTGCCGTCAGCGGTTTGCGCTGAAGCCAGAAGGGAACACATCTCAATGAATCAACCGAGCAGGGCGACGGCAGCCGTCGACCCCTCCATCTCAAAAGAGACCAGCTCCACGTTCAAACGCCGTTTCATGGTGCGGCTTGTGGCTGTCTTCATCGGCGGGATGTTCCTCGATGGCTACATCCTCGGAATCATCGGGCCCGTCGCCGGACTCATGCGCACAGATCTCCAGCTCGACGAACTATCGCTGGGCATGATTGCCGCAGGCCCGCTGGTGGGTATCTTCGTCGGCTCCCCGCTGGCCGGGTGGGCTACCGACAAGTTCGGACGCAAGCCCATGTTCCTCGTGGACATGGGCCTTTTCCTGGTCGCCTCAGGGGCCCAATTCTTCGTAACCTCCGGAGACGGGGCCGTGATCCAGCTGGCCATCATCCGGTTCTTCATGGGCGTCGCCATCGGCGGCGAGTACTCCATCGGCGGGCCCTTGCTCTCGGAGTTCTCCCCTCCAAAGCTCCGGGGGCGACTCCTAGGACTGACTCTGATCGCTTGGTACATCGGTTTCATGGTGGCGTTCATCGTCGGCACGCTCCTCCACGACGCCGGCACCCCATGGCGCCTCGTCATCGGCACCAGCACCATACTGGCGCTCGTCCTGTTCCTCGCCCGCCTGGGCCTGCCCGAATCACCGAGCTGGCTCATCACGAAGGGACGGCATGACGAAGCACTCGCGATTGCACGCAAGTACGTCGAATCGCCGCAAATGCGCGACAGCATTACCGAAGAGATGGATCTGAGGATGATCCAGGAAGCCCAAGCCGCGAAGAGCAAAACCAAAATCAAGAACGCCTCCTTCGGAATGCTGTTCTCGAAGCAGTACTGGCGCACCACCCTCTTCACCTCAGGCTTTTGGTTCTGCGCGGTCACTCCGTACTTCGCCATCGCGACCTTCGCCGACGACGTGCTCAAGCAAATCGGCCTCGGCGGAGGCTGGGCTGGTGGAGTCGGATTGTCCGCACTTGCGGCCGCGGGTGTTGTCACCACCGTACTTCTGATCGACAAACTCGGCCGCCGAATCCTCACCGTGCCCGGCCAATGGATCTGCGCAGGCATTCTGCTCATCATCGGAGTCTGGGCGGACGCACCAGCGATCCTCATCCTCGTCCTGTTTCTCGCGTTCTCCTTCTTCAACGCCGGCTACACCACCATGACGCAGGTCTATCCGGCTGAAGTGTTCCCGGGCCACCTGCGCGGCATCGGCATGGGCTTCGCCGCGGCCTTCAGCCGCATCGGAGCCGCACTTGGCACGTTCGCCCTGCCATGGGCGATCAGCACCTTCGGTATGGGCCCAACCATGGTCGTTGCCGCCATCGTGGCCTTACTCGGCGCAATCCTCTCGCAATGGCTCGCTCCTGAAACGAAGGGGCGCACCCTCGCCGAGATCTCAGCTGACTTCTCCCACTGACACTTCTCCCACTGACACCGGGACTGCACGGAGACCGTGCCCCGGGCTAGGTCCTTGCGAGGGCAGGAACACCAAGCTCGTTACAGACGTCGGCTGTACCTGGAATGACGCTCACTTTTCCTTCGACGACGCATTCGGTGAGGAAGGGGATGAAGTTGCCGAAGGTCCTGATGCTTGGATCGTCGTAAAGGGGTTTGCCGTTCTGGTCTTTGCCTGATCCCGGGGTTGAGGTATGTTCGGCGGGCACGCCCGGGGGCGGGGCGATGAAGTCTTCAGGCACCAGATCGTCGTTGATTCCGTCCAGGATCATGCCTCCCAGGTCCCACACCCGGCTGCACTGGTTGATGGGGTCGCTGACCTGCAGCAGCCCGGAACTGGCGTCTTCGGGTGTTGGGTTGGTCTTCGCATCGAATCCGACTTCTTCGATACCGGTTCCCACGAAGGGAGGCCTGGGCGCCTCTGGGGATCCTGGACTCCGGTATTCGGATGTCAGGTCGGCCCGGTAGTAGCAGCGGATGTCGCGCCTGTCGTCCACAGCTACAGGATCCAAGCCGACGACGGGCATGGCATCCGAGGAAGCGCCAGGTATCGCTACGAACACTGGGGCGGTTGCAGGCCCGGTCGAGGAAGCAGCGCCAGGGGCGCGCTGATCAGTTCCAGCGGCGGCGAAAGCACTGGCGGCGGTAGTGGCGGTGTAATAGATCCCGCCGGCAGCGATAAGAGCTGCCAGGGTCAAGGCGGTGGTGGACTTCTTCATGTTCTGCCTGTTCAGTAGGTTTCGGCTATTTTTCGAGGGCCGGGATGCCGAGTTTGGCGCACACTTCGGCATTGCCCGGGATGACAGCAACGGAATTGTCAACGACGCACTCGGTGAGTTCGGGAACGTAATGGCCGGAAGTTACGCGTGTTCCCGAGGGGATCATCGGGTTTCCTTCGGCGTCCAGATCCCCCGTCCATGTTTCCGATACCGGCACTTCGGCCGGACTGGGGAAATCCTCAGGTATCAGGTCATCGGTGATGCCGTCGGGGTTCATGGCGTTGGTGTCCCAAAGGGCTGCGCAGCTCGCTATAGGGTCTTGGACCTGCATCATTCCCGCGTTGGGGTCATCCGGCGAGGGATTGTTACTGGCGTCAAAGCCGGTGATAAATATTCCGGTGGTGATGTACGGAGGCATGAAGTCGCCGGGAGACCCTGCAACTGGATAGGTGGTGGTGAGGTCGGCGTGGAAATAGCAACGGATGTCTCGCTTGTCCTCAACCGGTGCCAGTGCCACGTAGACACCCGCCGCCGTGCTGCCTGCGAGGGCCAGGCCGGCGAAGGTCAGCGCCGCGGGTTTCCGCCACCACGGGACGCGTTTTGGCTGTTTGCGGGCTTCTTGAATGAGCAAATTGCGGACAGCCTGTTTGGTGTCTGCGGGATAGAGAACGTCTGAAAGGTTCATGACAACCTCGATTCCAGGGTAGTGAGGCTTTCCGGGGTGTCGGCGAGGAGATGCGGGGCGGCTGAGCGAAGTTTTTTCTTGGCCCGGTTAGCTCTGGAGCGGACAGTGCCGACGCGGATGCCCAGTGCGGTGGCGGTTTCTTCGTAGCTGTAGCCGTTCATCACACACAGCAGCAAGACATCCCGTTCACCATCGGTGAGGGCTGTGGTTCCGTAGAGCAGCTCCTGGACTTGCCGCTCGGTGTCTATCCGCTCGTCAGCTGCTGTGGAGTGGTCCGGAACGGAGGGCGTGTGTGGGAGCCGGCCCAGGAACTGTTCGTATCTGCGAGTGGAACGGGCGCTGTTTCGTGCAGCGTTCGTAGCCACGCCGAGCAACCACGGCAGTAGCGAGTCCCGCTGCAAGGTCAAAGTCCTGCGTTGCCGCCAGGCTTCCAGGAACGTGACCGAGACGAGCTCTTCAGCCTCGTGCCAAGATCCCGTGCGACTCAGGCAATATCGAAAGACAGCATCCGAATGCCGGTCGAACAGCAGTCCAAGCGCATCGGCGTCCCCATCAACGCATCTCGTCCAAAGCTCAGCATCCTGTTCCCCCAAGTCGTTCATACCTAGTAGTGTCCGATGCCCGCAGAAAAGTTCCCGAATCCGAACAAACATCGCTGAAGGATCGACGAATTCAGGCGGTTGCCACAGCTTTAGATCGCAGATCCTGCAGGACGGCAGTCGACGCTACCGCGCCAGGAAGCAAGTGCTGCGCGGTCTTCGTCATTAAGCCCTGCAGCCGTAATAAAAACGTCCAAGTCGAAGCCAGCCAGAGCGGCTCGAAACGCTCCCTCTGTGGTCGTTCCGTGGCGCACGCAGAGTTCATTGAGCTCGGGTTCGGCACTGTTTCGATTGCTGCTGGCAGAACGTATATCCCCAAGTCTCACGGTTTCCAGATAATCGTGAACAATAGCCTCGTGTTGGACCCTCACCGCCGACAGCAGAAGCATGGAGATAATCCCGGTTCTATCCCTGCCGCCCATGCAATGGAAAAGGACGCCGCCTGATGGCGCATTCAGGATCGAAGAAAGAGCTGAGCCGGCACGTTCAGGCATTGCCGTGAGATACGGCAGGAAATAGAGGGCCGTGCCCACCAAGCCGCTGTCCCAGTAGCTTGCCCAGAAATCCGTGTTCTCCAAGCCGTCGAGATCAACGTGGACGGTTGTGAGCCAAGGGGGTCGCTCCTTTATATCCATCTCCCGCTCCCGTTGTTGGCGCAGGTCGACCACTGTGCGGATCCCGGCGTCGTAGATGGATTGCCACCCGCTTACGGTGAGCAAGTCGACATTTTCACTGCGGAAGAATATCCCACGAGGCGTCAAGGTCCCGTCGGCACGCTGGAGCCCTCCTAGGTCACGGCCATTGAGTAGCCCGTCAGCGTGCAGGGTGCGGTCTTCGCCAGCGGATTTTTCCATGCCCCCAGTAAAGCAAGCCAACCCGCTCAAACGGAGTCACGCACCGCGACCCTAAGCGGATCCCTATTTTGGGATGAGCGGACGGATGCCGTCAGTCGAATCTGATGAAGGCTCTGACCGATCCTCCTTGGAATTCCTCGGCCTGGGTGTAGCCGAGCGCTTCGTAGAACGCTTTCTGCTTCGGCTCGTCGTCGGTGATCAGGACTTTCTGCCGCACATGCGGGTACTCCCCCAGTGCCCGTTCAGCGAGGGCTCGTCCTATACCTCTTCTCTGATGCGACGGCCGAACAAGAATGTCCTGGAGGTAGCAAATCGAGGCACCATCGGAAATGACACGCGCCAGTCCAACCAGCGTCTCGCCGTCATGAGCCGCCACGAGTGTGGAAGATCCTTCCAGCGCTCGTACTAGATTGGCAGGGGCCTTCGTGTAAGTAAGCCATTCCACCGCACGGTATAACTCAAGAACTTCACTGAGTGGCAGGTCTTGGGCCCTAACTACGTTGATGGCAGTCATGCTCCATCCAAACACGCAGCACATTGGTGGGGCGACCTCCAACAGCGCACCCCTAAGGCGGTTCCCGAGACGCTACACAGCACTCCGTCTAGGAACCGCGCTGCTCCCACCGGCTGTAGAGGTCCGGGCGGCGTTCGCGAAGGTACGGAACATCATCCCGGGAAGCTTTTACCGTCTCTGTGCCCACCTCGGCGAACAGCAGCGCGGCGGACTCCCCCGCGGCGGCGAGCAATGAACCATCCGGTCCGGCCACCACGCTGCCGCCCAGGAAGTTGTACACGTCCTCGTGCCCGGAGTGGTTGGCATAGGCCACGTTGAGCTGGCTTTCCAAGGCGCGGGCCCGGATGAGGACCTGCGGGACGTTCTCGAATCCGGCGGACAGCGCCGTCGGCACGAGCAGGAGTTCGGCACCCCTTGTTGCGGCGGCCCTGACGGCTTCCGGGAATTCGACGTCGTAGCAGATCAGCATCGATGTCCGGATTCCATTGAAATCGACGACGGCGGGAGGTTCTTGGGCGCCCACGAACGCCTTGTGTTCCTCCGGGCCGAAGAGGTGGACCTTGGCATAATTGAGGACCTCGGAGCCGGTTGCGTCCAGCAAAGTAGCCGTAATATTCCAGGCGCTGTGAGCAGCACGCGACTCTGCGCCGTCGTGCGTTTCCTCCCCCGACGCCAGGGCGGGAAGGCTGTAGACCAGGCCAATGCCGTGGGACCGGGCGATCCCGGCGAGGCGTTCCCGGATGCCAGGCAGTGTGGCGGGGTCCAGTTCAGCGTGGAGTCGCAGGGGTGCGTATCCAACGGGGAAGAGCTCTGGTGTGAGGAGCAGCCCGGCCCCGGCGTGGGCGGCTCGCTGCGCGGCGTCGTCGATGGTGCGCAGGTTCGCCTCGACATCCATGACGGAAGCGTTTGCCTGCAGGACTGAGAGCAGCATCTTTACCACCTAGGTTTTCGCCTCATCCCGACGCTCATCCGAGAGCCCCGGGCTTTTCGTGATTCAAGCTTAGGCTCGTGGGCCGTGCGCAGGCTGAGGCGATTGGACCCGCGCACTTCCAAAATGGGACGCATTGCCCGCTCCCGTCGCGTTGTGAGGCCCACTCTGCACGCTACGGCGCGAACTTACCCTGCAAAGCGGGCCCCGCAACGCATAGAGAGCTTCACAAGGGGTACATATCCGGTGTTCTTGTGTTGGAGTATGTCGGGGAAGGTTGACTCGCTGTGTTCACTTCTTGACTACAAGGATGCTTGTGGGGCAATCTTCTTGTCATGCCCGCTACACAGCGCTCAACGAAGAGCCACCCTCGAAAACCCGGCTCGCAGTCGGCGCTCCGCCACCTCAATCAACAGCGCATCATCGAGTGCTTGCTGAGCGGGCCATCCACGCAGGCAGAGCTTTCCCGCCAGACCGGCCTCTCCACGGCAACGGTGTCCAACATCGTGAAAATCATGCAGGACGCCGGCTTGGTCTCCACGGAGCCCACCACGAGTTCAGGCCGCCGGGCAACCAACGTGAGGCTGAACAGCAACGGTGCGGTCGCCGTCGGAATCGATTTTGGGCGCCGTCACCTCCGGGTGGTCCTGGCGTCACTGGGCTATCACGTCATTGCCGAGGATTACATCGAATTGCCGCTGGGTCACCAGGCAGAAGAAGGCATTGAAGCGGCGGTCCAGCTGCTGGAAAAGCTGCTCCACGAAAACGGCATCGACCGCACCGCAGTGGTGGGAGCGGGCGCCGGGATTCCCGGGCCAATCGACCGGCGCACAGGCACCGTGGCCCAAGGTGCCATCCTGCCTGAATGGGTGGGCATCGACATCCTCCACCGGCTGGAGGAAGCACTGAATTGCCCCGTGTTTGTTGATAACGACGCCAACTTGGGTGCGTTGTCCGAGGTGACCTGGGGACCGCACAGTGGCGTCTCCAACCTGATGTTCCTCAAGATCGGATCCGGCATCGGCGCGGGACTGATTCTCAACGGTTTTCCCTATTACGGCAATGTGGGAATTACCGGCGAAATCGGCCACGCAACCATCCACGAGCACGGACTGGTGTGCCGGTGCGGGAACAGGGGTTGCCTCGAAACGATCGCCTCCACAACCACCATGATCGAGCTGCTGGGACGCGGCCAAGAGACGCTCTTGACGCCCCAGGACATCGTCCGCAATTGCCTTGCCGGCGACTCGGCGACACAGCGGGTGGTGGACGACGCCGGCCTGGCCGTGGGCCGCGCTTTAGGCAACGTGTCCAACCTGATCAACCCCGAGGTGATCGTGGTCGGTGGCCCGCTTGCCGGGCTGGGCGACCTGTTGCTGGACCCGATCCGGCGCGGCCTCGTCAGGCACGCCGTGCCCGTCGTGGGCGAGACAACACACCTCGCCATGTCCTCGCTGGGGGCACGTGCAGAGGCCTTGGGAGCAGCCGCTTTGGTGTTCCAACACGCGGGTATTACCGGCAGGTAACGAAATCGTTAGCTGGATGATGCGTTCAAGTCTTGACGACAAGCCGGGTGATCCAGTTTACTTTTTCATCAGACAGCTCCGCCGTTTGCGGGGCCGACAACGAAGTCATGCATTGGAGGCGTAAGGGCTGATGACATCCCTCGACACGCAAGGTGATCCCATCCTTTTGGAGATGCGATCGATCACGAAGGAATTCCCGGGCGTGAAGGCCTTGTCGAATGTGAGCCTCCGAGTGATGGCCGGCGAAATCCACGCCATCTGCGGTGAAAACGGAGCAGGGAAATCCACCCTCATGAAGGTCCTCTCCGGCGTTTATCCGTACGGGAGCTACACGGGCGACATCGTTTACCAGGCCCAGACACAGCAGTTCAAGGACATCCGCGCCAGCGAGGCAGCGGGCATCGTGATCATCCACCAGGAATTGGCACTGATCCCCGAACTGTCCATCATGGAGAACATCTTCCTGGGCAACGAACCCACCAAATGGGGCGTCATTGACTGGGCGGAAGCGCGCAAGCGTTCCCTGGAACTGCTGGCCCGCGTGGGCCTGCGGGACGACCCCGATACCCCCATCAAGGAAATCGGCGTCGGCAAGCAGCAGCTCGTGGAAATCGCGAAGGCGCTCAACAAGTCCGTACGCCTGCTGATCCTTGATGAGCCCACCGCGGCACTGAACGAGTCCGACTCGCAGCACCTGCTGGACCTGATCCTTGGCCTGAAGGGCAAGGGCATCACCTCGATCATCATTTCCCACAAGCTCAACGAGATCGAACAGATCGCCGATGAGATCACCATCATCCGCGACGGCAAGTCGATCGAGACCTTAAACGTCAAGCGCGACGGCGTGGACGAAGACCGCATCATCAAGGGCATGGTGGGCAGGACGCTCGAATCGCGCTTCCCGGACCACGAACCCAAGATCGGTGAGGTCTTCTTCGAGGTCAAGGACTGGACCGTGGGACATCCCCAAATCCAAGACCGCCTGATCTGCAAGGGCTCCAACTTCTACGTACGGCGAGGCGAGATTGTGGGCTTCGCTGGCCTGATGGGCGCCGGGCGGACCGAGCTGGCCCGTTCCCTGTTCGGCCACTCCTACGGCCGCTTCATCAAGGGCCAGGTCTACAAGGATGGCAAGCCGGTGAACCTCCGCAGCGTTCGGGCAGCGATCGACGCCGGACTCGGTTACGTCACCGAGGACCGCAAGTCCCTGGGCCTAAACCTGTTGGATGACATCAAGACCACCACTGTGGCAGCGGCCCTGGACAAGATCAGCAATTACTCGGTGGTGGATACCCGCAAGGAGTTTTCCGTCGCGGAGGAATACCGCAAGTCGCTGCGCACCAAGACCCCCTCGGTTGAGGAAGGCGTAGCCAAGCTTTCCGGTGGTAACCAGCAAAAGGTGGTGCTGGCCAAGTGGATGTTCACCGATCCGGACCTCCTGATCCTGGACGAACCCACCCGTGGAATCGACGTGGGCGCCAAGTACGAGATTTACGGCATCATCCAGAGGCTCGCGAACCAGGGCAAGGGAGTGATTGTCATTTCCTCGGAGCTTCCTGAGCTCCTGGGCCTGTCCGACCGTATTTACACCATCTTCGAAGGCGCCATCACAGGCGTCCTGGACAAGAACGAAGCAGACCAGGAAAGCCTCATGAAACTCATGACTTCCGCCCGCAAGACCGCCTGACCCGTTGGCCCAGACTTACCCCTTCCTGACACAAGGACCAAAACAATGAACGCGCTCAAGAAGCTATTTGGTGGCAATACCCGCCAGTTCGGCATGATCTTCGCCCTGGTGGCACTTATCGTCTTCTTCCAGATCTTCACCGAGGGACGCACGCTGACCCCCGGCAACGTGATCAACCTGTTCAACGGCAACTCCTACATCCTGATCCTGGCCATCGGCATGGTGCTGGTCATCATCGCCGGCCACATCGATCTTTCCGTAGGCTCGGTAGCCGCTTTCGTGGGCGTCTTCGTGGCTCTCGCGATGCGGGACTGGGGCTTCCCCTGGTGGGTCGGTGTGCTCTTCGGCCTGTTCCTGGGAGCGGTGATCGGTGCCTGGCAAGGTTTCTGGGTGGCCTACGTGGGTATACCTGCCTTTATCGTGACCCTGGCCGGCATGCTGCTTTTCCGTGGCTTCAACCAGTTCGTGGGCAAGTCCAACACCATTCCGGTCCCCAAGGAATTCCAGTTCATCGGTTCCGGTTACCTTCCCGAGATTGGGCCGAACACCGGCTTCAATAACCTCACAGTGCTTATTGGCCTGGTAGCCGTCGCCTTCGTGATCATCATGTCCCTGCGTGCCCGTGCCGCCGCCAAGGCCCTTGGCGCCGAAGTTCCGGAGCTCTGGGTTGAGGTCACCAAGCTGGTCCTGATCTGCGGCGCGATCCTCTACGCAACGTACTTGTTCGCCACGGGCCGTCCCGGCACCTCCTTCCCCATCCCCGGCCTGATCCTGGCTGTCCTGGTCCTCATCTACGGCTTCATCGCCGACAAGACGGTCCTCGGCCGCCACGTCTACGCGGTGGGTGGCAACCGCCACGCAGCCGAACTTTCCGGCGTCCAGTCCAAGAAGGTCAACTTCATGGTCATGATGAACATGTCCATCCTGGCTGGCCTGGCCGGCATGATCTTCGTAGCCCGCTCCACCGCATCGGGTCCGTTCGACGGTGTCGGTTGGGAACTGGATGCCATCGCCGCAGTCTTCATCGGTGGTGCTGCCGTTACCGGTGGTGTTGGTACGGTTATCGGCTCGATCGTCGGTGGCCTGGTGATGGCTGTCCTGAACAACGGCCTCCAGCTCCTCGGCGTTGGCGCCGACCTCACCCAGATCATCAAGGGCCTGGTCCTCCTGGCAGCCGTCGCCTTCGATGTCTACAACAAGTCCCAGGGCAAGCGCTCCATCACCGGGATGTTGATGAAGAACTTCCAGCGCAACAACGAAATCAAGCCCGACGAAGCCACCTCCACCAAAGAGGTCATTTCCAAGGAAGCCTGACCGGTTTCCGCACGACTCGCTCCACCCCACCCACACAGAAAGTGAACCAAGATATGCGAATGTTTGGTAAAGCAGGAAAGGCAGCAGCAGTCGCTGCCATCGCGGCACTGGCGCTGACGGCCTGCGGCCGCACTGACAGCGGCTCAAGCAGCAGCACAGCTGGCGGGGAAGCGTTCCCCAAGGACTCGCTGATCGGCGTCGCACTTCCGCAGAAGACCAGTGAGAACTGGGTCCTGGCGGAGAAGCTGTTCAACGACGGCCTCACCGGCGCCGGCTTCAAGGCCGACGTCCAGTTCGCCAACGGCGGCGTGTCCGAGCAGCAGAACCAGATCAGTGCCATGGTCACCAAGGGTGCCAAGGTGATCATTGTGGGTGCCATCGACGGCGCCCAGCTGGGTACGCAGCTCAAGCAGGCCAAGGATTCCGGCGCAACGGTCATCGCTTATGACCGCCTGCTCCTGAACACCGAGAACGTGGACTACTACGTGGCCTACGACAACTTCAAGGTTGGTGTCCTCCAGGGCCAGGCCCTGCTGGACGGCATGAAGGCCAAGAAGCCCTCCGGCCCGTACAACATTGAGCTCTTCGCCGGTTCCCCCGACGATGCCAACGCGAAGGTCTTCTTCGACGGCGCCATGAGCGTCCTGAAGCCGAAGATCGACGACGGCACCCTCAAGGTAGTTTCCGGCCAGACCTCGTTCGAGCAGGCTGTTACCCAGGGTTGGAAGGCTGAAAACGCCCAGCGTCGCGCTGATACGCTGCTCACCGGCAGCTACGGCACCGCTTCACTGGACGGCGTCCTGTCCCCGAACGACACCCTGGCCCGTGCAGTGCTGACGTCCGTCAAGGCCGCCGGCAAGCCGCTCCCGGTTGTCACCGGCCAGGACTCCGAGGTTGAGTCCGTCAAGTCGATCATGGCTGGTGAGCAGTACTCCACCATCAACAAGGACACCCGCAAGCTCGTTGAGCACGCCATCACCATGGTGAAGGACCTCCAGGCAGGTAAGCAGCTGGAGATCAACGACAAGGACTCCTACAACAACGGCGTCAAGACCGTCCCGGCCTTCCTCCTGCCGCCACAGATCGTGACCAAGGAGAACGTCAAGACCGCTTACGTTGACGATCCGGTATTGGGCCCGATCACCAAGTAACACCGCAACACAGCAAGCCCGGTCCGCCACACAGGCGGGCCGGGCTTTTGCTTTGGCAGCCCACGCTTTCAACGCCCACGCTTTCACAGCCCACGCATAGCTTCGGCTGGTGCGCCGCACAGCAGCGCTCAGCAATGTTGGACCTGCGGCCCGCGCTCGAGCGGGCCGGACAATCTGCAGGTCCAGAGGAGAAACGTGAGCGTCCTTGCCCGAAGCGTAGGCAATGCCTTCCGCAACAAGATCAGAACGGCGGCGGTTGTTGCCGTCCTGGCCGTAGCCATCGGCTTGGCGTTGGCCATGCTCGTGGCCAATCAGGCCGTGGGTGCCAAGGTCCAGGAGCTCAACGCCTCCGTGGGCACCACCCTTACCGTCAACCCGGCAGGGGGCCAGGGCTTCGAAGGCGGCGGTGAACCACTCACGACGGCGGAAGCCCAGACCGCGGCATCGGTCGCCAACGTGACATCAGTTGTGGGAACCAAGGCGCTGCGGCTCCAGACCGCGGGCACGACGACGGGAAGCACCGGAGCGACCACCGGCACCACCCAGCAGGCCGGCCCGGGTGGCGGGTTCGGTCCGGGCGGGCAGCAGGCAACAGTGAGTACCAACCTGACGGCCGCCGTCGACGCCGGTACTTTGGGCACCCGCAACAGTTCCACCGGAACAACAGGCACTAGCGGTACCACCACCCAGCCGACCCGCACCTTGCCCATCACGGCAACTGGTATCGGCGCCGAGGTGGACACCACCGGCAAGGCCTTGAACCTGACCAGCGGAACCGGCCTGGGCGACTACAGCACAGCAGCAGCCACCGCATTGGTGGGCACCTCCCTGGCCCAGAAGAACAACCTCACCGTGGGCTCAACCTTCACTGTCCAGGACAAAACGTTCACCGTCGCTGGCATCTTCGACGCAGGCACCACGTTCGGCAACAACGCCGTCTACGTGACGCTGCCCGAAGCCCAGGCGCTGGCCGGAACCCCGGATGAACTCTCCACCATGATCGTCACGGTCAACAGCATGGAGAACGTGGACAGCACCAAGACCGCCGTCCAAAACGCACTGGGCACGGACAAAGCGGACGTCACCCAGGGCCAACGCAACCTCGAAACAGCCGTCAGCTCCCTGGACAGCGTCAAGAACATCTCACTGATCGCCTTCATTGCCGCCCTGGCGACAGCTGGAATTATCATCCTGCTCATCATGGTGATGCTGGTCCGCGAGCGCCGCCGCGAGATCGGCGTCCTCAAGGCGATCGGCGCCCCGAACCGGACCATCGGCCTGCAGTTCGTACTGGAGTCCCTGGTGCTTGTGGCCCTTGGCAGCGTGGTGGGTGCCGTCATTGCTTCACTGGCCAGCGGCGGCATCGCTTCCGCGCTGATCAGTTCCAACACAACCACGACGGCGGCCACCACCACCCAGCGCGGCGGCGGGCTCGCCGGAGCCGTACCGAACGGTGCAGTGCCCGGTGGCGGGTTCCCGCGCGGCGGGCAGGGCGGTCCGTTCGGCGGCGCATCCCAGTTGCTGACCTCCGTTACGGCAAGCGTCTCCCCCGGCGTCCTCGCTGCCGGCATTGCAGCTGTGTTCGCCGTGGCAATCATCGGCGCCCTGGTCCCTGCCCTGCTGACCGCCCGCATCCGTCCCATCGAAGTACTCCGAGGAGAATAGCCGTGATTGTAGTCAAGGACTTGGTCCGTCAGTTCAAGTCCGGCGACCGGACCATCAAGCCGGTCAACGGCGTGAGCTTCGAACTTGAAAAGGGTTCGCTAGCATCCATCGTCGGCAAGAGCGGCAGCGGCAAGAGCACACTGTTGTCCCTCCTCGGCGCGCTGGACAAGCCCACTTCGGGAGACGTCGTCGTGGACGGCGTCAGCCTGGCGGGCCTACCGGACGGCAAACTGACCGAGTACCGTCGCCGGGACATCGGTTTTGTGTTCCAGCAGTTCAACCTGATCCCCAACCTCAGCGCCGTGGACAACGTCATGCTGCCCATGGAGTTCGCCGGTGTCCGAAAGTCGGCCCGTTTGCAGCGGGCCAAGGAGCTGCTGGAGCAGGTTCAACTGGATCCGGAGAAGCAGTCGCGCAGGACCAACAGGCTCTCCGGCGGCGAGCAGCAGCGCGTGGCCATTGCGCGGGCGCTGGCCAACGAACCCAAGCTGATCCTCGCCGATGAGCCCACCGGAAACCTTGATGAGCAAACCGGTGAGCACATCATCGAACTCCTCAGCTCACTGAGCCGCGACCACAACACCACCATCCTGGTGGTTACCCACGACCGCAGCCTGGCACAGAAGACCGAACGCTGCTTCCGGCTTCAGCAGGGTCGGCTCACGGAGGAGGCTAGAAGCGGATCGCGTCGATAACCTTGACGCGCACCGCCACCAGGGCAGGAATTGCTCCGGCGAGTGCGCCCACAAGGACGGCGGCACCGAACCCCAGCAGTGCTGCGTCGATGGGAAAGGCCGGATATTCGGTGAGTCCCGGCGCCACCTTCGATTCGATCCAGGGGTGTTTGACCACCGCGACGGCGAGCATCACTCCGGCGATCCCCGCAACAGCGGTGGCCACCACGGATTCCATCATGACGCCAACGAAGATGCGGCCCGATGTCGCTCCGAAGCTGCGCCGGATGCCGATTTCCCGCACCCGGTAACGAACGGTGACCATGGAGATGTTCAGCATGCCCACCGCGCCAAGCAGCAGCACCAGCCCGGCAACTCCGCCCACCACCAACTGCACGGGAGCCAACGGGTCGCCCCAGGCCGCGTAGTCAACCCGGTTGGCTTGGGCGTAGTAGCCGGGGAACTGTCCTTGGAGGTCGGCGGTGATTGCTCCCATGAGGGTGTCCGCTTGTTCCTCGCCCACCCATAGTTTGAACTCCGACATTTGCGGTTGCATGCCCGTCATGGCCGCGCCTTCGGTCAGGATGAACGCCGCAGGTGGCATGTCCGGATAGACGTCGGGCACCACTCCGATGATCACGGCCGTTGCCGGCTGGTCCCCTGGAATGGTGACTGTGGGGTGGGTGGTCAGGTTGGGCCTGCCCGCTTGGTTGTAGAACGCTTCGGAAACCACGACGGCGGGGGCCAGCCTTTGGCCGTCATCGGCAGCGAACCAGCTTCCTTGCAGGAGCGGGACGCGGTGGATGGTGCCATAGCCGATGTCCACGATGGTCATGCTCACCGGGGTCACTCCGCGGGGAAACTGGAACCCGGCCTGGGTCTGGCCCATGTGGGTGGAGGTGGTGATGCCGTAGCGCTGCTGGATCCCCTGGTACACCTTTTCGATCTTTGCCGGGTCCGGCGGGGTGGGGCCGTTGACGCTCAGGGCCAGCGTGGCAACCCTTCCCCCGTTGCGCTCGGACTGCACTTTGTAGCCTTCGCGGGCCAGGTTTCCCACGCCCACCACGGAGGTCAGGGCAGCTACGGACAGGGCAACACCCATGAGTGCCAGAAGGATTCTTACCTTGTTGATCCGGAGTTCCTGCCACGCTTCAACCAACGTGGAGACGAGGCCCGTCATGCGGACACCCCCGCTTCAGCGAGCGTGAGCGGGCTGAGAACCCCTGCATCCAGGCGATAGCAAGCCCGGGCCAGCGCTGCCACGTTGGTGTCGTGGGTGATGGTGACCAGGGCCGCGGCGGTTTCCGTGGCGACGGTGTCCAGCAGCGCCATGACCGACTGACCGGTCTCAACGTCCAGGGCACCCGTCGGCTCGTCGGCAAGGATGAGCCGGGGCCGGCGGACCAAGGCCCGAGCAATGGCAACGCGCTGCTGCTCACCGCCGGAGAGCATGTTGGGCATGGTGTTGGCACGGGCCGCGAGACCCACCCGGTCCAGCATGTCCATGGCCAGTTCCCGTCGACGCCAGAACTCCCGTCCTTTGGCGTAGAACAGCGGCGTGATCACGTTGTCCAACGCGGTACGCCCCGGCAGCAGGTTGAACTGCTGGAACACGAAACCTACGGTTGATCCCCGGAGGCGGGCGCGGGCGTTGTTGCCCAAACGGTCAGCGGGCTGGCCCAGGAACTCCAACTCCCCCGACGTCGGAACGTCCAACAGGCCCAGAAGGTTGAGCAAGGTGGATTTGCCGCACCCTGAACGACCCACGATCGCTGTGTGGTCTCCGCTGTGGACCTCCAAGTCGATGCCCTTGAGGATGTGAAGTTGTTGTTCATCCGGCAAGGTGACGGACCGGGTGACCGACCTGAGGCTGACGAGTGTTTCCTTGAGTTGTTCCATTGCCGCTAACCCGCCGGGGCCACGGCAACCTGCCCCGGACCCATAGGCCCTTGGACAGCCGGCGCGCCGGGTACGAATTCAAGAACCTGCTCGCCTTCGGCCAGCCCCGAGGTCACTTCCACCACCGAGCCGTCATTTAGCCCCAACTGGACCGTGCGCTGCTCGGGTGCGGCCCCTGCCCCAGCCGGCCCTGCGATCCAGACGATCCCGTCCTTCACGCTTCCCTTGACCGAGGTCAACGGGACAGTGACCACATCCGGCGCGACGCCCGCGCTGACTGTCATGGTGGCTCCCAGGCCAGCGAAGACCTGTTGGCCGGACGGGACGGCACAGCTCAGCGTTCCCGTCGGAGTGCCGCCCTCCTCGGGTTGGCTCGGCGCGCCCGGGCCGGCAACAGCCATGCCCACCCCCATTCCAGCACCTCCACCGCTGGCGACGGAACCGCCCGAGCCGGTGCCGCCGTCGTCGGACGCGTTGTTCTTGAGCGTCACTTCGGTGCACTGGAACGGCGCCGGGCCGCCCACCAAGGCGATTTCTGCCGGACCGGGCTTGCCGAGGAGCCGGTACTGCTGGGCAGCGGTCACTGAACCCGCCACGGTGTAGGTGCCGGGATCGATCTTGCCCACGGACTCACCAACGGTCACTTGCTGGTCGATGAGCGTGGAGAGTGACTGCAGGGTTCCTGCGCTGGGAGCCAGGATGTCCAAGTAGTCGTAGACCGGCTTCGGCGGGGTACCGTCCTTGGAAGGGGCGGCGTTGACGGCCCGCTCGGCCTTGACCTGGAACAGTGCGTCGCCCTTGGCAACGGTGGCACCCTGATCAACGAAGACCTTGATGACTTTACCGGCCGAGGTGCTGCGGACGGTGTCGGCTGCGTCGCTCTGGACTGTGCCCTTGATCTGTACGGTGTTAGTGACCGTGGCCCGCGTGGCCGGGACCACCGGAATGTCCACTTGGGCCAGCGGTGCCGGCTCGGATGCCGCAGACTCCATGCCATCAACAAAAGCGATCTTGACCAAGGCCACCGCGATAATCGCGAATACGGCCAACCAGGCAACCGGCAAAATGACGCGCCGAAAAATACCCATCCCTGCTCCATTTCGGTAACTCCCCACAGAACCTCTGCGAGGGATGATGGCCTAAGCCTAGGCGAGGAAATTCGCGTCGCCGGGCATTCGTGTGACTTGACAGAAGGCTTACCGTGTCGCGATCGTCCCGGACTGGTGCACCCGTTCCCGCCGGGCGCACCCCACATTCCCCGCGAGCGCACCCGTTCCCGCCGAGCGCACCCCACGTTCCCCGCGTGCGCACCCGTTTCCGCCGGGCGCACCTCACGTTCCCCGCGGGCGCACCCGTTCCCGCGGAGCGCACCAGAGGTTACGGGGGCGAGGGGCGCGAAAGGGTGCGGCACCCGCACACACGAACCCACGCACACACGAAACCCCGCACACTCCAAACCCCGCACACTCCAAGTCCGAGCCCCGCCCTGCATCGTGCGAGCGCACCCGTTCCCGCCGGACGCACCCCACGTTCCCCGCGGGCGCACCCGTTCCCGCCCCGTGCACCAGAGGTTACGGGGGCGGACGGCGCGAAAGGGTGCGGCACCCCATTGGCTTAGCCGCCAACCCTCGCCCTGAATGAGAGGATGAATCGCATGACTCTCCCCATAGCCAGGCCGTGGCTGTTCGAGCAAACCAACCAGGATCCACAGGCAGCTACAGGCCGTCCATTGCGGTGGGGTGTGGTGTCCACGGGCAACATCGCCAACAGCGTGTCCCAGGACCTGGCGCTGCTGGAAGACGCTGAGCTGTACGCAGTAAGTTCACGGACCCAAGCGGCGGCGGATACGTTCGCCGGTGCGCTCGGCTTCGCCAAGGGTTACGGTGACGACGGCGGTGTTACCGGCTACCAGCGGTTGTTCGCCGACCCCGCAGTGGATGTGGTGTACATCGCCACTCCGCATGCCCAGCACTTCCAAATCGCCTCGGCCGCGCTCCGGGCCAGCAAGCACGTCCTCTGCGAGAAGGCCCTGACCATCAACGCCCGCGAAGCGTCCGAACTGGTGAAGCTGGCCCGGGAAAACAACGTGTTCTTCATGGAGGCAGTCTGGAGCCGCTTCCTCCCGAGCATGCAACGCGCCTTCGAGATCGCCGCCTCCGGCGAGCTTGGGGACATCCAGTGGGTCAGCGCAGATCTGGGGTTCCCGGCACCCTACGATCCGACCGCCCGCATCTGGGCCCTCAACGATGGCGGCGGGGCGCTCCTGGACATCACCGTCTATCCCCTGCTCTGGGCACTTGGCACGCTGGGCTTCCCGCAGTCGGTCACCGCCGTCGGGTCGCTGAACGAGGATGGCGTGGACACCCAGAACGCCCTGACGCTCGGGTACGCCGACGGTGCGCAGGCGCAACTGACGTCGTCCCTGATGGCCCACGGGCCCCGCACCGCCACTGTTGCCGGCGGATTGGGCTTCCTGCAGACCGTCGGTTCGGTGAATAACCCGCGTGAACTGCTGGTCAAGGTCGGTTGGGACGAGCCGCGGCACGAGCACTTTGATGTGGTGGGCATCGGCTACACGTACGAGCTCCGCGAAGTAACGCGATGCGTGCAGCAGGGCCTCACGGAAAGCCCTGTCATGCCGCTGGAAGACTCGGTCAACGTCATGCGCCTTTTCGACGGGGTGCGCTCACAGCTGGGCATCCGCTACCCGAACGACGCACGGTGACTGCCCGCGCGGGTGACTGCCGCCGTCGTGATTTAACCCGGGTGCGTTAACGACCCCGCGTCGGCTGACGCGCTAATTTACGGTCCAGGGAGAGCGCGCCGGGACCCAGGAACACGAACGCCACCGAGATCGCGAAATAGATGATCAGGAGTTCGGCCGTCACGCCGGACGCGTCGGTCAGCAGCGGTTTGCCCGCCTCCGTCACGAACCAGATCGACGCGAACAGGATCGCAGCGAGGAACCCGGCCACCCGGGTCAGCGCACCCAGGACCAGCAACGTGCCAAGGCCGAGTTCTCCGGCGATGACCAACCAGGCGATGAGTTCGGGCTTCTGGACACCCATGGCGGCCACGGACGCGGCGAAAGCTGCGTGTCCGGCCATGAGCTTCTGCAGGCCGTGGACCACCATGAGCGCACCAAACACCACGCGCAGGATGGTGACGCCGCGGGAGGATGACTGGGGAGAGGGGTGAAGGAATTTCACGCCTACCAATCTTCCATGTCCTCGGCCAAGGCGCCAACCAAGCAAACCCCGCCCCACCCAACTGAGTGGCAGCAGAGCGCGTTTTCAGCTCTCAAAACGCGCTCTGCTGCTACCCAGTTGGGTGAGTAGGGGCAGAATGGAACGAGGCCCACGCTTGGGCATGGTTTTGTGGTGAGTGACGGACGGAGCGGGAATGCAGGTAGACGTTGTAGTTGTTGGTGGAGGAGCCATGGGATCGGCTGCCGCGTGGCAACTGTCCCGTTCCGGACACTCGGTGGTCCTCCTGGAACGGTTCGAGGCCGGCCACCACATCGGCGCGTCCCACGGCGCAACCCGCAACTTCAACACCGCCTACGCCGAGGCCGACTACCTGGACCTCCTGGCTGAATCCAAGACCCTCTGGGACGAACTTGCAGCGGAGTACGGCGCCCCGCTGCTGGACCTGGTGGGGCTTGCGAACCACGGCAACATCCCCAAGCTGGAGGTAATCCGCGAAGCCCACCAGGAACGCGGCATCGAGAGCTATTTCATTTCCGCGGACGACGCCGCCAATCGCTGGCAAGGCATGAACTTCGCCACCGACGTCCTCTTCGTGCCCGGGTCGGGGCGGATACGCTCTGCCGATGCCTTGGTGGCGCTGCGGCAATCCGCCGAAGCACACGGCGCCGTTTTCAAATACTCGACGCCGGTCCGGGACATCCGCGTGGACGGCGCCGAATCGGTGGTTGTGGTGACCGAAGAAACCGAATACAGGGCCAACCGGGTGGTGGTCACGGCCGGGGCATGGACCCCCAAAGTCATCAAGGACCACGCCAAACTCCCTGCACTGGTGGTCACCCAGGAGCAACCCGCCCATTTCACCCCGACGGACAACACCCTGGTCTGGCCCAGCTTCAACCACAACCCGGACCCGGATCCCAACAATGAGCTCTACGAATACTGGTTCAGCCCCGTGTACGGCATGCTCACCCCCGGCGAAGGCGTCAAGGCGGGCTGGCATGGTGTCGGCCCCGTCATGGACCCCGATGAGCGCACGTTCGAGCCCATCCCCCAGCAGCTCGAAGCCTTGGTGCGCTACGCAGAAGAGTGGCTTCCCGGCGTCGACCCTGCCACCGCGGTTCCCATCAGCTGCACGTACACCACCACCCCCACCGAAGACTTCGTGCTGGACCGCTTCGGTCCGCTGGTGGTGGGCGCCGGTTTCTCGGGCCACGGCTTCAAGTTCACGCCGGCTATTGGCCGGGTGTTGAAGGACATCGTCGACGGCGGGACGGCACCCGCGCGGTTCCTCGCCGACCGCTAGGAGTAAACCCGGCGGCGGACGCGAAAAGACCCCGCAAGCATGATGATGCTTGCGGGGTCTTTTTGCGTGGCTTAGCCCAGGGTCGCGAGGACCTTGTTGAACGTAGCCGACGGGCGCATGATTTCAGCGGCCTTGGCAGCGTCCGGACGGTAGTAACCGCCCAGGTCGAGGCCGGGACCCTGTACTGCGGCCAACTCGCCAACAATGGTGTCCTCGTTGGTGGTCAGGGCTTCAGCGATTGCCGCGAAGTCCTTGGCCAGCTCTGCGTCCTCGGTCTGCTTGGCCAGTTCCTGGGCCCAGTAAGTGGCCAGGTAGTAGTGGCTTCCGCGGTTGTCCAGCTCGCCGACGCTGCGGCGCGGGGACTTGTTTTCCAGCAGGAACGTACCCGTGGCGCGGTCCAGCGTGTCAGCGAGAACCTGTGCGCGGGCGTTGCCCGTGGTGGTGGCAAGGTGCTCGAAGCTCACGGCCAGGGCAAGGAACTCGCCCAGGCTGTCCCAACGGAGGTGGTTTTCCTTGACCAACTGCTGGACGTGCTTGGGAGCGGAGCCACCGGCGCCGGTCTCGAACAGGCCGCCACCGTTGATCAGCGGAACGATGGAGAGCATCTTGGCGCTGGTACCGAGCTCAAGGATCGGGAACAAGTCCGTGAGGTAGTCGCGGAGGACGTTGCCCGTGACGGAGATGGTGTCCTCACCCTTGCGGATGCGCTCCAAGGTGAAGGCCGTGGCCTCAACCGGGGAGAGGATCTCGATCTGCAGGCCCTCGGTGTCGTGTTCCTTGAGGTACTCGTCAACCTTGGCGATCAGGTTGGCGTCGTGCGCACGGGTCTTGTCCAGCCAGAACACGGCCGGGGTCTGGGACGCGCGGGCACGGGTGACAGCCAGCTTGACCCAGTCGCGGACCGGGACATCCTTGGTCTGGCAGGCGCGCCAGATGTCGCCCGGGGAGACTTCGTGCTCGATGAGGACCTTGCCGGCGCTGTTGACCAGCTGGACCGTGCCCGGAACCTCGATTTCGAAGGTCTTGTCGTGGCTGCCGTATTCTTCGGCGGCCTGCGCCATGAGGCCCACGTTGGGGACGGTGCCCATGGTGGTGGGATCAAACGCACCGTTGGCGCGGCAGTCATCCAGGACAACCTGGTAGACACCGGCGTAGGAGCTGTCCGGAAGGACGGCCAGGGTGTCGGCTTCCTTGCCGTCCGGGCCCCACATGTGGCCGGACGAGCGGATCATGGCGGGCATGGAAGCGTCCACGATGATGTCGGAAGGGACGTGCAGGCTGGTGATGCCCTTGTCGGAGTCCACCATGGCCAGCGCCGGACCATCTTCGAGGCCCTTGGTGATGGCAGCCTTCACGCCTTCGCGGACGTCTTCCGGGAGGTCTTCGAGACCGTTGAGGATGGCGGCCAGGCCGTTGTTGGGGCTGATGCCGGCGGCAGCGAGCTGCTTGCCGTAGGTGTCGAACAGCTCGGAGAAGTAAGCCTTGACCACGTGGCCGAAGATGATGGGGTCGGAGACCTTCATCATGGTTGCCTTCAGGTGGGCGGAGAAGAGGATGCCCTCTTCCTTGGCGCGGGCAACCTGTGCTTTGAGGAATTCGTCCAATGCTGCTGCGCGCAGGACGGTGCCGTCCACGATTTCGCCGGCCAGGACCGGGAAGTCCTTCTTCAGGACCTTGACGGAGCCGTCTTCACGGACGAGCTGGATGGTGAGGGAGTCATCCTTGTCCAGGACAACGGACTTCTCGTTGGAGCGGAAGTCATTCTCGCCCATCGTGGCGACGTTGGTCTTGGAATCGGAGCTCCAGGCACCCATGGAGTGCGGGTTCTGGCGGGCGTAGTTCTTCACCGACAGCGGCGCGCGGCGGTCGGAGTTGCCTTCGCGCAGTACCGGGTTCACTGCGGAGCCCTTGATCTTGTCGTAGCGCGAGCGGATGTCCGTCTCGGTGTCCGAGGAAGGGTTGTCCGGGTAGTCCGGAAGGGCGTAGCCCTGGGCCTGGAGTTCGGCGATGGCAGCCTTGAGCTGCGGCACGGAGGCACTGATGTTGGGCAGCTTGATGATGTTGGCTTCCGGCTGCTTTGCCAGTTCACCAAGTTCAGCAAGGGCGTTGCCGGTGCGCTGCTCTTCGGTCAGGAAATCGCCGAAAACGGCGATGATGCGGCCGGCCAGCGAAATATCGCGGGTCTCCACCTCTACACCTGCGGTCGAGGCATACGCTTCCACAATCGGCAGGAATGAGTAGGTTGCCAGCATCGGCGCTTCGTCTGTGTGGGTATAGATAATCTTGGCCATTGGCGGGGTTCTCCCTGAAAGTCTGCAGATTTCAACATCTCTAACTTACCCGAGCAGACCGTTTTGGCGGCTCTTCGTGTCCGGGATCACTCTGCGCGTTACCGCCCGGGAAAGCGATTTACGCCCGACGGCGACCTGACCGCCGCCGCTGCCGACCGCCGTCGTACGCCCCCTCCAGTAGCACGACAAGAAGTGACAGCAAAATATCACAAACTCTGAAACATCTCTTTACAAACTTGTCATACGCGCGATACCTTCGATTCCGTCAGTCGGCGGTCGCCATCACTGGCCGCCTCACTCCCTCGATAGGTAGGAACAACGTGACGAAAACCAAGACCCTGGCCACAAGCCTGCTGAGTCTGTCTGCTGCCGCGATCCTGGCGCTGGTTGGAACCACCAGTGCAAACGCGGCACCGGTCAACACCACAGACACCAGCGGCGCTGCGGTCAGCAGCCATGCAGCGTCCGACGCCGGCGCTGCAGACTACTGGACGCCGGAACGCATGAAGAACGCCAAATCCGGCGACATCCTCGCGGCCAAAGCACTGGACCGCGGAAAGCTCCTCAACCTCGGCAAAGCCCCGGTCACCGAAGCCCCGGGCGCCATCAGCAGCATCGAAGGCCAACAGGCCGCCACCGACTCCAAGGCCATCAACCTGAAGGTCAACCAGAGCGAAACACCGGTCAAGCACATCGGCAAGATCTTCTTCACCCTGGGCGGCGCCAACTACGTCTGCTCCGGCAACTCCGTGACCGCGGCAAACAAGAGCACCGTCTCCACCGCCGGCCACTGCGTCAACGAAGGACCCGGCGCTTACGCCACCAACTTCGTGTTCGTACCGGCATACCTCAACGGCGCAGCACCTTACGGGAAGTGGACGGCAAAGGCGCTGTACTCCCCCACCCAGTGGGCCTCCAACGGCAACATGCAGTACGACACCGCGTTCGCCGTCATGAACACCCTCAACGGCCAGAAGCTCGCCGACGTCGTGGGCTCCTCCGGCGTCCAGTTCAACGCCGCACGTGGCCTGAGCTACAAGTCCTTCGGCTACCCGGCCGCCTCCCCGTTCAACGGCGAATCGCTCAAGAGCTGCTCCGGAACCGCCACCAACGACCCCTACAACCCGCAGTTCGCAACCCAGGGAATCCCCTGCAACATGACCGGTGGCTCCTCGGGCGGTCCGTGGTTCATCGGCAACAGCTCCACCGGCTACCAGAACTCCATCAACAGCTACGGCTATGGCAGCAACTCCACCACCATGTACGGCCCCTACTGGGGCACCGTGATCCAGTCCACCTACAACACCGCGGCGGCTTCGTAACCGAATTAGCAAGTCCCTGTTAAGTACGACGGCGGCCGTCCCCTTCCGGGGGCGGCCGCCGTTGCGTTGTGCTGCTTTTCAGGCGCGCCAGGCGCCTGGTGTCCTAGTGGAAGAAGTGGCGTGCGCCGGTGAAGTACATGGTGATCCCGGCAGCGTTGGCTGCGGCGATGACTTCCTCGTCACGGACGGAACCGCCCGGCTGGACGACTGCGCGGACACCAGCGTTGATCAGGATCTCCAGGCCGTCGGCAAACGGGAAGAACGCATCCGATGCCGCAACGGCACCGCGTGCGCGCTCAGGTGCGTCGGCACCGCTGGCGTTGGACGCGCCGCCAGCACCTTCGACGTCGGACTCCACCGAAACGCCCAGCGTGTTGGCGCGCTCGACGGCCAGTCGGCAGGAATCCAGGCGGTTGACCTGGCCCATGCCGATGCCCACTGCGGCGCCGTGGTTCGCGAGCAGGATGGCGTTGGACTTGGCTGCGCGGCAGGCGGTCCAGGCGAAGGCGAGGTCCGCGAGGGTTGCCTCGTCGGCAGCTTCGCCAGCGGCGAGGGTCCAGTTGGCGGGGTTGTCGCCGTCGGCGTCAACCTTGTCGGACATCTGGACCAGGACACCGCCGGAAACCTGGCGCATCTCGGACGGGTAGCGGCCGTAGCCTTCAGGCAGGGCGAGCAGGCGGATGTTCTTCTTCTTGGAGAGGATCTCCACGGCTTCGGGCTCGAAGTCCGGGGCGATGACAACCTCAGTGAAGATGTCCGCGACCGTGCGAGCCATGCCGGCAGTAACCGTGCGGTTCGCTGCGATGACGCCGCCGAAAGCGGAGACGGGGTCGCAGGCGTGGGCCTTGGCGTGGGCGTCGGCGATGGGGTCTGCAGCGTCGGCGGAACCAACAGCTACGCCACACGGGTTGGCGTGCTTGATGATCGCGACGGCTGGCTCAGCGAAGTCGAAGGCAGCGCGGAGGGCGGCATCGGCGTCGACGAAGTTGTTGTAGCTCATGGCCTTGCCGTGCAGCTGGTCGGCCTGGGCGATGCCGGCGGGGGCAGCCTTGTCCACGTACAGTGCGGCCTGCTGGTGCGGGTTTTCGCCGTAGCGGAGGACCTCGGAACGCTCCAGCGCGAGGCCGGCGTAGGCGGGCCAGTCGATGATGCCATCCCCGTCTTCGTCCAGGAACTGGCTGGCAGTCCAGGAAGCAACAGCATTGTCGTAGCTGGCCGTGTGCGCGAAGGCCTTGGCAGCCAGGCGGCGACGGGTGTTCAGGTCGAAGCCCCCGTGAGCTGCGGCATCGACTACTGCGCCGTAGAAGTTGGGGTCCGTGACAATGGCGACGGCGGCGTGGTTCTTCGCTGCCGAACGCACCATCGCGGGGCCTCCGATGTCGATCTGCTCAACAACGTCGTCCTGCGCTGCGCCGGACTTCACGGTCTCGACGAACGGGTACAGGTTCACCACCACGAGGTCGAAGGTTTCGATCTCCATGCCTGCGAGGGTTTCCATGTGCGCCGGGACGCGACGGTCGGCCAGGATGCCGCCGTGCACGCGCGGGTGCAGGGTCTTGACGCGGCCGTCCAGCATTTCCGGGGAGCCGGTGACTTCTTCGACTTCCTTCACCGGGATGCCTGCGGCGGCGATCTTCTTGGCGGTGGAGCCGGTGGAAACAATGGCGACGCCGGCTGCGTGCAGGCCCTTCGCGAGCTCCTCCAGTCCCGTCTTGTCGTAAACCGAGATCAGTGCACGGCGGATGGGAACACGGTCAAGCTGCGTCAAGCTCACAAAAGTCTCCGTCTTAGTTCGCGTAGATGTCGCGGGTGGTGTCGCGGGTGTGGGATACGGAGAGTTTATCGCGTTTCGCTCGTTGGCTCGTTTTTGCGTCCTTGGGGCCTCGGGGCTCTTGCGTTGCGAGGCCCGCTCCGCAGGGCAACCCGCCCCATCCCCTGCACACCAGGCCCCACAAGTCGGGGCTCTTGCGTTGCGAGGCCCACTCCGCAGGGCAACCCGCCCCATCCCCTGCACACCAGGCCCCACAAGTCGGAGCCCCTGCGTTGCGAGGCCCACTCCGCAGGGTTACCCCGCCCCATTCCGTGCACACCAGGCCCCACAAGCTGGGGCCCTTGCGTTGCGAGGCCCACTCCGCAGGGCAACCCCCGCGAGAGAATTACGACGCCGGGCCTCGCCACCCGCGCGACACCAACGCATCGCGCACCTTACGTTCGGCGTTGGCCCATCCACCTTTCATCTGGACATCGGAGAACCTGAGCACGATCCAGCCCATAGCTCGAAGCCGGTCGTCACGTTCGATGTCTTTTCCCCACTGCACGGGGTCGGAGCGATGATGGTCCCCCTCATACTCCATGGCGATTTTGTACTCCATGTACTGGAGGTCCGGCGTGGATACATACCGCCCGTGTTCATCGAAGACGGGTTGCGTGACTGCTGGCTCCGGCAGACCGGCGTCGACGATTTTCAACCGCAGCCGGGATTCCTGCGGCGAGTCGACCCCAACGCGGAGCAACGGCAGTATCTCCCGGGCCATCCTGATTCCCTTGACCTTCGGTCGCCGGTCGATGACTTCCTGGATCGCCTCGATCGAGGACAACGGATTCCCCCGAGCCAACAAAAAGTCGCCGGCAGCCACCAGGGAAGACCGCCCCATATGCCGGGCCAAATCCAACCAGGTCCACTCGGGCGACGTCAGCTGGACCCCGTTCACTACACGAACATCCTTGGCCAAGAGCGGAGCCCGATGACCCACCACACCGCGTCGCTTTACCCTGCCAATCTCGTGTCGTCGCGTCACATGAATAACGCCGTTGTTGCCCTCTTCCTCCAGATATATCGGAAGCGGGATCGACCAGAGGAGCGCAGAAGTCACATGGCTGACCGCACATCTGGGCGTGACGGCCGTGTGCAGCCGTGCGAGTAGCGCCACATTGGGACTATCGCTTCGATTAAGCCTGATGCCCCGGCTGGGTGTGACCAGGCCTGCCGACTGAAGCCTCCCGCGTGGCACGCCAGCCGCGTACGCATCTCTGACAAGGAAGCCTGCCGGGTCGATCTCCGACGGCAGAGGCATGGGTTTTCGCATTGGACCATGCTTGCCGGAATCGGTCAGCGGCGTTCTGTTATCCACAGATTTGGCCCTGAGGGGCGCTGTGACTGTTCCTCCACAGAAATCGCGCCCCCGTTGCGAGGCCCACTCTGCACGCTCAGCGCGACCCAAACCCTGCAGATCAGGCCCCGCAACGGAGAGCCCAAGCACTGCGAGGCCCACTCTGCACGCCAAGCGCGGCCCATACCCTGCAAAGCAGGCCTCACAACGGAGAGCGCGCGCACTGCGAGGCCCACTCTGCACGCTAAGCGCGCCCCAAACCCTGCAAAGCAGGCCCCGCAACATAGGGTTGTGCCATGGAAGACCCCCAGGATGTCGTTCTTGTTGCCGATGTAGGGAAGAGCCGGTGCCGCGTGGAGTTGCGCCGCGGTTCGGAGTTGCTGGGCGCCGCGGACCAGCACGGCTTCCCGGGAGTGCATGTGGACAACGGCCCCACCCTCGCGTTCGATCTCCTGCTTGAGACCGTTGCACTGCTCCCGCCGGGCCTCCCCCTCACCACGGTCACAGGCATCGGGGCTGCCGTGGCCGGCGTCGAAGCCTCTGCACAGAAGTCACAGGAGCTCGCCACCATGTTGTCCCAACGTTTCGGCGTCCCGGCAGCGGTCCTCTCCGATGCCACCGCCGCCCAACTCGGCGCGCTCCAGGGCGCCCCCGGAACCGCGTTGATCGTGGGCACCGGTGCCGTCGCTTTCCGCTTCGACGAGTTGGGGGTCCTCCACCGGGCCGACGGCTGGGGTCCCTACCTCGGCGATCGCGGCAGCGGCCGTTGGATAGGCCAGCAGGGTCTTCAGGCAGTTCTCGAAGCGCACGACGGCGGCCCGGCCACATCGTTGTCGGCCGCGGCTGGCCCTCTGGTCGAGTCCCCGGAAATGCTCCCGGGATGGCTTGCCGAACAAGAAAACCCCTACAGGGCGATGGCCCGTTTCGCGCCGCTGGTTCTGCAGGCAGCGGAGGCGGGTGACGCCGTCGCACTTAACATCGTTGGTGAGGCGTGCGGCATCCTGACGGCGACAGTGCAAAGAGCCGCCAGCGACGGTGCGGGCAATAAACAGCGTGTGGCGCTGCTGGGCGGAGTGGTGGGATCGGACTTCTTCGCGGCGCTCTTGCGCAAGTCCCTCGCTTCGGCTGGGATTGAGGTGGTGGTCCCGCTGGGCGATGGCTTGGACGGTGCTGCCCTCGCTGCGACGCGCCGCGGGCTCATCCAGGAAAGGTACATCCACCGTGACGGAACAAACTGGCCCGACTGACGCCGACAAACTTGCGGGCCTGCGCACGGAACTCGCCGGATTACAGACCGAAGCCACCGCCGAGGGCCTGGAGAACCTGGACATCCTGGGCACCGAGGAACTCGTGGCCGCCATGCTGGCACACACTGCAGGGGTGCACGCTGCCGTTGAAGCGGCCAGTCCCGCGATTGTCCAAACGGTCGACGCCGTTGCGGAGCGACTCCAGCGCGATGGTCGCCTTTTGTATGTGGGCGCCGGAACGGCCGGTCGGCTGGGTGTGCTCGACGCGAGCGAGTGCCCGCCAACGTTCGGCACGCCGCCGGGTCTGGTGGTCGGACTGATCGCCGGGGGTACCAAAGCGATCCAACATCCGGTGGAGTACGCCGAGGACAACGCAACTGCCGGCGCGCGCGACCTGCACGATATCAGCGTGACCGAAGCGGACGCCGTCGTCGGTATCACTGCCTCCGGGAGGACGCCGTACGTGATCGGCGCGCTTGAGGAGGCACGGAAGCGCGGTGCGTTTACGGCGTCGCTGGCGTGCAACAAGGGTTCGGCAGTGAGCCATGTGGCCGATGCGGCGATCGAGGTTGTGGTGGGTCCGGAGTTCATCGCCGGCTCAACCAGGCTGAACTCGGGCACTGCCCAGAAACTTGTCCTCAACATGATCAGCACGTTGGTAATGGTGAAGCTCGGCAAGACGTACGGGAACCTCATGGTCGATCTGCGTGCCACGAACGAGAAGCTGCTTGCCCGATCGCAGCGGACCGTGCAGCACGCCACCGGCGTTTCGGCGCAGGAAGCGGCTGCGGCGTTGGACTCCGTTGGCGGCTCCGTTAAGGCAGCAATTCTGGTGCTCCTCACGGGCATCGAAGCCTCCGCGGCGAAGGGCGCGCTTGAGGAAGCGGGCGGTTTCCTGCGCAGGGCCATCGAGAACCAGAAGTAACGTTGGCCGGGAGGGCCTAAGGTGTTGGCCGGCAGGGCCTAAAGTTGCATGCAGGAGGCCCTATGAATACATACACAACCGTGCCCAGCGGCGAACAAGTGGTGCAGGAACTGCCGTGGCGGTGGAAGGTCCAAGGCAAGATCTTCGTCATCGGCGGCCTTGGATTCATGTTCGACGCCTGGGACGTGACGCTCAACGGCATCCTGATCCCGTTGCTGTCCAAGCACTGGTCCCTGCAACCCGCTGACGCTGCCTGGATTGGGACAGCCAACCTGATCGGGATGGCTGTGGGTGCGTTCGCGTGGGGCACCATTGCCGACACCATCGGGCGCCGGAAGGCGTTCACGGCCACCCTCCTGATCTTCAGCATCTTCACGGTTCTTGGCGCATTCTCACCGGACATCGTGTGGTTCTGCATTTTCCGTTTCATGGCTGGATTCGGCCTGGGCGGCTGCATCCCCGTTGACTACGCCTTGGTGGGTGAGTTCACGCCACGCAAGCAAAGAGGCAAAGTCCTCACGGCCATGGATGGCTGGTGGCCGGTGGGGGCGGCGCTGTGTGGTTTCCTGTCTGCGTGGCTCGTGGCAGCTTTCGGCGACTGGCGGCTCACCATGCTGATCATGGTGCTGCCCGCGTTGCTCGTGTTCTGGGTGCGCCGATCGGTCCCCGAGTCGCCGTTGTTCCTGATCCGCAAGGGCCGGCGTGCTGAAGCTGCGGCTGTCATCGACGGCTTGGTCGACGCCACGGGTGCCGAGCCGCGGGCCTACAGTTTGCCGGAGCCGCAGGCCGCACCACGGCTCTCGGCCGGCAGCGCGTGGACGCAACTTCAAAAGATCTGGCAGTTCAACTGGAAGATCACCACCACGGCCTGGGCCTTGTTCTTCTCCGTGCTTCTTGTCTATTACCTGTCGCTGACCTGGATGCCACGGATTCTCATCGGCGCCGGGTTCGAGGAATACAAGGCGTTCGTCACGACGGCGGGTATGGCCGCCGTCGGGCTTTTGGGCGTGGTGGTTGCTGCGCTGCTGGTGGAGCGGGTGGGCCGCAAGTGGATCCTGGCCATCACCGGTCCCCTGTCCGCGGTAACGCTGGTGATCGTGGCGCTTGTGGTGGACGTTCCCTCGGCTGCCGTGTTCTGGCTGCTGGTGTTCGGGTTCGTGGTCCAGGTGGCCATACCGGTGCTGTACGCCTACGTGTCCGAGCTGTATCCCACCGAGCTTCGCGGCTCCGGCTTCGGCTGGGCCTCGACGTTCTCCCGCATCGGCGCGGGCTTTGGGCCCCTGGTGTTTGCGTCGTTCTTCTGGCCGGAGTTTGGGTTGGCGACGTCGTTTGCCCTTGCCGGCGGCCTGGTGCTTGTCTCCGTGCTGTGGATGGCGTTCTTCGCGCCGGAAACCAAGCAGCGCACCCTCGACTAACCTGCCCACCCAACTAGGGGACAGCTATTGCTCTACTGAGTGCCCAGAAGGACGTTTGCTGTCCCCTAGTTGGATGGCCACCCTTGTTGTTCCAGCGCCCGCCGCACCTTGCGCACCGCGGTGACTGCGCCCGTGGACATATGCCGCTTCGAGATCCGAACCAGGATCCACCCCGCGCGGCTGTAATCCTCTTCGCGGGCAATGTCCCTGACGATTTGCTCCGCGTCCGAATGCCCCTCCCCCTCGTATTCGACGCCGACCCGCCACTCGCGATAGCCGAGATCAGGTTGACGTACGACGCCGGGACCCAGTTCCGTACGAACGTTGACTTGCGCCGTGGGCAGCCCAGCCCGCTCCAGTGCTAGCCTCAGCCGCGTTTCAGGAGCGGAATCGGCACCCACTACCGCCTGCTCCAAAGCGAGGCGGGCCTTGCGGATTCCCGGTGTCCCCCAGTGTCGGTCCAGCATCTCTTCAAGGCCATCCGTGGTGCAATATGGCTCCGATCGGTCTTCGAATTCCGGCCTCGGAATACGGAGCAAATGATCGGCCACTACAGTGATTTCGTCGATGTCCATCTTCCGGGAGCAGTCCAGCCATGTCCGGGCTCGACTGGTAACGAAAAGTCCGTTGAGCGTGGTGATTTCGTCCTCGAAGAATTGTCCCTTGTGCGCAATGACACCCCTGCGGCGTACTCGCCCCAGTGTGTCGGGCCTTGAAATGTGAATGCCTGGTTCATGGCTCTTGGGAAGGAATCCGGGGAATTTCCAGAGCAGGAAGGCCGTGGCATGCGAAGCCGCGGAGAACCGGGTCACCAAAGTCAGGGGCCGGGTACGATCAGCGAGCGACGTTTCTCCGCCTGCCTGGGGAACGCGGATCTGCCGGCTCGGTATTTCCAAGTCTCTGTACTTCAGGCGCCCAACTGATACACCGGCGTCGAGCGCTTCCTGACTGGTGAACGGCGCGGAAGCCAAGTTCAGCGGCAGCGGCTTGGGGATCTTCATGAGCCCATGCTGGCAAAAGTGCCGAGTGCGTGGGGCGTTATCCACAGGCCCAGGGCCACAACGGGAAACTGGGGGACAGCTCCGGCTCCATTGGGGGCTCAGACCGGCGTTATCTGTCCCCTAGTTGGGCGCGGGTGCGGGTCCGGGTCCGGGCTAGTGAGCGGCGAGGTCTGCGAGGGTTTGGACCAGCAGCCGGCGCTCCACGATCTTGATGCGCTCGTGCAGGGTTTCCTCGGTGTCCTCCGGAAGCACGGAGACGGCTTCCTGGGCGATGATGGGGCCCGTGTCCACGCCGGCGTCGGCCCAGTGGACGGTGCAGCCGGTGACTTTCACGCCGTAGGCCATCGCGTCGCGGACACCGTGGGCGCCAGGGAAGGACGGGAGCAAGGCAGGGTGGGTGTTGACGTACTTGCCACCGAAGGCATCGATGAAGTCGGCGCTGACGATCCTCATGAATCCGGAGGAAACCACCACGTCCGGGCTGTAGGAAAGCACCTTGTCGCGCAGGGCAGCGTCCCACTCCGCGCGGGTTTCGAAGGAGTTGAAGTTCACCACGAACGTCTCGATGCCCGCTTCGTCGGAACGCTCCACGCCGTACGTGTCGGGCCGGTCCGCACCCACAGCGGCGATCTCGACGTCCAGTTCACCCGACTTCACGGCGTCGATGACAGCCTGAAGATTGGAACCGGTACCGGAGACGAGGACAACAATGCGCATTGCACTAGCTTATGGGCGGCTCGCGTAGGCTGGAAAACATGAATCCCGACGTCGGTCCCAAGCCGAGCCAGCAATCCCGCTCCGAGGCCGAAAAGTCCACGCTCGGCGTGACCCAGATCCTGTTCCGCGCGTTCCTTTTGACGGCCCTTGGCGCGTTCTTCGTGTTCTCCCTGAACGTGGATTACGTCTGGCTGAGCGCCATCCTCACCCTCGCCGCCGGGGTGTTGGGCGTGGTGGTGCTGGTGCGGACAGTGAAGTTCAAGCAGCCCCGCCTCATCCTGTTCGGGACCATCTCAGGCCTGATCGTCACCGCCGTGATGTGCCTGCTCATCCTGACGTCGGTGCTCTTCTTCAACCAGGTCAGCACGTACCAGGATTGTTCTCGTAGTGCCCTCACGGAATCCGCGAAGACGCAGTGCCTGACCCAGTTGGAAAAGTCCATGCCGGGCCCGATGCGCTGACCGGCGTCCGCTTAAGCGGCCGCTGACCCGCTCAGGCGTGTTCGTCGTCGTACGCTGCTTCGTCGAGGTTCGCCTCGCGCAGCTTCTGGCGGCGTTCCAGCCAGGGCCCCACTGCGTAACCAATCACGACGCCGATCCCCACTTCGGCGGCCAGCCAGACTGCCGTCCACAGCGGGTGGGGTCCGATTTCCGTGAGCCGGCCAATGCCCGCGGAACCGCGGGCGATCCACGCCATGGCCCCGCCCAACAGCCCTGCGACAGCGCCAATGAACGCGCCGAGGAACAGCGTTGATGCCGCCGCGGTGAACCAACGGGTTTTGATCTTGATGGAGAGCCATTCGTCGAAGTGGTTTTCGCCTTCGCGCAGGAACCACCAGCCTGCCAATATTCCGGCGACCACCGGCAGCGCCAGGGCGGCTGAACCGAAGTCGAGCTGTCCGGCCGGGAGCCCTCCCAAAATGGGTACGGCGGGGAGCGGTCCAACCACGGTGCCCAGTGGACCTGCCGTGGAGCCGACCCCCAAAGAGAAGCCCGCGCCGGAGGACCAGGAAAGCGCAAAGATGACGAGGTTTGGCAGAAAGCCGAGCTGCGCGATCGTGAGTACGGCACCGCCCAGTGCACCGGCCTGGATACCCTCGTAGACGGCAATAATGTCCGTCCAATGCCACACGATGGTGACGGCGAGCAGTACCGCCGACAGGCCCACGGCGGCCATGATCGCCACAAAACCGGCCTTCAACGCGGAGCCCACATAGGAGCCTGCCCACCGTGAATGCTGGCTGGTCTTCGAGAGCCACGCGACGGCGTCGACGCCAATGAGCCGGCTCCAGGAACCGGCCTCGCGGCGGGCACCGACGATCATGCCCAGGGCAAAGGAAATCAGCGGGATCATCATGGCGTACCAGAGGTTGATAACCACTTCCGGTGTACGGCACACGAACCCGGTAGCCGTCCCGAACGCGGCGTACACCACGAACGCGCCCATGAATGCCTGCCACAGCTGGTCCGTGTACGAGGCACGGGCAAGCCGACGGCCCGCACGCCAAGCCAACAGGAACGGGATGAGCGTCAGACCCAGCGGGTGCAGGGACAACAGGCCCGATCCCGGTTGCGCCGCCGTTCCCATGTCCACATGCGCGAGTTCCAGGGGCACACCGTGGATCAACAGCCAGGCTTGGCCGGCCAGACGGGCCAGGGAGTCGACGTTCCGGTCCTGAAAACCGTCGGTCGCCCACACCCCCACCAGCGGCAACACCACAACAATGGCCGAAATGAACGCCGACTGAGCCGCTTCCAAACCGCCCTGCAGCCAAAGGGGCATTGGGAGGCCACGGTTTCCGGTCTGATCAGCGCGCAGTTTCATCGTGATCTATCGTGCCATGGTGGGCAGCACTCGCCCGTCAGACTCCCCCGAAATACCGCGAATTCCTGCGCTTTTTCCCGTGGGCCGCCGTAAGATGGGAGGTGTTCTCCCGGGGCAGATGACCGCCCCCAACTGATGTTGAAAGACCCGGAAACAATCGAAGCCGGGAACTAGGAGCGGCCAATGGATAGGTGTCACAACTTCTAAACGGAAAGTCGTACTAGCAGCTGGTGCAGCCACCTTCGGATTCTTTTCCCAGGCTGCACCAGCCTTCTTTTTCCCTGGCCCTCCCTTCCTGGCCTCCGCTGCTTCGTTGAGGGGTGACGTCTCGCCGCTTCGCCGAGGGGCGACGGCGTCGCCGCTTTGGGCTCACCAAGTAGCCACACAAATGACGCACAAATGTGCTGGACTTCCCTGCTTCAGCGCAACGAGACTGTGTACACGAGCAACCATTTGGCCTATTGGGGGTCAACCAAAGTGTGTCGCTCACACCGTCTGAAGGGACAAGGTCAATGGACGACCTCGCAGCTTTCTTTCCCCTGATCGCCATCATTCTGGGCGTGGTGCTCGTGATCGGCTTCATTTGGCTGGCCACCAAGGCGATGTGGAAGGTGGCGGAACCGAACGAGGCCCTCATTATCTCGGGGCTGACGCGCGGAACCCTCGAAAATACCGACGGCATGGACTTCAAAATCGTCACCGGCAAGGGCGCATTGGTGGTCCCGGGACTGCAGACGGTTCGCAGCCTGGCCTTGACCCTGAACGAAACCGAACTCAAGGTTTCCTGCGTGACTTCGCAGGGCATCCAAGTGATCGTGGACGGAGTGGTGATCTACAAGATCGGCGACGCTCCCCCGTTCATCGCCAACGCGGCCCGGCGGTTCCTGGGCCAGCAGCCCAAGATGGAAAGCCAGGTCTACAACGTGTTCGAGGGGCACCTGCGCTCAATCATCGGCAGCATGACCGTGGAGGAAATCATCCGCGAGCGTGACAAGCTCGCCTCTTTGGTTCGCAGTGCCAGCGGGGTCGAGATGGAGAAGCTGGGCCTGGTGGTCGATTCACTGCAGATCAAGGACTTGCAGGATCCCACGGGCTACATCCAGAACCTGGCCAAGCCGCACATAGCGCAGGTCAAGATGGAGGCCCGCATTGCCGAGGCCACCAGCAACCGGGAAGCGGCAGAGAAGGAAGCAGAAGCGGCGGCCCTGATCGCTGATGCGCAGAGCCTTTCCGCCATCAAGCAATCGGCAGCCCAGGCGAACGCGGAGCAAGCCCGTGCCCAGGCAGCGCAAGCAGGGCCGCTGGCCGACGCTACCGCCCGGCAGCAAGTGGTGGTCCAAGAGACCGAAGTGGCCAAGCTTGAGGCCGACCGCGAAGAGCAAAAACTGCAGACCACCATCCGTAAGCCCGCCGACGCCCGGGCCTACGCCCAACGCACCGACGCAGAGGCCAAGAAGGCAGCTGACATCAGCGCCGCGGAAGCACTGGCTAAGCGCACCGAACTCGAGGCCCAGGCCAATGCCCGCCGAGTGGAGCTCGAAGCCCAGGCCAACGCGGGAGCGGCGGCAGCCATGGCCGGCGCAACACGCGTCACGGGTGAAGCCGAAGCAGCGGCGACGACGGCACGCGGCAATGCGGCTGCCTCCGCCGTGAAGGCCAAGGCGTTGGCTGAAGCTGAGGGCATCAAGGCCCGCGGTGAAGCGCTCGAAACCAACCAGGACGCCGTCATTTCGCAGCAGATCGCTGAGAACATGCCGGCTATTGTGTCGGCAGCGGCGGAGCCGTTCTCACGAATTGGGCAGCTGACCGTACTCAATGGTGGCGAGGGGCTGAACAGCATGGTGGGTGGCATCCTGTCCCAGGTGGGGAACTTCCTGCCGTCGCTGGCCTCGGCGTTGCGGGGCAAAGAGACGCCCGCTGCTGCTCCCCGTCCAGCTCCCGTGAAAGCTCCGCCGGCGCCAGCTCCCTCCGCCAAGGACCCAGATGCATAGAGAGGTGGATCGTAGCCTCACCGGAAAGATCGGCCGGGTCACGGGCACGGTCGCGCCCGGGACCATCGGTGAAGTCATGCTTCCTTTCCACGGCGGCACCAGTGCGTTCTTCGCCTACCCGTTTGATAAGACGAGCGTTTTCCCCGTCGGGGAGAAGGTACTGGTGATCTACTTCGAGCCGCCGCAATCCGTGTACGTCGACGAGCTGCCGGACGTCCTCCAGGGTAAGGGGTAGCCGCCTCGCGAGGCACGCGGTCACAACTGCGGCCCGTAGATGAACTCCTTGGCGTGGTTGACGGCCTTTTTGAAGGCGTCGTTCCGGAGTGACACCTGTTCCTGCGATCCCCCAGCACTTGGCTCAATGAAGGTGGTGGGCCCTGGGCGGAGCATCCAGATGTCCCCGGCCGGCGGCAAATAGAAGACGCCGAAGGAACGGTGTTCCGGGTCGTCGGTCCAAATGGGCACCACGGCCACCGCGGCACCTGTATCCGGGTTGATCCACTGGGCGCGAGGCATCGGTTGCTCCAGCACTTCAGGGTCGAGGAACGGCGCAGTCCCCCTTCCCCAGCGCTTCTCGAACCGTTCGTAGAACGCTGGAATGATGTGGCCGTCGTAGGGACGCCATGCGCTCATGAATGTCTCCTTGGAAGTCGGGTACTTCGGGGCAGGGGCTCCCATCGGGCCGGGCCAAACGACAGCGGCCCCTGCTCCGAGGTAGGACCGGGGGTAGCTACTGGCGATCGATGGAAACGGACCTTCACAGGCGTCCCGCGATCACCGGATGGAGCACTGGACCGCCGCTCACGGTCGTAAGCCGCCCGCTTTCCTGGGTCCGACAAAACGACGTACGCCTGCATGATGGCATGCAGTTCCTGGACGTCGCCCGCTGAGGGGGTGCCGCCGTCGTCGGCTGCTTGGCGCGTGTCCGGGTGGTGGGTGCGCAGCAGCGAGCGGTAGGCGCGGGCTATCTCGCGCGGGGTGGCATCGGGCGTCACGTGCAGGGTTGCGTAGTGGTCTGGCTGGGTGTTCACTGCTGGTTCCGGGTGGGATGCGGTGGATGGGAGATGGCCCCCGGCCGAAGCCGAGGGCCATCCGATCGGGAGGCGACGTCAGGGGCCGCGTTTTTCTCTGCGCGACAAGCGCTGTGGCGTGGCACGAAGCCTGCGCCCATTTTTCCGATGCTGCGGCCGATCCGAAGCTCCCGTCCTGCACTCCGCTGAGGGCCACCCCCGGGCGAACCCTCAGCGGAGAGGGCGGACTATGCGTTGATTTCCTGTCGTTGCTCGTTGGACGTGATTTCGATGCGCCGGGGCTTGGCCTTCTCGGCGACGGGGATGCGGAGTGTCAGCACACCTGCGTCGTAGCTGGCCTTGACGCCGTCGGTGTCCAGGGTGTCGCCCAGGATCAGTTGGCGGCTGAAGACGCCTTGGGGGCGTTCGGCGGCGATCAGTTCGGTGTTCTCGCCCGCTGGCGACTTACGTTCTGCCTTGACGGTCAGGACGTTGCGCTCGACGTCGAGGTCCACCGATTCAGGGTTCACACCGGGCAGGTCGAAAGCGACCACAAACTCTTCGCCGTCCTGCCAGGCGTCCATCGGCATGCCGGCGGGGCGTGCTGTTGTGCCAAAAACCTGTTGGGCGAGCCTGTCGAATTCGCGGAACGGGTCAGTGCGCATCAGCATTTTGTTCTCACTCCTTAGATCTTGATGCTGACTCTTCTATTGCGCCAGCCTTCCTGATCTGTGTTGGCTGGTATAGATTTTTTATAGCACTGGTGAGAGAGTGGTGCAAGTAGGTTTTCGGAAGAATTTTGGAGAGGTTTCGGATGGCTGCTTCGGACAGTTCCGCTGGAGGGCACGACGGCGGATTGGGCGCCGCTGTTGCCGGCGGCGGCACTGGCGGCGCTGATGGCCGGGACGCCCGGGGCGTCTACGCGATCTCGGTGGCGGCAGAACTCGTTGGCACGGGGCAGCAGAACATCCGCCAATATGAACGCAAGGGCCTGCTCACCCCGGGCCGCACGGACGGCGGCACCCGTCGCTACAGCGAGGACGACCTCACCACGTTGCGACGGATCGGGGTGCTCCTGGATGAAGGGCTGAACCTGGCCGGCGTAAAGCTCGTGCTGGAGTTGGAAGCTCAGAATCGTGGGCTGACGAAGGACAACCATGGCCTCACGCAGGACAACCGGGAACTACGGGCGGACAACAAGGGGCTGCGGAAGGATTTGAAGGCTGCGCGGGAAAGTTCAGCTGCTGTCGAATGATCGGGCAGGCGGCTCAGCACTGATAATAAAAAGTGGCCGCCCCAGAAAAGGAGCGGCCACATTCATCGTTCAGTCGACGTACTACTTACTTTTCGCAGCCCACGCCGTCGCCATCTTTATCGAGGTGTGACCCGTAGCCAGGCTGACCCACTCGAATGGGAGCAGCACCGGCGGCACGAACTGCCGCGCAATTCTTGTAGTACGTCGCGGGCGGTGCCACCGGCGGCGCTACAGGCGGCGCTTGGACAACGGGAGGCTGAGCAGGCACAACCGGAACCACCGGCGGAGCCTCGACGACTGCCGGAGGCGGCACGACGACTGCCGGAGTTTCAACTACGGGCGGAGCGACCAACTTGACCGGTTCCTGAATCGGAGTTGGCGTCGGTGTGGGAGTTGGTGTCGCAGTTTCGTCCGTGAGATGGCGCACCCCAAGTTTCACCTTGGAGTCTTTCGCAACCTGGACGGCTGGCAGCGGATCCTGACTGACAACCTGCCAGTTCTTCTTGGACAGGATGGTCTTACCGTCGTTGACGTCCTCAGCATCTACTTTGAGGCCGAGGTCTTTGAGCTGATCAGTTGCTTTGTCGAGGGTGAGTCCGCCAACGTCGGGCATGGTGATCGTCTGCTCAGCGACAGCTGTAGCACTCGCCGCGGACTGGGCGGATGTAGCTTTGCTACAGCCAGTCAGCGCAATACAAGTGAGCACGAAAAGTGCAAATAACTTCTTCAAAATGTCCCCTTTTTTGAAGCGATGCCAAAGCTCTTGAAAGGCCTGAGTGCCAAACTTCGGAGGGCTCGCTCGGTCAAAAGGTAACAGTGCACCGCCCGTTTAGTGGCGGTGCACCAAAACTACGCGTAACAAATGTCAGATTATCGCTGTCATCACATTCCACCCGGCCCCAACCTGCTTCGCCGTGGGCCACGCCGATCCCCCTTGGCCGGAGTACAACCACAGGCCACCGCCGGAGTCCCGGGCCAACAGATCAGCCCGCCCGTCGCCGTCGAAATCACCGGGGCCAACCAGCGAGTTCATCGCGTTCCAGCCTTGGCCTGTCACTTGGCGGGGCAGCCATCCGCCGGTTCCCTTGGGCGGGTACAACCACAAGGTCCCAGCGCTGTCGCGGGCCACGAGGTCGGTCACGCCGTCGCCGTTGAAGTCGTCGGCACCAGTGATTTCAGACAACGCCGACCAGCCCGAATCGGCCCACATCCTGGGCAACCAGCCACCCTTTCCGTCGCCGCGGTACAGCCACAAGGCCCCGCCACGGTCGCGGGCCACGACGTCCCCAAAGCCAGCGCCAAAGAAGTTGATGGGCTCGATGGCGCTCATGTTTTCCCAGCCGCTGCCAACCAGCACCCGGGTTCCGAGTCCGCCGGCACCGTTGCCCGGGTAGAGCCACAGGAGACCACCGCCGTCGCGCGCCAGAACGTCGGCAAACGAATCGCCGTTGAAGTCGCCCGGCGCGATCAGGGCCGTCATGACATTCCAGCCCTGCCCGACCTGGACGCGCTGGAGCCATCCGCCCGATCCGTTCCCCGGGTACAGCCACAAAGCCCCTGACACGTCCCGCGCCAACACGTCAGGATGCGAATCACCGTTGAAGTCGTTCTTCACGGGCGCTGCAACAGAGCCGTCAATCACGGACACGGAGGCACTTCCGTTGTTGGAGACGTAGACCTTGCCGGTGTTCGGGTTGACCGCGGCGTCCAGGGGATCCTGTCCGGAGAACACGGCGGAGAAGCGGTTGTCGCCATCCACCACGGTGACTCCCCTCCCTTGCAGGAGCGCGTAAGCCTTGTTGCCTCTGGTGTTGACCAGCATGTCGGTGACGCGAGAGGGAGTTCGCAGTTTGGCGACTTGTGTCTTTGTGGCTGGGTCAATGACCTGCACGAACCCGTCGAGGCCCCCGCTGTCCCCGGCGACGTATACGGTGTTGGTCACCGGATTCACTGCCAGTTTGCCCACGTTGTTAGTGGTCGGAATCGTGTCAGTAATGGTGTCCGTCATGCCGTCAACCACGCGCACCCCGGCACCATACTTGCCCAGGGTGGTGAAGTAGATCTTGTTCGTGGTTTCGTTGATGGCCAAGTCCAAGATGCCGCCGGGGCCGATGCTGATGGTCGAGGTCACCACACCACCAGCGCCAATCACCTTGATGACTCCGCCACCCAAAATGTAGACCTTGCCGGTGGTCGAGTTCACCGCGATCTCCTGGGCGCCGGCTACCGGCAAAGCAGTGGCGGTGAGGGTGGCGCCGTCGATCACTTTCACGCCGTTCTGCCACGCTACGTAGGTCTTGTTCGTCACCGGGTTCACTGCAAGCTTGCCCGGGTTCGCGCCGACGGGAACCGAGGTCGCGGCACGAGTAGCACCATCGACCACGGCCACGGCCCCACCGATTTCGCTGACGAAAACCTTGTTCGTCACCGGGTTCACCGCGACGTCCACCGGCATGTCCCCCGAGTACAGGCGGCCACTGGAGAGCTCGCCGTCAACCACCTCGACACCGTCAAAGGTGGCCACATAGGCCTTGTTGGTGGCCGGGTTCACGGCGATACTCGTGGGACGCTCGCCGACGGGGACAACGCGGGTGAGATCGTCCGCTATAGCGGGCGAACCCAAGGTTCCCGACAACAGCCCCAGCGCCAGTCCGACGGCGACAGTTCCCGCCGCTGCCCGGCGTCGCCGTCGTAAGCCAACCCGCCGTCGTGAGCCCAGTCGCGAACCCTCAAAAGGCGCGCGCGAAACATCCCCAGCAGCAACCATGGCAGAACCCCCAGATCATCGACGCCCCAGTACGTCGTAGAACGCCAGCCTACAACCGCGCACGGACAAAACTAAGAACCACCTGTTAACCAACTCTTCCTCCACAGGCCACCCGATCGAACCCGCACCGCCAACCGCCCCGACCACCGTTGAAGGCGTGAGGATCGCAATCGTCGCCGAATCATTCCTGCCGCTGATGAATGGGGTAACCCACTCGATACTGCGGGTGCTGGAGCATCTGCAAGAGCGTGGGGATGAGGTGATGGTGATCGCGCCGTCGACGTCGGACACTGATGTTTCGAGCGTCGAGAAGGGTGCGTATGTGCACCGGCTTCCCTCGGTGCCGCTGGCCGGTTACACGAATGTGCGGGTTGCGTTGGGTGGTGTGAATCGGGTCAAGCGAATCCTTGCCGATTTCTCGCCCGACGTGGTGCATCTCGCTTCCCCCTTCGTCCTCGGCTGGCGCGCCGTGCAGGCCGCCCACCAGCTCGGCATCCCGAGCGTGGCGATCTACCAAACTGAGGTTCCCAGCTACGCCGCCCGGTACGGCGTGCCGTTCCTGGAGAACTGGGCATGGAACCGCGTGGACAACATCCACCTCCTGGCTACCCGAACCCTTGTGCCGTCCACTTTCGCGCTGAACCAGTTGCGCGGACGCGGCATCCTGCGCGTGGACATGTGGCGACGCGGTGTGGATACCGCGCGTTTCAACCCCACCAAACGTTCGACGGCGTGGCGCAGCTCAGTAGCGCCCGACGGTCACCGCATCATCGGCTACGTCGGCCGGCTCGCCGTGGAGAAACAGGTTGAGGACCTCGCCGTGCTCGCGGATTTGCCGAACACGAAGCTGGTGATTGTGGGCGATGGACCGCAGCGTGCCTCTCTTGAAGCTGCGTTGCCCGGCGCTGTGTTTACTGGATTCCTGGGCGGCGATGCCCTCGCCGAAGCCGTTGCCTCCTTTGACCTTTTCGTCCATCCCGGCGAGTTCGAAACCTTCTGCCAGACCATCCAGGAAGCCATGGCTTCAGGCGTTCCTGTGGTGGCTACCGGACGCGGCGGCCCCTTGGACCTCGTGGAAAACTCGCGCACCGGCTGGCTCTACGAGCCGGGAAACCTCAAACAACTGCGCGACTACGTGCAGGACCTGATGGGCGACGACGCCAAGCGCCGTGCGTTCGCAACGGCAGCAACCGCGTCGGTCCAGGGCAGGACGTGGCCTGTGCTCAGCGCCGACCTTGTCCGCCACTACAACGAAGTCATCGCCTCCTTCTCCCGGGAAAACGGCCCCACCGAATTGACCTCCAGCAAAGGACCCACCTCATGAAGATTTCCGTGATCGGCTGCGGCTACCTCGGCGCAGTTCACGCAGCGACGCTCGCTTCGATGGGCCACACTGTGGTGGGTATCGACGTCGACTCCTCCAAAGTGGAACAACTCAACAAGGCACTGGCCCCCTTCCACGAGCCGGGCCTGGACGAACTCCTCCGTGATGGCCGCACGACCGGACGGCTCCAGTTCACCACGGACTTCTCCCTCGCAGCGGATGCCCAAGTGCACTTCCTCTGTGTGGGCACCCCGCAGTCCAAGACCTCGGACACCGCGGACCTGTCCTACCTGATGGGCGCCACGAAGAGCCTCCTGCCGCACCTGGCCAAGGGAGCCGCCGTCGTCGGTAAATCGACGGTGCCGGTAGGCACGGTGGAGAAGCTGCGCGACCTGCTGGCACGACGCTCCGACGTGCTGCTCGGCTGGAACCCCGAGTTCCTTCGCCAAGGCACTGCCGTCAAGGACTCGCTGGTTCCGGATCGGCTGGTTTACGGCGTCCCGGGTGGCAAGGACGCCGCTGCCGGGATCCCCGTCACCGCCGTGCTGGATGCCGTTTACGAACCCCTGATCAGCGCCGGGATCCCGCGCCTTGTCTGCAACTTCGCGACCGCGGAGCTGATCAAGTCGGCGTCGAACGCGTTCCTGGCCACGAAGGTCAGTTTCATCAACGCAATGGCTGAGCTGTGCGACGCGTCGGGCGCCGACGTGAGCGAGCTCAGCGAGGCGATGGGCCTGGACCCCCGCATCGGCAACCGGTACCTGCACGCCGGGCTCGGCTTCGGCGGCGGCTGTCTGCCGAAGGACATCCGGTCGTTCCGCGCCCAGGCACGTGAGCTTTCGGTGCCTTCGGTGGACGAGTGGATGGCATTGGTTGATTCGGTGAACCTCGATCAGCGCTCCCGCGCAGTGGAAGTCGCCCGCGAAATGTGCCGCGGCTTCCTGTCCGGGCGCACCGTGACCATCCTCGGCGCCGCCTTCAAGCCCGACACCGACGACATCCGCGACTCCCCCGCCCTGGACGTCGCCCAGCAACTCGCCTCCGCCGGCGCGCACGTCACCGTCACCGACCCCAAAGCCATCAACAACGCCTGGATCCGCTACCCGCAAATCCGCTTCGAAGCCTCCACCAAACGCGCCCTCGAAGGCGCCGAGCTGGTGCTGCTGCTCACGGAATGGGACGAATACGTCTCGCTGTCGGCTTCGGTTGCCGGATCACTCGTACGACGCCGGATGGTGCTGGACGCTCGCAACGTACTGGACGCTGAAGCCTGGCGGAGCGCCGGGTGGACGGTCCGCGGGTTGGGCACGGGTGCTGGTTTGGCTGAAGAGCGTGGGGCTGGGGCACCTGCGGCTGATCAGGCTGGCGGGCGGCGGAAGCACGCGAGGGCTTGATGCGCGGACTGTACGGAAGCAGTCGCTCGTAACTTTCGCTCCATGCAAAGTCATAGATAACTTCCTCTCCCTTTGCCGTTCAGCCGGTGTTATGGTCGCAACACGCGCCATCGCATCGGCGCATCTAAAAGGGGGCATTACATTGAAAAAGGGTGCAATTCGCACGTCCAAAAATAAGCATTTCCGGCGCAAGTCTTCCTTGACCCAAGGCAGTAAATCGCTCGCGCTGATCGCCTTAGGCTCTGTCATTGTCCTGCTGACGGCCTGTGGACAAGGGTCCACAACCACCGCCAGTTCGGTAAGCACGTCCAAGTCCTCGCCATCGTCAACACCGACACCAACTCCGAGCAAGGTCGCCGGAACAACCTGCACAACAGAGAAGGCCACGCAGGTGGGTGCCGGTGACACCTATGTATGTGGCACGGATCAATCCGGAAAATTGGTGTGGTTGGACTCAGCAACTGCCCGCAAACTTTCGGATCAGCGCGCTGCCGAAGCAGCAACCAAGGCTGCAGCGGACAAGGCCGCCGCCGATAAAGCAGCTGCTGATAAGGCCGCGGCCGACAAAGTCGCTGCGGACAAGGCAGCAGCGGACAAGGCGGCAGCAGATCAGGCCGCAGCCGCCCAAGCTGCGGCGGCTAAGGCGGCTGCTGACAAGGCTGCAGCCGCGGTAGTTCCCAAGGCCGTTGTCCCAGCACCACAAGCCCAGAGTGGCTGCGATCCGAACTACAGCGGCTGCGTTCCTATAGCCTCGGATGTCGACTGCGCAGGCGGCAAGGGCAATGGTCCCGCGTATGTTCGGGGTCCCGTGACGGTCATTGGCTCGGACATCTACAAGCTCGACTCGGACGGCGACGGGATCGGCTGCGAAAAGTAGCATTTTCTGTGGGGCGGGCGTGGCTTCAATAGCCATGGCCGCCCCACACCGCCATCAGCGTCGGCTCGTGGCTGCATCGCTCACGGATATGAGCCTGGGCTCGTCCGGATAAGTGTTGTCGATAACTCTGGTTGCGCGCGACCACGGCTCCGCGTTCTCAAAGTAGAGACGCTGCCCGCCAACATAACGGCGCATTGATGGATGTTCCGGGTCAGGGTTGCCGCCGTCCCGTATGGACATACGTCGTGCTGTCTCGGTGAAGGGGACATCGAGGAAGATCGAGTAGTCCCACTGGCCCATCAGCTCGTCCCGGTGAAGGAACATCCCTTCGACCAGCACCAACGCGTCCTCCGGTGCTTGCCGTCGAGGCAACTCAAGTCTTTGGTTCCGACGGGCATCTGTGACTGCGGGGCGATACATTCCGTCCCCGCCTCTTCGCAGCGGAGTCAGAACGTTGTCCTGAAAGGCCGCATAGTCGTACGTGTCGAGCCAGAACCCTTCCGGCGACGTCCGTCCTCTCCGGTGCCGGGCTTCCTGCAGGTTGAGGAAATCGTCGAGGTGGATAGTCACGACCGGCCTGCCCCGCATCACGGACACAAGTTCATTAGCGAACGTTGTCTTGCCGCTCCCGTCGGCCCCATCAACGGCAATGAGGCGCCGGCCCGCGCCGAGCTCCGCAATTTCTCTTGAGAGGAACTGCAGTAGTTCCGCTCTGCCAGCCAAGACGCTTTCCCCAATCATCGGACCATCGTGGCACACGATGACCTCATCCCCCACCACCTAGGGAAGCCAAATCTCTACTCATCTTGGGCTAAGAACCACACAGGCCAGGCATGATCAGCACCTATTTGCCGCTTCCCACCACCTAGCCCGAGGAACCAGCCATAGTCTCTTCATGTGCCTCTGGGGCGGGATCCCGGTGTCCGGCGGGAAACCCCACCCGCCCCGGCGTCGGAGGTACAACGGCACGGCTCCACCCGACTACCCCCAGGTGGAGTCGTGCCCAGCCCGTCGAAGTCTAAGCAGTCGGTACACGATGCCCACCACGAATATGAGGACACCAAGCCCCACAGACAGCGGGGGCAGCGTCGCCACAAGCACCACGCACGCTACGGCTCCAGCGACCTGCAAGACCTTCGGGTAGCGGCGATCCGCGGCCGGCTGGGTGAACGCCGCGATGTTGGCTACCAAGTAGTAGAGCAGCACCCCGAAAGAAGAGAACCCGATGGCACCCCGCAGGTCGGCTACGGCAACGATGATGCAGATGACCACCGCCAGCGTCATTTCGGCACGATGCGGGACCTTGTATTTCGGGTGGACGGCGGCGAGCGCGTGCGGCAGGTCGTGCTCACGGGCCATCGCCAGGCTTGTCCTCCCCAACCCGGTGATCAGAGCCAGCAACGCGCCAAGCGAAGCGATCGCAGCTCCGACGCGGACCACGGGAGCAGCCCACGCAAAGGTTCCCTGTTCGACGGCGGCGGCGAGCGGCGTCGTATTTTCCGCGATACCGTCAGGACCGAGCGCGGCCAACAGCGTGACAGCGATGACCGCGTAAACCAGGATCGTGATCCCAAGCGCGATGCTGATGGCCCGTGGGATGGTGCGGCGTGGCTCCCGAACTTCCTCGCCCATCGTTGCAATCCGCGCGTAGCCAGCGAAAGCAAAAAACAGCAACCCGGCAGACTGCAGAATCCCGTACCAGCCGTGTGCCAGCAGCCCGTCGCCCACCAGGTTGCCGAAGTCCGGCCCGGAGCCGCCCCACACCGCACCTACCGCGATGGCCAGGGCAATCAGCACGGCAACCACCAGGATCCGGGTCAGACCCGCTGTTCGGGTGACGCCGTGATAGTTCACTGCCGTCAGAAGCACGACGGCGGCAATCGCCACCGGGCGTTCCCAGCCTTGGGGTGCGGCGTAGGCAGCGAACGTCATCGCCATTGCGGCGGCGCTGGCTGTTTTGCCGATGACGAAACCCCAGCCGGCCAGGAACCCGTACCACGGTCCCAGCCGTTGACGGCCGTACACGTAGGTGCCGCCGGATGTCGGGTAGGCGGCGGCGAGTTGAGCGGACGACGTGGCGTTGCAGAAGGCCACGAATGCTGCCACTACCAGGCCCACCAGCAGCCCCGATCCTGCGGCTGCAGCAGCGGGTGTGAAGGCAGCGAACACGCCGGCGCCGATCATGGAGCCGAGGCCGATAAGCGAGGCATCGAAGGTGCCGAGTCTGCGGGCCAAGGCTGGGGAATTGCTCACTGAAACCCTTCACGCGTTGGGAGGCTGATAACGCCGCAAAGGGGCGTTGATCAGGAGGTACTCCGAGAGTATCCCGGGTCAGCGCGGTGGAAGTGAATTCCCCACGAGCATGAAGAGACTGTTGCGCGACGTCGCACCGGTCTTCCTGAGTGCGTTGGAAATGTGGTTTTCCACTGTTCTGGCGCTGATGCCCAAGTGTTCGCCAATCTCGACATTTGAGCGGTGTCCCGCCAACACAGCCACCTCGATCTCCCTTTCAGTCAGTGGTGTGGTCCTGAAGGTGTTGAAGGACAGTTGTTCATTGGCCGAAGGGAAGCGAACGGCGAACATCGACGATGCCTGGGCAAGGGCGTCGGCTGCGACACTGTCCCCTTCGACGACGTGGCGTTTGAGAGCGCCGCGGAGCAGCATCCCTATTTGGTAGGTGTCCGGGTCTGGTTCGTAGTGCTTGAGGAGGAGACCCAGCAGCTGATGGTCCCCCTCGACAACTGCGGCGGCAATGGCCAGGAGTTTGTCGTGGACGGATATGCCGCTCTCCCTGAGGATCTTCTGCAGCAGGTCCAATACCGGCCGCCCGGGACACAGGCACGTGCACAGCAACGCCGTCATCATGGCTTCGAGGACGTATCCGCTCTTCAGTTGTCGTTTGACGAGTTTGGTTGCCTTGCGATCGAACGTTGCGGGTTGGGCGCTGCTGTGGGCGATGAGTTCGTAGGCGCCTTTACCAATGCCGGGAAGCGGTCCGATGTCGTGCACGTCTTCCCGCGCCTGGGCGGCGATGGAGAATGCCGGGGAGACCACGTTGGTTGCGTGTCTGAGCCCGGCGAGCCGCAGCATGGCGTCGTACAAGGAGTCGACCACGAACCCGGGCCGGCCCATGGCGAAGACGCTGCTCATGAGGTATTCGGCCTCTTCGAAGTTGCCGCGGTAGAGCAGCCCGTGGGCAGCAATGTAGCTGCTGGTGACAACGCCGAACTGGTCCAGGTTGTTACGGGCCTCGGCACGCCAATCCAGGGCGAAGACAAGGGACTCATCCACCCTGCCGGTGGCGAACAGTGCGTAACCTCGGATGAAGGGGCGGAGGTGCGGGAAGGCGTCCTCATCGCCTTCCCCCTCGACAGCCTTGAGCGCAACGTCGGGCCGCAGGCGGTATAGCTCCAGTAGCCCGCTCACCAGGTTCCGCATACCCGGCTGCGGATCGGAACCCTCTGGATTCTGCCCGTCGGTGGGCTGAACGCGACCATGGGATGCGCTGAGAAAGAGAACGGCATTAGCGATGTCCGTTTCGTATTCCGGGTTGGTCGCGGCCCAGGTCTGGAGAATTTCGACGGCGGCGCCTGGGCCTTGGCCTGTATGGATAGCGAGCATCGCCTCGGTGATGGTGAGGAACAGCAGGTCTGTTGCCTCGGCGTCGGCGGTTGTTGTTTCCGCACAGACGCGGACGGCGCGATGAACGTTCACTGGAGCGCCCCAATACGTGCGGAGGAGCGCCACCGCGTTCGCGGCCGTCTTGTTACCTTCCCAGCGTTCGAACCGCGTGCGTTCGCGTGCTGCGTTGTGGTCGTGGATGTGGCGAGCGGTCACCGCGTCGTCGTCGCCCTTTTCCAGGCGGAGTTCAGCGAGAAGTTGGGTGAGGCAATCGGTCGTCGAAGAATTTTCGCCGGTCACCTGGGGTGCGGTCTCGAGTATCCCCGCGATTTTGCTGCGCAGCAGGTGCCGGTCGCGGAGCATCTTCTGTCCGCGAAAGTAGTCGGCGATGACCGGTGGACTGATGGCGGCGATCGCCCCGCTGTGGTGATCGTTCATCACGGACAGAAATCCGCGGCGCTCGAGGTTTTCCAGGATTTCCGGGGTGATGACCTTCTGCAGGATGTCGATACGCGCCGTGCCCAATATCGCCATGATGTGGAGGGCGGTGAATTCCTCGGGGGTGAGTTCGGCCAGCAGAGCTTCCAAAGTTCCCCGGAGGTGTTCGTTCCAGAGGGAGTGGCTGGTCATGCGCCATTGTTTGTCCCGCAGAACCAGGAGGTCACTCATCGACGCCGTCTCGGCGATCCGGACGATGAGCCGGGGGTTTCCCGCTGACTTGGTGAGGATACGGGCCGTTGCCTCCGCGTCCGCAGGCGCGCCAAGTACCTGGGCAACCAGCATGTGGACCTGCTCGTAGTGGAGGGGGTCCAGCTGCAGGTGAGCCTCGCGGCCTTGGTTGAGGACGGCGAGTTGGCCCTTTGAGAACGCCCACGTCTCCGGTGCGGTGGCCACCATGGGGCAGTCGGACCGGCGCCGGACGGCTTCCAGGACAGCCAGAGACTCATTGTCTACCAGGTGGATGTCGTCAGCCACCATCAGGTGCTTTCCGGGTTTGGCCAACTGTGCGGCAAAGACGTCCGCGATATCGAAGACACCGCTTCGGCCCGGGCGCATGTCCAGGCCCAGCCCTTTGATGGCCGAGTAAGGGATACCGCGGTGGGTGCGCATTCCGCTGATGAGGTGGACGGAGACGCCAGTCTTCTCCAGGTTAGCGATCACGTTATTGACGACGGCGGTCTTGCCGCTTCCAGGGGCGCCGACAACGCGCACTCCTATGCCGCGTGCAACGAAATCGAGGATTCGTTGAACCTCTGAATCGAACACTCGACCTGACCTTCTGTTTCTGTGGACGCCCGACATGCGGCTCACTTCGCAGGCTAGATCGAGGAAACAGGACTAGGTGGCAAAACGGCCTTGCACAGGCCATTTTGGGGGCTTCTAGGTGGTGATTCGGATGAAACTAGGTGCTGAGCGGCCTCGTCTAGGTGGTGGGAGGCCGTTGCTTTAGTGCTTGAGCGCGTGCTCGGGGTGTTCATGTGGATCCCTCGCGTAGTGGGTGATTGAGTCCCACGCTACGGACGGCTGGCGGCGAATTACATGGGTGTAATTCGCTATGTGGATATGTGTTCGAACGTCCGCTTGTCTAGTAGTACATATATCCACTTGGGCAGACAAAGAAGCAGGTCCGGTCAGTGACCGGCCTTGCTTCTACGTCGAAGGAACCCTTCTGGTTTTCTTCGACGGAGCGATACGCCGAGGAGTTGATCGCCGAGTAGTGAGCTACCACCGCCCGGCACGCCGACGTGGTGCCCCGCTCACCACGGCGTAGTCGCCAGATCATCGAAGCTCGAGAATCATATCGCCCTCACGATCTTTTATGAATCAACGTATGCAGCTCTCTTCGACGGATAGAGCGAGAAAAGTGAACTAGGTGGCAATTCGTCCTTGCACAGCCCGTTTTCGGGTGCTCTAGGTGGTGATTTAGCCAAAAGTAGGTGGTGGCGCATCTCCCCTAGGTGGTGAACGCGTTGCTGGTTCTATGATCGCGGTGAAACAACCCTTGGATTGTATGTGTTGCTCCCAACGTACACGTTTGACAAATGCAGATCCGGGGTTGAGAGTATTGCTCAATCACTTGAATGATTAGCGGAACAGCAACCGTAAAAGTGAAAGTGATTTCCATTGCATCAACTGGTTAATGCACTCAAACCAAGCTCAACTCCCGTGAGGGTGTTGGGAAACGTTCAATCAAGTATGCCTATGTGGCTCTTGAGATCACGTCCATTGGGGGACACAAGATCATGAAACTTCGTAGTAGCATCACAGCAATATGCTTGTCAGTATTCATCGCAGCCCTGGCAAGTCCAGCCCATGCAGCTGATGAGCCCGACAGCACGCAGACACTCAAAGACATCACCGCGCCAAGATCCGCCTCAAGCGACGGAACCGCAAATCACTTGAGTCTCAAGAAGGGCGAACCGACATTTTCAACAACAGCTGTCGGATCGCGCCGTGCCAGTCTTTACTCCGGAAACTGGATGCTCTTCACGGAGGAAAACGTGGATTTCTACTACGACTGGAGCCGGGTGACGAGTAGTTACGGCTATCAACGCGTTGGCGCTTTCGGGTTCAACACGGTTCAGGCATTGGGCATCAATCGAAGTTATGTGAGCAACTGGCAGCACTCCTTCAGAGCACTGACCGACGCAGGCGTTGGCACGCCCACCCCTTGGGGAAATGTCAACGTCTATCACTCCACCGTCATCCAGAGCGCAAACGTGTACGGCGACGGCGCCTGGTATGCGTGGCAGGGCTAGTCAACTGACTCATAGCCCATAGGGGCCGGTCCTGAGCGGCCGGCCCCTCCATAAACGAGGACTCATGTTACGGATAACAGATCTTTCCAAACGGTACGGCCGCATAAACGTATTGCACAACGTGTCATTGACTATTCCTTCGAGTGGCATATACGTACTTCGAGGTGAAAACGGCAGCGGCAAGACCACCCTCCTGAAGTGTTTGGCTGGGCTTGAACGATACCAAGGAAGCATTCTCTGGCACAGAGATTCATTGTCGAATAACATTGCGGCAGCCTTTGATGATTCCACAGTGCACGGTCGACTCACAGGTTTGCAGAATCTGCGAGCCTTACTTGATTCTTCTTCAAAAGTCATTGAGGAAACTCCTGCAGTTCGGATGTTCTTCAATATTGATCTTCTCAAGAAGAGGTCTGCGAACTACTCTCTCGGACAACGAAAAAATATCAAGATAGCAGCTGCTTTCGCAGCACGGAAACCCTGCATCTTGTTAGATGAACCGCTGTCTGGCCTAGATAAAGCCGGTCGAGAGGGCCTGCTGCAATTGCTGGAATCCAGCGCCGACACCAACTGTGTGCTGATCTCAGATCACGAATCCGCGTTCTACCGCAGCGTTGCCTCATCTGAGTTCACCATTCGACATGGCAAGATCCATCGAGATCCAGGCAACCAGGCTTTCAGGATCGATGATTTTGATGAATAGCCTACTTCGTTCCATAAGAACCGAACTGCGATATCAGCACTGGAGCAGAATGCTCTTGCTTCCCTTCGGTGCTCTCGCCTTGGCTCTCGTAATCGCTTTCACCGGGAGTGTCAGCAACGTTGGTGCCAGCATGACTCGTCTTGAGGCGACGGAGGCACAAGCAGCAGCCAACGGACTGTCCCTGGCTCAGGCCATGGAACAGCCCATGAGCTTGGTAGTTCAGGACGGTCAGAAGCTGGTGGACAATCCACTTCGCTATGACTATGAAAGGGCCTACCTTGCTTACCAAGCCCTCGAAGGAACGAATGGAGTCGGAACCGGACTTGAAATGATCACTTTCCTGGTCATCCCGCTACTCTTTTTCGTGTACGGGTGCGGCGTGGCGGCCGGCGACACCCGCCGTCGTATTTTGAAGGATCGAGTGGTCATACAAGGCGCAACGTCATACGTCGTCGCCAAGGTGGCTACTGTCGTGGTCGTTTCCTTGGCTGCGATCCTGATCGCGGCGACGCTGAGCCTTGCTGCGGCGCCTATAGTCAGAGCCGCCTTTCTACCTTCTGTCGATGGCAGCTTTCCCTACCCTGTGGCAACAGTGGCTGCTGAAAGCCCCGCAGTCCAAATCGCATTCAGCGCGTCTACGGCAATCATGTTCGGGCTACTGGGTCTGTTTGTCGGACTCGTGGCCAGAAGCATGCTGATACCGAGCTTGGCCGCCGGCGGGCTGCTTATGGTGGCACCTTTCGCTGGGCCCTACGATCCACGAAATATTCTTACCGCCGCCGGGGAGGGCGTCTTCAACTACTGGGGTGGGTTCAGTCCACGCCCGCCATTCCCAGTGCAGGTCGAACTCGGCCTGGCCGCCATGGCCGGAGGCTTGGTCTTTGTTGCCCTGGTGTCCGTCGTTATCTGGTCACGGATGACGAAATTTGTGTAACGGCCCACTTGGGCAGACAAAAAAGCAGGGTCGGTCAGTGACCGGCCCTGCTTCTTAGTTATCCGAAGACTAGATAGCCTGGATGTTTACTGCCTGGGGACCCTTGGGGCCCTGCTCGACGTCGAAGGAAACCTTCTGGTTCTCTTCGAGGGAGCGGTAGCCCGAGGAGTTGATCGCAGAGTAGTGAGCGAAAACGTCCTGGCTGCCATCTTCAGGAGAGATGAAGCCGAAGCCCTTTTCGGAGTTGAACCATTTCACGGTACCTGTAGCCATTTTTTTCAGTCCTTACTGAAGGTGGAGATGCTCCCGACTTTCGGGTCTCCGGTGTGGGGTGTTCTCCACCGTTACTTCAGAAGGTCACGATCCAGAGGGACCGTGGGGACTGCCTGAACTACCAAATGCCAAACACAACAACACCGTCAAGTCTACAGAGTTTTGAGCAGATGGCTAGTGCTGGGAAATATTTATCCATCGGGTGTGTTCTGGAGACGCTCCTGGCAGCCCCAGTTGGCCGCTACTGCTAGCGCCGCTACCACCCACGTTGCGACATCGAGTGCCCGAATCAAGCTTGTGGTCGACATGTGCAAATCATCGCCCCAGAGTGCCTTCCCGAAAGCCCACGTCTCCGCCCATCCCCAAACGCCGCCCCCGAGCGTAAACTCCACCCCATGGGACCGACCCCTGACACGGTCATCATCGGCGCAGGCCAGGCGGGCCTCACGACGAGCTACTGGCTCACGCAGTTCGGCGTTGAGCACCGAATCCTCGATCGGCGCGCCACTTTGGGAGGTGCCTTTCAGGACCGCTGGGACAGCTTCTACATGAACACCCCTAACCTCGCGCTGGACCTGCCGGGGATGCCCTACGACGGCGATGATCGGAACGCGTTCATCTCCCGTGACGCTGCGGTCAACCTCTTCAGGCGTTACGCGGATCTGATCGACGCGCCTGTCGACACAGGCGTCGACGTGACTCGACTATCGGCAGCGCCGGGCGGCGGCTTCAACCTCGAAACGTCGCTTGGGAACCTAGGGGCCCGGAACGTCGTCCTCGCCACCGGCGCCTACCAAGTGCCCAAGGTCCCCGCCCTCGCCGCCAGCTTCCCCGAGCGCATGGTCCAGCTCCACACTCACGATTACCGCAATCCCGAGCAGCTACCGGACGGTGGCGTGCTCGTTGTCGGGACCGGACAGTCAGGTGGCCAGATCGCCGAGGAACTCCACGCCGCCGGACGCGAGGTCCACCTCGCGGTTTCGATCGTCCCCGAAGCGCCCCGCCGGTACCGGGGCCAGGACCTCATCTATTGGATGCTCGAAACTGGCAAGCACGGACCCGAATTCGGCGTCAACGGGCTCACACGCGAGGCGCTGCCCTCCCCCGCTGCGCGGTTCGCCCCCAATCCCCTGCTCTCCGGCGTCGACGGGGGCCACAGCATCCATCTTCGCGAGCTCGGCCGCCGCGGCATGCACCTTCACGGCCACTTGGAAACCGTCGACGACGGCGGCATCACCTTCAGCGACGACCTCCCCGAACGCCTGGCAACAGTTGAGACGGTCTTCGCGCAGCGCTCGGGAAACGCAATAAATGCGTACATCGCAGCGGCTGGGATCGATGCCCCGGAGCAGCCATCTTTGGCAGCGGATGACTGGCTGCAGGTTGAGCCGGCGCGGGTGAACCTCGCCGATGCGGACATCACGTCCGTGGTGTGGGCCAGCGGGTACAAGCTCGATTTCGCGTTCGTGGACCTGCCCCTGATCGATGAATGGGGCTACCCCAAGCATTCATCCGGAGTCACCGAGTTTCCGGGTTTGTATGTGGTCGGTCTCCCTTGGCTGACCCGGCACTACTCAGCGATAGTTGGTGGCGTGGGCTTAGATGCCAAATATATCGCTGAGCGAATTTCCGGTCTACTTTTCCAAACGCAGTAGCGCTCCCAGGAGGACGAGTCCATGCAAATGCCCAAGCCCTCAGAGGCGGACAAACAACGCTTCCGCTCTGCCGTCCCCGAAAATCGGGACGTGGAGATCAAGCCGATGTTCGGGAACCTCGGTGCTTTCGTTCATGGCAACATGTTTGCCGGCCTGTTTGGCCCGACCATCGGCGTGAAGCTCTCCGAGGCCGACCAGCGAGAACTGGAGGCCAATCACCGGACTCAACCCTTCGGTCCTGCAGAACGCCCTATGGGTGGATACGTCGGCCTTCCTGAGTCGTGGCAGGACGACGCCGAACAAACCGCGGAATGGGTGGTCAAAGCCTTCGAGAACGTAGCTGCGTTGCCGCCTAAAGCACCGAAAGCACCGAAGGCAAAGCTGCCCAAGAAATAGGCAATTCTGCACCCAAAAGCCCTCGCCAAACGTGTCCGGAAGTGCTGTGATCCTGCTATGGCATCAATGAATGGGCGAGTGTCCCTTGTGTCGGGCGCTACGGGCGGCCTCGGCAAGGCCATCGCTACTGCGCTGGCCCGCGAAGGAGGGACCGTCGTCGTGCTTGGCCGTTCGGAAGCGCGGGCAGAAGGCGCGATTCGCGACATCCAGGCTGTGGTCCCCAACGCGGCGCTGGAGCCGCTTGCGTGTGACCTCTCGAGCCAGGCCTCAATCCGGTCGGCAGTTGATGAATTCCATACCCGCCACCAAAAACTCAACGTGCTCGTCAACACTGCTGGCGTGTTCCGCAAGGAACGACAAGTGACCGCGGACGGCCTCGAAGTCACGTTCGCCACCAATGTGATGGGCTATTTCCTGCTCACCAATCTGCTTCTGGATTCGCTGAAACGCGGCGCAAGTGCAGACGATGCCTGGACGTCGCGGGTGGTCAATATCGCGTCGAAGTATTCGGGTGGGCCGTCGGTTACCAAGATCGATTTCGACGACCTTCAGACCGCGAAGCGCAAGTACAGCTACATGCGCGCAACCCCGCCCACCATGCTCGGCCGGGTTCTGTTGACGCAGGAGTTCGCGGAGCGTCTTCGGGGCTCGAACGTGGTGGTGAATGCCGTGCACCCGGGCCTGGTTAAGAACACGGGGCTGCTGCAGGACGTTGGCGGACCATTTCGCCGGCTGACAAACGCGTTGGGCAAGCCTGCCGAGGAAGCGGCCGATACGCCGGTTTGGCTGGCGACTTCACCGGAGACTGCTGCGGTGTCCGGCAAGCTCTGGGCGAAGCGCAAGGAACTGCCGACGCCGGGCATGGGGTCGGACCCGGCGGCGCGGCAGAGGCTGTGGGAGGAGTGCGCCCGGCTTGCGAAGGTCCTCTGAGCTTTCGCTCAGAGAACTACGCCTCCTTCAGGTCCAGCTGCGGCGCAGGTTTCCGGAACCCTCGTGTCAGGAATGCCAGGTAGGCCAATCCCACACCGGCCCAAATCAATCCGAAGGTGAACGACAAGCCACTCAGGCTCGTCCACAGCCAGATCGTGAGCACAAACCCAACGCCTGGAAGCACAAGGTTGTGGATCACGCCGCGAGCTCCGCGGGCCTTTTGGTCGAAGAAGTAGTGCTTGATCACGGCCAGGTTGACCACGGAGAACGCGACCAGGGCACCGAAGCTGATCAGCGAGGAAATCGTCAGCAAGTCCAACACGAACGCCAGTAGCGACACCGCGGAGGTCAGCAGTATGGGCAGCACGGGGGTGCCGAATCGGGGGTGCAGCCGCCCCAACGCTGCCGGGAAGACCCCGCGGCGACCCATCGAATGAATGATGCGAGATACCGATGCCTGGGACGTTAGGGCCGACCCGAGGCTGCCAGCGATGTAAGCGGCTGTGAAGAATGCGACCAACAGATTGCCGCCGGCTGCGCCAATTACTTCAATTGCGGCAGCGTCGACGTCGTTAAAGGTGCTGACGGGGAGAACCAGGTGGCTGATGTAGGCGAGTCCCAGGAAGATCATGCCGGCCAGAACCGTGGTGATCATGATGGCGCGGGGCAGATTCCGCTTTGGATCCTTGGTTTCCTCGGCGAAGGTTGAGACGGCGTCGAACCCCAAGTAGGAGAGGCAGAGGATTGCTGAGCCGGCGAAGACGGGCGAAAGGCCTTCGGCACCTTCGGCCCCGGTGAAGGGCGCTAGCAGGTCAACGCTGCCGGTTCCCGTGATTGAGGAAAGTCCCAGAGCCACGAACAACGCGATGAAGAGCGCTTGGAGGCCCACCACCACAAAGTTGGCCTTGGCAATCGCAGTAATGCCAAGGATGTTCAGCACGGTCACAGCCACAATCGAGACGATCATGAACACCCAAGCCGGGATAGCCGGGAAGGCGGCTTCCATATAGATGCCGATCAGCAGGTAGTTGATCATCGGCAGCAACAGATAGTCCAGCAGGAGCGACCATCCGGCCATGAAACCAAGGCCCGGCCCGAAGGATCGGGTTGCATAGGTGTACGCGGATCCCCCGAACGGGAACGCCTGCGACATCCGGCCGTATGAACGTGCCGTGAACAGCATGACCACCAGGGTCACGGCATAGGCAGCCGAGAGCCGCCCGCCAGTCAGTTCCACCACGATGCCGTAGGTGCTGAAGATGGTCAGCGGCACCATGTAAACCAAGCCCAGCAGGACCAGTGACGGGACGCCTAGAACGCGGCGCCAACCCTGGTTCGCCGACTCCGTGGACGTCGGCCCCACAGGCTTCTCGCCTGCCGGTGTATCAGTTTCAAACGTAGGGGTCATTGGGGATCCTTGGTGCTCGTGCTGAGGTGTGCTTTGAAGCTGCGACGCTGCAGAACTTCGTAGCGGCGACTGGGTCTGCGGGGTTACCGGGATCCTGACGTGCTGGGGGTGGCTCGTGGGCGCTCGATGGAGGCCGCTGACCGTGCAATACGAGGTGAAATGAATAACGTTCATTTATTGTCGCGGTGAGGCGGGTCACAGTCAATATGTGACGCGCACCCTCTGTCGTTGCACGCCTAATGTTGGCGCGGGCCGCAGTCACCGAGCAGGCGGGGCTATAGGCCGTGGGGTTACCGTGGCTGACTCGGCACTACTCGTCGATCCCGGGCGGGGTTGGGCTCGACGCGAGGTTGGTTGCCGGCAAGATAGCCTGATGTAAGAAATTCCGAGCGCTGAGGAGCCTGAAGTTGGATCAAGCGTGGGATGGGCACCCGAGACTTATTGCTTAGCCCAGTTTCCGCAGTGTTCCGTTTCGAAGGTTTGGCCTTCGGCAAGAGTTACCATGGGGAACCCACCCTTGACGTAAAAGTCATAACTCAGGTAGTCCTTGCCGTTACTTCCAGTGCGAGTTATAACCCAGGAGCAGTCGGCCGACACTTCCGCGGTTGTCCTGTAGACGCCAGGAACTATGTCTTTGCCAACGGTCCAGATACCTTCTTTGATCGCGGTTGAGGTTGCGGCGCCCTCTGCTGCCGTCACAGCCCCTTCCCGGGCTTTCAAAGCCTGTTCTGCCTTCCTAACTTCTTCCTCCCGCTTTGCGAGATCGGCAGATACGTCGGCTTCCAACTCGATTGCCGTCTTGGGCTGGGCGGTCAGCGCAACCTTTTTGGATCCGTCGACGCCCGCCGCGATTCCGCCGAGCAGTAGCGAGCAGATCCCCGCGGTGGTGACGCAGACCGCAGCGGTTCGGCCCGGCAACGCGGCCCAGGACCGCCGTTTAAAGATGAGCGAATACAGTCCGGTTAGAAAGGCAGCGAGACCCAAGAAGATCAGAATTGACTCACCGTGGCCTAAACCAGCATCAACAATTGCAATAAGACCAAGCAGTGAACTCATTATCCAAAACGACGCCCCAAAGTCTTTCTTCGGTTTCCCTGACCCGTTTAGGCCTTGAGGTTGACGCGGTGGAGGCGTTCCACCGAAACCCTGGAACGGGAGTGGTTGGGGGTTGTAGCTTCGCGGCTGCGCTCCGAACGGCTGAGGCCCGCCCGACATGCCTGAGTGCGGTGGTTGGTTCGGATCGTGCGTCATTGATTCCCCCGTGGAACGTGCGGAGCGGTTCGGTGTCGCCGAAAGATTAGCACCCCTGCCCAGCAACCGATCCATTGTCTGGCCCGCTGACATTCCCAGTCGTTGCAAAAGATGGAGAAGATGTCACAAATCCTCAGCGAGCCTCCTTATTTGGCCACATCCGTTCAAAGCTGAGCGGACAAGATATCGTCTGGGTCATGGCTGAATACAGAATGGTATGGGTGCGCGATTACGTCATGACCGGTCGGGGTGAGATGTTGGTTGACGTCCCGAATGCGACGCACGTGCTCAACGAGTGGTGCAACGCTGGCTACGAGGTAGTTTCCATGGTTCCAGGCACCAATGCCCAGACCCATACGGGAATGTTCATCACATTCCGCAGGAATTAGCTTTGGACTGCACCTCGCCCCTCTGGAAAGTGCCACGAAACGCCCGGTCCGCCAGCTCCGCAATTCTCCTCAATAGCGCCTCCGGTTCCTGCGATAGATCCAACGGGAACTCCACCACGGACACCCCTGTATTCAGTACTCGGCGGGAACGGGGCTTTCCCGCACCTGCGTAAACGAGCCAAGCAAGCGGCACCCCAAGCGCGGTGCAGTAAGCCAGCATTTGGTAATGGTCCGCATTCGGATAAGCTCCACCAACAGACGCGGCCTTGTACTTGGCATCAAAGATCATCGCCGGCAGTCCGCGGACGGAGTGCACCACGTCCACATACATCCGCACTCTGTCGCTGCTCGGATACAAGGGCTCTGCTTCGTCCATGAACGCTTCGTATTGCCACTCCGTCAGCCCTGGATATGGCTCCAGCGCTTCCCTCAGCGCGGTCGCAACAAAGTCCTCGAACACGGTGGCCATATTCACCACAAAAGACGCAACTGCGCGGTGACCCATTCCAGCTTCGGCGGACATGGTCCGAAGGATGATCTCGGACAACCTCACCGCCGGCACGTAATGCCCGTTGATACGAGATTCGCTCCACAACGGCAGCGGAGCTCCATGGTTCAGGGCCGAAACGCCGTCGAGCTTTGAATCCAGGTGCGCCAGTCGCGCAACAAGTGAATCAGTCAACCGCGGAATGTGGAGCATCATCCGAATTGCCGCGCGAAGAATCTGGTTTTCCGCTACGTCCGAGGTGTAGTCGTCATAGGACACTTCTAGCGGCAAGAGCATCCCCGGTCGACGGGTCATCTGATCGCCGACGCGGATGCGCCCTCTTACTGTCCGCAGCGATTCTTCCATGTGCACGTAGCCGTTGAGCGGGCCCCGTTCGAGTGCCCGTTCGCCGTGCCTTGCAAGCGATTCGCCCAGCGCAACAAAGAGATCCTCATCCTCTTCTGCAGCCACGTTGTCTGGCCTAAACCCTGGGTCGGCGGCGTAGCCCAGCAAAAAGAGGAGCCTGCTGAGACCTACCTTTTCCTTGGGGTTCACCCTGACCAGAAGGTCATCGATCTGGACGGCTCCAACCTTGCCGGAAGGCAGAATTGTCCAAGCACCGTTGTGCGCCGGGACGACGGAAACCAAACCCGTCTCCCGCAGGGTGGCCGCTACATCGCGTTCCAGCACTACGGGCTCCGGGTAGCCCTGAAGCTCGTCGAGGATGATCTCCGTCTGCATTAGGCTCGGGCGTTGCCAGGTTCCGAAACATCGGCATCCAGCCCGACGGGACCACTCGCCCTGCGCCGAATGGCGGCGAGGCCGAACTTCTCACGGATCTTTTCCCGACTCATTTGTCCGAAATAGTGTTCCTCGAGCAACGGCAACAGCTCGTACTTCCAGATTTCAGCCAGGCCTTGATCAGTTTCCGCATGCTCCTTCATGAAGTATGAAGGCCCGATCATCAAGTCGCGCTTCGTGTCCCCAAGCTCGCTATTCAGTGCATTCAGCAGGTCAGCGCGCAAGGCTGGTTGTCCAGTCGTTTCCAGGAAGCGCTCCAGCATGCCCGAGATCATGCCCTCTTGCGGATGAAGCTCCACAAAGGCGAACCGGCGTCGAATCGCGGCGTCCACCATCGCAATCGAGCGGTCGGCTGTGTTCATCGTGCCAATGATGAACAGGTTCGGCGGCAACACGAATGTCTGCTGCGGGTTGTACTGAAGGTTGATTCCTTGGTCACGGTACTCCAACAGGAAATACAGTTCACCGAAAATTTTGGCCAGATTTCCACGGTTCATCTCATCGATGATCAGGAAATATGGCTTGTCACGGTTCCCGTCCAGCGAAGCCTCTGCGGCGATTCGCCGCAAAGGCCCGGGTTCAAGACTAAAGCCAACATCCCCGCCGTCGGACTTCGCGGGACGATAGCCCTCAAAGAAGTCCTCGTATGCATAGGAGGGGTGGAACTGCACCGTCTTAACGTGGTCCCCATGTTCCTCACCCGCGAGGAAGCGTGCGATCTTGCCCGCCAGGTACGTCTTGCCGGTCCCGGGAGGACCGTAGAAAACGATCTGCTGACGCGTCTGCAGCAAACGAATGACTTCCTGAATATCGTCGCGCTCGACATGCAACTTGGTTGCGAGATCGGCGGTCGCCTCGCGCAGTTGAGGTACGACGGCGGCCTGCGTCAGTGTGGGCGGCTCCGGTTCGGTGCCACCCTCGGTTTCGGTCCCAAACCATGCACCTATGATTGAGAGCCCATCAGTCAGGTCGACGACGGAGCCCTGCTCCTCCAAGAGACGCGGCAGCGGTGCAGGAAGCTCCGCGTTGGGAATGGCTTCCTGCCGCCAGGCAACCTGCCTGCGCAGACGGGACGTCTCATCGTCGGCGTATTCTGCTTCGCCGGTAATGATGCCCAGGTAAAGGTTGCTCTCGAAGGCAGTGAGAACCAGGTCGCCCACTTTCATCTGGGTGAGAAAGCGGTAGAACTCACGCGCTCGGACTTTCCGTTCCGCGTAATCGATGTGCTGGTAGCCGGCATTCACGGCAGCCTGTACTTGGTCGAAACTGCTTTGCGGGGAAGGCGAACCGAGGTGCTGGGCACGAAGGGAGACGAAGTCTTTTCCGAGCCAGGAATCCACCATCGCAACGCCGCCTTGGTTTTGGCGGACCAGCCAGGCTCGTCGCTCGGCGTGGTCGCCCGAAGGCTGCCACTCGCTCAGGTACGGCTCTTCATACCATTCGACAAATTCGTCCGAGTCGCCCTGCTGGGCTCTGCGGATGTTTAGCAGGTCCTTGGCAATGTCGAGGTCCGTATCGCCGGTTGGCCCTCCGATGATTCCGGCGAAAGCATTCCTGATTTTGATCCTGTGCTCTCGGCTCACAACGGGCTGAAGCTGATCCGGCCACGCCAGGAACTCTACGCTGTAGCGGATTGTTGGCCAGTCCTTGGGGACCTTCTGAGTCAGGCCAATGAATGCCCAAGGGTCTTCCAGGACCGCAATAGTGAGATCTTCCGGCTGCTCTGTCACAAATTCCACGAACCGGCTGAGCCAGCCGACGTGGTCTGCGACTTGAATGTTGAAGCCTACTCCCCCGTTGAAGGCACCCTTGGCTCGAAGGCCCTCGCGCAGTTCCTCCGGCAGCTCAACGTTGGCCCCGGGCACCCAGGAGAGGACCTTCTCCACCCGAGCGATCTTAGTTGCGGCCGTCACATTCTCGAGGGGAAAAACTTGGAGATAAACCAGTTCAGCCGCCAGAAGGACGGTTGCCCTGGGGGCGCCAGCCAGCTGACGCTCCAGTTTGGCCATAAAAGTACCAGGGCCAACATCGGTGTTCGAGCTCCGGTACGCTAGGTCCTTCGCCGCCTCCGACGTCCAGGTGTGCGTGTGTCCGTCCAGGGGCGAAGGCTCGCCTCGAAGACCCGCACTGATGATCAGCCTCGCTGGCGTTTCGGTCTGCTCGGCGTCGCCGGATTTGATTCCAGTGCCCATCTTGTCGCCCCTCCAGTCCCGGAATGCAGCGCTGTCCCCCGGCCCCCATTTATCCGTCGGATCCACATTCATCACAGTCCACATCAAGCCCTGCGCGTCCAAACGATCGCGAAGTTGAATGCCATGCTCGGGAGCCAGCCGGATGATTTCGTCGAGAGCCTCCAGCAGAAGTTCATAGCGGCGCGAAGGGTCTCCATTCGCACCCCTGTCATCCCAGCCAACCAATTTCAGAAACTTCTTGGCTGCCTGAGCCCGGTAAGGCGGGAAACGGTACGGGTCCCGTCCCATGAGCAGGAGGGAAGCGAAACCGATGATGCCGCCAACGGAGAACTGCTCTTGGTTGTATGGACGGAGAGCAAGCGCGAACTCGTCGATGCGCCCGGTATCCAAGTCACCATCCCACAGCAAGGCAATCACTTGCCACAGTTCACCGGGCTTTGTCCGGCCCAGGTCGATCAGTCGCATCATGAAGTATCGATTCATCAACCCGGATGACGCGATGTCCCGCCGTAGCGCTTCGAACCATTCCTGATCCTGTTCGAGGAAGGTTTCCCGGGTTCTCCGGAGTCGCTCGGCAACTGCAATCTTGTAGCTGTACTCGTCAGCGTCCAGATCGACAGTCTTAGCGAAGAGCGCACCGAACTCCATGAATTGCTGCCATTTAGGATCGCTCACGCTGCGTCCGTCCTAAATAGCACCAAAGATTCGCACTCTACAAAACGGGACATCCACGACTCCGATTTCTGCTCAGTCGGCGCCACGACATGCGCCTGGGCCGCGGAGCCACAATAGGGCTGATCTCAGCTCAACATTCACGACCATCTATATATCTAGCACCGCTTATGCGCGAATGCGGAGAAGACACAGGGGCACCTGATATGTGACGAGGATGGCTGCCATTAGGGATGTCGCTGAAAAATCTCTACTTCGCCACGGCGGCAGCTGTTGCGAACACATCTGCCGGCATGGGGCGATGGAGTTTCCACGTGACAGCAATTGGCTTCTCCCCCGCGTGCTGCACATAGTCGACCTGCCCAAGGCACGTGTAAGGAACGGTAAGCCCGGTCTCGTCTTCCGCCGTGTTGCGAGTAAAGAGGACGAGGTGGGATCCATGAGCCCGGCGATCCAAGTACCGCTTGCCAGTTCGGCTGGTAGTCGACGTCGCATTCTGCGACTCCCAATGAAAAAGCTCCGGACTGATGGCGTAGTCCTTGTACATCGTCGTCGCAGAGTGCTTCCGATCGTCCTTGTTTAGCGTCACGAAAAATGCATCTGTCGCGGTCGAAGGACACCAAGCCACGCCCTCGCGATGCTGCACGTTCTTCCCAAGTTCCAGCGAGCCATACTGCAGGGCCGCGAGAACTTCTTCTCGCCGGTACGTGGCATGAGTCAACAGCGGAATGTGCTGAAGGCCAGCACCGAGACCCTTGGGGGCATGCCTGGATGATGCGGCTCCCAGGCTCACGATTTGCTTAATCTCACTGCACACAAAGCCGTAGGTGCGAAGGTGATCCAGACCGTCGTCGTACGTCTTGAAACCGCCGCCGTCATCCCAAAGCGTGTAGAAAAGCATTCGCGCGAAAGTCTGCTCGCGGGGGCCCAGCTCCGCGTAGCGGGGCGCGTCTACAGAAACGAGCATGGCGTAAGCATCCGCTCGTTCCTGATCGTCAACGTGGATGAGGGCGGCCATTCGTCCGAGCAACTTCTTCTCTTCAGCACCAGCTTGGTCGTGATGGGCGCCTTTCAGCGCTGATTCAAGCGGAGAGAATCCTTCTATCAGTTGCGCTTGACGTAGGTAACCGGTCCACGAGTCACGCGTTGTCCTATAAATAGTCTTCAGATCGTTGCCCGACTCCCGCAGATATGAGGCAAGTTCGACTTCTCCGTATGAGTTGATGTCGGTGACCAACTGGTTCCGGTTGAAGCGAAGCTGGGCCTTGATATTGTCCAGTACGACTTTCTGTGCCACGCGATCCAGCACAATTTGGGATCCCGATGGAAGGTACGGGAATTCTTCTTCGACAGCCTTTTCCAGTTGTTTGCGACCGTAACCGGTGAGTGCCCTATAGCGCAGATCGAAACGAAACTCTCGACGCTGCTGGCCAATGAAGTCCAGGACCGTGAGCACGGCCTTGTCGTCGGCTCGGCGCAAGCCACGCCCCAACTGCTGCAGGAAGATCGTGGCGCTCTGCGTCGGCCTCAGCATGAGGATTGTGTCCACCTCAGGGATATCGAGCCCCTCGTTGAAAATATCGACGGCGAAAATACAGTTGATCTCGCGGTTACGCAACAGATTGAGGGCGTCGGCTCGTGCTGCCTCATCCGTACCGCCGTCGACCGCAGCTGAGCGAATGCCGGCGTCGTTGAACACTCTGGCCATATACCGGGCATGCTGGACCGAAACGCAAAAGCCGATCGCCCGCATGTGTTCCGTACCGACGACTTTGTCCTGAAGTTCTCGGATGACCTTTGCCGCACGAGCGTTGTTGCCCGTGTATATCTGGTCAAGTTGAGCAACGTCGTATCCACCATTGCGCTTCCAATTTAGCTGGCGGAGATCTACGTCGTCAGAGACGCCGAAGTAGTGGAATGGGACGAGGAGATCCGCGTCTAAGGCGTCCCAGAGCCGGAGCTCGCTGGCAGTTCTCCCCTCAAAGAATTCTTTGGCGACGTTGCCTCCGTCGCCACGCTCCGGGGTTGCGGTTAGTCCTAGAAGTTGCTGGGGCTGCAGGTAATCAATCAGCTGGCGGTAGGTGGGTGCCAGGGCGTGGTGGAACTCGTCGATGACGACGACGTCGAACTGGTTGGCCTCGAATGTCTGGACCCCAAGGGACGCCAGCGACTGTACTGAGGCGAAGAGATGCGTCCAGTGTTCGGGCTTATGATCGCCGACATAAAGCTCACCAAAGGATCCGTCGTGCAGAACATTGCGATATGTACGCAGGGACTGCCTGAGGATCTCTTGCCTATGAGCAACGAACAGCAAGGACAATGGCCTTCCGGCCGCTTCACATAAGCCTTTGTAGTCGAGTGCAGCGATGACCGTCTTTCCTGTGCCTGTTGCGGCGACAAGAAGGTTGCGGTTGAACCCCTTTGACCTTTCAGCTTCGAGATCCTCAAGCATTTCTTCTTGGTGAAGGAACGGAACGACCTCGAGCCCCGTGATGGTATTGGGGGCGGCCGTTCGCTTCCCGCCATTGCGTTCCAGAGCAGCGTCGAGTTTATCTCCGTCGCGGTTGGGATCGTAAGCTTGGAAGGCCTTCTGCTCCCAATAGCTGTCGAAGGTGACCTCGAACTTCTTGAGCAGATCTGGCGTTGCGATTGAGCTGAGTCGGACGTTCCATTCCAGACCATCTAGCAGGGCTGCCCGGCTGAGGTTCGAGCTGCCGACGTATGCGGTGTCAAAACCAGTGTTCCGCCTGAAAAGCCAAGCCTTGGCATGGAGTCGTGTGGCCTGGGTTTCGTAGCTGATCTTTACCTCGGCGCCGTAACGTCGGACGAGCTCATCAATAGCTCGGCGTTCCGTGGCCCCCATGTAGGTGGTGGTGATGACCCTGAACTTCACACCACGCTCGTGCAGTTGCTCAAGAGCTGGTTCGAGAAGCCGCAGGCCCGTCCAACGGACAAACGCACAGAGCAGATCCACGGTGTTTGCCGACTCGATTTCCGTCCTCAGCTCAGCGGCGAGGTTTGGCTCGTCCTTGCCGTTCGTTAGGAGTGCCGACTCACTGAGCTTTGTGGTGGGCCGTCTGAGCTGACGCCGCTTGAGCGCGTCGGGCTTATGGAGGGAAAGCAATTGACGTGGACCGGGCGTGACCTGGCTCTCAGGTTGCAGCTGCGACAGCAGCTTGTTGGCGAGGGCCACCCGGTCTTCCGGCTTCGTGGCGGCCAGCGCATTCCTAACAGCTTCGGCGATGTGGCGGGAAAGTACTTCGGGGCTCTCGTCCGGATCAACGTCGTCAACGATCGAGTCGAAGTCGGGCAGCAACGACAACTTAGACTCAATGCCCGTGGTGTGCAGAAGCTCGTAAAGTCCCTCGGGAAGTACTTCCCGGCCGGTTCCCCCATCAAATGTGTTCACTGCGCCAGGGTATTGGGCGGGCACAACATCCACCAATCAGCACGGGTTGCTTGGCATCGACTGCTAGCACGAGACTCGTCACAAACAACGTGGATTGTGAGTGCCGCTTAGATTTATTCCATGTGGGATAGCTTCTGGGCAGATGTCGTGGTTGCCGTGATAGGCGCAGTCTTGACCGTAGGAATCGCATATGGCACCTTCTGGGTGCAAGTGCGGCACAACGAAAGACGCGTTCTCCGGCATCTCATCTGGGATCTTCAGCATCGACGCGCGTTGTCAGTTGAGGTTCCAGCCGAGATACCAAACGCCAATACCCTAGAGGACTACAATCGCGCAAACCTCAGCGTAATCGATATGCGAGACCGTGTTCGACACGCTGTGGACCAAGTTCGCCCTAACTCCAAGGCTCAGGAGTGGCTATCGGACATGATGACTGCCTGCCACCATTATCTTGAAGACGCCGACTCAGAGCCCAATTTCTATGCCGTTTTCCTTGGTGACTTGCAGCATGACCTAAACACAGCTGTACAAGGCGTTGCCACCGTTGTTCGTGGGGTTGAAGCCCGAGAACCGGGGTCGGCGGCATATGCAAACCGGCCACACCGTGCAAGAGTCATGCCAAACTGAGACGTCAGAAATAGCAGCCACCACAACTCAGCCCCACTGCTCGGAGGTCGTTTACAGTATGGGCAGGTTTTACCGTTGGTCTATCTCGGATTCTCATGCTCGAGACGGAATAACGAAATCATCCCGGCGCGAGGCATTGTCGTCAAAATATGGTCAGCTTATTGGCTTCGGTGGAGTACAAAGTAAGCCATAAGGGTGTTCAGCTCAGTTGCTTCCTCGAGGGTAAGTTGTCGCTTGTCAGGGACGGTCCTATTCTTCGATATGGATGAAAAACCATGCCGTCTGGCTGCACGGACTGGTGTCCTGAATGAAGGGAGGTTCGAGGCAGTGCGAGGCTGCCTCCGGCACCATGAGTTACGTCAAGTCAACCGCCCGAAAACTTCCCGTCCCGGCACGTACCGCCAAATCACGTGGTCCAGCTTGCGGAGCTCGGTCGGGTACAACTCGGCCACCTGAGTTATCAGGCCCGCCGCTTCCTTCGGCGTGAGCTGACGCCCATCGAGGTCTGCGTGCTCCTCAATGAAGCGGACCACCATGCGGTCAGGTTTCACGGACTGCAGCCCAGCGAGGATCAGCAGATAATTGGACGTCACACCCGACGACTGACTAGGTAGGCGTAGCCACGCCTTCTTGATCCTTTGCAGCTCCGGATCGACAGGGAACTCCCTTCTTATGTCCTCGGCGGTCTCTATTGCGCCGCCTTCAAGTGACGCCATAGCCAGCGCAGCTCCACGAACAACTTCTGCCTTAAGAAGTGCTCCTGCTCTCGTGTACTCAGGCTTCCGGGTTTCTTACGGCGTCAGCCCACCCTGCGCTTCCCCCGGCCGACTCGAAGGAGGCCAACAGCTCTGTGGCGCCGTCGGTATTAGGATTTCCACCTTGGGCTCGCCTCATTGCACGATATGCAGTGATCACGTTCACGACGCTGGAGTAATGGGACCCTGTTGAAAAGATCGAGTCCACGATGCACAGGGCAAGGCTGCTCGGATAGCCATCGGCTTCAATCCAGCTGGATTCGTCCTGAAAGATGGTGCGGCATACATCGGCCAGCTTCGCTGCTGATTCATGGAGTTCGGCGGTCATGGACGGACTCTAACAAGCAGCCGCCTCTCATGGGTTTCGAACATTGTGTCGCGCCAACAGAACCCGTGGGTTTGTATCACGTAACAAATGGTCGACCAATTACTTGAAGATTACACTTCCATGGTGCTCGCAGCCCGAGAGCGAAATGGGGGCAATGGCTACGGCCGTCGGTTTTGAAATGGGGAAAATTGAAGAAATCCGCTCTTGCAGTGGTTTTGTCCAGCCTGGCCTTGGCAGGCTGCGCAGGATCACCTGCAGCCGCTCCGACAGTGACGGCTACCGTAACCGCCACGGTCACGGCGACGGCGACGGTAACAGCCGCACCGGCTCCGGTAGTTACACCTGCTGCCGTGGTAACAACTCCAGCCGCTGCAGCAACTGCCATCATCCCGGCAAATGTGGCTGGAATGAATGCACAGGCACTCGACGACGATTTGGAAGCACTCGGTTTCAAGAAAGTCGTCTACAACGCGGATACGGGAAAGACCGTTCTGCTTCTAAGCAACTGGACAGTTACCGGCATCGACAATCCCGGAACAGAACAGGCAACGAGTAGAACGGTAGTTGTGCACGTCACGAAGTGATTGCATAAGCAGCGCACAGTATCAAGGGCGTGACAGGTAAGACCACGGCAGCCGGGGTGTGCCGGAATGAGGCCCCACCCACGATGCCGTGGTCTTCCTCCTGCGGAAGTCCGTTCCGGCAAGTAACGACGGCGAGACTTCCCGGAAAGACCGCGCCAGTCGTGCAAGGATGAGGCGTGGACACTTCCTCCGAAAACCTGGCCATAGCAATCGGAAAAGCCTTGGGCGGAGGACAAGCGAGCGCCTATGAAGGCACCGTTTTCTGCCAAGGCCTCAACCATCAGATGAGTTATGCCATCTCTGTGCACCCGAGGGCCTTTACGTGGTCCGCGAAGGAGTTGCCGGACGGACCTACGCGCGCGTTCGACCCCCGACGACTGATCATCCAGACCGACGGCGTGGATGATGCCTATGGCCTCTCAATTGAGCGCATCCCGTTTGCTTTTCCCGAAGCCGTCCAGCTCTCATTCCCTCTGTCTTTGCCCATCTGGGGCCGACACCTGGACGACTATCACCCGGTCGCCTCCGAAGTCCATGGCTTGGAAACGACACTCCTGCTCAGGCATCGCATGGACCCGACGATTTTTGGATCCTTCACTTTCGAGACCGAAAGCGGTATCGCCAAAAGCTTCTTCACTCCCTCCACGGCGATGAAGCTGGAGCGTGAGACCCGGCCTGACCATGGAGACTACGACTTCGGTTTCGTAGCCGGCTCCGGAGACGCTGACTTTCAGAATCGCTTTCGCCCGGATCAAAACACCCGCTAACAAGGAGACGGCCAGCAGACGTCAGTCCGCAGGCCATCATCAAAGCCCGAGTCACTCAGTGCCTCGAGGCTACGCCCTGGAATCAGGTCGTTTGCTCCGCCGCAACACGTAAATGCCGTAGCAACCGAACCCCAGCATCACCACCGCCCCCAGGCCCCGCCACCAAACAAAAGGTTGCCAGCTGGCGAAGATCACGGCCAACGCAAAGAACATCACTACCTGCAACGGGGACGGAATCCTTTTCATCGGGCTGCCCTCAGTCATCACGGCACGCTACCAACCGGCGCAGCCCATTAGCGTCAGCCCTATGCTCGACAACGTCCCCGCGAGCGCCCACCCGACAACTGCACCGCCCGGCGCGAAAATGGTGACCATGCTGACTCCCACGCCCAACGCGCAGCTCCACAGGACCGACCCCGGACTTCCACCGATGTTAAGGTGCGAGACCTGCTGCCCACCGATGTACACGTCCAAGTACCCGGGACAAGTGGCGGGATCGTTGGTGGTCCAGTTGAACGACATGCCCAGGTTGGTGCAAAACGAGTAGTACTGCCCGGCCGGCTCCGGCGGGGCCGGGCTGTTCACCTCGGCAGGTATTTCGACGGCGGCCGCATGGGTCTGCGCCGTCGGCTCAGCTGCGGTGGCCGGAGCCAAGCCAGTGAGAACCAACGCAGCGCTTGCGGCCAGGACGATTGCTATCTTGCTGATGTACTTCAGGATCATCATTGCTCCTAGTGAAGAACGATCTTGCTTGACCCGCACAGCCTGCGCCGAGGAACCACCGGCTAGGTGCCCAAAAGCCCCAAACTAGGTGGCGGCCCAGCCAAAATAGGTGCTCAAATGCCCGAAGATGAGTGGCTGAGCACTCCCCCTAGGTGCCGGCAATCATCCCCGACCTTGTCATTTCGGAAATTTCCGACATATCATCATCAGGTGCTTCCCGACGTCTTCGGTGCCCTGGCGAACCCCTCGCGGCGCACCATCCTCGACAGCCTCCTCGGAGGTCCCCTGACCGCGGGCGAACTGACGGGTCGATTGGAACTTAGCCGCTCATCGGCGTCGGAACACCTCAGCGTCCTCAAGGAAGCAGGCCTGATCCAGGAGGAAAGGCAAGGCAGGCACAGGATCTACCACCTCCAAGCCGCCGGGTTGCAGGAAGTCAGCGGCTGGCTGAAGCACTACGAGCAATATTGGAACCAGCGGCTCGACGCCCTGGCCGACCTACTGGACGGCCAATCTACTGAACAGGAAAACACCGATGACTGAAAACGCGATCCGCCTCGAACGCACCTTCCCGCACCCCCAGGACGCCGTGTGGGCAGCCCTGACAACGCCCGACCTCCTCGCCCGCTGGTGGGCACCCGGCGACATCGCACCCGTGGTCGGCCACCGGTTCACCATGGACATGGGCGGCTGGGGCCAGCAGCCCTGCGAAGTCCTCGCGGTCGAGCCCGGCACCTCCATCAGTTTCAGCTTCGCCGAAGGCACGTTGGACACCACCATCACGTGGACACTGAAAACGGTCGACGCCGGGACCACCCTCTACTTTGAACACGCCGACTTCAACCTGGACTCACCAATGGGACGCCAGGCCATCGAGGGCATGGGCAACGGCTGGCCCGGCCTCCTCACCCGCATCGACCAGGTCTTGGTCAACGCCGGCTAGCCCCGGCACCCAAGGCGAGTGCCGCCGTCGTACTTTCCTGCACTGCGTCCGACGTAGATCCGGCACCAACGGCGAGCACAGCACGGCCATGGCAGGATGGGCTGATGTTGCCCGATGCCGAGTCCTTGCTTGCAGGTCCCCGCGGAAGACGACTGTGCCTGGAGCTCGCCATGCAGGCCGACCCGGCGATACGGCTGGCGGTGTTCCATATCGGCTACAACCTAGATCCGGCGGCCGGTAGGTCGAGGGTCATGTACCCACTCAGCTCGTCGGAGGAGCCCGAGCCCGTTCCAGCTGCTCCGACCATCGCCGAGTTGGTTACCCGCATAGGCGCATTGGACTTGGAAACCGTGAATTCCTTGGTGCCATGTGCCCTGCAGCGAAGCGTGGACACCGCCAGGTACTGGCAGGAACCCGACGGTGAGGACGCTCTCGCCGCCACGGATGCGATGACTGCTGCGTTGGCACACGTCGCAGCGGGCGTATTGGAATCACCCGCGTCGCAATGGTGGTGGGACGGCTTCCGTCCGGGGCAGTGGGCCATCGACTGGCGTTCCGCAAACGACCCAGCTCCACTCCCCCGAAATCCCCAGCAAATCCTGGCCGAATGGGCACGAAACCAACGGACCGGGGAGGTTCGCGCCGCGTGGGAACGCCCTGCAGACATTAGGGCCCAGGTGGGCGGAGAGTGGTGGTCCATCCCGCATGGGCTCGTGCAAACTGTCCCGCGAATCCCCGAAGGGCTCAGCCTCGTGGAGGATTCCCTCGGGTGGGAAAACGCGACCGCTATCCCTGTGAGCGGGGCCGGGCGTGTTCTGGAGATACGCACGGCCACGGATTGGACCGATCTTTGCCGGGCCTACCCGCTGGAGGTCACTGCATCCCGCCGCCATGACTGGTTCCGAACTACCGGTCGGCACGGGCGCTGGCTCATCCCTGACTGGGAGCGCGCCGCATTGGAATGGGACGCTGTGCACCTCACCGTCGCGGGCTACCTCAGCGCGGCAGGTCGCGCAGTCCGCATTGATCCGGACACCGCAACTGTGATCGCGGGTTGGGACCCGGGCAGCACAATCTGGCTCACGGACGTGGCCCGCGAATCCGATCAGCCACGACAGTTCTGGCACCGGCCCAATAACCAAGACGAATGGCTCCAAGTACGCGCGGACTAGGCGATATCCCCGCCGGGACCCGAATCAGGGTGGAGAATCGCGGGTATGGGTGGATCAATGTACCAACTGGCAACGGACAATCCGGCTCGGGATGCTGCCCGGAAGCAACGCGCAGCCCGCGCGGACGACTTCGGCGAGTTCGCCGCAAACTGGTCACACGCGGGTCCGGGCCCGTCCTCCATTTCCGGCCCATCTGAGGTCGCAGCGGGAATCATGGTCTCTGCGAACTTCGCCGACGCGAGCAAGGGCGAGCATTGCCTGATCACCCTCAAACCGGCGCAGAACCTGCCCATGCGGAGCGCGCACCTTGTCGAACTTTTGGCAAAGGAACTCACAAGCTTCGCGTACAGCCACATGGTTGCACACGGAGGCGACGTGCCAGCCGCCCTGGAACACGCAAGCGCTCAGCCCACGTCCATCCAAATAAACGGGATCGATACTGCTGGGTGGAGTCTGCAGCATCATGAGCTGCGTGGCATTGTCGCCCGATCTGGAAGCCGCGTGTATATGTGGCTCACCACGCGCGCCCCCGCAGAACCTTTGGCCCTACTCACCGAGGACTTCGGCGCACATCTCAGGGCGATGCGCGGCAAATAAGACCAGTGGTACCGTGCATGAATTCGGCCGGTTCTAGGGGGACGGCATGGAAGCTTGGCAGTGGATACCGGTGATTCTGGCGGGAGCATCAGCGCTCTATGTCACCGGGCTTATCGTTTGGGGCGTATTTGATGTCCTCCGTGAGGACCGACTCGACCAGCTCACCCGCGCGTTATGGATCCTGTTTCTCTTCGTCTTGCCGATCTTTGGCATCCTGGCGTGGCTCTACGCCAAACCGAGGATCGTCGGTGCGACCAACAGTGTCCGCCTTAAGAAGACGCTCTAAGAGCGCAAACTAAACCCAGGCCGCCAAGGCGCGCCCCGCCGTCGTACCTTCTCGGAGCGCGGGCCGTCAGCCACCAGCAATCTCCCGCAAGGTCTGCAGGTGGGCCGCCCACACTCTACGTCCAGCAGCCGTCAGGCTTGCCGACGTCCGGGGCATTTTCCCGGCGAAGCTCTTCTTGATCTTCACGAACTCGGCCTTCTCCAGGATGGCAAGTTGCTTGCTCAGTACGGAGTCGCTGACCTGGATTGCGTCCCGCAAATCCTTGAAGTCCAGCGACTCGGCCTTGGCCAGCGCGGCCATGATCGAGAAGCGGACCGGCGAGTGGACGAGTTCGTTGAGCTTGTGGCGCGGGTGTTCGTCGGCCGTGCTCATGCGCGCAGTTCCCGGAAGGCAGCCGCAAGGCCAATCAGCGCCAGTGCGACCGCGGCCGGAATGTAGAACCATAGGTTTCCGTCGGGGAAGAAGTACGTTCCCCCAACGAGCGCCACGACATAGAGGGCAAAGTATGCGAAGAGGGACGTCAGGAACCGCTTGGTGTAACCGGCTTTCGTGGACCGCTGGAACATGGGCCAGATGGAAGCCCTGATTGCACCCCACGCGCCCACGGAACACGCCAGTAGCGCAGCACCGTAGCCGGTGTGGGCCACTATGTGCATGCCTATCATCAGCAATGAACCCATGATCGCGAGGCTGGTGAAGAGGACAGCCACAGGCCAGGCTGCGGCATTGGTTGTTGTGGCGCCAATGGAGTCCGCCTTGGCCAACAGTTCCCGCGCTTGCGCTGCCGACATACTGCCAGTGTTCTCGTTCATGATTCCCCCAAAATTGTGTTGACTGACGTTGTCAGCCTAAGAAAGTACTTTCCAAAGTGTCAAGTACTTTCCACCACACAACGCCGTTTACCCGCCAGCATCCCCAACCCGGTAAATTTGATTCCACGAGTTTGACCCTCGGTGAGCAACACCACTCGCGCGCCTCACGAAAGCAGGATCATATGACCGTCTCTCCCCTCATCTGGGGCATCACCATCGTCGTCATTCTGGCGCTTTTGGCCTTCGACTACTTCTTCCACATCCGGAAGGCCCACGTCCCATCGCTGAAGGAAGCGGCCATCTGGTCCTCCATTTATGTGGGGCTCGCGATCGTCTTCGGCATCCTGGTGCTGATTTTTGGCGGCGGCCAGATGGGGTCCGAGTACTTCGCCGGCTACATCACGGAGAAGGCCCTCTCGGTCGACAACCTTTTCGTGTTCCTGATCATCATGGCCAGCTTCCGGGTGCCTCGTGAGGATCAGCAGAAGGTCCTGCTCTTCGGCATCGTGTTCTCGCTGATTGCCCGCACCGGCTTCATATTCCTGGGTGCCGCACTGATCAACTCGTTCGCCTGGGTGTTCTACATCTTCGGCCTCATCCTGCTCCTCACGGCAGGCAACCTGCTCAAGCCCGGTGACCACGGCGACGACCAGGCCAACAACTTCATCATCCGCGTGGCCAAGAAGCTCTTCCACACCACGGATAAGTACGACGGCGACAAGCTCTTCACCATGGTCAACGGCAAGCGTGCCCTGACTCCCATGCTCCTGGTGATGGTCGCTATCGGCGGCACGGACATCCTCTTCGCGCTCGACTCCATCCCGGCTATCTTCGGCCTGACGCAGAACGTCTTCGTCGTCTTCACCGCCACAGCGTTCTCGCTGATGGGCCTCCGCCAGCTGTACTTCCTGATCGACGGCCTGCTCGACCGCCTCATCTACCTCTCCTACGGCCTCGCAGCGATCCTGGCGTTCATCGGCGTCAAGCTGATCCTCCACGCGCTGCACGAGAACAACCTGCCGTTCATCAACGACGGTGAACACGTCAACGTCGTCGAAATCACCACCGGCCTCTCGCTGAGCGTGATCATCGGCGTCCTGGTCATCACCGTGGTGCTTTCACTCATCAGCCCAGCGGGCAAGGCCCAGACGGCCATCAACAACGCCCGCCGTCACGCAGTGGACTACCTCGATCTCGACTACACCGCCGACGCCAACGAGCGCGAGCGCATCTACCGCGCCCTGACCGCCGAGGAAGCGCAGATCGTTCAGATGCCGCTGAAGTACCGGAACAAGGCCAAGGACGTGGAGAAAATCCGCGAGCAAGTGGCCGAGGCCCACCGCCAGCACGAGGCGTTCCTCAACCGCTAGTCCTCCCCCGGGCCTTAGGCGTGCCGAACGCCCGGGGCAAGTGCCGCCGTCGTGCGTTCTATTCGGTGCCCTGTTCGGCGGCCACCTTCAGGTCGGCAGCAAACTGCTCGAAACTGGCGTCGAAGGACGGGATCTTGTTGGCGAACAGCGGGAAGACCGGGCCGCCGATGCGTTCGGTCATGTCGAAGAGCGTTTGTCCGTCGTTGGTTTCCGTCAGCGTGTACACCCGTGTTCCCAAGGCATCGCCCCAGGCGAGCCGACGGGTGGGCTCGAACTCCTTGACCTTGAGTTTGAACGTCCTGCTGGGATCGAGGGTGGACACGAGCTCGATCTTGGAGCCGGCCGCGATCTCCCCCTTCATGGACACGACGGTGGAGTTCCACTGCGGATACTCCGCCGCCGTGGTCAGCAAGCGCCACACCGTCCCTGGGCTCGCTGCGATACTGGTAGACACCTGCGTGCTGCGGCTGAACGTCTTACTGACGGTGGTGGCGGTTCCTTGGGCGGCCATTCCTACATCCCCGGAATCTGCTGGGCTTCGTGCACTTCGATCTCGCAGCCACCGGGCATCTTCAGGTGGGGGTGGTCCTTTGCGAGCTGCAGCGCGGCTTCCATGCTCTCGGCTTCGATGATGCTGTACCCCGCAACCTCACGCTGGCTCGGCGCGGTTCCACCATCGGAGGCGACGCGGACTCCGTTCGCCAGCGGCGTTCCGAAGTCCACCATCCCATCGCCCACCTTGGCAGCCCAAGCGTTCCACTCCCCCATGACCGCTGCCATGTCCTCGGGAGCCGGAGGCGCCGCTTCTGCCGGAGTCATCGGTGCGTGATAGATAAAGACAAACCTGGACATGATGGTCCTTCTTTCCTGTGGTGGTGAATTTAGAGGGTGACACTCCGGCCGGTGAAAGCGAGCAAGCGCTCCAAGCTACCCGCAGTCTCCGCCGTCGGCTGCTCCGGCGCGAAACTCCCGTTGGCGCGGACCTGCTCGGAAATGGTCTGGCGCGCCAGTTCCGTGACGTAGTCACTCACGACGTCGGACACGGCCACCTGCTGGTCGGTCGCCTTCGCGAAGTCCCAGGCGTGGACGAGGAGCTCGAGGTTGAGAATTCCGGCCACGATGGTTGCGGGGAGTTCGGCGAAGCCCATGTCCACGGCACCTTCAACACCACGGCGGGCGAAGGCTTCCAGGGTGGGCTGGGCCAATTCGGCGATCCGGACCTCCGGCGCTGCTTCCTTGCGATCAACTGGATCCGCCCCGAGAGCGCGCCCAACGGTCACGAGCGAGCCCGCCAAGTGATCCAGCAACTCCGCGACGTTGAAATCTTCGCAAGGGGTGGCCTTTGCGGCGTCGTCCGAGGTGATGTTGCGAAGGACTCCCAGCAGGATTGCCAAGGAAGCATCGGCGGACGTGAAGTGGTTGATGGGATCGGGAGCCCAGGCCCACTCATCCCCACCAGCACCCTTCGCCGAGGACGTTTCAGCAACGAGCCGATCCAGGTAGTGGTTCCAGCCCATTGCATGCGCTGCTGCATGCTCCTCGGTAAGCCCGTCGTGAACCAGCCGCAGGGACGTGCCATCCGCTTGGGGTTCCAGGGTGATGGTCACCGTTGATGCACCCGGCGGCAGGTCTCCTCCATCTTCCCAACCCCAGGTGAAGACAACCCGCTTTCCCGGTTCGATCTCCTGGAATGTTCCGGCTGCGTTATGGCCAGGGGTAACCGTCCAGCGATACTCCCCACCGACGCGAAGGTCCACTCTGGCTGCCACGGTCTGCCAGCGACGAAGCCGCTCGGGCTGGGTGATGAGCGCGAACGCTTCATCGACTGTGACCGGGAGGTAGATCGTTTTGTCGAAACTCATGTGCGTCCTCGTCTTGAAGTGGCTAGTTGTCGGCGTGTTCTTGTGGACCGCCACGCTGCTCGGCGATAGCGGCAGCGTCGGAGGCCAGAAGGTCCAGCTCGTGGGTCCAGAACTGCGAAACAAGTTCACGAAGGCGGCCCATCCCTACCGGATCGAGCCGGTAGTACCTGTTCCTCCCTTCCTTGCGCGCGGTTACCAGGCCCGCCTTTTCCAGCAACAGCAAGTGCTGCGAAATGGCGGAGCGGCTGACATCGAACCGGGCAGCCAAGTCGGTGACAGCCTGTTCAGTGCCTGCCAGGAGGTGCAGGAGCCGACGCCGATGGGGCTCGGCAGCGATCTCCAGGGCATCCAACACAATGGATACGTTAGTGATCACTAACGTATTAAGCAAGGGTCCTGATTCGGATCCACGATCCACCGCCCTGCGGTACCCACCCGGGCTCACGCCGCACTCGTGATGCCTGCCCGGCGCGGTGGGACTGCTGAGCCCCGTTTCGATGACTCGCTGCGTATAAGACGGTAGGAAACGTCGAATACGCAGCGATGCATCGAAATGGCCGGCCTGAACTTTAAGCCGCGGGCTTCCGCCACATCACAGCCAGCACCAGTACCAACACACTCAGCCCCAGCATCACCAGCACCATCAGCCCCCAGTTGGCCTGGTTCACACCCGGGCCGTAGAACACGCCGATCAGCACCGTCGCCGTGATCGCGCCAAGGTAGCGGCAGGTTTGGAAGATTCCTGCTGCCACTCCCCTCTCCTCAGGCCGGGCGGAAACGTACAGGCCCTGGTTGGATGCGGTGCTCACCACTCCGTAGGGAACACCCATCAACGCGGTCAACACGAAGACCAGTGGAGCCCACAGCGTCAGCGTCAACGCACCCAACGTTCCCGCCGCGAGGGTCAGAACCAACACCCCGGTGATCAAAACAGGCCGGACACCGAACCGCTCGATGAACCGCACCGTCAGTGGCGTCACCACAACCGACAACGCCGCAAGGGGCAGCATCAGCAGGCCTACTATGCCGGCGTCGTAATGGCCTGCCTCCTGCAGCAACTGCGGAAGGCCGAAGAACGCAAAATAGTAGACCCCACTGAAGACAATAAACAGCAGGTACACCAGCAGGAGCGGGCGGTTGCGTCCCAGCAGACGCAGATCCAGGAACGGTGGCCGGAAGCGCAGCTCCCGCCAGGCGAAAAGCGCGCCGATGACGGTAGCAGCGGCCAGGAGGTGCCAGCGGTAGCCAGGCATGACGTTCAGGAGGGCCATCATCGCGAGCATGAGGGAGATGACGAACGCGAGGATGCCGGGGATGTCGGAGTCGCGAATCAGCGTGGACAGTTTGCCGGTTTCGCGGCCCGCGTCCCGGGGCGCAGTGCGGCGGACCACGAACAATGCAAGCAAAGCGATGGGCACATTGATGGCGAACAACGCCTGCCACCCAATGAGGCTCACCAGCAAACCGCCCACCACCGGGCCGACCGCCGCGGCCGACGTGTTTGCCATCTGGATCCGGCCCAGTGGGCGCGTGGACGGCAGGTTCGCCAGCCGACTCAGCTCGGTGACCATCACGACGGCGGACGGGTACGCCGTCGCGGTTCCGACAGCCATGAGCGCGCGGGCCACGCAGACCAGCGCGAAGTTGGGCAGGAACGGGGCGATCGCGCAGGTGACCGCCACCAGCGCCATGCCGAACATGAAGAGTCGGCGGGGTCCGAAGCGGTCGGCGAGCCTGCCCATGAGCGGCTGGCCGGCGGCGGATGCCAGGTAGAACGAGGTGATCACCCAGGTGACCGTTGCGACGTCGAGCGAGAAATGCTCCCGCAGGACCACCAACGCGACGGCGATCATGGATGAGTTCAGCGGGTTCAGCGCCGTCCCTAAGCTCAACGCAGCAATAGCCAAGCCGGGGCGGGGGTTATTGGCAGTCACCTACCCAAGTTTGCTCCATGGTTGCCTCGGGTCACGAAACGGGATCACAGGGCGGACCAACGACGACCCCCCTGCCCCAGGTATCCGATATGGCGAATACGGGATTTAGGGCCCAGCAAACGATTGCCGGCGTTACTCCTCGAAGTGAGTTGTGACCTTACCCGAGGAAACCGCCGCGATGATGGACCGGGCCAGGTGCCGCAGCTTGATGTTGCGGTTGCTCGACGCGGTGCGGAGGATGGTGAACGCCTCTTCCTGGCTGCAATGGTTCTGGGCCATGATGGCGCCCACCGCAAGGTCGATGACGGTGCGCGACTGCATCGCGGCGGCGAGGTCGTTTCGGGCATCGCTGAGTTGGGCAATCTTCAACGCAAGGCGAAGCGACTTAGCGGCGTGTGCCGCGAAAACCTCTGCCCTCTCCACGTCATCCGCGCCGAAAGCGTGGGTGCGTTCCGAGTAGAGGTTCAGTGCGGCACGGGTGTCGCCCTCAACCAGGAGCGGCACGCTCAGGATGGATCCGAGGCCCTGCTGCGACGCGGCTTCGACATAATCCGGCCAGCGATGCTCGCGGGGTAGGTCCGGGACCAAGACAGACGTGAGTTTATCCATAGCCGTCAAACACGGGCCGTCATATTCGCTCTGCAGCTCATCCATAACGCGGGCACGCTCGTCGCTGCTGGCAGCTGTGGCTGATTTTTTCCGACGCAACACGGTGATTCCGCAAAAGACAGGGGCGGTGCCGTGGGAGAGGCTCTCGGAGGAGAATGCCGCCAGATCTGTGAGGAACGCCTCGACATCTTCGCTGCCGAGGACCAGATCAAGGAAGTATCCGTTTCGGAGAGCTTCCTGCTCGGGGCGTGGGTTAGACATATGACACGTTCCTACTGACTGAAATGCGTCCCCAGCAGACAGCAAAGGAGCGAAACTTGCCGCCCTCTGCAAAACGGTCTTGCATAACCATAACGTCCAACGATCGACGGTACAAAGTTCAGCACGGGACGCCCTGACCTGCAGCGACGCGACCTGCTTACAGTCTTCATGTCAAGCCCGGCCAGGGTGTCACATTGAGCGATAACTAAGTAGGCTTACTATGTGAGCCGGGTTCGATATCCGGACCATTTCTGCAAAGGAGTCATCACATGGGCGTCGAAGACAGCATCCGCAAGGCCACCGAAAACGCAATGGAAGATCTGGCCGGCACCTCCAAGCCAGTAAACGACCAGCAGGTTCCCGAGCCGGGCGAGAAAGATGACGACATCCAGGTCCACTCCTCCATCAGCGAAGGCTCCAACGCAATGGACGAGGACCTTTCCCCCAAGCCCACTGGCCGCCGTCGCGCACCAGGAGAACCCGACGGCGGGACTCGCGCCGCGTCGTCGGATTCCGACGGCGGGACTCACCGGGGCGACGACGCCACCTCCCCCGCGGGCGACGCCTCTGCTAGTGACGTCGCGGGCCCAGCCGGCCTGCCCAGCGGCGACCCCGACGACCTGCGCGCAGACCCCTCCGAGGGCAGCGGCGACCCCTCGACCAGCATGGGCCGGGACTAACGGCTTCCCGTCGCAAGACCTCTGTTCCTCCACCACCCACTTTGAACTGGCATCCCCCGCCCGGCAACCCATTCCGGTTGCAGCAGGGGGTCCGAACTCCCAAAGCGGGTGGTGAAGGAACGTCCCGCCTGGGAAATTCGGTGGGTAGGCTGAAAGCGTGCCCCCACAACCGACCACGCGGCTGCGCTTCCGCGAGATGACGACGGATGATCTCGACGCCATGAGCGCCATGCTGGGCGACCCCGACGTCATGACGTATTACCCGGCGCCAAAATCCCGGGACGAAGCAGCGGCCTGGATCGAATGGAACCAGGCAAACTATGCGCAGCACGGCTATGGACTCTGGATTGTGGAAACGCACGCCGGCGATTTCGTGGGCGACTGCGGGCTGACATGGCAGAACGTCAACGGCCGGTCCGAGCTCGAGGTTGGTTACCACGTGCGCTTGGACCTCCAAGGCCGGGGTTACGCCACGGAAGCAGCTACGGCCTGCCTTGAATTTGCGCGAAACGTGGTCGGGGCGCACTCACTTGTCGCCATCATTCACCCCGAAAATGCAGCCTCCCGCCGGGTGTCCGAACGGATCGGCATGCGCCATGTCGACGACGGCACGGATGGGCCGGTAACCCGGACCGTGATGGGAATAGGGCTGGCCTAGCCGCCGCTTCCGGACTACCCCATCAAGCGAACCGAACGTCCGTGTCCGGGTCCTTGCGGGCGTCCAACATCCCGGCGATCTTCCCTTCCAGCGCCGCGACCGTGGCCTCGGGGAGCACGATCAGGCCATCGAGTTCCTTGCGGGCACGCTTGTAGGCGGTCTGTCGTTCGGCTGGAGTGGCGGCAGTGTCTTCGGCGATGCGCAGCAGTTTCCTTGCGGTTGCCAGCCGCTGCCGTTCGGGTCCGCTGAAATTGCCGTCCTTGATGCGTCGGGCTTCGCGCTCGGCAACATCGAAAGCCAGTTCAAAGTTGTGGACGGCTGCCCGATACTCGGCGAGCCGGGCCGGCGTCGTGATGTCCTCAGGCGCTGCGGGCCGTAAGCCGTCGGCTTCCTTCTTGGCTTTGAGGAAGGCCACCGTGAGTGGCTCGCGAACATCGGTCATAAGCGGGAAGTCGATGAGGTTGCCGACGTCGAGTTCGTAGTCCAGCCACCGGTGGTTTACCGAATCGTGGGCGGCTATCAGCGAGACCACTTCGGCTTGGTTGGCTTCCTCATGCACGGCGAGCTGGTTCTTCAGCTTGAGCAACTCCACCTTGCGGCGGTGCCGCTCTTCGCTGGCCTTGGACCACGACCGCGCCCAGCCACCAGCCATGCCGCCGATGGGAAAGATGAGCCACCAATAATGACCAAGGAAATCGAAGAGGGGTTCCACTGCTCCATCCTCCCACCGGCCCCGACGGGCACTCAACAGGACGGGCACTCAACAGGACAGGCCGCCGCAACCTCTCGCTACTATTCCCCTATGGACCAGCAACTGCACTTCATCACATTTGCCACGCCGGACCTCGACGCCGCCCGCGCGTTCTACAAGGTGGGCCTCGGGTGGGACCCGCTCATGGATGTCCCCGGCGAGATTCTCTTTTTCCAGGTTGCGCCGGGGCTGATGCTCGGCCTGTTCGACGCCGCAAAGTTCGATCAGGACCTCAACAACGCCACCGCCACCTCCGGAGTCAGCGGGGTCACGCTCTCCCACAATGTCGCCAGCGCGGCGGAGGTCTCCACCACCATCGATGCCTTGGCGGCTGCTGGCGCCACGGTGGTGAAACCCGCCCAGGCCGGCGCGTTTGGTGGCATCTTCCACGGCCACGTCAAGGATCCGAACGGCATCGTCTGGGAAATCGCGCACAACCCCGGTTGGAAGATCAACGACGACGGAACGGTGGTTTTCGGATGAGCACGCCAACTTCGACGGAGGACGTCATCAACAACAGCGAACGGGTCCAGTTCGATACCTTTCTGGACGAACACCGTTGGGCGCTGAACACCAGTCTCGAGGGGCTCACCGAAGAACAGGCACGACGGCGGCTGGTCCCCTCCCGCACGACGCTGCTGGGTTTGGTGAAGCACGCCACCTTCGTGGAAAAGGTGTGGTTCGACGAAGCAATCACTCGCAGGTCCCGCGCGGACATTGGCATCCCGGCGTCGCCTGACGAGTCATTCATCCTGGATGACCAGGACACCGTCGCCAGCATTCGGGCGGCTCATGTGGAGGCGTGCGAAGCATCCAGGAGAGCGGCGGCGCAGCTGGGCTTGGACGATCTTGTCCTCGGAAACCGCCGTGGTCCGCTCCCGCTGAGATGGGTGTACCTGCACATGTTGCGGGAGCTCGCGCAACACTGCGGGCACGCGGACATCCTGCGCGAACAAATCACCAGCGCTGACGCCTAGGCCGAATCGAGTTCGCACCCAAACCCGTTGACACGTGACCAAACAGTCACCTATTCTGAAGCCATGGACACCGTGTTCAAAGCGCTGGCAGACCCCACCCGCAGGGAACTCCTGGACGAACTGTTCCGCGAGAACGGCCAGTCTGCCTCCGCCCTCGGAGCACGATTCGAGATGACCCGATTCGGCATCGCGAAGCACCTCAAGCTGCTCGAAGATGCGGGACTGGTGGTTACCCGCCGTCGTGGTCGCGAAAAGCTGCACTTCCTGAACCCGGTTCCCATCCGCCTCATCCACGACCGCTGGGTGAGTAAATTCGCAGAACCATGGGCCGCTGCACTCAGCGACCTCAAATCCAGATTGGAAAGTCCCATGGAAAAGATCTTCGAGATTTACATCAAGACCACGCCGGAACGGCTGTGGGAGGCCATCACCAACAGCGAGATCCGCAGCAAGTACCAGTTCGGGAACACGTTGACTTCGGACTGGACTCCGGGCAGCCGCTTCGAGATGCGGAACCCCAAAGCTGATGCGCCGCTCGGCGAGGGCGAGAACATCGAGGTTGATCCTCCGCGCCGGCTCGTCCAGACCATGACTGCGTTGTGGGGCGAGGATGTGAAGGCGGAGGGCACGTCCAGGATCACCTGGGAGATCGAACCTGTCGGCGATTCGTGTCACCTCACCGTCACGCACGATCAACTCCGCGAGGGCGCCAACGACCAACTCTACGGCGGCTGGCCCATGATCCTCTCGGGCTTGAAGACCTGGCTGGAGACCGGCGAAACACTCACCACGCCCGGCTCCCTCATGTACGCGTAACCGACGTAAACAACGACGACGACGGCGGGCCGCTGCCGCCGTCGTCGTCGCTGCTTCAGTCTCCCGCCGGTCAGGCGACGGGCAGAACCGCGTCCTGAGCCTGGGCGTCAGTGAGCCAAGCCGCCCGCAGGGTGCCCAGCAGGTGCGGAGCAAAGTCCTCGCCGATGGACAGCACCACCCGGCAGCGCGCGCCCCGTTGTTCCGGGAATCCGGCGTATTGGCCGCGAAGGTCGCACACCGTCTGGCCACGTCCCGGGCCGTCCGTGGTATCCACCTGGACGCGAACGGTGGGAGCCACAGCGAGCTCCACTCCCCTGACGGCGATGGCCGCGGCCAGGGGGTCGTGCATGGCCGAACATGCCCGGCCGAAAATGTCGACGTAGAAACCGAAGTAATAGCCCAGCATTTCACCGAGGGCCTGCGAAACCGGGTGATCGGTCGCGAGCAGTTCCTGCCGGTGGTTTTCCTCAAGGACGTTGGTCATGGTGACGTCCAGGGGCACCAGGGTGACTGTCCAGTTGGCGGCCAGGACTTCGGCTGCAGCTTCGGGATCGTTGGCGATGTTCGCTTCGGCCACGGGCGTGATGTTCCCCGGGGCCAACGCAGCGCCGCCCATGATGGTGATCTCCGCGACCAGTTCCGGGAGCTTCGGTTCCAGTCGCAGTGCTTCAGCGATGTTGGTCAGCGGACCGATCGCGACCACCCGCAACTCCCCTGCGTACTGGTGTGCCAGTTGGACCAGCAACTCCGCCGCCGAGGCCGTCACAGGGTCACGATCAGAGGGCGCCAGGTCCACCCCACCAATCCCGTTGTCGCCGTGCACGTGCGGAGCGCCACCGTGGAACGTGCCCACCTGGGGATCGTGCGCACCCACGGCTACGGGGATGTCCGGGTAACCGGCCAGGTTCAACAGGTCCAGCGTGTTTCGTGCCCCACCGGCGGCAGAGACGTTCCCACTGACGGTGCCAATGCCCACGAGCTCCGCCCGCGGGGTTGCCAGGAGGTAAGCGAGGGCGAGGGCGTCGTCGATGCCGGTGTCGCAGTCAAGGTAGAAGGGGGCAGGCTTGGTCATTGAGGTCTCTCGATTCGGGTGAAGTGGACTGTGGTGAAGCGGTAGCGGGCGGTCTGCAGCAGGTGCTGCCCGGCGTCGTGCGTTAGATCTTTTCGCCTTTCGGCGCTGCGATGAACAGGCTAACAATGAACGCCAGCGCGGTGATTGACACCGAAATCCAGAGTGCCGTTGAGTAGCCGGCTACGGTGCCTTGGCCTGCGAATGGTGCAACGATCACGACGCCGAGGCTCGCCCCGATGCCGAAGGACGCTCCGTTGATGCCCGGCAACGCGGCGGGTGCTTCCTTGGGCGAGAGCAGGACGGACAGGCCGTTGATGGCGGTGAGGAAGAAGCCGTTGTAGAAGATGCCCAGCGCGGCGATGGCGATGAGGACTGTGATCTGGTTGTGCGCGAACAACGCAGCGATGATCGCGCAGGCGAGGCTGGTGGCGGTTCCCACGCGGACTGTCTTGATCCAGCCGCGGCGGTCGGCGATCCAACCGGCCAGCGGAGCAGCGAACACACCGATCAGCGCGGCCGGGGTGAGGAACAGGAGCGCCGCGACAGATGCCGAGAGACCGAAGCCGTTGTTCTTGTCCTGGCTCAGCAGCACCACGGTGAAGTTGATGATGGCGAAGATCCCAGCGAGCGTCAGCACGGTGGTGGCGATGACGGGCCAAACCTGGCGCGAACGGAGGTGGTGGACTGCTACCAACGGGGTTTCGCGCCTCTTTTCGATCAGCCAGAAGGCCGTGAAGGACGCGATGCTGCCGGCCAGCAGGCCCAGGGCTGCCGGTGAAGTCCAGCCTGCGGAGGAACCCGTGGACACGAAGTACGTGATGAACACCAGGAACACGGACAGTGACCCCGCTCCCCACCAGTCCATCCGGCCCGGGGCGACCGCGGACTTACCGCCGGGAACAACTTTGATAACGCAGACGACGGCGATCGCTGCCAGCACCAGCACGGCGACGAAAATCGACTGGAAACCCAAAGTCTCTGCCATGAGGCCGCCGAAGTAGCCGTCCACGCCACCCACGCCACCGTTGATGGCCGCGATGATGCCGATGGATGTGCCGAAGAGCCGGGCTGGCAGGTACTCGTTCAGGACGATGTAGGAGAGGGCGAAGATGGCGCTCGAAACACCCTGCATGAAGCGGCCGGCAACCAGCAACGGCAGGCTCGGCGCGAAGATGCAGAGCACTGTGCCGGCTCCCATGATCGCCAGGACCAGGAGGAGAGCGTTGCGGCGGCCGATGAAGTCACTCCAGCGCCCAATGACGGGGCCGGAGATGGCGCCGGCCAGGAAGAACATGGACTGAACTTGTGCCACAGCTTCCGGGGACTCTCCGAAGAAGGAGCCGATGTGAGGCAGGGCCGGGGTGATCATGCTGGCGTTGAGCTGGAACGCCAGGACAGCGAGCACCAACGTGGCGATCAGCAGGGCGGCGGCCTTGCCCTGGGCGCGACCCGCGTCAGTCTTTGTGCCGGCTGCTCCGGTGTCGACTGAGGCTGGGGACTGCGGGTCTACAGGCTGCGTGCCTACAGGCTGCGTGCCTGTGGCGGTGGGGATGTTCACATCAAACTCCTTTGTCCGAGGGCGCGGGGCGGCGCCACGAGATGTGAGTTGTTATACAAGCATGTATTACGAGCTTGTGCAACCTGTCACATCGATCCGGTACAGTATCCGTAACCCATCCCAAGTGAGGCACCCTTGACAGACAACGCCGTCAAATTCCTGTCCCGACCCATCGCCACCCAACCAGGGCAGCCGTTGCGTGTCGCGGCCTACTCCCGCATCGCCGAGGCCATCAGGACCAAAATCCTGCCGCCGGGCTCGCTGCTTCCCACGGAGACCGAGCTGGGCACCATGATGGACGTCAGCCGTACCGTGATCCGCGAAGCGCTGATGCTGCTGGAAGAAGACGGACTCACCCGCGCACGCCGAGGGGTGGGCCGCTTTGTGGCAGATTCACTGCCGCGGATTGGGATCGAACACATCCGGCCCTTCGATCAGCTTCTTGGCGGCCCGGACCAGGACATCCAGGTCAAACGGGTAGCGGCGATCAAACAGCCGGCCTCGGAATTCGTGGCGCCAGGTGTGGGCGTGGAGCCGGCCCAGGATGTCTGGTTCTGGGAAAGCGTGCTCATCCGCGACGGCGAACCCGTGGCCCACCTGCAGGAAAACGTGTCGCAGGAAATACCCGAAGCGGCTCCCCTGGCTGAGGCCGCCGAAGCACCAACACTTTCTGCCTCCACACTGCTGGAGGTACTGAGCGAGCTACCCGGCGTGACCCTCGGCCCAGGCGAATGCGAAATCAGCCTCAGCACTGCAGGTCCAAGCCGAGCCAAGCTACTGGGACTCCGCCCGTCCGATCCCGTACTGGTCCTCACCCAATACGTGCGCCGAAACGGCTCCCCGTTCTACCTCGCCAAATGCCTCGTGGCCGCCAAGGCCGGGCACCTTTCCGTCATCCAGTCCTCCTGAAACCTCCCCGAAAAGGACCCCCCATGAGCACGCCCGTTCAGTCCTCCGCGCCCACCCTCACTGTGGTGGGCAGCATCAACCTCGACATCACGGCCACCGCCAGACGTCTCCCCTCGCCCGGCGAGACTGTGGGAGGAGCTGTCCTGCGGCAGCAACCCGGCGGCAAGGGCGCCAACCAGGCAGTCGCAGCTGCCCGGCTCGCAGGCAGCTCCCGCATGGTGGGGGCCGTCGGCCAGGATGACGCGGGCCGGAAACTCCTGGACGCAATGGCTGGCGCCTGCGTCGATATCAGCGACATCGCCGCCGTCGACGAAGCTACCGGGACCGCGCTGGTGCTGGTGGACAGCGACGGCGAAAATCAGATTGTGGTGTGCCCCGGCGCCAACGCGTCCGTGAGCCTGCGGGACGTGAGCTTCGGCGATGACGAGGCCGTGTTGTGCCAGCTGGAAGTGGACCAGGAAGTTGTCCTCGAGGCAGCACGGGCCACCAAGGGATACTTTGCGCTGAACGCAGCCCCCGCGGCGCCCATCCTTCCGGAGTTGCTGGAGCGCTGCGACCTGGTGATCGTGAACGAGACCGAATATGAGTTGATCCCCGCCCTGAAGCACGCTCCGCTGGTCGCCGTCACGTACGGTGGCGACGGCTCGGCGATCTTCGTCGACGGCGAACGGGTGGCCGAAGCTCCCGCCGTGCGTGTCACGGACATAGCCAACACCATCGGAGCTGGGGATGCCTTCTGCGCCGCACTGGTCCTGGCCCTGCAGGCTGGGCTTGACTACGCCCACGCCCTTGCGACAGCGAATGCCGTGGGCGCGGACGCCGTGCGCGATGCTTCGTCCCAGCCTGCCCTGAAGCCGCTGGAGCACTACATCGACGCGACGCTCCAGCCGGCGTCAGGTTCCGCAGCCAAGTAGTCCGCCAATTCGGTCGATGCCATCGACCCTCCTCGCCCTCAGCTGCTACGATTGCTACGGAGGCTAACCATGACAACTATTCCTCATCGCGAACTGCGCAATCAGAGCAGCAAGATCCTCGAACGCGTCAAAAACGGTGAGGTTATCGACGTCACCAACAACGGCGAGGTCGCCGCTACGCTCATTCCGCCGTCCGCATCCCCGTTCGAGCGTCTCCTACGAGCAGGCAGCGTGCGGCCAGCCTCTGATTCGCCGGTCGATTTCCGCATCCTGCCGCGGGTTCAGAGTGAAATGTCCACGGCCGAGATCCTGGCCGACCTGCGTGGCGATCGGTGATCATCTACGCCGATACATCCGCGATCCTGAAGCTTGTGGTGGAGGAGCCCGAATCCGAGGCACTGGCCGCCCACCTCTACGACGTCCGGGCGGCCGGAGGCCATTTGGTGACGTCGATGCTCCTCTATACCGAGCTTCATTGCGCAGCACGCCGCCGCAACCTGCCCTTTGACCAAGTCAACACTGTCCTCACGGGCATTAATCTTGTTGATGTGACCCGGTCGGACCTGATGTACGCCTCAGCCCTGCCCGGGCAGCTCAGGAGCGCAGACGCAATCCATCTCGCCACCGCCATCAGATTGCAGGCGGACGCGTTGGTTGCTTATGACCAGGAATTGCTCCTGGCGGCCAAGGAATCCGGGCTGATGACTGCGTCGCCGGGAAACTAGGGCTGCTACCCAACAATCCGGAAGTCGTTGAACTCCCCGGTGGCCTCGGAAACCTGGAAGTCCACGTTCTCCACCCGGCCCGGGGCCTGCGCGGAGTGGAGCCAGCTCGTGAAACGCTCCACACGTTCCACGGATCCCTCGGCCACGAGTTCCACCGAACCATCCGGAGCGTTCCGCACGGTCCCTGTGAGCATCAGTTCGTCGGCCTTCCGGGCAGTCCAGTAGCGAAAACCCACGCCTTGCACCACGCCCGAAATGCGCGCGGTAACCCGGACCGTGTCTGCCTCCATGGACCCACCTTAACGAGTCCCGCCCTTGTCCGTCACGCACCCCGTACAACGGGTGGCACAACGAACAAGGGCGGGATCCGGCAAAGGAAAGAGCTAGCCGACCACGATGTCCCGGGTCACGTGGCTGTACGTGATGGTGACGGGACCGCCGTCGTGATTCAACTCGTGGTTGGCACCGTCACGGGCGCCGAACGCACCGTAGTTCTCATCCCACGAACGGTTGAGGGCGATCTTGTAGGTGTAGTGCCCGGCCGGAAGATCGGCCGTTAGCGTCCACACCTGAACCAGCGGGTTGAACTCCATCTGGGCTTCGTCGTACTGCGGCGCCCAGTCCTCGGGCGCACCCAGGATGGTGTTGAAGTCGCCCGCCACCGCGACGGCGTCCGGCTGCGGCACGGTCTCGACGGCGGTAGCTGCCGCAGCTTTGGCCGGCGCCTTGCGGGGTGACTTCTTCGCGGCCGGCTCAGCCTTTGCAGCAGCCGCCTTGGCCTTGGGCGCGGAGACCTTGGCAGCGGCAACCTTCGGCTCAGCCACTTCATCAGGAGCCGCCTTCTTGGCTGCAGCCCGCTTGGTGGCTGCCTTCTTCACCGCAGGCTTCACTGGTGGGGCCGTCGGAACCGGAACGTCGGCTGGTACCGAAGTTCCGGCGTCGAGCGCTGCCGCGAAAGCCGCCACGTCAGGGAATGCGACGGTGGCGCGCAGGCCGTCCTCGGGAATGGTCCAACCGGATCGGCCCTTGACCAGCCACCCGGCCTTGACCAATTTCGCCGAAGCCGACGTCAGGGTCTTGTGGCCGCGCGGGATGCCGCCACTCAGGAGCTCCGCTTCGTGGTCGTTGAAGGGAACGCGGGCAATCGCCTCAGCCAATACCTCCCCGGCGTTCAGTGAAGTCCCGGACCACACGCTTTCAGCGAGGATGTCCAGTACGGCCTTCAGACGAAGGTTGGTGTTTTCGGCGGTGTTCGCGCCCATGCTTCTCCTTCAACGGTGGTTACTCCACAGCAGTTTGCCAATGATTTGTTAATTCCCACGACTGCTGAAGGTAAACACCGTGTGTCGTGACCGAGTGTGACATCACAGCCGCCGCAAGTGATCTACGGGTCTCGGCTGCCGTGCCCAAGTGAGCCTCAGGGGTGCGGCACGGAGGCCTTGACCCACTCCGTGACCTCGTCCAACAGCGCCGCTTTTCGGGCGTCGCTGGCGAACGAGGACCGGATGGAGTTCGCGGCCAGGGTTGCCTGCTCCGGTACCGAGAATTCCAGGACCTTGACCAACTGCTCAAAGTTGTCATCCACGTACCCACCGAAGTGGGCGGGGTCATCTGAATTCACGCAAACGTTCAAGCCAATGGCGAGCATCTCCGGGAGCGGATGGTCTTCCAGCTTGTCCACCGCGCGCAGGCGGACATTCGACAACGGACAAACGGTCAGCGGCACCTGCTCGGCGACGAGTCGCTGAACAACGTCCGTATCTTCCATGCAGCGGATACCGTGGTCGATCCTCTCAACGTGGAGGACGTCCAGCGCCTCCGTGATGTACGACGCCGGTCCTTCCTCACCCGCGTGTGCGATCCTGCGCAACCCGGCCTCGCCGGCCCGCTGGTACAGGCGTTCAAATTTCGACGGCGGGTTACCCACCTCTGCGGAGTCCAACCCGATGCCGGCGATGGGTGCGTGCATGGCGAGGAGCTGGTCCAGCACCTCAAGGGCTGAATCCTCGGACATGTCCCGCAGGAAGGCTGCGATGAGCAGGGTCGAAACGCCGAAGTCCTCTTCGGAGGTTGCCAGGGCGTTGGCCACCCCGTTCACGCAGGTTTCCAGTGCAACACCCCGGGAAACGTGGGCCTGGGGGTCCATCATGATTTCCGCATGGCGCACTCCCCCGGCGGCTGCGCGCTTGAGGTAGGCGCGGGTCATGTCGGTGAAGTCCTGTTCGGTTTGCAGGACGGCCATGTTGGCGTAGTAGAGGTCCAGGAAGGATTGCAGGTCAGTGAACTCGTACTTTTCCCGGAGTTCCCCGATGTCTTCATACGGCAGTTCAATGCCGTTGCGTTCGGCCAAAGCAAAGATCAGCTCTGGCTGGAGGGTCCCTTCGATGTGCAGGTGCAGTTCGGCAACCGGGGGCGCCGTGGTTGTAGTTTTCTCGCCAAAAGTTTCCACCCGACAACTCTAGGCCCCATCGCCGTACGTGTCCCGGAGCACTCAACTTGGTTCTCAAGCCCGGCACCCTCAAACTGAAAGGATGCAGACTTTCCTCCCTTTCGCCGATTTCCGTGAGAGCGCCGCGGCGCTCGACACCTCAAGGCTCGGCAAACAGCGCGTCGAAGCACTCCAAGTCCTCCGCGCGCTGGTGATCCCGGAGTACGGTTGGCAGTCACACCCGGCCGTGCGCATGTGGATGGGCCACGTCCCGGCGCTCACCCTGTACGGCTTGGCGACGGCCGACGAGTGGATGGAGCGCGGCCACCCGGACAACACCCGCGCCAACATCGCGGAGTTCGCACCCCAGGCGGCCCACCCGGACTACGCGTCCAGGATCATCATGCCGCCATGGCTCGGCCACGAGGACCTGCACCTCAGCCACCGCTCCAAGCTGATCGGCAAGGACCCCAAGTTCTACACCCAGTTGTTCCCCGGCACCGATGAAAAACTGGAATACGTGTGGCCGGAACCCAAGCACGAGTTCCACCCCGAGGAGCCCGAAGAGGACAGCCTCTGGATCCTGCGCGCCCCCGTGGAGGAAATCCGCCCGGAGCAGCTCAGCACGGTCAGCATGCCCCCGCACGGCAAGGCGAAGCCCGTTACGGACCCCGACGAGTACGAATTCGTGTACGTCGAGGAGAAGTCCCGCCGGCAGGTTGGTGGGCCCAAGAAGCGTCCCGCCGCGCCGAAGGAAAAGAAGCCCACGCGGAAACGCCAGGCACAGGAGCAGGCGTTCAGCACCCTGCCTGGCAAGACCGAGATCGCGGTTCCGTTCGACGGCGGCCAGGTCTTCGCCGTCGGCCTCATCCAGGGACGCCCCATCACCGTGGACGGTCGCTTCGCCCGCAACTTCGAAGTCACCAACGTGATCAAGCGCTCCGATTTCGACTACCCGGCGCTCCTGCAGGATCCCCGCGTGTTTTTCCGGGTCCCGGCGCCCGCGCTGTAGCGTTTGCTGGTTCACGACGGCGGCAGTCAGGTTCGGTAGCACCGGAACCTGGCTGCCGCCGTCGTTGGTTTGTGAGACGGTGGAGGCACGCACCTAACCGGGGAGGGTCATGGATTTCCAGCACATCATCGAAGCAGTCGGCCGGTACATGGACTTCGCCGGGGTGGCGGTGATGGTGATCGGCGCAGTGGTCTCCCTTCCGCTGGCTCTGCGCGGCTACCAACCCAAACGCGCCAGCGGCCTGGAACCGTTCTCCCCGTACCGCGCCTACCGGCAGTTGTTGGGCAGGTCCATCTTGCTGGGCTTGGAACTGCTGGTGGCGGCCGACATCATCCGAACCGTCGCCGTCACCCCCACGTTCGAGAGCGTCGGGGTGCTGGCGATCATCGTGCTGATCCGGACGTTCCTGAGCTTCTCGCTGGAACTCGAAATCACCGGGCGTTGGCCGTGGCAGAAGGAGAAGACTTCGTGACCGGGCCATGGGTTCCGGACATTCTTGGTGACGGTTTTGAGCAACAAACTTTAGAGCTCGACGGCGGTGCTTTCGCCACCTTGGTCAGGTACGTCGGCGGCGGTTCCCACGCGCAGCCTGCCCTGGACGGGCGCAGTTTGGACGCCGATGTCCTGTACGTGCACGGCTGGTCCGACTACTTCTTCCAACGCCATGTGGCCGAGTTCTGGCACGACGCCGGCGCGCGGTTCTTCGCTCTGGACCTGCACAACTATGGCCGCAGCCTCCGGCCCGGACTGGTACCTGGTTTCGTCACCAACCTCGCCGACTACGACGCCGACATCGGCGCGGCGCTGGAGGCCATGGGCCACTCGGGGGTTTCGGAACGGCCCCTGATCCTGCTGGGGCACTCGACCGGCGGGCTGACCCTGAGCTTGTGGGCCCACCGCCATCCCGGAGCAGCTGCAGCACTGATCCTCAACAGTCCCTGGCTGGAGTTCCAAGCCACGGAGCTCGGCCGGCGGGCGATTGCACCCTTGCTCGGCCTGCATGCACGGCTGCACCCGCTAACCCCACTGCCGCCGGTGGACCCGGGAATTTATACCCGGGTTGTTTCCGCTGCGTTGGACGGCGAATGGGACTACAACCTCGAGTGGCGCCCGGACCGGGGGTTCCCCCTCACCCCGGCGTTCCTTGACGCGGTGTTCCGTGGACAGGCGACCGTCGCGGCGGGTCTGGGCATCGACGTTCCGGTGTTGGTGATGCTCTCGGACAAGAGCTACCTGCAGCCAAAATGGTCCGCCGACGCGCTCACCGCGGACGTTGCCCTGAACGTCGACGCCGTAGCCCACCGGTCACTTTCCCTGGCGGACACCGTCACCATCAGCCGGCTGCCGAACGCGCTCCACGACATCTTCCTGTCGCCCGAGTCCATTCGGCGGGAAGCCTTCGTGCGGATCGGTCGCTGGCTTCCCGCAGCGCTGGGAACTGGCACTGATACGGATCAGTCTTAGGGACTGAGCTCCGGCTGGGAGAGGCTGTGGCGGGCTCCATGAATTTGGCTGAGTATCGAGGGGTCCGTGATCTTATGGTCGTTCATGAGCATGAAGGCTTTGGACAGGATTGAGGCTAGCCTCCCGGCCTTTTCTTCGAAGGGCAGGAAAATTCGTGCGGAGCGTGCGCCGGACGCCTGAACAATACAAAGGTAGGCGTCATCCGGGTCCATCAGGATATTTCCCGATCCGAGATGGATTTTGTAGGAGCGGTGGGTGCCGCGCACGATGAGGTGACGATCAGTCAACTGCGTGCACTCAGACAGGGCTGTTCGGGGAAGGATTTCGCTGAGGTATTCGTGTCGCGACTGCGCTGATTCCGAGAGCGGCGCAGTATGTGAGGTAGTCCAGTAGTCCCTGATCTGGCCGTTAGGGTGGTCCGCCCAGTCCAGGTCCGGCCCGATTGCTGCCACTGCGGTAAACAGGTCAACGTCCCGCATAGCCTCACTGAACACACCCTGCGGTACATCGGCCAAGTCAACGGATTCCCAGGTGTCCCTCGCGACGCGCCGCTCGAACCACACCCTGTTGGTGGAGCACAAGGACGTGCGCTCTTCCTCCAGATCGAGAGCTTCGATGCTGAATGCCGCCCTGAGCCTTTCGTCATGGAAGTCGAGGTACAGGTGGGTGTCCTGCCCGCCGTCCCAGGAACCCAGTTGCGCACCGTGCCAACCGCGTTCCTTAGCGAGCGCCTGCGCCCGCGGATAATCCAGGACATGCGCCGCGAACCGGTTGGAATAATGCCTGGTCTGCCGCTCGGCTGGAGTCAGAAGGTACAGCTCCCTGTAGATCTGCTTGAACGGCTGCCTCGACCGATCCCTGACGACCTGAGACCGCCACAAACGCACTTCTTCTGCGTCCCGTTCCCAAGGTTTCCAAAGTACGACGACGTCGTCGTCGTCGATTGCACGGCTCTCTCCTCCTGTACCCATAAGCACCCAGCCGGCGGCCTCCTCGGTCTGCCGCGGATATCCTGAAAACTCAGGTTCGTGGGACTTGATGGTCCACAGCAAAGCGCGCGCGGTGGCTTCCACAATGGGATGTTCCAGATATCGGGTACGGAAATCGGCTCCGGACCAAGCACGGTCGGACGCCATGAGCCTTTCGATACGGCCGCGTTGGCTTGCCAGAGCCCTTCGTGTTTCGCTTACTGCCCGCTGAACGGCTGCCAGTTGCGGCGTTTTCTTCAGCTCGGCCGGAATATCAACCGCGGTTCCCTCAGCTGTGAACCATTGGACGTCAACGGCAGACCCAGTTGGTCCCTGGGTGAGAACCAGCCGTGCTGTGTACCCATCGACCGCGAAAGTCTTAGTGCCATCCCGATCGAACCCCAAATCAGGAATTGCAGTTTCCAGCAGCTCCGAAGGGGAAATCCCCCGCTCAATGGAAAGTTGATCGACCACGTTGACCAAGCGCTTGTGCAAGTGCTTGTTTTTGACCACGTCCCGGATCCGGGTCAGGGCACCGACGATTTCTGTGGTGGCCTCCGGATGCCTTTTAGCGATATCCAATAAAACTTCCACACCAGCGTTGGCTCCAGTGGAGGACCGGCAGACTCCGTTGCGGCCGTTATGGCCCGCGCCCAGATAGGTGGCCGCATCACGAAGGAGAGTGATATGTGCGGGAACATCAGGTTGAAGCGCGAGCATCCAAAACGAAGCGCGAAGGAGACTCCCTGTGTGCGGCGTCAGGCACGAAATTTCGCCACGGTCCGTCGTCGCTGTCCGATCCGCAGCAAGACCCAGCAAAGCCCTGGCGACCAACAGCGTGGCAGGATCCTCCGCAACCCGGAGGGCCGCTTCGCGTTTCCACTTCGCTGTGGGCTTTGGGCCGGTCAGCTCACTCATGAAAAGAAACAGGCGGGCGCATCGGCGCTCGGGCAGCAGGGGGTGGACCAGCTCGCTTACCGCAGGCCCGATGTCATCCGCATCCGTCACATACTGCAGTGGGATGCGGCCCTCGTCACCGTTGTCAGCGAGCAGGAGTTCATCAAATTCGCGAACCTCAGGGGGCAATCCCGGCCCATCCCGGAAGTCAACAAGCAGCACTGATTCCATCCGGCGCGTAGCCGCGGGAACTTTGCAGCGCTCAGCGGGTTGAAGCGCCACTAGAGGGCCATGGAAGGCGCGGCGCCAAGAGGGGTAGATGTACCTGGAATAAGGCACATGAGCGAGCATCCAATCGAGTTCCGCGGCACTCCAGTCCAGTGGAGCCAGCTCGGATAGAACGTGCAGTGCGTGTTCAATCGCCGGCAACATGTAGATGCGACCGGCCGGGATCCCATACGGTTCGTAGTGTTCGTCGGCGATCCCGTACTTATGGTCTTCGATGTGACGGAAGGTGAACGCGAAAGCACCCTTACGTCCACCAGTATCAAGGCGCTCAAGGTACGCAGCGAACCGCTGCCTGTACTCATCAACATCATGCGGTGAAAGCTTCGTTTTAAAGAACTTCATGAGCGGACGGCGTTGCTTATCGGTGATCCGTCGCAGGCTTTCGGGCATTCCAACAGACCCTGTGGTTTGGTCCATAGTACTTATCCTCCGACCAGTGGCACGAGCTTGATGAAGGTGGCTTCGGTTGCTTTCAGAACGTCAATCTCATCGGTCAATTCGCATACCTGTCGGTTGTCTACCATCACGAAAAAGGCATTCCGTTGAAAACCCTTGACAGCGATGTCAGCCTGCTGTTCCCAGTTCAAAGGCGGACGAACCGTGTTGCCCCGCCCCGGGACATTTAGTTCACGTTCCCGGGCGGATGGTTCAACCAGCCCCGCAACTTTGGCATCACCGTGCGCGTTGTAGCGCGCGACCTCCTCGCGCACGCGCCACCGGATCAGCGCCTCAACCGTCATGACGTTTGGCAGCCCTGACAGCTCATGTTGATCCACTGCCCCACTTCCGGGCAGCCTCTCATCACTAATCCGCAACGTAGTCACAGTCACCCCTCTGCTTTGCCATCTCCGCAGCTTATAGGCGCGGGCCGACAATCAATGGCTACTGGAGCGCCATAGTCTGACGGCTAGCTAAAATCCTTGTGGGCGGCGGCTTCCAGTTACTTCCCCAGTCCTGCCCGGCGCAGCGCCTCGGCCATTGCCGTGTTGGCGGGAGCGGACGGTGCCTGCTGGGGCTTGCCCTGACGCTGCCCACCCTGCTGCGGGCGGCCCTGGTTACCGCGGCGATCGCCCTGACCTCCAGCTCGTTGACCGGGTTGGCCGCCGCGCTGCCCCTGCTGTCCCCCAGGACGCTGGCCATCACCCGAAGCACGCCCACCTGAGGTGCGGCCGCCCCCGGTGCCGGGTTCGTCGTCGAGCCTCAACGTCAATGAGATGCGCTTGCGCTCGGGATCAGCCTCAAGGACCTTGACCCGGACAACCTGGCCGGACTTCACGATCTCGCGCGGATCCGACACGAACTTGTTGGACAGGGCCGAGACGTGGACCAAACCGTCCTGGTGCACTCCCACGTCCACGAACGCGCCAAAAGCGGCAACATTGGTGACAGTGCCTTCCAGGATCATGCCGGGCTTGAGGTCGGAGATCTTCTCGATGCCTTCAGAGAACGATGCCGCCTTGAACGCGGGACGGGGATCGCGGCCCGGCTTCTCCAGCTCGGACATGATGTCCTTGACCGTGGGAAGGCCGAACGTGCCATCAACAAAGGCCTGCGGGTCCAATGCCGTGGCAGGTCCGCCACCGGCAGAGACCAGGATCTTACGGGCTACGGAGTACGCCTCGGGGTGGACGCTGGAGGCGTCCAGAGGCTCCGCTCCCCCAGTGATTCGGAGGAATCCTGCGCACTGTTCGAAGGCCTTCGCGCCCAGGCGCGGCACCTTTTTGAGGTCGCTTCGCTTGGCGAACGGGCCATTCTCGTTCCTGTAAGCCACGATGTTCTCGCTGAGCAGCGGCCCGACGCCGGCCACCCGGCTGAGCAGCGCAGGCGAAGCAGTGTTCACATCCACGCCCACAGCGTTCACGCAGTCCTCAACCACGGCATCCAATGAACGGTCCAGCTTCGCGGCGGTGACGTCGTGCTGGTACTGCCCCACACCGATGGACTTCGGCTCAATCTTGACCAGTTCCGCCAGCGGATCCTGCAGGCGTCGCGCAATGGACACAGCACCTCGGAGCGACACATCCATCCCCGGAAGCTCAGAAGCTGCGAGCGCGGACGCGGAGTACACCGAGGCTCCGGCCTCAGACACCACGAGCTTCTGGATACCCTTGGACCCGGCGGCCTCAAGGGACTTGATGAGTTCAGTTGCCAGCTTGTCTGTCTCGCGGGAAGCCGTTCCGTTGCCGATCGCGACCAATTCCACGTTGTACTGTTTGGCGAGCCGGCCGAGGGTGGCCAGTGCTTCATCCCACTTCTTTGCGGGTGCGTGCGGGTAGATGGTGTCGGTGGTGACCACCTTGCCGGTTCCGTCTACCACCGCGACCTTTACTCCGGTCCGCAAACCTGGGTCCAAGCCCAGCGTTGCGCGGTTTCCGGCCGGTGCGGCGAGCAGGACATCGCGCAGGTTGGCAGCGAAGACGCGCACGGCTTCATCTTCCGCGTCAGCGAACATGCGACCACGAAGGTCCGTGGTGAGCCGATCCAGGATGCGTCCGCGCCAGGCGAGCTGCGCGGTCTGCGTCAGCCAGGTATCGGCGGGCCTGCCCTGGTTGGAAACCCCCAGGCACTTAGCCACAGCGTTCTCGTACCGGCCGCGGGCGGCGGCCAGGGCGTCGTCGTCGGCGGGGTCCGCTTCGGCGAGGTCCAGCTCCAGGACGCCGTCCTTCTCACCACGCAGCAAAGCGAGGACGCGGTGCGACGGCATCCCCGACGGCACCTGGGTGAACTCGAAGTAGTCCTTGAACTTCTGGCCTTCAGCCTCCATTCCCTTCTTGACGCGGGAGACCATGCGGCCTTGCTTCCAGAGCCGTTCGCGGAGGTCCTCAGCCAAGTCCGCATCCTGCCCGACGCGCTCTACCAGGATGGCCCGCGCACCCGCGAGCGCAGTGGTGGCGTCGTCGATGGATTGCTCTGCGTTCAGGTATTTGGCGGCTTCGGTGGTGGGTTCCAGCTGCGGGTTGGCCAGCAGCACATCGGCGAGCGGTTCCAGCCCGGCCTCGCGGGCGATCTGGGCTTTGGTCCGGCGCTTGGATTTGAAGGGAAGGTAAATATCCTCCAGCCGCGCCTTTGTATCGGCACCGACGACGGCGGCTTCCAGTTCCGGGGTCAGCTTGCCTTGGGCGGCAATCGCCTCGAGGACGGACTTGCGCCGTTCTTCCAGCTCCCGCAGGTACCTGAGGCGTTCTTCAAGGTCGCGGAGCTGGGTGTCGTCGAGCGTCCCGGTGGCTTCCTTACGGTAGCGGGCGATAAACGGAACGGTGGATCCGGCGTCGAGCAGTTCCACGGCGGCCTTGACCTGCCAGGCCTTGACGCCGAGTTCTTCGGCGATCTGGGCGTGGATAGCGGAGTCGGCTGACTGGTGTTGGAGATTTGAAGTCACCATGACAGTTTGCCTCACCCGGCCGACAGTTTCAGGTCCGGCTTCCTGCAGGGCCTATCCCTGCGGCCCTGTTAGTGGTGTAGTTGGAGCAAAAGACGGGCCGCGAGGCGTTCCTCGGAAGGAGTGCCTCGCGGCGGCTGGGGTTGGTGGCAGGCTGCCAGTGATAGGGCCGGCCTAGTGGGCCATGTGCTCCTTGGCGGAGATGTGCTCCACCATTTCACCGAGGCGATCTTCTGCGTAGTGGTGGCGGGCGATGTCGCCCTGGCTGATGATGCCAACCAGCTTGTGGTCGCTGATGACGGGCAGGCGGCGCACCTGGTGCTCTTCCATCATGGCAATGGCGTCATCGACGTTGGCATCTGCGTCAACCCAGTAGGGCTTTCCTGTGGCGAGGTCGCCGGCACGGACTTCCCGGGCGTCCTTGCCCTCAGCCAAGCACTTGACCACAATGTCGCGGTCGGTGATGAAGCCTGTGAGCTTGCCGTCGTGGCCGCAGATGGGAAGTGAGCCGCAGTCCAGGTCCCTCATCAGCATGGCGGCATCCTGAAGAGTTTTGTCCTCTTCGATGCACTGGCAGTCCGTTGACATGAATTCACGTACGACACTCATGGATCCTCCTTCATCGATTGGATTACCGACGCGGGGCCTTTGGGGATGAGTCTTTCGGCTCAGCGCCGATGAGGCCTAGCCTACGCTCGATTCGCCTATTCAGCGATGTCCTCAGCCCACAGTTCCGGGTGCCTTTCCTGGAAGGTCCGCATCATGTCGACACACCGGGAATCATCCAAAACCACCACTTCCACGCCGCGTGAACGGAGGAGATCGAACTCGCCGGGAAAGGTCTCCGCTTCGCCCACTACAACGCGTGGAATCTTGAACTGGATGATGGTCCCGGTGCACATCGCACACGGCGCCAACGTGGTGTAAAGCGTGGTGTCACGGTAGCTTTTCTGGCGTCCGGCGGCGCGCAGTGCGGACATCTCCCCGTGCGCGATCGGGTCGCCATGCTGCACGCGTTCGTTGTGGCCACTTGCGATGACAACACCGTTGCGGGCCAAGGCAGCTCCGATGGGGATCCCGCCCTCGCTGAGACTCTTCTGCGCGGCCTGGAACGCGGCTTCAAAAGCGGCGTCTGCGGTGCGGGCTGTTTCAGTCATGGGTGAAGTCTAAATTGCCCGCACACTAAATTGTCGGGGCCCGCTGATAGCTTGGCTGCAAGGGTTTAAACCATGGCACGGAAGGAAGGTGGGTTGCGGTGTTCTTTCTCGATTCCGAGACCGCAGGCGCCCCGCAGGACCTGGTCTTCTCCGCCAGCGACCTCGTCATCGCTGCCACATGCGAGTACCAGTTGCTCCGGAAACTCGATGAAAAGCTGGGCCGGACCCCCAAACCGGACTTCCCGCCAGACGCCATGCTCGAGCGCACCGCACAGCTGGGAGACGTCCATGAGCACAGGGTGCTGGATGACTTCGTGGCTGAGTTTGGGCACTGGGATCCGACGACAGGAAAAGGCGTTTACGACGTCGTTCCCGCCGACGCGATGGACCGCACCACCCTTTCGGCCAAGCACGCGGAATCCATCGACGCCCTGAAATCCGGCGCGGATGTCGTGTTCCAGGCCGCCTTTTTCGACGGCCAGTTCCATGGCCGCTCTGATTTTCTGGTGAAGCGTCCCGGTGGCATGTACGCAGTCTTTGACACCAAGCTGGCCCGCCATACCAAGGTCACTGCCCTCCTGCAATTGGCCGCCTACGGAGATCAGATGCTGAAGGCCGGCATCACGCCTGACCCTACGATCACCCTGGTCCTGGGCAACCGTGTCCACAGCGACCACCCTTTGTCGCAGGTCCTCCCGGTATTCAGGGAACGCCGCGAACGATTCCTTGGCATGACCGCTGCGCACAGGGCTGATGATGGTCCGGTTGCCTGGGGCGATCCCCGCTACTCCGCATGCGGCCGCTGCGATTACTGCGCCGAACAGGTCCAGCTCCACCGGGACCTCCTGATGGTGGCAGGGATGCGCATCAGCCGGCGGAAGAAGCTGATCGAGGCCGGGATCACCACCATCGACCAACTGGCAGCAATGCCGGCTACGGGTGACTCCACGTTGCTGCGGCTCCGGGAGCAAGCCCAGCTGCAAACCGGAACGGGCACACCTGACGGAACCGTCAAATACACGGACAAGGCCGGCGAAGCCAAGTCGGTGAGTTACACCGTGCTTCCCGACAACACGTTGGGCAGGCTCCCCGTGCCGGACCCGGGCGATATCTTCTTTGACTTCGAGGGCGATCCTCTCTGGCAGGACCCGATCACCGGCAAATGGGGCCTTGAGTACCTGTTCGGCATCATCGAGAACCCTGCAGAACCCGGGGCCGCACCAGTGTTCCGGCCTTTCTGGGCCCACTCGCGTGCCGAAGAAGGCCACGCATTCGTGGATTTCCTGGACTACGTGGCCAAACGCCGCGCGCAGTATCCCGGCATGCACATCTACCACTACGCTGCCTACGAAAAGACGGCCCTCAGGAACCTTTCCCTGACACACGTGGTGGGCGAATCCGCCGTCGACGATCTCCTGCGCGAGGGCGTCCTGGTGGACCTTTACGACACCGTGCGCCACAGCATCCGGGTCTCCGAAAACTCGTACAGCATCAAGAAGCTTGAGCCTCTCTACATGGGCCAGCACCTGCGCTCCGGTGACGTCACCGACGCTGGCGCCTCCGTGGTTGCCTACGCGGACTTCTGCACGGCGCGGGATACTGGTGAGGCTGAGGCTGCGGCAGCAATCCTCGAGGGCATCCGGGACTACAACGAATATGACTGCCTCTCAACCCTGGAGCTGCGCAACTGGTTGCTGGAGCGGGCGGCCGAGCGCTCCGTTGAACCGGGCAGTTTGGTTGATGTTGTGGCCAGTTCGTCGGAGGACGCCGCGCCGAAGTACGAGGCCGCTGCTGAGGAAACCGCCTTGTTCGAGTACCTGTCGGGGCTGCCGGAAGATCAGGCTGCCACTGCGGATGCCCGCGCCATTGGCATCGTCGCAGCTGGGGTGGGCTACCACCGCCGTGAGGACAAACAGCACTGGTGGGCGCACTTCGACCGTTTGGAAAAGCCAACGTCGCAGTGGCCAGACGAGCGCGACCTCTTCGTGGTGGATCACGCTGAACTGCTCCAGGACTGGGCCAAGCCGACCCCTCGGAGCAACCCGGCACGGACGGTGAAGCTCTATGGCCGCTCGGGGGACGGAGCAGGGCTCGAGGCCGGCAAGAAGTACTTCAGAATGTATGGGTCGCCGCTTCCGGACGCCTTGCGGGGGAAGGAATCGGCCGTGCTGGGCCGGGCCGGCTGGAACGGGACCTCGGTCGCCGAGGTTGGCGAGGACCAGGACTTCGAAACGGTCACCATCACCGAAAGCCTTCGCAAGGACTCCACTGCGTTCAGCCAAGTCCCCATGGCGCTGACTCCGGATCCGCCCATTGCCACCAATGGGCAGCGGGCAGCCCTCGCCGCGCTGGCAACGCAGCTCAAGGACGCCCTTCCGGACTGGCCACAGGACCCGGCACTGGACCTGGTGCGGAGAAGGCCGCCCAAGCTACGGAGCCTGGAGGCCCTGCCTGGTGTGGAGCCCGGGCCTAATGGATACATCGACGCCATCACTGCGGCCGTTACCGACCTGGACGATTCCTACCTGGCCGTCCAGGGTCCTCCGGGGAGTGGCAAGACCCACGTCGGTGCCCACGTCTTGGCGCGGCTCATAGCCAAAGGCTGGAAGGTGGGCGTTGTGGCGCAGTCGCACGCCGTGGTGGAGAACATGCTGTGCGCCGCCGTGGAGAAAGCAGGGGTAGATCCGCAGCGGGTTGCCAAGGAAGTCAAGCACGATAACCCCGTGCCGTGGATGCACTGCGGAAAGGGCAACGTCGAGGGCTTGCTCGACAAGCCGGGAGGTGCCCTGATCGGCGGGACCGCCTGGACCATGGTTGGCAAGGAAGTCCCCGCCGGTTCCTTGGATTTGCTGGTCATCGACGAAGCCGGCCAATTCTCGCTGGCCAACACCATGGCAGTGAGTCGTGCAGCCAAACGGCTCCTGCTCCTGGGCGATCCGCAGCAGCTGCCCCAGGTCACGCAGGGCAAACATCCGGAACCCGTAGATGAGTCGGCACTTGGCTGGCTCTCCGATGGCTACAACACCTTGCCGCCGGAACTGGGCTATTTCCTGGCCCTGTCCTGGCGCATGCATCCCGAACTCTGCAGCGCAGTTTCAGAGCTCTCGTACGACAACCGGCTCGAGGCAGCGCCTGCCGCCAAGGAACGCCACCTGGAAGGGGCGAGTCCCGGGATCTCCTGCGTCTATGTCCCGCACTCCGGGAACTCGAGCAACTCGCCCGAAGAAGCCGCCGAAGTGGTCAGGCAGGTCCAAGCCCATCTGGGACTGGAATGGCTGGACCCCTCGCAGGCCCTGGATCCCAAACCCCTCCAGGAATCCGACATCCTGGTGGTCGCGGCCTACAACGCCCAAGTCCAGCTCATCAAGCATGAGCTCCGGGCCGCAGGCCTTCTCAGCGTGCGGGTCGGGACAGTGGACAAGTTCCAAGGGCAGGAAGCACCGGTGGTCATCGTGTCCATGGCCGCCTCGGCAGCCGCTGAGGTTCCCCGGGGCATGGAGTTCCTGCTCCTGCGCAACCGGATCAACGTGGCGGTGTCGCGCGGTCAGTGGCGTGCCGTCGTCGTGCGTTCGCCCGAACTGACAAACTACCTCCCGACGCATCCGGAGGGACTGGAGAACCTGGGCGGCTTCGTGGCCCTCTGCCAACGGAGTGTTGGCTCAGCGGATGGCCCTAAACAGGCCCGTTAAGGACCTCGGCCGTACTGAAGCTCAACGCTTCGTCCAGCACCAGGCCGAAATTCGCGGCGTCGTGCGCAAAACGGCCCAGGAACAACCCCGACACGCCTGAGAGCTGCGGCAGCAGCCCTGGCTTGGCCGACCCCCCATAAATGATGGGCAAATCAACCACGCCGCGCTGGGCCAGGGAAAAGCGCAAGGACTCCACCACCCGCGAGACGTAGACAGCCGACGCCGGCTCAGGAGCACCGATGGCCCACACCGGCTCGTAAGCAATAATGAGCCCGGAAGCGACGGACCAGTCACCGGATACGGCTGCCTCGATCTGCCGAAACACCAACTCCGCAGCAGCTTCTGGCGTGCTGAGCTGAGGCTCCCCCACGCACAGCAGCGGCGTGAGGTCGGCATCGATGGCGGCCCTGACCTTGAGGGCCACCACACGGTCGTCTTCGGCAAAGTGGCGTCGCCGTTCAGCGTGGCCGATCTCGACGAGCCCAACACCGAGCTCGGCCAGCATCGAAGGAGAAACTTCCCCCGTCCATGGCCCGTCAGCCCATCCACAGTTCTGCGCGCCGAGCAGGAGGGGAGAATCCGCCATCGCCGCGGCTGCGGCGGGCAACACAGGAAACGACGGGATCACGAACGGGACCACCCGCCCGGCCGCAAGGGCCGGGCGGGCGTCCACTTCAGCCACCAACTGCTCCAACCATGCCAGGGACTGTGCGTAGCCCATGTACATCTTGGTGCTGACTCCTACGTAAAGGACGTCAGGCGAGGATGGGGAGGCAGCTTGGCGCATGTTTACTTGTCCAGCAGTTCGTCGGCTTTGTTGGTGAAGGCGCGGGTACCGAACATCATCAGTGCCGCCACGAATGGCAGGACACCCAAGGCGTAGACACCCATGGTTCCCGTGTCGGAAGCCGTGACCTGGTTGACGGTGGTGCGCAGGATCGGAGCCACGAATCCGCCCAGGTTTCCGAGCGAGTTGATCAGCCCGATGCCCGCAGCGGCGGCAGTTCCGGCGAGGAACGCCGTCGGATATGACCAGCAAATGGGACCGGTGGACAGGAAGCTGCACACCGCCAAGGTGATGAAGATGATGCCGATGGCCGGCATGTGGTTGGCACCGGCCCAGGCGGAGCCGAAGATGCAGAGACCCGTGGAGATAAACAGCGCGGTGCCCCAACGGCGTCGGCGGGCAACAGTGTTGGCCGCTTTGCCAATGAAATAGCAGGCAAAGATGCCGAAGAACCACGGGATGGCTGCCATGAGCCCGACGGCGAGGCCCACCTTTTGGCCGGTCAGCTGCGCTACCTGCTGCGGCAGGTAGAACGTCACCCCATAGACGGCCACCTGCAGGCAGAAGTAGATGACGGTGAAGTACCAGACCCTGCCGTTGCGCATGGACGCCAGGACGCCCCGGGGGCCGGACTCTTCCTTGACCGTGTCTTCCATGGCCATGACATCGGACAGCGCCTTCTTCTCCTCTTTCGAGAGGAACTTGGCGTCCTGCGGGCTGTTGATAAGGAAGAAGTAGGCGGCCACACCGGCCAGGACAGCGAGCATGCCTTCAACGAAGAACATGACCTGCCAGCCTGCGACGCCCGGAACCTGGTCCCCGATGTTGATGAGCCAACCGGACAGCGGCGCACCCATCATCTGCGAGAACGGCTGGGCCAGGTAGAAGATGGCAAACATCTTCACACGGACCTTGTTGGGGAACCACGCCGCGAGGAACATGATGACGCCGGGGAACAGGCCAGCTTCGGTGACGCCCAGCAGGAAGCGAAGGATGATGAAGGACGTCTCGCCCTGCACGAACGCGAAGCAGGCTGACACGATGCCCCACGTGATCGCAATACGTGCGAGCCACACTTTGGCACCGAACTTGGTGAGCAGCAGGTTGCTGGGGATTTCAAACAGCGCGTACCCGATGAAGAAGATGCCGGCGCCCAGGGCGTAGGCCCCTGCCGTGATGCCCTTGTCCATTTCCAGCGCGGCTTCGGCGAAGCCAACGTTGGTGCGGTCCAGGAAAGCCACGACGTACAGGATGACGAGCATCGGCATGAGCCGCCGGGATGCTTTGGAGATCGCCGATTTGAGGACCGGCGTATCCAGCAACTCCTTAGTGGAATTGGTGGTTACTGACATTGAAACTCCTCTTTGAGTGACAGCAATTAGATGGGTGCGGCGCTATCAGCGCGGGAAGAAAATGAGCACCATGCCCACTGCGCAGGCGAGAATGCCCACGGCAAGGTAGATCTTGCGTTCTCTGGTCCAGGTCCGCATGGCTGTCCTAGTGCATGTACAGTCCGCCATCCACATTCAGCGTCTGGCCGGAAATGTATCCGGAGTCCTCGCTGATGAGGAAGGCGATGGCGGCTGCGATGTCCCGGGTGGAGCCCACGCGGTTCACTACGAGGTCCTTGGTGAGTTCGTCCTTGCGCTCCTGGCTCAGCGTGCCGCCCATAATGTCGGTGTCGATGGGGCCGGGACAGATGGCGTTGACGGTGATGTCGTACTCGCCGAGTTCGCGGGCTGTTGCCCGGGTCAGGCCGATGACGCCGGCCTTGGCTACCGAGTACGGGGTCTTGGAGAAAGTGCCGCCGCCGCGCTGCGCGGAAACGGAGGAGATATTCACGATCCGGCCGATCCGGTTCTTGACCATGGATTCGGCCACGCGACGGGCGGCGTAGTGGACTCCGTTGAGGTTGATGTTGAGGACCCGGTCCCACTCGGCTGCTTCGAGTTCGAGGTAACCGATGGGCGAGCTGACGCCGGCAACGTTGGCCAGGGCGACGATCTGGGGCAGTTCAGCTTCGAGTTCGTCTATGGCCGCGCGGACTTCGGCTTCGCTGGCCACGTTCGCGCCCACGCCGTGGGCCTGCACGCCGAATTCCGCGGCGATTTCCTTGGCGGCCAGCTTGCAGGCAGCGTCGTCAAGGTCGATGATGCCGATGTTCCAGCCTTGGGCTGCCAGGTAGTTGACGGTGGCACGGCCGATGCCGCGCTCGGACACTGCGCCGGTGACAATTGCGGTGCGTGATGCGGGGAAAGTCATGTGTCTTCTCCTGTGAAGTCTTAGTGGATGGGGGCCGGGCCGAGCTCTTCAATGAGCTTCTGCATGGCGACGTAGGCCTTGTTGCGGTAGGCGATGAGTTCCGGCGTCCGCTCGGCGGGAACGTTGAGGAAACCGGCGCCGGTCTTGGTGCCCAACTTGCCTGCCTCGACAAGGTCGGAGAGGATTTTCGGCGTCGCGAAGCGTTCCGGGAAGCCCGTTTGCAGCGACTTGTAGCAGAAGTTGTAGACATCCAAACCGGCCATGTCCGCAATCGCGAACGGACCAAAGAAGGGCAAGCGGAAGCCGAACGTCGTACGCACCAGGGTGTCGACGTCGTCCGCTGTTGCGATCCCCTGCTCAACCAGTTGAGCAGCTTCGTGGAACAGCGCGTACTGCAGCCGGTTCAGCACGAAGCCGGTGACGTCCTTGACGACGGCGGTCTGCTTGCCGGCTGCGTGGACGAGGTCGCAGGACGCGGACACCGTAGCGGCAGAGGTACCTGCGTGCGGGATGACCTCGACGCCCGGGATGAACGGTGACGGGTTGGAGAAGTGGACGCCCAGGAAACGTTCCGGGTTGGTCACGGCTTCGGCCAGGTCCGCAATGGAGATCGTGGACGTGTTCGAGCCGATCAGGGCGTCCGGCCGGGCCGCGGCACTGATCCGCGCAAGGGTTTGGTGCTTGATCTCGAGGACCTCGGGGACGGCTTCTTCGATGAAGTCGGCATCGGCCACGGCTTCTTCAATGTCCTTGGCAGCCCAGAGGTTCTGCTTGAGGATTTCCGTGGACCCGGCCGGGAAAAGCCCGTCGGCAATGAACTGCTCCGACTCCTCCAACAACCGGTCGTAGTTCTTCTGCGCCACCTCGGCGGAAACATCGGCCAGCGCCACGCGCGCTCCGCCGAGGGCCAAGACCTGGGCGATGCCGCCGCCCATGTAGCCGGAACCGACGACGGCGATCTTCCGGGCAGCGTTACTGGCCGGGCCTGCGTTTGCTTCAGAAATGGTCATGTTCAGACTGCCTTCGTGTAGTCGGGCTCATAGGAGCAGATGGCGTCCACCTTGGCGGCGGAGGATGAGGTTTCGTCGAAGCGGTGGTCGAGCCACTCTCCTACAAGCTTCTTGGCCAGTTCCAAGCCAATCACCCGCTGGCCGAGCGTCAGGACCTGTGCGTTGTTGCTGAGGACTGAGCGCTCCACGGAGTAGCTGTCGTGGGCGGTGACTGCCCGGATGCCGGGAACCTTGTTGGCCGCGATTGCCACGCCGAGTCCCGTGCCGCAAATCAGCAGTGCCCGGTCGGCTTCGCCTGCTGCCACCTTGCGGGCGGCGTCGACGGCAACGTGCGGGTAGGCCGTGGAGTCATCAAAACCCACGCCCACATCCGTCACGGACGCCACCCGCGGATCTGCTTCCAGCAACTCTTTCAAGGCGTTCTTGTACTCAACGCCGGCTTCGTCATTGCCGACGACGATGCGCCAGCCTTGGTTGTTGCTCATGCTCAGGCTCCGTTTCCGGCCGGTGCCGCTGTTGTGGCGGTGGCCAGTAGTGAATCGATGTGGCTGGAGATTCTTGTGGCAATCAGTCCGAAGGAGACCGCGCCTGGATCGGGATGGCCGAGGCTCTTTTCCGCAAGCGGACGGGCACGGCCCTTCAGCGGCCTCAGTTCAGCGGTCTTCGCGGCAGCGGACTCGGCCGCCGCTGCGGCGACTGCCAGCGCCCGGTCAACGGGGGCACCGCCGTCGAGCTCTGCCAGGAGGGTGTCCCGGAATGGCAGAAGCGCGTCCACCATGGTCTTGTCACCGGGGTCGGCCTTGCCGAGTTCGGTGATCGCCCGGACGAACGCTTTCACGGCGGCGGCCGCGTCCTCGGCACTGTACGAATCGCGGTTGCCGAGCGACTGTCCCGCGGCGATCACTGCCGATCCCCACAGCGCGCCCGACGTTCCGCCGGCCCGCTCACTCCAGGCTTCGCCGGCAGCGGTCAGAACGCGGGCAACGGACGAACCAGCTGCGGCCTCCCCCGCCGAAGCGGCAGCGTCGACACCACGGCGCATGCCGATTCCGTGGTCGCCGTCCCCTGCGATCGCGTCCAGCTTGCCGAATTCCTCTTCATGCTCGACGACGACGTCCCTCACCTGGGCGAGGATGGCCACGGCCTGCCGCCCGAGTTCGGCGGCCGCTGCGGTGGGCTGTTCGACGTCGGCCGTCTCGGCGTCGTCGACCGCGGCCTCAGCGCGGGGTGCACGCGGGGCCATGCTGCCCTTGCGGAACGCGGGAGTATCGGCGGGCGCTGCCCAATACTGTTCCAGTTCCCCGTCGAACCACAGCAGTGTCAGCGAGAGACCGGACATGTCCAGGCTGGTCACCAGCTCACCACATTCGGGTTCCACCACAGTGAGTCCCGCCGCGGTGAGGAGCTTCTCGACCTTGCCGAACAGCAGGAAAAGTTCGTCGTATTTCACGGTTCCCAGTCCGTTGACGATGGCAACGACGCGGTCACCGGCGTCCTCGGGCTTGTCGGCGAGCAGCTTTGACACCAGGAGTTCGGCAAGCTCGGATGCCGTGGGCATGGGGTGCTCGGAGATCCCGGGTTCGCCATGGATACCGAGTCCCAGTGACATCTGCCCGGAGGGCACATGAAACAGCGGATCCTTGGCACCAGGGAGCGTGCAGCCGTCGAAGGCCACGCCGAGGGAACGCGTGCGGTAGTTGGTCTTGATGGCCAAACGCTCGACGTCGTCAAGGTCCAGTCCCGCTTCGGCCGCAGCCCCTGCGATCTTGAAGACGGTGAGGTCTCCGGCGATGCCGCGGCGCTTCTCGAGTTGGTCGATCGGGGCGCTGGCAATGTCATCGGTGACTGTGACGGTGCGGGTTTCGATGCCTTCGGCATTGAGTCGCAGCTGGGCTTGGCCGAAGTGGAGGACGTCGCCGGCGTAGTTGCCGTAGCTCAGGAGGACACCGCCGCCGGCGTTGGCTGCCTTGGCTACCCGGTAAACCTGTCCCGCTGCCGGTGAAGCGAACATGTTGCCGCAGGCGGATCCTGTCGCCAGTCCCGGGCCGACCAGTCCGGCGAAGGCCGGGTAGTGTCCCGAACCGCCACCAACCACCAGGGCTACCTGGCCGGAGGGGACTTCGGTGGACCGGACCACGCCGCCGTCCACCCGGGCAACGTAGCCACGGTTGGCAGCAACAAAGCCGTCCAGGGCTTCATCGGCGAAGTCTGCCGGATTGTCGAAGATCTGTGTCATTTTCCTAGACTCCTGCCAGCTGGGTGGCTGGTTCCTGGCGTCCCTGTGCAACCTGGCTGGTGCCCAGCGCGTAACCGTCGGACTTCGGCAGGACGTGCCTGCGGAGGTAGTCCTGGTTGCTGGCGGTGACGCTCAGGCCGTCGCCGCCGTAGTGCTCGGTGCAAAGGATGCCCTGGAATCCAACGGACAGCGCGAATTTGAAAGCCTCGCGGTAGTTGATGAGTCCGCTCTCCATCGGGGCCGGCATGGTGATGTAGCTGTCGCGGGCCACGTCTTCGTCCCGGATGTAGTTCTTCATGTGCCAGTAGTTGGAGTACGGGAGGGTCTTGGCCACCATTTCGCGCCAGTCCTCAATGGGCCTGTGGAGGCGGATCAGGTTGCCGAGGTCCGGGTTGAGGCCCACATTGTCCAAAGCAATGTCCTGGACCAGCTGGACGGAGGAGTCAGCGGTGCCCAGGTACGTGTCCTCATACATTTCGAGGGAGACCAGGATGCCGGCGTCGGCCGCGTGCTTGCCCAGTTCGCGGATGCGAGAGACTGCGTTGCCCCACGCTTCCTTGTCCCCCGCGGGGTCCTTGTAGCCCTCGACGGTCCAGAACCACAGCTGTTTCTGCTGCTCCGGGGTGATGGCTTGGTGCAGGCCGAACGAGACGACTTCGCACCCGAGCTCCGCGGCGGCGTCGATGGTGCGGTGGCTGTAGGCGAGGTTGTCTGCCCAGTCCGTGTGGTGGATGACGCTGCGTCGGATGGCGGAGATGACGGGAACGCCTATGCCTACGTCGGCGGCGGTCTGCTTGAATTCCGCCAGGCGCTCCTTGCTGAGGTCGCCGGGGCGGACCCAGCTGTCGGTGAGGTCGGCGTTCGCGAAACCTGCGTCCTTGACTTCCTGGAAGACCGAGGCCCAAACCGAAGCGTCGGCGTCGTTGACCTGCGTGCCCTCGGCGTCAGTGCCGGGGAATTGCAGGAGGGCCGCTGTGATGGGCCAATTCTCGGCGGTGTACGCCATGATGATCACTCCTTCGTGGAATCCTGTTTCCTATAGGATTTACGAAGCAAGCAAAGCTGTCAACCCCTTTCGCGAAACTTCCTAGATCCTATATGTCTTACATATGCATGTGAAGGGGGTCACGCCTTGTGCTGAGTGTGCTTCGTGGGGGGCACCCTTTCCGCCCGGCGCACCCGTAACCACGGGCGCGCTCGGCGCGAAAGGGTGCGCCGCCAGCCACAAACGGGTGCCCACGGCGGAAACAGGCGCGCAGCCCGAAAGGAACGCGGACTTAGTCCTCGGGCGCGTCAGCCATCGCCCGGCCGCGCACCTTCTCCACGTGATCGACCATCATGTCCGCAGCCTTCTCAGGGTCGCCGCTCAGCATGGCGTCCAGCACGGCTTGGTGCTCGGCAATCGCCTGCTCAGCATCCGTGATGCCCACTCCCCCGAACAGCCGGAACCGTTGGATCTGGCCGCCCAGGGTGTTGTAGGCCGCCAGCAGGAACTGGTTGTTGGCCTGCGCGGCAATGAGCTGGTGGAAGCGTTCGTCGGCTTCGAGGTAGCTGCGGTACTCGGCGAATGTTCCACCGCGGGGCGCCGTTTTCAGGTCCTCCACGGCTTGTTTCAGTGCGTCCAGGCCCTCGGGTGTCATGCGCGAGCAAGCCAGGCGGGCATTGACCGGTTCAATGGAAAGCCGCGCTTCCATGAGCTCAGCGAAATCCTCGCGGGTGAAGACTGGCGCCACCCGGTAGCCCTTCAAAGCGACGCGCCGGACCATGCCCGTGTGCTCCAGCCGGGCCAAAGCCTCGCGGACAGGAGTGGGCGAAACGTCGAGCTCCCGCGCCATCCCGTCGATGCTTACCGCCGCGCCAGGCTCCAACCGGCCGTCCATGAGCCATTCCAGGAGGGCTTCGTAGACGTGGTCAGCCAGCACTTGGCGGCTGACGGGGAAGCCGGCGCGGGCGACGGAAGGATCAGGCATGCCACAAATCCTATAGGAACGCGGACGTCTGGCACGGCAGGCGCCTCCGTCACATTGCGCCGGGAGCGCGCGTTAAACCACGACGTCGGCACCCGGGTTGGGTGCCGACGTCGGGAAAAACTGCAGAGGGTGCGCTTGACGCTTAGTTCGCGTAGAACGGGTAGTCCGTGTATCCCTCGGCGCCATCAGCGTAGAAGGTGGACGCGTTCGGCTCGTTGAGCGGCAGGCTCTCGCGCCAGCGGCGGGCAAGGTCCGGGTTGGCGATGGCGGGGCGACCCACCACTACGGCATCGGCAAGGCCGTCCTCGATAATGGCCACGGCTTCCTCGCGGGTGGTGATCTCGCTGAAGCCCGTGTTCACCAGGAACGTTCCGTTGAAACGCTCGCGAAGGTCCTGGACCAGGGCGCCCTTGGGGTCATGGTGCAGGATGCTCAGGTATGCCAGGTTGAGCGGGGCGATGGTGTCCACCAAGACTTCGTACGTGGCGCGTACGTCAGCGGCATCAACCTCGGCGATGCCCTGGACGTTGTGCTCCGGAGAAATCCGGATGCCCACGCGATTGGCACCGAGGGCTTCCACTACTGCATTGACGGTCTCGATCACGAAGCGGGCGCGGTTCTCCGGGGAGCCACCGTAGCTGTCCGTGCGCACGTTCGAGTTCGGGGCGAGGAACTCGTGCAGCAGGTAACCGTTGGCAGAGTGGAGTTCGACGCCGTCGAAACCTGCCTCAATCGCGTTCCTGGAGGCGGTGACGATTTCCTGGATGACGCCCGGGAGCTCGTCCGTGCGAAGTTCGCGGGGCACCGGGTAGGCCTGCTTGCCGTTGGGCGTGCGGACTTCGCCGTCGATGGCTACGGCGCTGGGGCCGACGATCTCGACACCGCCGGTGATGTCGGCGTGTGAAACGCGTCCGCCGTGCATGATCTGGGCGAACATGTGGCCACCCTCGGCGTGCACAGCTTCGGTGACCTGCTTCCAGCCGGCGATCTGCTCTTCAGTCACCAGTCCGGGCTGGCCCGGGTAGGACTGGCCCGCGGGGGTCGGGTAGGTTCCCTCGCTGACGATCAAGCCGAGGGACGCCCGCTGGCGGTAATGCTCTGCGATCAATGAACCGGGAATGCCTTGCTCACCTGCGCGAAGGCGCGTCAAGGGCGCCATCACCAGTCGGTTGGACAGTTCAAGCTCGCCGAGGGCCAGGGGGGAAAACAGCATGCGCGGATCCTTTCAGAATGAATCAGGTTCACTCTGGGCAACTGCATGGCGTCTGCAACTATTCCGCTTGAGGCGCAGATCACACAGCCGGGCTGCCATCCCACGCCGGGCGAGCGTCCAGGAGCTCTCTCACACGAGCCAGGAAGGATTCGCTGTGGTCCTTCGCGGTTTGCTGGTCAATGGAAAAATCAACCGGAACTTCAGCGGAGTCCTCCACGGTCAGCCGACAGCCCACAGCCATGGTGTCGAGACGGTAGGTGGTCCTCTGCGACACAGGGCTTGGTGGAAGGAGTGCTTGCGTAACCGCCAATCGCCCCGGAATTTCCTCGATGACTTCGATGACTTCAATCTGACCGTTCCGGAGGAAAAAACATTGCCGCTCCCCAGGACCATCTGGAAGCCCAGGCACGGAGACAGCCTGGATCACGTTCTCGCTCAGCAGCGTCGCTGATTCCGCAGGCTTTATCAACGCCCACACAACCTCGGAAGAATGCGGATACTCAGCCGTCGTGGTGGTGGTGACGGTCTTGAATTCAGGTTTGCGCGCGATAACTTTGCGTGGCTTGGTCTTGATGCTCTGTGTCACCGCCAGGACAAAGGTCATCAAAAGACCGCCCACGACGAGTGCCAAGACGCCTATACCTCGAGGGTCTTCCCTCTGAAGCAGGACAGCGCCGAGAACACTCAATGCCACGAGTCCGGACAGCGCCAGGATGGAAATATAGGTCAAAACGGCAGTCTTCACGAGCTCAAGATTGACAGAGCCACCCGGCAATCGTCGTGAAGCCCGCCCGCGCGGCGCGCTACTCCGGCTTGATGTTCTTCAGGGCGTCGTCGAAGCACTCGCACAGGGCCAGAACCGCCACCAGGTGCGCTTCCTCGGCGTGGGGTGGATCGGTGTTGATGCAGATGGCTTCATTCACCGAGTCTGCGAGATCCTTGGACTCCTGGCCGGTGAGGGCCCAGACCCGGGCACCGCCTGACTTGGCGGCCGCAGCAGCGTCCCGCAGGTCGTCGGTGATGCCCTTCGCAGCCAGGAGGACAACGATGTCGCCGCGGCGGACCTGGTCCGTGATCTGGGCGCTGATACTGGCAGAAGCCCCATCAGATCCGCTGGCGCCTTTTGGAATGTAGATGGCTTTGAAACCGGAGCCACCCCCGGGGTCGTGGGCGGCGAGCTCCGAAGTGAACCTTTGGGCTTCATGCGATGAACCGTCGCTGCCAGCAGCGAACACGGTCCCACCGCGTCGCCGCACGCGTGCCAGTTCCTCGCCCCATTCGGCGAGCCTGGAGGACTCCCGGCGCAGGGACGCTACCGCTGGGCCGATTTCGCCCAAGTGCCCCAGAACCACATCGACGGCGTGACGGCTCGCCTTGGACCCGGCCGCACGCACCTCCTGACCTGTTCGCCTCACCACGATGCTCACTTTCCTGCCTCCGTTTCCCCGTCGAAACTATAGGTTCCGATCGCCGTCGCGCGTTGAACCCTCCCGTACCGAACCGTTGCGATCGGACCTGTCCCGGGTCAGACGCTCCCCCTCCGCCGCGTTGGTGCGATCGGTGGTGGATTCATCCGAGTGGTCCGAGCCGTTGGAACGGTCGTTGGCGTTCGGGTCCAGCTTGTCTGCGTGGCGAAGGTGCTCTTCAACGCGTCCGCGGGCCTCGTCGGCTTTCTCCGAGTGGCGTTCGGCTTCCTTGCGGAGACGGTTGGCCTCCACTTCGGCCTGCAGGGCGTTGGCTTCGGCCTGCGCGGATTCAGCCTTGGCCTGGTGGGCGCCGATCGCTTCTTCGGCGGCTTTCTCCCGCAACTCTTCAGCCCGGTGACGGTTGACTTCGGCCTTCTTCCGGCGTCCGACGACTACCGCGATCACAACAGCGGCTATAACGACGACGGCGATGACGATGATCAGCACCAGTTGTCCTGTGTCCATGTGGATTACCTCCCTGGTGTGCGGCTTTTGGGGGCGCCGCCCGTTGCCCACGCTGTACTTGCTACCGAAGACGTACCCCGGGCGGGGTACTTCCAAACGATGTACATGGCCTAGGCCGGGAGTTCCATCCTGAAACCACAGCGGCACTGGAGTACGCGGGTTTTCAGGTAAACGTCCATGAGGCCGTCGTCTGTGTCTTCGGTGGAAAGGGGTGCATACACGCTGCGGGCCGACGTCGTGGAGAACTGCATCGGTTCGCCGCAGTGGAAGTACTGTCCACCAAATTGCAGCAGTCCAGAGACGGTTCCGTTGCGGTTCAGCACGGCAGCGACTTCATGGAACGCTGCGGTGTGCGCATAGGAGGATTCGCAGGCCAGGCAGGTGTAGGACACGGAGACCAGCAGCTCGCCGGAGTGCGGCTCTATGGACTCGATTGTCTCCAGGTCCAGGTGATCGGTGGACCCGCACTTGCCGCACAGCAGCGCCTGGGCTTTGGGATGCGGCGTTGAGCCAGGAATCAACGGATTTCTCATCATCGACAATCTGATCTCTCCTTGGTCAACTCTGTCCGATAACTCTCCCTGGCAATATCGTAACTAATGATCAGCTTGCTTACTAGTTTCTAGCTGCCTGTTGCTTCAGGATGCTCCCTCGCACGTTTCTCCTCGGGCGTCTCGCCGCTTTCATCGGGGATGAAGGTGGGGTCCAACTCGGTGGTAAAGTCGCCGGTTCCGGGCCCCTTTTCGCCATGCTCGACGGCGGGAGGAACCGCGGGTCCCCCGGCGTCGGAAGGCGGAGATTGGGTTTCGTTGGCTTCATCGCTCATATCCACAATGTAGGCCCGGGCCCTGACACTGTCGAGGTCAGGCGGCCTTGTGCCGGGGTATCAACTCTGCTTCGCTGGGAAGGTCTCCTGCAGCGTGGGACAGCTCCAGCCGAACAGCAGGGAGAACCAGTTGTGAAAGCAGTGACATGGCAAGGCCGGCGCTCTGTGAGCGTCATCGACGTCCCGGATCCAACCATTCAAGAACCCACGGATGTGATTGTCCGAATCACATCCTCGGCCATCTGCGGTTCGGACTTACACCTGTACGAGGTCCTTGGCCCATACATGCATAAGGGCGATGTCATAGGCCACGAACCCATGGGAATCGTGGAAGAAGTCGGCTCGGAAGTCCATCGCCTGAAGAAGGGCGACCGCGTGGTGGTGCCCTTCAACATCTCCTGTGGGCGGTGCTACATGTGCAATCAAGGCCTGCAGTCACAGTGCGAAACCACCCAGGTCACCGCCAAGAACTCGGGAGCTGCCCTGTTCGGATACTCCGAGCTCTATGGCTCCGTGCCCGGCGGACAAGCCCAATACTTGCGGGTCCCATTCGCGGATTACGGCCCGGTCAAAATCGAATCCGATGCCCCCGACGAGCGTTACCTTTTCCTTTCGGACATCCTTCCCACCGCCTGGCAGGCAGTGGAGTACGCGAACGTCCCCGAAGGCGGCACACTCGCGGTGCTCGGACTAGGGCCGGTGGGCCAGTTTGCTGCCAGGATCGGCGTCCATAAGGGATTCAGGGTGATCGGCGTCGACCCCGTGCCAGAGCGCAGGGCCATGGCGGAACAGCACGGCGTGGAAACCATGGACTACAGCCCGGACGTCGCCGGCCAGATCCGGGAAGAAACTGTGGGACGCGGCCCGGATTCAGTGGTGGACGCCGTGGGAATGGAAGCCCATGGCTCACCCGTGGCCTCCTTCCTGCACAAGGCCGTGTCTTTGCTCCCGGACAAGCCGGCACAAGTCGCCATGGAGACCATGAGCGTCGACCGGCTTGCCGCACTGCACACCGCCATCGACACCGTCCGACGCGGCGGGACCATCTCGCTCAGCGGCGTGTATGGCGGACAGGCGGACCCCATGCCGCTGATGACCATGTTCGACAAGCAGATCCAGCTGCGGATGGGCCAATGCAACGTACGCAGTTGGACCGACCAGTTGCTCCCGCTGGTAGAAGACGACGCCGATCCGCTGGGCGTCATGCGCCTGGTCACCCATACGGGTTCCTTGGATGAGGCACCTGACCTGTACGAGAAGTTCCAGAAGAAGCAGGACGGCTGCATCAAGGTGGTCCTCAAGCCCTAGGCAGCCGGTCGTCCTGCACACCAAGGACTTTCAGGAAACACCCAGAATCGCTAGATAGCCTAGCGATTGTCAGAGTTGGATTACATCGAAGGAGGGCCCATGGGACTCGGAGACAAGATCAGCAACAAGGCACAGGAAGTCACCGGCAAGGCAAAGGAAGCCTTGGGCGACGCCACCAATAACGAGAAACTGCAGGCAGAAGGAGCCGCTGACCAGGCGGCCGCCAAGACCAAGCAGGCCGGAGAGAACGTCAAGGACGCCGCCAAGGACGTCTTCGACAAGTAATCCGCAAGCAGTAAACCACACAGCACAACGCCCCGGCTCCCTCCAAGGGAACCGGGGCGTTCGTGTCACCCCAACTGGGTGGCCAAGGGCACCTATTTTTGGGCTGGGAGGACCAACTCGCCCGACTTGTCCGTGGACAAGGCGAGGGACGAAATGTACTGGGGTTCGCCGTCGGGCCCGTCCTGAGCGGAGCGAAGCATGTCCGGGCGCTCGAACTCGAGGCCGGTGACGTGGCAAAGGAGCTTCGCGTCGCTCGGGTTACCGTCGGCGTCGAACATGGGCAGGTCGATCCCGTCATCGGCGCGCCGGAGGTAGTAGCGTCCCTTGGTCGCGAAAGCCAGGACCGGCGGCAAAACCAAGGCCAAGCCCACCGCAAAAATGGGTGAGAACGGCTGGACTGCCGGCCCGAACGCCCCGAAGAACACAGCGATCGACACTCCGGCGGAGACCAGCATGGATACGAAGCCCACCGGGTTCACCGCGTAGAGCATCCCGCGGCGGAACTCGGGAACCTTGGGTGAAATCTTCAGCAAGTACTTGTTGATGGCGATGTCCGAGGCCACAGTGACCACCCAGGCCATGGCGCAGTTGGCATAGAAGCCCAGGATGGTGTTCAGGAACTCGAACATGTTGGACTCCATGAGGATCAGCGCGATCACCAGGTTCACCACCACGAAGACCATGCGGCCCGGGTAGGTTTTGGTGATGCGGGTGAAGGAGTTGGTCCAGGCCAACGAGCCGGAGTACGCGTTGGTGACGTTGATCTTGATCTGCGAAATCACGACGAGCACTACGGCCAAGGTCATCGCCAACCAGGCTGGCATCATCTCTTCGTAGACGCCCAGGAACTGGTGGACGGGTTCGTTTGCGTGGACTGCTGCTGCGGGGTCGAGCTTGGCGATGAGGTAGATCGCAATGAACAGGCCAATGATCTGCTTGATGGCTCCGAAGATCACCCAACCCGGTCCGGCCAGGATCACGGCACGCCACCAGGCGCCCTTGTTTTCCGCGGTCTTGGGCGGCATGAAGCGGAGGTAGTCGATCTGCTCGGCAATCTGGGCCATCAGGGACAGGCAGACACCGGCAGCCAGCATCACGGAGGCCAGGTTGGGCCCGCCCTCGCCCGAAGCGCCGGTGAAGGCGAAGAACGCATCGATGCTTTCCGGGTGGGACAGGAGCAGGTAGCCCACGGGAACAACCATGAGCAGCAGCCACAAGGGCGTGGTCCACACCTGCAGGGTGGCGAGCGTCTTCATCCCGTAGATCACCAGCGGAATGATGATGATGGTGGACACCGCGTAGCCGATCCACTGCGGGATGCCCAGGCCCAACTGCAGGCCCTGGGCCATGATGGAGCCTTCCAGGGCGAAGAAGATGAAAGTGAACGTGGCAAAGATGATGTTGGTGACCACGGAGCCGTAGTAGCCGAATCCTGAGCCTCGGGTAATGAGGTCAAGGTCGATGTTGTACCGGGCGGCGTAGTAGGCCAGCGGGAATCCCGTGGCGAAGATGATCACGGCCGCCACGATGATGCCGAAGATCGCATTCACCGTTCCGTAGGCGATGCCGATGTTCGCGCCGATCGAGAAGTCGGCCAGGTAGGCGATGCCGCCCAAAGCACTGGTGGCTACGACGCCGGCGCTCCACTTCCGGTAGGAGCGCGGGGCGAACCGGAGCGTGTAATCCTCCAGGCTCTCCTTCGCAGCACTCAATGCGTCGGCGTTGCCTTGCTGCGGCGTGCCGGCGGTGCCGATTCCGACGGCGGTGCCTGCCGCCGTCGTCGGCTCCAATATTGCGGTACTCGTCTTGTCGTCACTCATGCGTGGTCGCTTTCGTCCGGGGAGGGTGCCTCGCCCACGACGCTAGTAATGCAGCGCGTCAATTCCGTCACGTGCGTGTTTCGCATCTGTAACTTCTGCATCAGCGGCCACGCGCGCCCCCACCAAAATCCGCGGCCACGCTTTGTGCGCAACCCACAAAATCGGCTGTGACCAGCACGGATACCGTCAAGGCATGACCCCAGAAGCCATCAGCTACACCATCCTGGACACCGCCCGCGAACGGGTCCTGCAGCGCGGTGAGGGCCTGGACGAGGCGCAGCTCATCGAGATCCTGGAACTCCCCGACGACGCCATCCCGGCAGCCCTGCAACTGGCCCACGAAGTGCGGCTCAAGCATTGTGGGGAGGACGTGGAGGTGGAAGGCATCATCTCCATCAAGACAGGCGGTTGTCCCGAGGACTGCCACTTCTGCAGCCAGTCCGGCCTGTTCGACTCCCCTGTCCGTGGCGTGTGGCTGGACATCCCCGAGCTCGTCAAAGCAGCCAAGGAAACCGCCGCCACCGGGGCCACTGAGTTCTGCATCGTGGCAGCAGTCCGCGGCCCGGACATCAAGCTCATGAACCAGATCAAGTTCGCGATCGACCGCATCAACGAAGAAGTGGACATCAACATCGCCTGCTCCCTGGGCATGCTCACACAACGCCAAGTGGACCAGCTGGCGGAGTGGGGCGTGCACCGCTACAACCACAACCTCGAAACAGCCCGCAGCTTCTTCCCGGAGGTGGTCACTACCCACAGCTACGAGGAACGGCTGGAAACCTGCGCGATGGTCAAAGCCGCCGGCATGGAACTGTGCTGCGGCGCCCTGATCGGCATGGGTGAATCGGTGGCCCAGCGTGCGGAGTTGGCCGCCCAACTGGCCGCGCTGGAACCGCACGAAGTCCCACTGAACTTCCTCAACCCCCGCCCCGGAACACCCCTGGAAAACCAGGGAATCATGGACGGCAAGGATGCCCTCCGTGCCATCGCGGCGTTCCGGCTCGCCATGCCCCGCACCGTCCTGCGGTACGCCGGCGGCCGGGAACTGACCCTCGGCGACCTCGGCACCCGCGATGGGCTGCTCGGTGGCATCAACGCGGTGATCGTCGGCAACTACCTGACAACCCTCGGCCGGCCCGCCAATGCCGACCTCAACCTCCTGGTGGAGCTGAACATGCCCATCAAGGAATTCCAGAAGTCCCTGTGACAACCGGCTATTGCGGCCATTGCGGCGGCGTCGCGGGCGCGCCGGCTACCCAAGGCGGGCGGCCGACGTCGGACCCTCACCACAGCTGCCGTCAGCAGTTGGTGATGGAGCCGCCCCGCTATTGCGAGGAGTGCCGCAGGCGGATGAAGGTCCAGGTCACTCCGACGGGCTGGACCGCGGAGTGTTCGCGGCACGGGCTCACGGGTATTTGTGCAGATACTGCCCCTCAAAGAGCTTCCTAAGGGCAGTATCTGTCCAAAAACTCCCTGGGTAGGCTGGATTCATGGGCGAAGGCCGGGACCGTCTGACGCAGGAGCAGCGCAGCCGCAACATGTCCAAAATCCGCGGGAAGGATACCAAGCCCGAGTTGCTGGTCCGCAGGCTGCTGCATGCCAAGGGCTACAGGTATCGGCTGCATGGACAGGCCGGGTCAACCAAGCTGCCCGGCCGCCCGGACCTGGTGTTCGCGGGCAGGCGCAAGGTCATTTTCATCAACGGCTGCTTCTGGCATTTTCACGACTGCAAGGTAGGCCTGCACGCCCCCGCGGCAAACGCGGAGTTCTGGGAAGCGAAACGTTCCCGGACCAGGGAGCGCGACGCAAGGCAACGGGAGCTGTTGCACGCTGCGGGTTGGGACGTACTGACCGTGTGGGAATGCGAACTGGGCAACCGGTCGATGCTCGAAGAACGGCTGACCGGTTACCTCGATACGGTCAGAGGCTACGGTGCGGACGTGGTTGTCGGGGCTGACTCAACAACGTGATCAACACCGGCACTGTGTGAGCTCTGCTCCCAGAGGGCGAAAGCGGCCGTGCCGCCGATGCCCAGGAGGATGGTCATGCAAAAGACGATCAAAACCATGAGCGCCGGTGATATGCGAGCCCCACTGTCCATGCTGTTTCCCGCTCCTTGGTTCAAGACTGACATCCCCAGATCAGTGACCTCCAACCTGCTCTTCACCACTTTCAGGCCCGGCGATCAAGACTCCCTCTGAGTCCGCTCAAGATTGGATCAAGCTTTGGGTTTCTGGCACTTGGGTAGTTCGGCGGGTCCTACTGTTGAATCGTGAATCGATTGTTTGGAGGCGGGAGGGGTTTGGTGTCTGAGTATGGCGAGTGCACCGAAGTCCTGGTGGATCGCACGGTCCTCATCGCACTCCAGGCCGAGCTTGGCGGCGACCATGCCATCATCGGTGCGTTCGTCAGGAACTACGTAGCCCTGCTGCCGTGGCGGGTTTCGCGGCTTCATCGCGCGTTGGACAACGCGGACATGGAAGATGCCATGGATGCTGTGCTGAGCCTGAAGACATCCAGCCACATGGTGGGTGCAATCTGCATGGACCGCCTGGCCAGGGAACTGGAAATTGGCATCCGGCTCGTGCCCAACGAAAACCACTTGGATGAGCTGCGGCCCCTGGTGACCCAAATCGAGCAGTACGTCGCCGGCACTATCGCCGAGCTGGAGTCACCTGTTCCCTAATGCGGCGCGTTAGTTGTTTTGCGCGGACGGCGCGAGCCGGTACCCCACGCCGCGGACCGTCTCCAGCCAACGCGGGGCCTGGATACTGTCGCCAAGCTTTTTGCGCAGGTTCCCCATATGCACCTCGACGGCGCGTTCGTCGGCGTCGCTGACGTAACTTCCGACGTCGTATGGTTCGTTCCGAAGGCGACGGGCCAGATCGGCCTTGGTCCGCACAATACGTCCGGTCTCCAGCAGGGCGAGCAAAAGGTCGAACTCCGTGCGGGTCAGCTTCAGCTCTTTGCCGTTCAGCACTGCTGTGCGTGAGCCCGCGGAAACGGACAAGCCGTTATGGGCCATCTCGGGATCGGCTTCGTCCGGGACACTCCTGGTGTCCGACGACGCGCGGGGCCTCCGCATCATGGCCTCCACACGGGCGCGCAGCTCGCGGGGGCGGAAGGGCTTGGTGAGGTAGTCATCGCCGCCGGCTTCGAGGCCCATGAGGGTATCAAGTTCTTCAGCGCGAGCGGTAAGCATGATGATGTAGGCGTCCGAGGACTTGCGGATTTGGCGCGCAACCTCAAAACCGTCGATATCGGGAAGGCCGAGGTCCAAAGTGATGACGTCCGGATTCAGCTCGCGGGCCGACATGACGCCCGCAGATCCCGTGGACGCAGTGTGGACATCAAACCCCGCCTGGGATAGAACCACACGTACCAATTCGCGAATATCCTGGTCATCTTCAATGACCAACCCCACACGTACTTCACTCATCGCTGCCCCTCAGCCCCTTCGATAACCTCAGAAGTATATCCGTTATGGTTAGGCTGATCTCATGAACCAAATTTCTTCTGCATCCGTGGTGGATGTGCCATGACCGGCCCTTCTTTTTGGGATATTGGCGAAAAGAAGAAATTGTTGATCTTTCAGCGCTCCTTCCATGAACATACCCTGCGGATGCGGGTAGTCCTCAGCCAATTGCCGTTATCGGTATGTGTCTGCTTGTCGGCTGTTTTGGTCTGGCTGTTTTTTCCGGCCACACTCGGAAATCCGTTGTTCCTGATCTTCCTGCTCAGCCAGGCTTTTTTGTTGGCGTTGTGCATCATTGTGCCGTGGCACAGGCTTCCCTTTGCCAGCTTCCTGGCCATCCCCATCCTTGACATGGTGTCGATCGCGTTCGGCCGGGAAGGCGGCCAGGAAGCGCTCACCGGCCTCAGCGTCCTGGTGGTGCTGCCGGTCATCTGGCTGTGTGCCTCGGGCCTGTACCCGAAGCTGGCCATAGCCCTGTCCTTCATTGGCCCCCTGGCCATCGTGTGGTTCCCATTGTTCGTCCGGGGTGACCTCTCGCAGCAAGCCCTGACCAAGCCGCTTCTGTTCCCCATACTCATTCTTGGCATCGGCGTGTCGGTCAGCGTCCTGACCTTGAGCATGGTCCGCCAACAGCGGGCCATGGAGCAAAAAGACGAGGCACTCAAGGAAGCCCTGGATGTCAGCACCAAGCAGGAACGGCTCCTGAACACTGTCATGGAGGCGTTGCCGCTGGGTGTAGTGGCGGTGGACGGGGACGGGCACGACATCCTCATGAACCGTCGCCAACGGCAGACCCACACCCTGGCATCGCCCCCCGGCAACGATGATCCCAACGAATCCCAGCTGCTCATCTTCGACACCGACCGGAGCACCCCCATGCCGGCCGACCGCCGCCCGGTGCGCCGTGCCGTGCTGGGCGAACGGTTCACCGACCAGCTGGTGTGGCTCGGCGACGGCAAAGACCAGCGCGCCTTCACCGCCAGCGCCCGCCCCATGGTGGACGACGACGGGAAGTTCGCCGGGTCAGTGGTGGTGTTCAGCGATGTCACCGAATTGGTGAACGCGTTGGCTGCGAAGGACGACTTTGTTGCCAACGTTTCCCACGAGTTCCGCACTCCACTGACGTCCATCCTGGGCTACGTGGAACTGATCCTGGACGATCCTGATGCCTTGGATGCGCGGTCCCGCAAGCAGCTGGATATTGTCCGGCGCAACGCCGAACGGCTGCTCACCCTCGTCTCGGACCTCCTGGCTGTCCGCTCGGGCCAAATCGCCATCCAGCCCCATGCCGTGGACGTCGCGGAACTGGTGCGGGGCAGTGTTTCCTCCGCCGAACCCCGCGCAGCGAAGGCCGGGATCAGGCTGTCCATGGACTTGCCCGATGCTTTGGAAGCGCACGTCGACTCGTCACGCATCGCGCAGGTGCTGGACAACCTGGTGTCCAACGCCATCAAATACTCACCCGACGGCGGGGACGTCGAGGTAGCTGCCTGGGAGGATCAGGACTTCGTCTTCTGCCGTGTCAGCGACACCGGAATGGGCATGAACGAAGAAGAACAGGCGGAGGCCTTCACCAAGTTCTTCCGCGCCGGTGGCGTCCGCAACAGCGCCATCCCCGGCGTGGGCCTGGGACTGCCCATCAGCAAGGCGATCGTTGAAGCGCACGGTGGCACCATCACCCTGGAAAGCGAACCGGGGCGCGGCACGACCTTCACGGTGAAGGTGCCCGCCTGAGGCTCAACGCTTGGCGGGCGATCCTCCCACCAGGGCCGAATCCCGACGGCGGCCGAACAGGAAGTAGCTGACGGGGCCGAAGAAGTTGACGAACGAAACAGCACGCCAGATGCCCTTCTTGCCCCGGATGTTGGCGTCCGGGGTTTTGGCGATGCTCCGCTGCGCGGCCACCAGCAACGCCATGTTCACCACGCCGCTGGCCACCACGGAAATCCGCTGGCCCTTGCTCATATCCCGCCACGATTTCTTGCGAGCCATGGTTTTGCCTCCACTCCGGATAGGTTCCTTCTCAGGCTAGTCCGACGGAGGTCCACCCGCCACAGCCTGGCGCACCACTTCGCCCCACGACTGTTCGGCGAGGTCTGCCACCGACGCCAGGATTTCCGCAGGCGGCCGGGAAAGATCCAGCGGATACTCCACAATGTCTATGTCAGTGTTCAGGATCCGCCGCAACTTCATTTCCCCGGAACCGGCGTACACCAACCATGCGGTGGGAACCCTTAGCGCAGTGCAGTAGGCCAGCAGCTGGTAATGGTCGGCACTCAAGGAGGCACCGGCGTCGGAAGCTGCTTTGTACTTGGAGTCGTACACCACCACGGGACGGCCGCCCAGGAAGTGGACAGCATCGGGGCGGACGGTGAGGCGATCGGAGTCACGGACGGCCTCGTTGAGCAGGGCCCCGTACTGGAGCCGCATCTCTCCCGGATGGGCGCTCATGGCACTGCGCAGGGCTGCGCCTACAAACTCCTCGAAAACCTGCCCCATGTCCACCACGAAGGAAGCGCTCTGCTGTTTGCCCACACCGGCCTCGGCGGAGGCGTTGCGGAGGATCACCTCGGACAGGCGCAGGACCGCGTGGTACCTGAGGTTCATCCGGTTGGCCCGCCACGGCGGAAGCGGAGCCCCGGACTGAAGGCGGGTGACGGCGTCGAGTTTTCCCTTGAGCTGGCGCAAGCGGCTCAGGACGTCGGGCCGGACACCGGGGACCTGTCCCATCCTCTCCAAGGCGGCCCGAAGAATCCGGTTCTCCGCGATGTCCTCCGTGAATTCGTCGTAGGACACCTCCAGCGGAACCATCATTCCGGGCCGGCGGGAGATCTGGTCCGAGATGCGGATGCGGCCCTTGACCGTCCGGAGCGATTCGTCCACCGTCAGGTAGCCCTGGAGGACTCCCCGGCTCAGTGCTTTGTCCGCAAGTTGGGCCAGCGACTCGGCCAGCGCGCTCCACAAGTCCGGGTGCTCCACGGCCTCCACCGACTGGTCGCGGAAGCCTTGCTCGCCGGCGTAGCTAAGCAGGAAGAGCAGGCGGCTGAGGCCCAGCCGGTCCTTCGGGCGGACTTCCAACTGCACCGTGGCAGTGCGCACGGAGCCCACCTTGCCCACCGGTTCTATCCGGTAGAGGCCCATGCCCATGGGCGATGCCTTCGCCAGTCCGCTGGCATTGATGAACGCCGCCGATTCGGGGTCGAGCTTGTCCACTACTCCGCCGGAGAGCTCATCCATGACAATGTGCCGTGGACCCGATGGTCCGCGGCGGGCACTCGCAGGAGCCCGGCCGGGCTTCGGCGGGATGGCGCTAGCGGGCTGCAAGACGTCCCAGCAACTGTTCCAGGCCGAAGCGTTCTTCCAACTGTGCCCGGTTCAGCTGCCCGTGGTAGTGCTCCTCCAGCAACGGCATAAGCTCGTACTTCCAGATGCGGCGCAGGCCCGTGGGATTCTGGGCTGCGTTCTTCATGAAATACGACGGCCCGATCATGAGGTCCCGGTCCCAATCGTCAATCGCGTCATTGAGCGCGTCGAGGAGGTCCGCGTTGAGCGTATCCAGGCCGCGTGCTTCCAGGAAGCGGCGCAGCGTGCCCCGGATGGGTTCCTCTTTGGGGTGCAGTTCGATGAACGCGAAACGGCGGCGAATGGCAGCGTCCATCATGGCGATTGAACGGTCCGCCGTGTTCATGGTGCCGATGATGTAGAGGTTGTCAGGCAAACTGAAGGGCTCGTTGGGACTGTACTGCAGGTAGATGCGGTCGTCCCTATACTCCAGCAGGAAGTAGAGCTCGCCGAAGACCTTGGCCAGGTTGGCTCGGTTCATCTCGTCGATGATCAGGAAGTACGGCTTGTGCGCGTTTTCGGGCTTGGCCGCTTCCTCCGCGAGGCGCCGCAATGGTCCGGCGACGAGTTTGAAGGAAACCTGGCCGTCGTCGGTCTTGTCGGGCCGGTAGCCCTCGAAGAAGTCCTCATAGGCGTATGAAGGGTGGAACTGGACCAGCTTCACGCGCTCGTCCGTGTGGTCGCCTGCGAGCTCGGCCGCGAGATGCTTGGCAAGGTAGGTCTTGCCCGTGCCTGGCGGACCGTACAGGACCAGTTGCCGGTTCTCTTCGAGCAGTTCCGCGATCTCCTGCAGGGGTTCGAGGTCCATGTGCAGGGACGCCGCGAACTCTTCCGTCAGGGGACGGAAACCTTGCTGGACAACCTCGACGACGGCGGTTGGCGGCGCTTCGTCCTCGCCGTCGGTTTCGGCTTCCACCGGGAGCAGTTCCTGCAGGGCCTGGATGACCCGGGTGACATCCACGAGGATGCCGGGCGTGGAGAGCTGCCGCTGAGCGTGCCGTGGAAGCTCAGGGATGGCGTAGCTGTCATCGAACCAGCGGACTTTGCGGCGGATGCGCCGGTTGTCCTCGTGGTGCTCAGGCTCGCCGAGAACCACGCCCACCCGCACCCGGCCCGCGTGCTGGTAGAGCGTGAGGTCGCCCGGCTTCATGACTGTCAGGAACGCGAAGACTGCCGTCTTGGTGTCTTCCCGTTCAACGTAGCCGAGATGCTTGTAATCCTCATCCACGGCATGCTGGACCACGCCGGCGGTAACTCCCGCGGTGAGGGTGCGCAGGTGCTCCACGTCGAGGGTGGCCTTTTCTTCGGCAACCCATGAAGCCAGCAGGTCGGCATTGTCATGGTGCGTGCGCAGGAGCCAGGAACGGCGCCCCGGGTCCCCTACCTTCCGCCACTGGCTCACCAGCTGGCGGGCGTACCAGTCGATGCGTTGCCCGGCCTGCTCGTCCAAGTGCAAGCGGATCCGGTGGATGTCCGCGGTAATGTCCTCGTCCGTGTCGCCCTTGGCCCCGCCTACCAACGACGCGAAAGCATCCCTGATCTCCTGGCGTTCAACGTCCGCAACCACAGGCTCGAAGTAGCTTGGCCACACCAGATACTCGATGCTTCGGCGCAGGGCGGGCTGGTCTCCGGGTGTACCGGCGGCAAGTTCGTGGAAGGCCAGGGGGTCCGCGAGCGCCTGGCTGATGGTTGCGGTGCTTTGGCCGTCCACGTGGGCCACGAAACGGCACAGCCATTTGAGGTGGTCCCAGATGGTCCAGTTGAATTCCGCGGTCCGGTCACGGATCACGCCGTGGTCCGTCATGCCCTCGTAGAGTTCCTCCGGGAGCTCTATGGGCGGCTCAACCCACGATGCTGCCTCAGCAACGCGTGCACGCTTCACCCTCAGGGACTTGACCTCGTGGGCGAGGGGCAGGGACTGCAGGAACAGCAATTCAACGGCCAGGAGCTTGGCCTCCCGGGAGGCACCTTCAAGGTTTTGGCGCAGGTTGGTCATCATGGGCGCCTTGGAGTCTTCCACCCCGCGTTCAAGCCGTTCAAGGAGCTCCGCGGCAGCGTCCGATGTCCACGTCAATGTCCGTCCGTCCAGCGCCGAAGGTCTCCCCTTCAGCGCCGGACCGAGCACATACCAGGCCGCGTCCTCGATCTCCTTGGAGACTCCGGGGGCGCGGTCAATGGCAGGTTCTACGGAGGGAATCACCATGCCAACTTACCCTGTTTGGCTTAAGCAAGCATCTGGATATCCACAGCCTCGCAGCGCAGGCCGGGGCTCCCGTCAGTGCATGCCGAACTGGTAGGCCGCCGGTACGGGTTCGCCCGGACACACTTCCTCCCACAGCGCGGCAATCGCGTCTTCGCCCTCGCGGAGGTCCGGGATTTCGACGCCGTTCCGCAGTATCGCGGCAGCCTCCGCGCCGTGGCCGCCCCTGGCAAGTGCCAGGGCTTTGAGGAACGTCAAACGCCCGACGGCGGCCCCCTCCTTGGGTGCCGACTCCGCCAAATCCAGGGCCATGGTGGGATCGCCGTGCCGGATACTCAGGGTCACGGCCTCCGAGAGCAAGGCAGTGGCGGAGGAATCGGTTTCCACCCCGTCCCGCAGTTCGGAGAGCCCCTCCTCATCGCGGCCGGCCGCGAGCAGGGCCAGGCCAAGCCCACGGTGCGCGAGCGCCTTGGTGCGCCTCCGGACACCCTTGGCCTCGAGGACTTTCCGGTACCCTTCCTTGGCGCCTTCAAGGTCCTGGCGTGCGTGCCTCATTGTTGCCAGGTGGAACTCCGCCTCGGGGTTGTGTTGCCCTGCCAGCATCTCTTCCCAATCCGGCCCGGCAACGTAACTGGGGGCGCCGTCGAACGCTTCTCCGTGAAGAAGCCCAAGCCAGGGTTCCTGTTCCTCCGTGACGCTCTCGTCCACGAACGGGGTCCCGCTTTCATCGATCCAGCGCCTGCCGCCCTTCAGCCGCCGGGCACGTTCCACCACACCCCAGCCGCTGCCGTGCAGGAGCATTTTCGACGGTGGTACGTCGGCATTCGTGATGGCTGCCGGGAGCATGGCCTCAAGATCATCATGGGGCAGCAGCTCTTCCAGGCGGGCGCCCGCATCGGCCACGGCAGCGCCCCAGTCCGCGCCGTGCGAAGCTTCCGGGTCCAGATGCCCGTTGCCGTATGCCTCCACCCAGGCCCACTCCGCGCCAGCGGGCATCACCAGGTGTTCGAACTGTGTCTGCGCCAGGCCCGCTTGGATTTCCGCGTAAGGACCTGCTCCGGGGCTGAGCCATTCCTGCCACCGTTTGCCGCCCTGGCCCTGGCCCCACACGAACAGTTTCTTTCCCCGCAGGAGGCCCGTGGACAGCATCGCCAGCCCGTCGCCGTCGTCGTCTGCCGCTACCACCCAGCGGCGCTCGCCGGGGTCGATGTCGAAGAAGAAGTCAGCTGCGTGCGGGCTGTTGACCAGCCAGGTTCCGTCGTAGCCTTCGTGGCTGGTGGGCGTGACGCGGGTGATGTCCGTGGTGTAGTCGCTGCCGAAAGCTTCGTCTGCCGGGGCGATGACGCGGGTTCGGTCGGTCTCGGGGATGGCCGCGTTGCTCCACCAGTACATGGGGACGTCGTGGTCGTTCGGGTTTCGGAGCCGGACGGCCGCGAACACCACGGACGAGTCCTCAGGAAGCCAAATGTCCACTTGGAACACCATTTCGCGCAGCCGTTCGTACTCCCACATGCGAAGGATGTGCTTGCCGTCGGGTGTGTGGACGATCGCCGTGTGCAGCGGGTCGCAGCTGGTGGGCGAGTGTCCGCGCGTGCCGATGTTCCATTCCAGTCCGCCCGCGAACCATGCCTTGCGCAGCGCGATGTTGGCCAACTGCGGGGCGTCGTGGGTGTGGAGCAACTGCTTGCCGGTTGCTTTGTCGAACAGTTCCCAGATGCGGCCGCCCAGCGACGGAAGGACCGTCACCCTCAGTTTGCTGTTTTCAAGCACGACGGCGGGCAGCTCCTTGGGCGCCGCGTCCCGGCTGTAGCCGTCCTGCATCAGGTACGGGTAAACGTTGGGCACCACGCCGTAGCGGGCTGACGCTTGGAGTTCCTCCGGGACTCCCTCACCCACGGTGTAGGGCTGGTCCAGTTCGGCTGCGACCACAGGCAGGGGGTTCAGGGGGCCGAGCTCGGCCATGGTCAGCGAGATGGTGGTGACGGTCAGGTTGGAAGTTGCTGTGTGTGCCACGTCAGAATCCGATCCAGAGAAGGAGGCCGCGCTGGGGCTCGATGGTTAGTGATTGGCCGGGGGCGTACTCCGCGGCTGGCTGGAAGCCGCGGATCGCGGGCGCTTCCATGCGACGGCCGGTGGCGGCAGCACCGTGGCCCCCGGCGGTGACGGCAGCGTCGTCGAATATCAACGTCACGTCCTCAGTTTGACCGGCCCATGATGCGAGCGCCACAACCATTCCGCGCTCCGTGAGCCAGGTGGTGGCCAGGACGTCCGGATGGCTTGTGCGGACGGGTGATTGCGGGTCCCAGAATCCCCGCATCTCCGCGCCCTCCAGGCCGTTCGCTGCCCAGAACTCCCAAAGTGGGCGGTTATCGACGGCAGGAGCCCGGCCCGTCATGCCGAACACCATGCCACGCCATGGGTTGCCCCCGCCTTCCAGCATTTCGCCCATGAGGCCAAAGGGAATGCCGGACAGTTCCACCAACCAGTAGTCGGGGTCGGTGTTGTCGTAGTCGAAGTACTCCCCCAGCCATAGCCTGTCCACATAGGGCAGCTGCTCCATATACAGATTGGCCGACGACGCGTACCCGTCATGCGCTGTGAACTGGTTGGCCGAGTGGAGGTCGATCTCCGGTCCAACTACACCCCGCGTCGCGCAGGCCCTCTCGAGGACCTTGCGCACGCGCACCATCGCATGCCGGTCGTAGGCGATGTCATCCAGGTAGATACCGTCGATCCCGTCATCTCCCTTGGCCAGTTCCTGCAGGCTGCGCACGTAGAAGTTCTCCCACCGGGACTCGCCTGTGGTCACCACTGCGATGTCCTCCACATTCGGTGCGAACCACGCGGACACGTAGCCGCTGCCGGCGTGTTCCTGAAGCCAGATGTGACCTGCCCCCGGGCCGTCGCTGAAGATCTCATGGTCGAGTTGCAGCAACGGCAGCAGCTCCGGGCTGTGGAACGTGAGCTCCCGGACGGTGTTGTAGATTTTGGCTTTGAGCCCGTTCTGATGGCAAGCAGCCACATACTTCCTCAGCCGCTCGGAGCTGAGCAGGGGGTCGTTGATGTAGGGCGCCGGTGCTGTTGCGTGGTGGATGTTGACCACCGTGGCGCCGGCAGCTTTGATGTCCGACGGGTTGGCCGGTTCGTGGAAATATCGCTTGCCCATGTGCTTTCCGGGCTGGATCGGTTTGAACGGTGTCAGCAGGAGCCTGAAGTCGAAGTCCAGTGGCTTGCCCGCTTCCAACGTCCGGGCGCCACTTGATGCGCGGACCACGACATCCTCTCCAGCAGTCCGCAGCGTGACCCCGCCCCCAACTGTGCTGCCCTGCCGGTTGGCCCACGACGCCGGCTCCACCAACGGCTTTTCCCGGTAGAAATTGGTGTTGAGGGGACGCTCGTAGCTGCCGTCCCGCAAAGCCAGCTGGATCCCGGCGTTCACCCCACCCAGCCACAGCGAATCCTGGTTCCTCGTTGCGACGTCCCACGTCCAGTCGATGGTTTCAGGCCGACGCCCACCCGGCACGCCCAAGCCCATCGCGAACGGAACCGCAGCCTGATGGAACACCAGTTGCAGGCCGACGTCGTCCGCCGCGAAAGTCGACTCGGGCGCGAGGCGCAGGCTGTACGTAACTGTTCCATCGGCGTCGAGAACGCCCTCCAACCCGAGTGAAATGGCAGTGGTTTGGCCCGCGTGACCGGTCCACTGGGACCGCCACGAGACCCGGGCCGGGCCTTCCCGCTTGAACATGATCGGCGAATGCGTCCACTCCACGCCGTCCACGTCCAACTGGATGGGCGCACTGAGAAGCTCGACGGCGGGACCTTCGGTTGACGTCACAGCGGCGGTGAACGTTGACGTCACCTGGGACGGAAGGCCCGATTCCGTCAGCCGCAGCGTCCTGCCCAGGATCCCGAGAGTACTGGCTGATTCGTTCAGCGATATGGCGGTGAACGGCGCCACGAGCTCGGCGTCCTGGGCCACAGCCGAATCGAGCCAAGCGAGGCGTCGGAGGTAGCGGGGGTCGCCGTGGCCGCCCGCACTGACTACCGGGTCCGCCTCTTCCGCCGGGAGGACATCAAGCTCGACGTCGACATTCCGCGCTGGGTGACCCGTTGCGGTGATGGTGATCGACGCATAGTGCGTGGTCCCGGCAGCGTGCCGCGGGATGGGCAGGATAACGAACAGGGCCCGCACCGTCCCCGAAGGAACGTCCAGGCTCCTATGCCACGGCCGGCCCAGGCGGTCCATGCCGTCGGTGTTGATGCAGTGCCCACCCGAGCGTGCCGTGACCTCCACGGAGATCCCTTCCAGGTCCTGCTGCGCATACAGCCCGAGCTGCACCACGTAGTCCTCGCCTGGCTGGGCCGTCGCATGGAACGAGTCCGATGGGCCGTTGATCACCCAGTGGGCCGGCAGGTCCGTCCGCATGGAGACGGGGTTCAGTCGGTCCTCGGGGAATACCAGGAAGGCCTCTCCCGAATGCCGGGCGTGGAGTGCTTCCAGTTCGGTTGCGGTGGCGGTGAAATTCATCGGCGCGAAGGAGTCCCGGTCACTGGCGGCCTCATAGCGCAGAACTTCCGCGCGGGGCAGCTCATGTTCCGGCGCTGCAGGTGCCCAGGAAGAACGTCCGACGGCGGCCGCCCACGCTGGGTCCGCGGCCGGCCGGAGCGGGAGGTACTGCGCCTGGGGATAGTGGGCCTTCCCCAGCATTGCGTACGGCAGATAGTAGACGAAGTAGATGCCAGCTCCGTCGATGGCTTCGAACACGAGGGTTCCCGACTCCCTCGTGGCCTGTTCCACCGTGAGGTTCCTGACCCTTCCCCCGGATTGCGCCGAGACAACAATGACTTCCACGGCTGCCGGCTCATGGTCCTGTCGGCGCCACGGCAGCACCACAACGTGCGCCCGTCCTACTCCTGGCTGGGCTTGGGTTGTGTTGACTTCGATGACGAAGCGGTGGTTTCCGTACAGCAGTTTGTCCCACTCCCCGATGCCACACTCCACCTCCGGATGTCCGGGACTGTTCCTGGCAGATGGAAGGGGGTGGGCAAGGGCCGGTGAAACCGGCGAGGGCAGCGGCATCGCTGGGACTCCTGAAGGTAGCTTCCGGGGCTTTTCACCACGTTGGTGAATCCTTCAATCATTGGCGGTGCGTCGACCTCTGTAAAGGGTCATTACGATGCGTACTCACTGGAATTCGTCCGCCGTTGGGCTGTACGAGAGGTCTACTCAGGCATCGCCCAAATTCAGTGCGTTGACGATCGCTCTGGCAGCCCGAACGGTTTCGCGATCGGTGACGGTGTAGGCCGTGGGATCGTTACCGTCCTGCGCGCCGAGGGAAATGGTTCCCTCCCCGAGCGTTGAGACGATCTTCTTGGCTGACAAGTGGACAGCCGAAAGGCCTGCCCTGTGCATCGCAGGGATGTCATCGAGCGCAAGTCCCCCACCGGCCATGATCTGCAAGGCGGCTCCGGCTCGTTCTGCCATGGTGGCCAGAGTGGGCAGCCCTGCTCCTGCAGTGGCCTCATGACCTGAGGTGAGGACCCGGGTGAATCCCAGTTCGAGGAGTTGCTCCACAGCGGCCAGCGGGTCCTTGGACTGGTCTATGGCCCGGTGGAACGTCAGTTGGGCGTCCTGGTTGGCGTCCTTGGCAGAGTCCGCCAAGCGTTGCAGGGTGCGGACATCCAGTTCGCCCGATCCAGTGAGGGCCCCCACTACAACCCCGTGTGCGCCCTGGGCCAGCAGGTGCCGGATCTCATGCACCATGGTGTCCACGTCCGACGCGGAATACCGGAAATCGCCGGGCCTGCAACGAATCAGCGGATGGATTTCCAAGCGGCCGTCGACGTGCTCCATGCTGGCTTCCATGAGGCCCTGGCTGGGCGTGATGCCACAGAGTTCCAGGCTGCTGCACAGTTCGATGCGGTCGGCGCCTTCCGATGCGGCAATCCCGGCTCCTGCAGCACTCACCACGGCTATTTCAAGTTTCATGCTGAAACTCTACGTGCCCTCGGGTTTGTCTACGCGAACGGCCCCCGGGAAAGCATCCCAGGGGCCGCACGCGCACTTGACGTCAGGAAGCCTGGTAGCGGCCCAGCTGTTCCTTTTGCTTCGGAGTGAGCCGGAGGACGCGGCCGGTGGCTTCAGCAACGAAGGCCAGGTGCGTGCTGGCTTTGACGCAATCCTCCCGGGTGACCGGGTCCTTGATGACGTAGTGCAGATCGAAGCTGGCACCTTTGACGGCACCCACCCAGATCTCAACGACAGCCGGGATGTTGCGGTATTCCAGCGTCCGGACGTAGCGGACTTTGTGTTCGACGACCAGGGTCATGGTGCCCTCGTCAACATCGTTGAAAAGAGCCGCCGGTGGTTCCACCCCAGGGAGTCCCGCCCCACGGGGTGGCCCGAAGGCTGCGATGCGGGCTTCCTCGAGCATGCGCACGATCTGGACGTTGTTGATATGTCCGTAGACGTCCATGTCGCCCCAACGCATGGGCACAAGGACCTCAATGCGCTGGGGCGTGGCGGAAGCCAGTGCAGCCACTCCGGTAGTCAGCGATTCGTTGCTCAGCTGTGCACCGCCGTCGAATCGTCCACCGCGGTCTCTTGCTCACCTGCGAACTGCGACATGTACAACCGGTAGTACGCGCCCTGCAGTGTGAGCAGGTGTGCGTGGTTGCCTTGTTCCACGATCTTGCCGTTCTCCATGACCAGGATGGTATCGGCGTCGCGGATGGTGGAGAGCCGGTGCGCAATAACGAAGCTCGTCCGGTCCGTGCGCAGGGCCGCCATGGCCTTCTGCAGCAACAGCTCCGTACGGGTATCCACGGAACTGGTGGCTTCGTCCAGGATGAGCAACGAAGGATCGGAGACGAAGGCACGGGCGATGGTGATGAGCTGCTTCTCACCGGCACTGACGTTGCTGCCTTCTTCGTCGATGATCGTTTGGTAGCCGTCAGGCAGCGCACGCACGAACCGGTCCACGTAGGTGGCCTTGGCCGCCTCCATGATCTGGTCCTCCGTGGCGTCCAGCTTGCCGTACTTGATGTTGTCGTAGATGGTTCCACCGAAAAGCCAGGCATCCTGAAGCACCATGCCCACCTTGGATCGCAGCTCCGCGCGGCTGAGGTCCTTGATGTCCACGCCGTCCAGGGTGATGCGGCCGGCGTTGAGCTCGTAGAAACGCATGACGAGGTTGACCAGGGTGGTCTTGCCCGCACCTGTTGGTCCGACGATCGCTACCGTATGCCCTGGCTCAGCGCTGAACGAGAGGTCCTCGATCAGTGGCTTATCCTCCACATAGCTGAACGAGACGTGCTCGAACTCAACGTGGCCGTCGGTCTTGGCGGGCAGATGGCGTGTGCCGGTCTCTTCGATTTCTTCATCGGCATCGAGGAACTCGAAGACCCGCTCGGCAGAGGCAACGCCGGACTGCAGCATGTTGGCCATACCGGCGATCTGGCCGAGGGGCTGGGTGAATTCGCGCGAGTACTGGATAAAGGCGGTGGCGTCACCCAGGCTCATTGAACCCGACGCGACCCGCAGGCCGCCCACTACGGCGATGCCAACGTAGGACAGGTAGGACACAAAGTTCATGGCCGGGAAGATCACGCCGGAGACGAACTGGGCGCCGAATGATGCCTTGTAGAGTTCATCGTTCTTCTCATCGAAGCGCTCCAGCATGTCTGCGTCGCGGCCGAATACCTTCACGAGGTCGTGGCCGGAGAACGATTCCTCGATCTGGCCGTTCAAAGCGCCGGTGTTCTTCCACTGTGCCGCGAAGAGTTTCTGGCTACGGGCACCGATGACGCCTGCCAGGATGCCGGAAAGAGGCAGTGCGATCAACGCGATCAGCGCCAATTCCCAGGAAACGATGAACATCATGACCGTGATGCCCAGCACGGTGAGCACGGAGCTGACCAGCTGGGAGAAGGCCTGCTGCAGACCTTGCTGGACGTTGTCGACGTCGTTGGTCACGCGGGACAGGATGTCGCCACGCTGGCGGGTGTCGAAGTAGTTCAACGGGAGCCTGTTGAGCTTGGCCTGGACATCGTTGCGGAGCTTCTTGATGACCCGCATGACGATCCTGTTGAGCAACCAGCCCTGTGCCCACAGGAAGATGTTGGCTACGAAGTACATCAAGAGAACGATCGAGATCAGGAACGTCAACTTGGGAAAATCGATGCCGTTGGTGAGGTGCATCTTGGAGACCATGTCCGCATAGTTGTTCTGGCCTTGCTGGCGCATGAGCTCTACGAACTGTTCCTGCGAGACACCCTGGGGAACCTGTTTGCCCAAGACGCCACCGAAGATGACATCCATGGCACTGCCGAGGACCTTGGGGGCGATGACGTTGAGGACCACCGAGACCACCACCAGGCCGATCACGATGTACACGCCGACACTCTCGGGTTTCAGCAGGCCCATAAGCCGCTTGGCCGACGGCCAGAACGCCTTGGCCTTCTTCGCCGGAACGTCGCCGAACATGCCGCCGTCAGCCTCTGTAGGGACGTATTCCTCCTCAACGAAGTCTTCGTCCTCGAGCATTTCGGTTGCGACCTCGGCCTCGGCTGTCGCCTTGGCGTTCTTCGCGGCTTCTGCCTTGGCAGCCCAGCCGCGCTTCTTCTGCTGGTTCTGCTCGCTCATGCCACTTCCTCCACGCTCAGCTGGGATTCAACGATTTCCTGGTACGTGGGGGACGTTTCCAGCAGTTCGTCGTGCGTTCCGCGGTCCACGATCCGGCCGTTGTCCAGGACCAGGATCTCGTCGGCGTCTGCGATGGTGGAGACGCGCTGGGCCACGATGATGACCGTGGCGTCCCTCGTCTTGGCCTTCAGCGCCTTCCGGAGCCTGGCATCGGTGGCAACGTCCAGGGCCGAGAACGAATCATCGAACAGGTAGACGTTCGGTTTGGTGACCAATGCCCTGGCAATCGACAGTCGCTGGCGCTGCCCGCCGGACACGTTGGTTCCGCCTTGCGCGATGCGCCGGTTCAAGCCGGACGACTTCTCCTCGACAAAGCCCTTGGCCTGCGCGGTTTCCAGCGCCTCCCACAGTTCCTCGTCGGTTGCTTCCGGCTTGCCGAAACGAAGGTTGTGCTCGATGGTGCCGGAGAACAGATACGGCTTCTGCGGAACAGCCGAGACCCGGCTGGTGATCTCCGAGGCATCCATCTGGGTGACGGGTACGCCGTCGAGCAGTACGTCACCCGAAGCGACGTCGTAAAGCCGCGGAAGCAGCGAAACCAGGGTGGTCTTGCCGGCGCCAGTGGAACCAATGATGGCCAGGGTCTTACCCGGCTCTGCGGTGAAGGAAATGTTGCTCAGCACGGGTGCCTCAGCGCCGGGGTACTTGAAGGTGACGTCGCGGAACTCGACACGTCCCTTCTTCTCAGCAGGCACCACCGGGGAGGTGGGGTTGTGGATGGAAGGCTCGACGTCGAGCACCTCGCCGATGCGGTCGGCGCAGACGGAGGCACGCGGAATCATCATGGCCATGAAGGTACCCATCATGACGGCCATGAGGATCTGGAGCAGGTACTGGAGGAACGCCGTGAGCGCACCGACCTGCATGTCGCCGGAGTCCACGCGCTGGCCACCGAACCACAGCACAGCTGCCGTGGAGAGGTGCAGGATCATCCCGATGGCCGGGAACATCAGGACGAACAGGTTGCCGATCTTCACGGACACTGCCGTCAATTCGTCGTTGGCATCACCGAAGCGTTTGGCCTCGTGGGGCTCACGTACGAAGGCACGCACCACGCGGATGCCGATGATCTGCTCGCGGAGCACGCCGTTGATGGCGTCGATCTTGGTCTGCATGGAGCGGAACAAGGGCATCAGGCGGACCACCAGGTAGCCCACTACTGCGACGAGGACCGGAACTGAGACCCAGACAAGCCAGGAGAGGCTGAGGTCCTCGCGGAGTGCCATGATGATGCCGCCAACACACATAATGGGCGTCGAAACCATGAAGTTCAGGCCCATGAGCACCAGCATCTGGACTTGCTGGACGTCGTTAGTGCCGCGGGTAATCAGCGTAGGGGCACCGAACCGGTTGACGTCCTGTGCGGAGAAACTGCTGACCTGGCGGTAGACGCTGCGGCGAAGGTCGCGGCCGATGGCCATGGCAACCCGGGCACCAAAGTAGACGGCGATGATGGCAGCGAGCACCTGGCCGAGGGCCACCGCGAGCATGAGGGCGCCGGTTTGCCAGATGAAGTCGGTGTCCCCGCGGGAAACACCCTCATCGATGATCTTGGCGTTGAGGCTGGGGAGGTAGAGCGTGGCAATGGTGGACGCCAGCTGAAAGAACAGCACGGCCACTATCTGCGGCAAATACGGCTTGGAATAGCGCCGTATAAGGGTGACAAGCATGCCCACGGGTCCTTAGAAAGAGTGCGTGAATGAGATAAGAAGAAGTTTGGCAGCAAGGGCTGACAGTATTAGCCTCCCCACTGTACGAAATCCTTTGCTGCGGCGAAACAACCTACGGAAAAGATCATCCCAGCGGAGTATTTCCCGTGTCGCGGAGGCGCAGACACGCCGCAGTGGGACCAGTGGAGACCAGTTGGGCAGGACCACACATGCAAAAGCGCCGGCTGGAATCCCAGTCGGCGCCCTTGCTCCGGCCCTTGTTCGCTACACCCCGCGAACTACGCCGTGGGGGTACGAACAAGAGCCGGATCTATGAGTCGTTAGCCTGCGTGCTTGCCGTGGTCCGCACGGGCTTCAGCGCCCTGGAGAAGCAGCAGTGCCATGCGTTCCTGTTGCCTGCGTTCGCGCTTGAGCTCCTTGCGGATGGCTGCCAGCTCTTCGGCCGTGGTGGCCTGTTGCTGCGCGATCGCTTGCTGCTCCCGCAAGCGTGCCTGGAGTTCAACGTTGGCGCGGCTGAGCTGCAATTGCTGTTCGGCCAGGACGTACTGCGTCCGGGACAGCTGCTCCTGGACTTCCTTGACGTCACCAGCGGCGTGGGGCCGTTCCTGGGTGAGGATCCGGGCAAACTCCAGGTCCAGGTCGGATCCGGAATCCTGCTTCGGAATCTGGCGTTCCGCCCCACCAGCCGGGCGTTCGGCACCCAGGCCGCTGCCGCCGTCGTCGGTCTTTACCGCGTCCAGGGACGAGGTGTCCAGGGACATTCCGGCGTCGCCGGAAGCCGTGGCGATCAGTTCCTTTTCGGGAGCGGCATCAACCGTGCGGCGCAGTGGGCGTTCCTTGATGAACAGCACGGCCAGGAGGGCCACCACACTGATGATCGCGGAAATAAGGAAGATCTGTGCGGTTGCGTCACCGTAGGCAGCGCGCATGATCTCGGCGATGGGAGCAGGCATATCGGCCAGGTCCATGCTGGCTCCGGACCCGCCACCCTGGACGGGAATGCCAGCAGCGGCCATTCCTTCCACGGCAAGGTCCTTCACGTGGTTGGACATGATGGCACCGAGGACGGAGACGCCGATCGCGCCACCCACCGACCGGAAGAACGCCACCGAAGCGCTGGCCGTTCCGATGTCCTTGGCCTGGACGGTGTTCTGTACGGCCAGCACCAGGTTCTGCATCAGCATGCCCAAGCCGAGGCCGAACACGCCGGTGTAGATGGCAACGATCCACAGTTCCGTGGTGTGGTCCATGGTGCCGGCGAAGGCCAGACCACCGATGAGCAGCACCGAACCTGCGATCAGGAACCGCTTCCACTTACCAAAGCGGCTGATCAGGATACCCGATGCTACCGAACCAATAAGGTTGCCCGCGATCATGGGCAACGTCAGCAGGCCGGCCTCGGTAGGCGTGGCGCCGCGGGCCACCTGGAAGTACTGGCCCAGGAAGGTGGAGGAACCGAACATGGCGATACCGACGGCGATCGACGCAACGATGGCCAGTGCGGTGGTGCGCTCGGAGATGATCTTCAGCGGGATGATCGGCTGGGCAACCTTGGTTTCCACGAACACCAGGAGGGCAAGCAAGGCTACGCCGCCTCCGACCATGAGCGCGGACTGCCAGGAGAACCAGTCGTAGTAGTCCGGGTTGCCGGCGAAGGAAACCCAGATCAGCAGCAGGCTGACGCCCGAGGTGAGGAGGATGGAACCGAGCCAGTCGATCTTGGCGGGGCGCTTGATGTGCTCAATCTTGAGGGTGATCTGGAGGAGGATGAGTGCCACAACGGCCAAGGGAACACAGACGAAGAACGTCCAGCGCCAGCCGAGCGGGCTGTCAACAATGAAGCCACCCAGCAGCGGGCCGCCGGCGGTGCCGACTGCCATGACAGCACCCATGTAACCGGAGTACTTTCCGCGGTCGCGCGGCGGGATCATGGAGCCGATGATCGCCTGCGCCAGGGCGGTCAGGCCACCCATCGCAATACCTTGGATGACGCGTGCGGTCAGCAGCAGCGGGATGGTCTCGGACAGGCCGGCCATGACCGAGCCCGCCACGAAGATGATGATGCTCAACTGGACCAGGAGCTTCTTGTCGAAGAGGTCAGCGAGCTTGCCCCAGATGGGCGTGGTGGCGGCGTTCGCCAGGAGCGCTGCCGTGATGACCCACGCGAAGTCGGTCTGGGTGCCCTTGAGCTCGGACATGATGGTTGGCAGTGCGTTGGCGACGATCGTGCTGCTGAGGATCGCCGTGAAGAAAGCCGCGAGGAGGCCGGTCAGGGCTTCCATGATCTGCCGGTGCGTCATGGGCGCGGCAGCATTTGCTACGGCGCCCACCGCCGTCGGGGTTTGTGTTGGTTTAGCCATTCCGGGCTCCTAAGCTGTCTGGTTTGTTGTGATGGAGCCGGCCGCCGTTGCCCGGATTGAGTCCTTGAGGGACTCCGTGAGTTTGTTGATCACCTGGGAGGCCTCGAGGGCGTCAGCCTCGCTCCAATCCGCCAGGTAATCCCGCAGTCTCACGCTGCGTTGTTCTTCGAATTCGTGCAGCTTGGCTGCACCCTTTTCGGTGAGGGCCAGGAGTTGCGCCCTGCCGTCAGCCGGATCCGGACGACGGACCACAAAGCCGAGCTCTTCGAGCTCCGCGATGTGCCGGCTCAGGACCGGAGCGCTGACCCCTAAGCGCGAAGCGAGGTGCGTTGCGCGGGCCTCCCCCTCGCCGATGAACCGCATGACACCCTGGACCGCCATTCCGACGTCGGGAACGCGGGCCATGTGGGCGGTCACCACGCAACGCAGTGTTCGTTGGAGGTCGAAGATTTGATGAACAAGATCGGTTGCGGTGGCAGAACCGACGGACATGGAGACACACCCCTTTTTTGTTTGCCTAAAGCAACTATAACCCATATTGATTGCTTTGGGAAACTAATGATGAGGGCGGCTGGAGGTCGCGGCGTCACCCCACAACGCAATCAGCCCCCGCACAGGTTCTGTGCGGGGGCTGATTGCTTGGCGTTTCTAGTCGTCCAGGTGGGTGGGGCCGAACATCTTCAGCAACGTCTCAACCACGACGACGTTGGGTCCGTCCGCTTCGAAGGACGCCTTAAGCGCGTCCCCCACTTCCTCGGGGGCTACCCGACGGGCCGGGACGCCGAAGGACTCGGCCAACTTCACGAAGTCCGGACGGGCAAGCTCGGTGGCCGTGGCCTGCCCGAAGGCACCCACCATGTATTCACGGAGGATGCCGTAGCCGCCGTCGTCCACGATCAACCAGGTAACCGGGACGTTGTGCTGCTTCGCGGTGGCGAGCTCGGAGATGGAGTACATGGATGAACCGTCACCGGACACGGCGAGTACCCTGCTGGGTTTACCCGTGGTTTCCAAGCCGACTGCTCCACCGATGGCGGCCGGGAACCCGTAACCGAGGCCGCCCGCGCCCTGCGCTGAGTGGAACTGGCCCTGCCGGGCGTCCCAGCAGCTCCAGCCCCAGTATGCGGAGATGGTCATGTCCCAGAACGTCTGCATGTCAGCCGGCACAGCCTCGCGGATGTCCGACATGAACTTCAGTTCCTTGGCCAGGTCCTGGGATTCCAACCGTGCCTTGACCTTTGCCAGGGACTCTTTGACCACGTCTTCCGGGCTGATTCCGTGCCAATCCCGCCGTGCTGCATCCGCCGCTCCCGCTGCTGCGAGCGCTTCGTCCAGCGCGGCGAGTGCCTGTCCGGCGTCGGCGCGGATACCCAAACCAGGACGGTTGGACTCCAGGACGCGTGGTTCGGCGTCGATCTGGATGATGCGGCCGCGCGGTTCGAAGGTGAAGTAGTTGGAGGTCACTTCACCCAGGGAGGAGCCGATCACGATCAGGACATCGGCGTCTTCCAGGACATCGGTCATGTACCGGTCCTCGATCCAGGACTGCAGGGACAGCTCGTGGGTCCAAGGGAAGGCACCGTTGCCGCCGGGAGTACAGATGACCGGGGCCCGCAGCTGCTCGGCGATGGACAGCAACGATTTCTCGGCCCGGCCACGGCGGGTACCGCCGCCTGCGATGATCGCCGGACGTTCCGCCGTCGAAAGCCACTTCACGGCTTCCCGGATCAGCTCGACGCGAGGCGGGTTGTCGAAGGCTTCGGCCAGGGCGTCTTCCACCGGCGGGACCATGATGGGATCGAGCAGGACGTTCTGCGGGATCTCGATCCACACCGGACCCTGCGGCGAGGAACTCGCCTCGGTCCAGGCGTCCTGGATGGCCGACGGAATGCCGGAAGCGTGCTGGATCAGGCGCTGGCTCTTGGTGACGTTCGCGGCCGAAGCCTTCTGGTCATCGAGCTGGTGCAGCATGCCTTTGCGGCGTGCGCCCAGGCCGTCGAGCGGGATCTGGCTGGCAACAACAACCATGGGAACACCCGTGGCGTATGCCTCCTGGAGGCCGGCAAGGGACGTCAGCGCGCCCGGACCCGTAGACAGGAACAGCACACCCACCTCACCCGTGGCGCGGGAATAACCGTCAGCGGCGAACGCCGAGTTGTTCTCCACCCGGGAGGAAACGAAATGCAGGTTGCCGCGGCCCATGGCGTCAAAGAGGCCCAGCGCATGCTGGCCCGGGATACCGAAAACAGTCTTCGCACCCAGCGCCTCGAGGGTCTCGACGACGAGGTCCCCGCCATTGCGCTGGTTGGTCCCCTTGGTGGGGGCTGCCGTGCCCGGATCGAAATCGATCATCGCTGGTCTCCCGAGGCTTTTGCGAGTTCCTCGATGCGGGCGCCGAGTGCCTGCTGCGCGTAGCCGTTGGGGGCGCCCAGCCGATCGCCTTCGACGGCGTTGTCTGCCATCAGGGTGACGAGCTCGTAGGCGACGTGGCTGCCGGCAACACCGGTGATCTCCGCATGGTCGTAGGCGGGAGCAACTTCGACGATGTCCGCGCCAACAAGGTTCATTCCGCGGAAACCCCGGATGATTTCGAGGAGTTCACGGCTGCTGATCCCGCCGGCCTCGGGAGTGCCGGTGCCAGGTGCGTGCGCGGGATCCAGGACGTCAATGTCCACGGAGATGTACAGGGGACGGTTGCCGATGCGGTCACGAATCTTCGCGACCGTTTCCAGGACGCCCTGGTAGTAGACGTCCGCGGAGGTGACGATTCCGAACCCGAAGCGGTGGTCGTCGTCGAGGTCCTTCTTGCCGTAAAGCGGACCGCGGGTACCCACGTGGCTAATGGCTTCCGTGTCCAGGATGCCCTCTTCCACGGCACGGCGGAACGGGGTGCCGTGGGTGTACTCCGCGCCGAAGTACGTGTCCCAGGTATCCAGGTGTGCGTCGAAGTGGAGCATGGCGATGGGTTCGCCGGCGCGCTCGGCCGCGGCGCGAAGCAGCGGCAGGGCAATGGTGTGGTCGCCACCGAGGGTAACCAGCTTGCTGCCGTTGGCGGTGAGGTCCAGGGCGTTCTGCTGAATGGTCTCGATGGCCTCGTTGATGTTGAAGGGGTTCACGGCCATGTCGCCAGCGTCGGCGACCTGGATGTTTTCAAACGGGCTGACATCCCACGCAGGGTTGTAGGGGCGCAGCAGGCGGCTGGCCTCACGAACGTGGTTGGCGCCGAAGCGCGCGCCCGGGCGGTACGAGACGCCTGAGTCGAAGGGAACGCCCACAACAGTGACGTCAGCCTTGGCGACCTGGTCAAGGCGGGGCAGGCGGGCATAGGTGGCGGCACCGGCATAGCGCGGGATGCGGGACGAATCGATGGGGCCAAGGTTGCCGTTGGCCTCAATACGGAGCTCTTCCAAAATGCGCCACTCCTTAGTGGATCGGGGGTGAATCAGTGACTGTGACACCCATCATACACTCGAAGTTGCCTAATAAGCATCAGTTGTTTACAACTTTCGGAAGACGTGAGACGCCCATCACAGCGGGCGTAAAGATTCCATAAAAACGGGGGTGCCGGCGTCGAAGGCGGTCCTACGCTCGACCGGGAGCAGCACCGTGCTGCGCGAAAGGACACCGTGACCACCCTGTCGAGGCCTCCGGCCGATCCGGCCAACCGGCCAAAAGATTCCTTCAAGCTCAAACCCTGGCTGCTGGAAGGAATGCCGGACACCTCAGGCAAGCGGCAAGGCCCCCACGGCCGCCCCTCGGAGTCGCACAAGCCGCAGGCCTGGTGGAAGGTCATGTGCCTCACCGGCCTGGACTACTTCTCCACGCTTGGCTATCAGCCCGCCATCGCCGCGTTGGCGGCAGGCCTGCTCTCTCCGCTGGCAACGCTGCTCCTGGTTGTCGCAACCTTGGCCGGCGCCCTGCCCGTATACCGGAGGGTGGCGAAGGAAAGCCCCCGCGGTGAAGGTTCCATTGCCATGCTGGAGCGCCTCCTCCCCCGCTGGAGCGGCAAGCTCTTCGTCCTGGCGCTCCTGGGCTTCGCTGCTACCGACTTCATGATCACCATCACCCTGTCCGCGGCCGACGCCACGGCCCACCTCATCGAAAACCCGTTCGCCCCGGACTTCCTTGAGGGGCAACACGTCGTCATCACCTTGGCACTGATTGCAGGTTTGGGCGTGGTCTTCCTTCGCGGCTTCAAAGAGGCCATTAACGTCGCCGTCGTCCTGGTAGCCGCGTTCCTGGCACTGAACCTGGTAGTGATCACCATTTCCCTGGGGCACGTCTTCACCGAGGCACACGTCATCACCGACTGGTGGACAGCACTGACAACGTCGCACGGCGACCCCATCATGATGGTTGCCCTGGCGCTCCTGGTCTTCCCGCGGCTCGCCCTGGGCCTGTCCGGCTTCGAGACCGGGGTAGCCGTCATGCCGCAGATCAAGGGTCACCCATCCGATACTGAAGCCAATCCCGCCGGACGGATCAAGGGCGCCCATCGGCTCCTGACCACCGCAGCCATCATCATGAGCTCATTCCTGATTACCTCCAGTTTCACTACGGTGATGCTTATCCCGGCGGCCGAATTCGAAGCCGGGGGCAAAGCCGAAGGCCGCGCACTTGCCTACCTCGCCCACAAGTTCCTTGGCGACGGCTTCGGAACGGTCTACGACATCAGCACCATCGCGATCCTCTGGTTCGCCGGCGCATCCGCCATGGCAGGCTTGCTCAACCTCGTCCCGCGCTACCTTCCCCGCTACGGAATGGCTCCCGCATGGGCACGGGCCCTTCGCCCGCTGGTCCTGGTCTTCACCGTGATCGCCTTCATTGTGACCATCATTTTCCAGGCCGACGTCAACGCCCAGGGTGGGGCATATGCCACCGGCGTCCTGGTCCTGATTACTTCCGCTTCCATCGCGGTGACCCTTTCGGCACGGCGCAAGAAGCAGCGGGCCCAGTTCATCGGCTTCGGCATCATCTCCCTGGTCTTCGTCTACACCACAGTGGTCAACTCCATCGAACGACCGGACGGCCTGAAAATCGCAGCCCTCTTCATCCTGGGCATCATGGTGGTCAGCTTCATCTCCCGCATGCGCCGCGCGTTCGAACTACGGGCCACGCACATCAAACTGGATGAGAAAGCGTTGGAGTTCACGGCGAACCACGCCGAGGGTCCGGTCCGGATCATCGCCCACGAGCCCAAGCACCTGAGCGCCAGCCGTTACAAGGAGAAGCTCCAGCACGCCCAGCAGGCAAACCACCTTCCCGTGGACTGCGACGCAGTGTTCATTGAGATCATCGTGGACGACAGCTCCGACTTTGAGCAGGAACTGCAGGTGGTGGGCAAGGAGAGGCACGGCTTCAAGATCCTGGAAGTGCACAGTAACAACGTGCCCAATACCCTGGCCGCGGTTTTGCTGCACATCCGCGACGTCACCGGCTTCATGCCGCACATCTACTTCCGCTGGACCGAGGGAAACCCGATCTCCAACCTGAGCAGGTTCCTGTTCTTCGGCGAGGGCGAAATCGCGCCGGTCACCCGGGAAGTGCTGCGGGAAGCGGAACCGGACATCACCCGCCGGCCCTGGGTCCACGTGGGCTAGCCGGTCTCCCCAGCGCGGGGCCGCCCCCGGCTCCCCCAAACTACAGATAATGCCCATGTTTACGACAAACATGGGCATTAACTGTCATCTCGCGGAGGGAAGAACTACCGGCTCGCGGCCGGGACCAGCACCCAGAGCACTTCGACGGTTTCGTCCGTGGGGTTGATCCAGGTGTGGGGTTCCCGGCCCGGGAAGGAGAGCGTATCGCCTTCTGCGAGGTCGTATTCCTCATTGGTCAGGATGAGTTTGATCCGGCCCTTGACCACATGCAGGACATCCACATCGCAATCCACCGCGTACAGCTCGTTCTCGCCGCGGCCGCGGGGTTCGATGGTGGCCTGCAGGATCTGCAGGCGGCGCTCGGAGCGCGCAGTCAACAGGCGTTCCACTATTCCTTGGCCACCCAGGGAGATGCGGGGGCCGTCGTCGCGCTTTGTCAGGTGGGTTTCCGGCGCCGCGAACAAATCCCCTACGGAGACGGACAGAACCTGGCACAGGGTGACCAGGGACGCGACCGACGGCGATGTCAGGTCCCGCTCCACACGGCTAAGGAACCCTTTGGTGAGACCTGTAGCATCCGCCACTTGCTCGATGGTGAGGCGCTGCGCTTGCCGGGCTGCGCGGATTCTGGAACCGATGGCAACAGGAACGTTGCTTGGTTCAACGGGGAGAGCCTTCATTCACGAACCTTTCAGGCCTGTCATGTGGCCCTGTCATTGGAGCAATAGTAGCCGGATCGCGCAAAACAGTAGCCAGAAACGACGGAAGCATGTCGTAAGCATCTTGACTGTTACTCCGATCACAACATATCCTCAGAGGCAACAAGTGTTGTCTGTGAGGCATACAACACCTCCCCCAATCTCCAATCGTCAGCACGGAGACTTCGACCCTTCGCAGGAGTATCGTCGAAATCCCCAACCTCCGTGCATCAGCTCCAAGGACCGTTCATGGAATCTTCGGCTATTAACATCGCAATCGTGGTGGTGTACCTGCTCGCCATGCTGGCGTTCGGCTGGTGGGGCAAGTCCCGCACCAAGAACAACAGCGACTTCCTGGTGGCCGGCCGCCGCCTTGGCCCCTTCCTTTACACAGGCACCATGGCCGCGGTGGTCCTCGGTGGCGCATCCACCGTCGGCGGCGTCGGCCTGGGCTACAAATTCGGCATTTCCGGCATGTGGCTGGTCGTTGCCATCGGCGCCGGTGTGCTGCTGCTCAGCCTGCTCTTCGCCGGCACCATCCAACGCCTGAAGATCTACACCGTCTCCCAGATGCTCAGCCTCCGCTACGGCAGCAAGGCCACCCAGACGTCCGGAATCGTGATGCTCGCGTACACGCTGATGCTGTGCGCTACATCTACCGGTGCCTACGCCACCATCTTCGTTGTGCTCTTCGACTGGGAACGCTGGATGGCAATCGCTGTTGGCGGCGCAATCGTGCTGGTCTACTCAACCATCGGTGGCATGTGGTCCATCACCCTGGCCGACCAGGTGCAGTTCATCATCAAGACTGTGGGCATCTTCTTCCTGATGCTTCCGTTCGTCATGAACGCTGCCGGCGGCATGGACGGCATCCGTGGGCGCCTCGAAGACAGCTTCTTCCAGATCGACGGCATCGGCACCCAGACGATCATCACGTACTTTGTCGTCTACACCTTGGGCCTCCTGATCGGCCAGGACATCTGGCAGCGCGTCTTCACCGCCAAGACCCCCACCGTTGCACGCTGGGGCGGAGCCACGGCCGGTGTCTACTGCATCCTCTACGGCATCGCCGGCGCCTTCATTGGTCTCGCAGCACGCGTGGCACTGCCGGATATCGACGTCGCAAACCTCGGTAAGGACGTTGTGTACGCCGAGGTGGCAACCCACATCCTCCCCGTCGGCATCGGTGGCCTGGTGATGGCCGCGGCTGTCGCCGCCATGATGTCCACCGCCTCCGGCGCGCTGATCGCCGCCGCAACGGTTGCCCGCGCCGACGTCGTCCCGTTCGTGGCCAGCTGGTTCGGCAAGACCATCAACACCGATGACACGGAAAACCCCGAGCACGACGTCAAGGCCAACCGTTACTGGGTCCTGGGCCTGGGCATCGTTGCGGTCCTGATCTCCATGGCCGCGCAGGACGTGGTGGTAGCCCTCACCATCGCCTACGACATCCTGGTAGGTGGCCTCTTGGTCGCCATCCTCGGCGGCCTTGTCTGGAAGCGCGGAACAGGCATCGCGGCTGCATGGTCCATGGCAGTTGGCTCCGTGCTGACACTGGCCCTGCTGATCATGTTCGCAACCGGAGTCATCCCGAGCGAGGACGGCGTCTACGCCAACGAACCCATCTACTACGGCCTCGCCGCCTCGTTCGTCGCTTACGTGGTCATTTCGCTCCTCACGCCGCGCACTGACCCCGCAGTCCGGGCCGCCTGGGACAAGCGAGTGGCTGGCGCGATCTCCGACGAACTGCCGATCGAAGCACACCCGGTCAGCTCCAACAGGGCCAACTAACCCGAACGCGCAGGACAAAAGAAACAAAGCAACGCCCGACGGCGGCGCTCCCCTTGTCGGGGAGCGTCGCCGTTGTTGTGTCCCCGGCAGGTACACGTTGTGGGGCCTGCTCTGCAGACTTAGACCCCACCAAACCCTGCGGAGCAGGCCCAACAACGAGGGCGCGCGTGCGGTAGGGTGGTGCCAGCTTCAAGAGATGTGGTGCCAAGCTCCGACTGGCCACACACCAACCCCATGTTCACGGGTGGTTCGGATGAGGAAGCGGCCCGCCCCGGACCAAAGACAACCGAGCGGGCAAGAGCACTCCCCCAAGGAGACGTACCTTGCCGTACCAAGCCGACAGCAGCCAAGCCTTCAACCCGCAGGCACCCGGCGCCCAAACCCCCTCAGCCCAAACAACCGGTACCCCCGCCGAAGCCGCAGCCGGCACGGTCGCGGTGATACCCGCCGTCGACCTCTTCCTGGGGACCGTCACCCTTCTGGCCGGGGCGAAGAGCGTGACATTGCTGCACCCCGATCCACAGGTGATTGCCCGCGCGCTTGCGCAGGCCGTCCGCCCTACCCAATGGTGCGCAGCGTCAGGGACGCTGACGGTGACCGTTGCCGCCGTCGGGAAGCCAAGGGGGCTGGCGAGGCACTTCACCTTTCCGGAGCAGCCTGCCTAATCCTCTGCGTCTTCCTCCCGGAAGTCGTCGGTTTCATCAATCGGGACCACCCGTTCGTCATCCTCCGGTGCGTCCACTTCCTCCACCCAGGCTTCGTCCACTTCCTGGTCTTCTGCGTAGTCGTAGGCCGGGTCGGACTCCACGGTTGCCCGCTCCGGGTAGTTGGCGTGTGATTCGGTGGTGTTCATGATGCAACCTCCGTCCCATGGGCCGCGAACGGCCCGATGACCTCGTGCGGGAGACCCCGCCCCTGTCATTCCATCTGAGCACCGGCCCACGGACCGGTCAAGGGGCGGAAATTAAGGTGCACCGAACATTCCGGTTGAGGAATACCAGCCAAAAAACCCCGGGAATAAGCGGTAGTGTGGGGCGTGCAATGGGGCCGCAACTACCCCACCCAGCACAGGAGAAAAAGTGCAACAGCACCAGGAATCCCACGGTTCGTCGAGCCCCGCTCCGGACCCCATCCACGAAACCGAAGCCCCCCAAAACGCCGGAGCGCCGCAAACCGCACCGACGTCCTCGGACATCCGGCGTTGGCGTCAATACCTGGCAGACGAACGGGCCGAAGCCGCCGTCTACCGGGAACTCGCCCAACGCCGGGACGGCGAAGAACGCCAGATCCTCCTGGCCTTGGCCGAGGCCGAAGGCAGGCACGAAGCCCACTGGCTCAAGCTCCTTGGGGAGCACGCAGGAATGCCCAAGGCGGCGTCCGGCCGCAGCCAGTTCCTGGGTTTCCTGGCCCGCAACTTCGGCTCGGTGTTCGTGCTCGCGTTGGCGCAGCGGGCCGAAGGCCGCTCCCCATACGGCACCGAGCCCGCCGCGACACCTGCCATGGTGGCAGATGAGCAGATCCATGAAGAAGTAGTCCGCGGGCTTGCCACCCGTGGCCGGAACAGGTTGTCCGGCACCTTCCGCGCCGCAGTCTTCGGCGCCAACGACGGCCTGGTCAGCAACCTCTCCCTGGTCATGGGCATGGCCGCCACCGGAGTGCCCAGCCCCGTGGTGCTGATGAGTGGCGTAGCAGGATTGCTGGCCGGAGCCCTCTCCATGGGCGCCGGCGAATACGTCTCGGTGCGGTCGCAACGGGAATTGCTCAACGCCACCCTCCCGACACAGGCCACGCTCACCGCTGCGCCGTCCCTGGATATTGAGCACAACGAACTGGTCCTGGTGTACCTGGCCCGGGGGATGACCCAGGAAGCCGCCGAGCACCGCGCTGCCGAACGCATGGGGTTGTTCAGCTGCGATTGCGATCCCAGCCTCTCCCTGCAACCCGAAAAGCCGGCAGCGGACGAGCACGAATCCGTAGGCTCAGCCTGGGGCGCAGCGTTGTCCAGCTTCTGCTTCTTCGCTTCGGGTGCCATCATTCCCATCCTGCCGTTCCTCTTTGGCATGACCGGTGTGGCTGCCCTGATGGTGGCCGGTGTGCTGGTGGGCATCGCGCTGTTGGCGACCGGCGCCGTCGTCGGCCTGCTTTCCGGAACGTCGCCGCTGAGCCGCGGCCTGCGGCAGCTTGCGATCGGCCTCGGAGCGGCTGCCGCCACCTATGGACTGGGATTGCTCTTCGGCGCAGCGATCGTCTGAGTTTGGACGGCTCAGTCCGCAGCCCGTACTGTTGGTTCGTCCTCCGCGCTGCCCCGCGTGACCAGGGCGTGAGGAATGGAGAACCGTGGACCCGGAGCGGGAAGAAGTACGTGCGCCCAGGCACCGGCGCACAGGAACGGCCCTGCGTGTTCTCCGCGGTGTCCTCCTGGCCGCCGTCGCGGCGGTCATTGCCGTCCTGGTCAGCGGTTTCCTGCACGGCGACCCCCGCATAACAGCACTCTTTCCTGGGGCGGGCGTGCCTGGCACACCGCAGCAAGGGAGCCAGGGGCAAGGGAAGGCCGCCCACCCTGTCGACGCGCCGCCGCCGGGACTTGAGGAAGCAGACGCACCGCTGGCCTCGCCCCCGGCACCGGGAACCACCAACGATTCGTACAAGTTCCTGGCCACCAACGACGACGGCACTCCCGTTGGGTACTCGCCTTGCCGCCCACTGCATTACGTCGTCAACAACGCCACCGCACCGGAAGGATCCGACGCGCTGCTGACAACCGCGATTGCGAACATTTCCGCAGCGTCGGGCATCCAGTTCGTCAACGACGGCACCACCGACGAACTGCCTGTTGAGCGCCGAGAGCCCTACCAACCCGCCAAATACGGCGACCGGTGGGCTCCGCTCCTGATTTCCTGGACGACGCCGGAGGTTGCACCGGCCCTGGCCGACAAAGTGATCGGCACTGGCGGCAGCACCATGTACTCCCTCAATAACGGCCCCAAAAGCTACATCACCGGCAGCCTCGAGCTGGACACCCCGCAGGTGACAGAGCTGATGGCCAGTGGCGGCGCGGACTATGTCCTGGCGGTCATGCAACACGAGCTGGGACACGTGATGGGGTTGGACCACGTGGACGACCCCATCCAGCTCATGTACCCGGAAATCGGGGCACCGGACGGACTTGCCGCAGGCGACCTGAACGGCTTGCACCTGCTGGCTTCAGCACCCTGCCGCAAGGACATCTGACAAGCACCGCTTTCCAGCGGTCGCGCCATGGACTCGCGGCGTCGCCGGACTTATGCTGACGGTTACGGCCGACGGCGGCGCCCCCACCACCCGTCGCAGCCGCCACGTCAGGGGGTTCCATGGAACCTTTCGGGTCGTCCAAATGGCCAGACCATGATCCTCTCCGGCCGAATTTCCTCCCAGTGGTTGCGCGTCCGCCCGATGATCCACCCGTCCGGCCACCCATCAAGCACAGCAGCATCGCTGCCATCATGTTCTTCTTCGGCATCCTCGGCCTCGTCTGCGCGGGCGCCTACTTCAGCGGCGAACTGCAACAACTCGTGGGTGGTTCCTCCGTTGCGCAAGGACAACAACCACGGCCCGGGATGGTTCCCTTCGGGCAGCGCCAGGATCCGCTGCCTGGGCTCGAGGAAGCCGACGCCCCCCTTGGCAAACCTGCCCCGTTGAGCAAAACCAGCACCTCGTACAAGTTCCTGGCCGTCAAGGAAGACGGGACCCCGTTGGCGTATTCGCCCTGCCGGCCCATCCACTACGTGGTGAACTCCGATGTGGCACCGGCGTCCTGGCAGGCACTGGTGGATGAAGCCGTTCGGCGGGCGAGCCTCGCTACAGGACTGAAATTCATCTATGACGGCCCCAGTTCCGAGGTCCCGTCCACCAACAGGTCCGGCTACCAGCCCGCCAGGTACGGCGACCGCTGGGCGCCAGTACTCATCGCGTGGAGTACGCCGGAGCAGGTCCCGCGCCTGACAGGACAGACAGTTGGCCTGGGCGGAAGCTCCTCCATCGGCCTCAGCAACGGCTACAAGGCCTACGTGACCGGCACGGTGTCTTTGGATGCACCCCAGTTCGCCGGGATCGTCGATACCCCCAACGGCCAGGAGATCGGCGTGGCCGTCATCATGCACGAACTGGGGCACCTTGTGGGCCTGGATCACGTCAGTGACCCGCGGCAACTCATGTTCGACGAAGCATCCTGGGTTCGGGACTACGCTGCGGGCGACCTCACGGGGCTCGCGCAACTTGGCTCCGGTCCCTGCAGCAAGGACTTCTGAGCAGCCTCCTCAGTGTTCGGTCAGACCCGTTCGGTCAGACCCGTTCGGTCAGACCCGTTCGGTCACAGCCCTTCGGTCACGACCGCGAGCGCTTCCTCCACGCTGTCCACCAGGAAGATCCGGCCTTCCATCGGCTTTCCCGCCGCCAGGCTTTGGAGCATGGGCCAGGCCGGGAAGGTCCTTTCCCAGTGTTCGCGACCCACCAGCACCATGGGCGTGATGGTTTCGGGCGCACCGTAGTAGTTTTCGCAGGCGTCCTGGAAGATCTCCTGCACGGTCCCGGCCGCCCCCGGCAGGAACACGATCCCACCGTTGCACAGCTCCAGCAGGATGGCTTCGCGGACGGCGTTGGCGAAGTATTTGGCGATATGGGTGGCGAACAGGTTGGGAGGTTCGTGCCCGTAGAACCATGTGGGGATGCCAAGCGTCGGAGTGCCCTGCGGATGCTGCTGGACGACGGCCGCTGCCTGGCACGCCCAAGCTGTCACCGAGGGCCTGAACCCCGGTACCAGGGCGAGGTCATCAAGCGCGGCTGTGGTGTCGGCGTCGGGCAGTCCGCTCAAGTAGGCGCCCATGTTGGCCGCTTCCATGGCACCCGGCCCACCGCCGGTGGCGACGGCGAAGCCGGCTTGGGCCAGGAGCCGACCCAGCCGCGCGGCGTCGGCGAATTCGCGGGTCCCGCGTTGGGCAGCGTGCCCACCCATGACTCCCACCAGTTTGGTGCCTGACAGGGCGCCCTGGTCCAGCAGTTCGTCCAGGGCGTCTCCGATCGCGTGGTCGTGCAGGGCCGCAGCGAGGGTGGCGTCGAGGCTCTTCCGTTGCCCGGGCAGGATGCTCCATTGGTACACCCGGGCGTCAAGGGTGGCCTCGTACTCTGTGGAGGAAATGTCCTGGTAAAGCTCGTTGGCAGAGTAGAGGCTGCCCCGGTAGGGGTCGAACGGGATGCCTTGCATTTTGGGGAAGATGAGCGCCCCGCGGCGTCGGAGGCTCTCTTCCACGCCGTCGTCGAAACTACAGCCAAGGAAGATCGCGCCTTGGGGATCAAGGGCCATAAGCTCGCGTGAATGTCCGCGCAGGTCCAGGGACTGAGCGTGCCACCCGTGCATCGACCCAGCGCCGGCGGCCACCAGACGGTCGAAGTGGACCACGCTTTCGACGTCGAGGGTCCGCGGACTCGGGTTCAAAGCTCCGGTGCGATTCATGGTTTCAGACTAGTGGCGGGAAACCGTTAGTACGCGCTCCGTCGCCTCATGAAGTACCGGCCCCTACCCACGATCTGGTCCGAGGAGTACAGTAGCGCTCACTGCATCGCTTCCACCCAACTGGGATCAGTGCAGGGCATCACTCCTACATCGAAAACGACGTCCCCGGGCGTCGTAAGTTTGCCGGCTGGGGGGCCCAACATCTGCTCAAGGAGCATGGTTGTGGTCCGTTCAAAATACGTTCGTCGTCTTCCTCATCAAGAAACCCAATCTCTGCTCTTCAGCATCCGATCCATCCCCAGACGCGCCCTTAGCATCATCCTTGGCGCAGCTTTGGTTGCCAGCGGACTTATCACCAGCTCGGCGATCCCAGCAATTGCAGCCGTGCCGCCCTGCGCTGGCACTGGTGGCGCCATGCAGATCGTGGCCCACACCGACGACGACCTGATCTTCATCAGCCCGGACTTCATGCGTGATATCCAGGCCAAGCGGTGCGTCCAAACCGTGTACACCACCGCCGGGGAAGCCGGCGAGGGCGCTTCCTATTGGAGGAGCCTTGAGGCGGGAATAAGGGCCAGCTATGCGAAAATGGCAGGCGTCGCAGACTCTTGGACAACGTCAGACGCAGGTGTACCGAACCGCCCGCTAACCATGCAGACGCTCAATGGGGCGCCTAACGTCTCCGTGGTGTTTATGCGCCTTCCCGACGGTTTCCCCAACGGGCTAGGCAGCGCGGCCTACAATTCCCAAAGCATTCTCAAACTCTGGGACGGGCGGTTGTCTTCCATCCGTCCGGTGGATAACGCGGCTACTTTCACCAAGACACAGTTCCAAACCGCACTGAACCGGCTGGTGGCCAATTTCCAACCCACGACATTCCGCACGCAGGATTGGACGGGCAACTTCAACAACCCGTACGACCATAGCGACCACTGGGCGACCGCCAAGTTCGCTCAGCTCGCCAGCCGCAGCTACACGGGACCTCACACAGCCTTGGCATATGACGCGTACGTCATTGACGAGTACGCCCAAAACGTGACGGGCGCCGAGCTCACAGCGAAAGTAGATACCTTCGTACGGTTCGCGGACTTCGACATGTACATCTGCAGCAGCCCAGGCGAAGGATGCCCTGACTCCCCGTACGACGAATGGCTCAAGCGGCAGTACATCACGGCCATCGAGTGGACAGGCAACGCCGCCAAGTCAGCGGGCACCACGGTTACGGCGTCGTCGCAGAAGGCCGCCGCCCAAAGTCCGGAAAAAGTCCGAGACGGCTATTTCTGGGGCGCTCCCATGGACGCTGCGCGCGAGTGGGTCACGGCCGGTGAAAAGGCAGGGAGCTGGATCCAGTACGATTTCTCGCCCACGCGCACCATTAACGCGGTCACCCTGGCTGATCGCCCTCTGCTCACCGATCAGGTAACGGGCGGCAATCTGCAGTTCTCCGATGGCAGCACCGTGACCGTTCCGGCCCTTCCCAACAATGGATCCGGCCTAACCATCAACTTTCCCGCCAAAACAGTGAGTTCCGTCAGGCTCAACATCACCTCAGTCAGCCCCACAACCACCAACGCCGGGCTGGCCGAGTTTGAGGCCTACCTCGGAACGGACAACGTGGCACCCGTAGTAACGCCGACCCCTCCAGGCGGAACCTACCCCGTTGGGCAGACCGTCACCCTCACGTCCAACGAGACCGCCACAATCTACTACACCACCAATGGCAGCACCCCCACGTCCGCCAGCAGCAAGTACGCCGGTCCGCTGACCCTGAGCGGTCCGCTGACCCTGAAGTACTTCGCAGTGGACACCGCAAACAACGCATCCGCAGTGGCCACCCAGACCTACTCCACGGGACCGGACACCACCAAACCCGTGGTGACCGCCAACCCGGCAGGAGGAGCGTACGCTGCCGGCACGTCGATCACTTTGACGTCCAATGAACCGAATTCGGTGATCAAGTACACCAAGGACGGCACGGACCCGCTCAGCGCGGGGATCGTGTACACCTCGGCCATCACCTTTGACGGTCCGGGTCCAATGGTCCTCAAGTACTTCGCCACCGACCCTGCCGGCAACGCCTCCGACGTCGCCTCGCAGACATACACCGTGCCACCTGACACCACGGCTCCCACCGTGACGGCGAATCCCACCGGCCGTGCCCTGCCCAGCGGTGCAACCATCGCACTTTCGGCCAACGAGGCAGGAACCAGCATTTACTACACCACGGACGGCAGCACGCCGACTGCCACGGAAAGTGCCACGAACATCAAATACGCCTCGCCGATCGTGATGGGCAACTCCACCCTGGTGCTCAAGTACATCGGAGTGGACACCGCCGGCAACACCTCCGCCGTAGGTACCCAGACCTACAGCGTTCCCGCAGCCGGTCCGCCGTCGGCCCATGATTTCAACGGTGACGGCAAAGCCGACGTCCTGGCGGCCGACACCGCAGGCAACTTGTATTTGTACCCGGGTGACGGCATGGGCAGACTTCTCCCCCGGCAAGTGGCCCTGGCTGCACCAGCTTGGTCATCCATCACGGACACGATTACTCCTGGCGACTTCAACAGGGACGGCAAGCCCGATTTGTTGGCCCGGGCCGGCGATATCCTGTGGTTCTACCCTGGTGACGGCGCCGGCAGTTTCGGCACGAAGCAGCAGGTCAGCAGCGGCTGGAGCACAATGACACAACTGTTCTCCCCGGGCGATTTCAGCGGTGACGGGATCCCCGATTTCATCGGGCGACGCAGCAACGGTGAGCTCCGTTTGTATGAGGGAAACGGAGCCGGAGGGCAGCGTACCCCTTACACCGTGGGTTGGGGGTGGGACGTCATGAACGCCATCTTCAGCACGGGTGATTTCAACGGCGACGGCAAGGCAGATGTACTGGCGCGGCGCACGGACACAGGCGCATTATGGCTATATCCGGGCAATGGTGCCGGGGGCTGGCTGCAGTGGACACAGATTGGGACGGGCTGGGCCACCAGGACTGCAATTGCAGGGCCCCGGGACTTGGACGGTGACGCCAAGAATGACGTCCTCGGCCGCATCGGAGACACCTTGTGGCTATATCCGGGCTCGGGCAACGGAGCGTTCATCAACGTTCCGCCCACCAGCCTCGGTACCGGTTGGCAGGCCATGAAGATCATCGCCTGACCGGCCCCATGGACCTGGCGCGGGTCGGAGTTTTCCCCCAGACTCTTCGGCCCGCGTCAGCCACGTCCACACGCTCTCTCACATCCCACCCCTTTCAACCGCACCCTCTCTCACATCCCACCCGATGTTTGACAGGACAATCTGACAACCTCTAGTCTCACTTCAGGAATCTCTCCTTGGAGATGACCTTCTGCTGCACTGACGGAGACAGAAATGATGAAGAACGTGACCCTCGGCCTCGTAGGCGTAGGCCGGATCGGCGTGATGCATGCCAAGAACATCAGCGCCCTCAACGAGACCCTCAACCCTGACGGCATTCACGTAAGCCTGAAACTGACGGATGTGGCAGAAGACCACGCCCGCACAGTGGCAGACAGCGTGGGCGCCGAATTCCTGGGATCCGTGGAGGAGCTCATCAATTCCGGCGTGGACGGCTTGGTCATTGCGACAGGCACAGCGACCCACCCCGGACTCATCCGCGCAGGTGTGGACGCAGGCATCCCGGTCTTCTGCGAAAAGCCCGTGGCAGTAAATGTGGCGGAGTCCCAACCCGTCCTCGATTACATCAGCGAGAAATCGGGCACCGTCCAAATCGGGCACCAGCGCCGATTCGATGCAGGGTACTTGGAGGCCAAACGGGCCTACGAGGCCGGGGAGCTTGGTTGGATCCACTCACTTCGGGCTGTCACCTGCGACATGACCCCGCCGCCGGTTGAGTTCCTTGCAACGTCGGGCGGTTTGTTCCGCGACTGTTCAGTCCACGACTTCGACATCCTCCGATGGCTCACCGGCAGGGAAATCGTGGAAGTCTACGCCAAGGGCTCCAACAACGGTGATCCGGCCATCGGTGAGGTGGGCGACGTCGACACCGCCCTGGCTCTGGTGACGTTCGACGACGGCACGGTGGGTACGGTATCGGCGAGCCGCTACAACGGAGCCGGGCATGACGTCCGCTTGGAACTTCAAGGTTCCGAGCAATCAGTGCTGGTGGGAATGGACCAGCAGATGGCACTGAGGTCGGCCGAGCCCGCAGTTACGTTCCCGTCCGGCACAGCGCACACCACCTTCGCCGAGCGGTTTGACCAGGCATACCGAGCCGAGATGGCGGCCTTCGTAGAGGTTGTGCTGGGCAAGCGTAAGAATCCTTGCACTCCCGAAGACGCCGTGGCGGCGTCAAAGGTGGCCGACGCAGCACAACTGTCCCTGGAGACCGGCGTCGCCGTCAGGGTCCCGGCCTAAACCCTCCGGCACATCCCGATGGCTTGCGGCCGTCGCTCTCTCACTTTCGTCAGGAAAGCCCGACGTCGGCACTTCGGTTGCGTCCGCCGTCGAGCCCTAAAACTCTAAGACTCCGAAAGTGAGCGAGCGTCCGGGGCGGGGGCCGTAGCCGCCGCCCCGGACGCAGCACGGCACGCTTAGGCGGGGACGTTCAACGATGCTGCCAGGGCTGCGTCGGCGTCGCGAAGGACCTGCGCCGCAACCTCGAGCCCCTCGATCCGCCCCAGCGAAACGTCCTCGTGCTCGACATTGACCAGCATGTTCGGATCGACGTCGTGCAGGGCCCGGAGGAACTCGGTCCAGAACGCGGTGTCATGACCACGGCCCAGGGCCACGAAATCCCAGGCAGAGTTCTTGGGCCATTCGTTGGCCCATTCGTCGCCACCGAGGTTGGTCCGGTTTTCCGCTTCCGAGAGCCGCCGGAAGCTGTTGTCCAGCACACCGTAGAGCGCAGCGTTGTCCTTGTTCACCCGGACGTCCTTGGCTGCCGCCTGGAAGACCAGTGGCCCAAGTTCCCGGACCACCGCCACGGGATCCATCTGCTGCCAGAACAAGTGGGATGCGTCCAGTTCGACGCCAACGTGGGTGGCACCGGTGACCTCGACGAGCTTGTAGACGTCAGCGGTATTGAAAACAATGTTCTGCGGGTGCAGCTCCAACGCCACCTTCACGCCATGGTCTGCGGCGAGCCGATCGGTCTCTTTCCAGAAGGCCGCGGCCACTCCCCACTGGTAATCCAGCACATCCAGCGCCGCGGAGTTCCAGGCGTTGACCACCCAGTTGACCGTGGTGGCACCAGGTTCGCCACCGGGCAGGCCGGACATGGTCACCACGCGGTCCTGGCCGAGGCGGTGCGCCAGCCGGATGGACCGACGGATGTCCTCGGCGTGCTTTTCACCGATTTCCCGCTTGGGATGCAGGGGGTTGCCGTTGCAATTCAGGCCCGCGATGGACACGCCTGTGCCCTCGAAGATCCCGAGGTAGTCGTCGCGGGCGGCGTCACTTTCCAGGATCTGGTCGAACGTGGGGACATGCACGGCGGGAAGGAATCCGCCGGTGTTGATCTCGATGCCAGTCAGGCCAAGGTCGGCGATGACTTTGAGCGCTTCAGGAAGCGGACGGTCGTGGAGGATCGCGTTGTAGACCCCGAGTTTCATAGCGTGATTTTCTTTCCGTTGTTCAGGGCGGACTCAGTGACCGCGCCGAGGAGTTCCATGTTTCGGACACCTTCGTCGAACGTTGCGCAGCGGGGCAGGGAGTCCGCTTCAGCCAAGCCCGCGACCTCTTCGAGGAAGGCCCGTGCCTGGTAGCCGAAGGCATCGTTCTGGCCGAAGCCGACTTCCGGGGCGTCCATGGCCAGGCCGCCGGCAATGTAGGGGTGCCCTGGCCCCAGGATGACTTGGCGGTAGCCGCCCTGCAGGCCGGACCCGTCATTGAGGAAGAGTTGGATTTCGTTGGGGCGGCGCTGGTCGAACTTGGCTCCGCCGTTCTCGCAGAAGACCTCGAATTGGAGGCTGTTGGCGTGGCCGGCGGCAACCCGGGAGACTTCGAAGCTGCCGGCACCGCTGGTGAACTCTGCGTTGAAGGCCGCGTAATCGTCGTTCTCCACGGCTTCGAAGGTGTCGCTCACGGCCGCATGGTCGTGACCCATGACTGCGCTGAGCGGGAGCGGGCGCTTGTCGATCGCGGTGGACAGCCTGCCACCGCTGATGGAGGTGATGTTCCCGCACAGGAATTCGGAGATATAGGTCAAGTGGCTTCCGACGTCGGCCAGCGCACCTGAGCCCGGGCCGCCTTTGTAGCGCCAGCTCATGGGAGCCTGGGGGCTGAATCCGTAGTCGGTCCAGTATCGGCCGCTGAAGTGCAGGACGTTTCCCAGCACGCCATTCCGGATCAGGTCCCGGATATAGGCGATGCCTGGGGTTCGGCGGAAGGTGAATCCGATGCGTGCCAGGTTACCGCGGGCCTCGGCGGTGCGTGCGGCTTCCGCCATGGCACGGGCGTCGTCGAGGCTGTCACTGAGCGGCTTTTCGCAGAGGACGTGCTTCCCGGCGGCGAGCAGGCCTTCGACCACCTCCCGGTGCAGCGAGTTGGCGATCACCACGCTGACGACGTCGATGTCATCGGCTTCGGCAATAGCCTGCCAGGAAGTGTCGTTGCGTTCGTAGCCGAATCGGCGTGCAGCCAGGGAGCCGAACTCAGCATTGACGTCGCCAATGGAGACGAGGCGGATCTGGGGAAGCACGGGGCTATAGAGGGCAGATGCCGTGCGGTAAGCGGCGGCGTGGGCTTTGCCTGCCATGCCTGCTCCGATGACGGCTACGCCGAGGCTTTCAGCCATTGATTTCTCCTTCGAAATTCTGCCGTCGTATGGGGATCGTCCGGCATTTTGTAGCGCTACAATTTTTACGCTGGCTTTGAGCGTAACCATGTCTATATGTCCTGTCAATCCTTTTGCGACTATCCTCGGGAGAGGACACGAAAGGCAGCCCACTCCGTTGAACAACAACCGACGCCCCACGCTCTACGACGTCGCCACCCAAGCCGGCGTTTCGCCGTCGTTGGTGTCACTGTTCCTCAAAGACCCCGAAAGAATCAGCGAAAAGCGCCGTAACGCCGTGCGGGACGCCATTACGGAACTGGGCTACCGGCCGAGCCGTGCCGCCACCACCCTGGCGAGCAGCAGCACGAAAAGCATCGGCCTGGTCATCGATGATTACCGGAACCCCTGGTTCGTTGACCTGCTCCGCGGAATGGAATCCGTCCTTTCAAACCTCGGGTACCAGGTGATGCTTGCGGACTCTCGGCCAGGCGAAAACCGGATCAAGGAAGCCACCGACGGCCTGCTCGCCATGCACGTCGATGCGCTGGTGATAGCCGCCGAACCGAGCGAGGCCATGCTCGCCAAGACCTGGGTGCCCACCGTGGTGGCCGGCTGGCGCAAAGGCGTGCCCTTGGGCGCGGACCTCATCACCAACGATGACGACGGCGGCGGAAGCATGGCGGCCAACCACCTGCTGGGTTTGGGCCATGTCCGCATCGGCCACGTCTCAGGGGCCGACGGCGCCTCCGCACACCGGCGCGCCGGTTACCGTCGCGCCGTGGAAGCTGCCGGCGTCGAGCCCGTCATCAGCGAGTCCACCGGAACGTCGGAGGAAGACGGCTACGAGACAGCAAGGCGGCTCCTGGAGCGCCATCCGGACACCACTGCGATCTTCGCCGCGAACGACTCCATGGCCCTCGGCGCTTTCGCAGCCATCAAAGCACGCGGCCTGTCAGTGCCTGCCGACGTGTCGGTGATCGGCTACGACAACTCCCCCTTGGCCAAGTCGCGCTTCCTGGACCTGACCTCCATCGACAACCGCAGCGACATCGTTGGGACGGACTCCGCCCACAGGCTCCTGGCCCGCATAGCGGATCCGGCTCTGGAACCGGAGCGCAAGCTCATTGAGCCAACCCTGGCCCTGCGCGGCACCACGGCGCCGCTTCGCTAGGATCGGTCCTTGCCCGGAAACGGCCCTGCCCGGAGCCAGCATGCGCTCCAGGCAGGACTTCCAGCAGCTATTTCGTCAGTGCCGCTTGGTGGCGTTTTCCGGAACCGACTCCTCCACACCGGCCACTTCGGCTTTGACTTCCTCAAGGGCATCCGAGTGGCCACCGAGCTGCTCAAGCTCGTGGGCGAGCTCCGCCAGTTCTGCACCTCCGGCCATCTGGGCCGTCAGCTCATCCAGGGTGATGTCCTTCTTGTCGTAGTAGCCGATTGACTTGCCGCGCTTGAGCAGCAGGAACCGGTCCCCCACAGGGAAAGCGTGGTGCGGGTTGTGCGTGATGAAGATGACCCCGAGGCCGCGGTCGCGGGCCTGCAGGATGTAGCGGAGCACCACGCCGGACTGCTTCACGCCAAGTGCCGCAGTAGGCTCGTCCAGGATCAGCACCTTCGCACCGAAGTACACGGCCCGGGCGATCGCCACGCACTGGCGCTCACCGCCGGACAGTTGACCGATGGGCTGCTCCACATCGCGGAGGTCGATGCCCATTTGGGCCAGTTCCTTGAGCGTGATCTCCTTCATTTTCTGGACATCCATGCTCTTGAACGGTCCAAATCCCTTGGTCAGTTCAGAGCCGAGGAAGAAGTTGCGCCAGATGGGCATCAGCGGAACAACAGCCAGGTCCTGGTACACCGTGGCAATACCGGCGTCGAGCGCGTCCCTTGGGGAGTTGAACTTCCTGGCATCGCCCATCACATGCAGGGTGCCTTCGTCATGCTGATGCAGGCCGGCGATGATCTTGATCAGGGTCGACTTGCCTGCACCGTTGTCGCCCAGGACACAGGTGACTCGGCCGTTGTCCACGGCCATGGTGACATCCCGCAGCGCGATGATGTTGCCGTAGTGCTTGCCCACTCCATCGAGGGACAGCAGGTGGACCGGTGTGTGTGTCAAGGGATCCTTCTCGCCTTTCAGCAGGGTTTGCTGATCGATCTGTTGTGCGTTCATTGTTCCGGCCCCTTACTTGAGCTCTGCCCGGCGCTTGACGATGAGGTTGACGATGGTGGCCAGCAGCAGCATCAAGCCCAGGAAGAACTTGAACCAGTCCGGATTCCATTGTGCGTACACGATGCCCTTGTTGGCCATGCCAAAGATGAAGGCGCCGATAGCACCACCCACTGCGGAGCCGTAGCCGCCGGTCAGGAGGCAGCCACCGATGACGGCGGCGATGATGTAGAGGAATTCGTTGCCCACGCCTTCGCCGGACTGCACGGCGTCGAAGGCGAACAGGTTGTGCATACCCAGAATCCAGCCGCAGAAGCCCACGGCCATGAAGAGGCCGATCTTGGTCTTTGTTACCGGAACACCCACGGCGCGGGCGGCGTTCGCGTCGCCGCCTACTGCGAAGATCCAGTTCCCGATCCGGGTGCGCAGCAGGATCCACGAGGCCACGGCCACCAGGACGATCCAGAAGAAGACCGTGATCTTGACCTCCACCCCGCCGATGCTGACGGAGGACGCGAAGACCGCACGTGCTGATTCAAAGCCGTCCAGCTTGGAGATCGACGGCGAGGATACGCTGCCGCCGATGAGGCGGGTGAGTGCCAGGTTGAGGCCGGTGAGCATCAGGAACGTGGCCAGGGTGACGATGAAGCTGGGCAGTTTGGTTTTGACGAGGATCCAGCCGTTGATGAAACCGATGCCCAGGGAGACCACCAGGGCCAGCCCCACGCCGACCCAGGCGTTCAGGGAGAAGTTCCAGCTGAACAGCGACGCGGTGAGTGCGGAGGAGATCACGGCAACACCGGTGGAGAGGTCGAACTCCCCACCGATCATCAGCAGGGACACACCTACCGCCATGATTCCGATGGTCGATGAGCCGTAGAGCACGGTAGCAAGTGCGTTGGGTTGGGTGAACGTCTGCGAAACGGACGCGAAGAAGATGAAGAGGACCACCGCGCCCACCAATGCTCCAACTTCGGGCCTTGCGAGGAACTTCTGGAGGGGGCTGCGCCGCCCGATCCGTTCATCGCCGGGGGCCGTAGCCGGCGCCGGCGGCAGGGTTGCTGTGTTTGCCATAGGGGAGGACTCCTTGTTGGTCAGGCTGCGCGGCAGGGAGCTGCCGCGCAGCCTGGTTCCTGGATCTAGCGGACGCCCTGCTGGGCGAACTTGAGGACATCGGATGCGTTGGTCTTGTCCACGATGGTTGGGCCGGTCAGTACGGGCTGGCCGCCACCGATCTTGAAGCCACCGCGCTTGGCCTGCCACAGGGAGTCAACGGACATGTAGCCCTGGAGCCACGGCTGCTGGTCGACCGTGAAGATCACGGCGCCGTCCACGATCTTCTGGGCAAGGTCGGCGTTGAGGTCAAAGCTCGCAACCTTCGACGAGCTGCCGGCGTCAGTGACGGACTTCAGCAGGGTCAGGGTGATCGGAGCGCCGAGGCCGATGATGACGTCGGCGTCCTTGGCGGCCTGGAGCTTTGCCGTTGCGGTGGACTGGACTGCAGTCATGTCCTTGCCGTCCACGTACAGGATTTCGGTTGCGGGCACCTTGGCCTTCACACCGGCGCAACGGGCTTCAAGGCCGACGTGGCCCTGCTGCTGGATCACGCAGACGGGGTGCTTGTACCCCTCGGAGGCGAGCCTGGTGCCGACTGCTTCGCCGGCAAGTTGCTCGTTGGAACCGAAGTGGGTGAAGGCACCCAACTGCTTGGAGACTGATTCGCCGGCGTTGAGGCTGACCACCGGGATGCCCGCGTCGGTGGCCTTCTTGAGGACATCCTTCAGTGCGTCCGGGGTTGCCAGGGTGACGGCGATGCCATCCACCTTCTGGTCAATGGCCTGCTGTACCAGCTGCGCCTGGCGACCGGCCTCAGGGTCGCTGGTGTAGAGGAGTTCAACGTTGTCTTTCGCCGATGCTTCCTCGGCACCCTTTCGGACGATGTCCCAGAACGTGTCGCCGGCAGCGGCGTGCGTAATCAGCGCTACCTTGATCCGGTCAGTGGATGCCACCTGGCCAGCGGCTGCGGCGCCGCCGTTTTCGGCCGGCTTGCCGCCTTGGCTTGAACAGGCGCTCAGTGCCACCAGGGGAACCACTGCTGCGACGACCGCCGCTTTGCGCCATGAGAATTTTGCCACCGTTATCTCCTTTGATGTCAGCTTCAGGTTTCCGGGACTCGTATCCGGAACACCTGCTACTCAGATCATGGTGACTGACCTCACACTTTGTCAATAGTTTGTCCTGACATTAGGATGTTTTAACGTAATATCGCTATCGTGAAGGCCGAACCCACCCCTTCCTTGACGGCCCAACCGCGGCTGCTATCATCAGAAAAAGGCAGTATGTCCTATCAAGAGAACATGAGCGGACATACGCTACCATCCGGCAGAGGAGCCGCAGACCTGCTCCCCCGGCCGGCCTTCAGCAGGCGTCTAGGAGAATCCAGTGGCGAACCAACTCAGTCTCAGCATCGATCGTTCGTCCCCCGTGCCGCTTTACCATCAGGTGGTCCAAGGAATCGAGGCCGCCATCCACAGCGGCATCCTGGAACCCGGCAGCCGCCTGGACAACGAAATCGACCTCGCGGCACAGCTGAACCTGTCCCGCCCCACCATGCGCAAAGCCATGGATGAACTGGTCCGGGCCGGGCTCCTGGTCCGGAAGCGTGGTGTAGGAACGCAGGTGGTTTCAAGCCAGGTCCGCCGGCCCCTGGAACTCTCCAGCCTCTATGACGACCTCAGCAACAACGGGAAAAAGCCCACCACGGACGTCCTCAGCTTCTCCCACATCGAAGCCGACGCGGCAACGCTGACCGCCCTGCAACTACCGGCCGGGTCCAAGGTCTACCACTTCACCCGCCTGCGCAAAGTCGGTGGCAAGCCCCTGGCACTCATGGAGAACTGGGTCCGCGACGACATCACCAGCATGGACGAAGCACAGCTTGCCAACGAGGGCCTCTACGCGATCCTGCGCCGCGGCGGGGTCAACTTCCGGCTGGCCTCGCAACGGATCGGCGCCATGATCGCCAACGACTACCAGGCCCCGCTCCTCGAAGCCGAGGTGGGATCGGCATTGGTCACCATGGAACGCACCGCGGTGGATGACACCGGACGCATGGTGGAAACCGGCCACCACGTCTACCGCGCGGACTCCTACAGCTTTGAAATGACACTCGTACAGCGCTAACGCAAGGACACACACATGACCAACTGGGTCTACCCGCTGGGAACAGCCACTGACGGTAAATGGGACATCTCCCTGGGAACCTCCGACTCCACCCTGGCCGTAGACGGCTGGGCCCACACGGGACTGAAGGTCGCGACGCTCGCCGCAGGTGCCGCCGTCGAGCTTCCCGCAGCTCCGGAGGAGCGCATTGTGGTACCGCTGAGCGGATCCTTCACCGTAACGGTCGACGACGGCGGGTACACCCTCGCGGGGCGGCAGTCAGTTTTCCACGGGCCAAGCGACGTCCTGTACACGGGGATCGAGAAGGCCGTCACCATCAGCTCGAACGACGGCGGCCGGGTGGCCATTGCGACGGCACCCGCCAAGGCTGGGTATCCCACCCGCCTGATCACGGCCGATGAAACCCCGGTAGAGCTCCGCGGAGCAGGCAACTGCTCCCGCCAGGTCCACAACTTCGGCACGCCGGCTGCGCTGGAAGCCGACCGGTTCATCGTGTGCGAGGTGATCACCCCTGCCGGTAACTGGTCCTCCTACCCTCCCCACAAACACGATGAGGAGAAGGACGGCGAGACCAGCCTCGAGGAGATCTACTACTTCGAGACCCGCGTCGCCCAGGGCTCCCCTGCGCCGGAGGACACGGATCCGATCGGGTACGCCCGCGTCTACGCCTCCGACGAGCGTCCCATCGACGTTTCAGCCGAGGTGCGTACCGGCGACGTCGTGCTGGTCCCCTACGGTTGGCACGGACCGGCCATGGCTGCCCCCGGCTACGACCTGTATTACCTTAACGTCATGGCCGGCCCCGGCCGCGTGCGTGACTGGCTCATCAGCGACGACCCACACCACGGCTGGATCCGCCAAACGTGGGAAGGCCAGGACACCGATCCGCGGCTCCCGTTCGGAGCGTAACCCACACAGCGAAGGCCGCCTGGATGTTCCAGGCGGCCTTCGCTATGTGCTTGTGAAGCCTTGCGCTACGGTCGTGCACCGGCTTTGAAGAACTCTTCCAGTTCCTCAAGGCTCTTCCCCTTGGTTTCGGGCATGGAGCGTTTCACCCAGCCGATGGCCACCAGTTGGAGCGCAACGAACACCAGGAACGTTGCCGAGACGCCCATCCAGGCGACCATTTGCGGGAAGAAGAAGCCCACCAGGAAGTTGAACATCCAGAGCACGAAGACGCAGATACCCATTCCCACCCCGCGCACGTGCAGCGGGAAGATCTCTGCCAGGGTCAACCAGGTGACCGTACCAATGCACGACTGCATGGAGGCCAGGAAGGTCACCATGAACAGCAGCACAAGGTAGCCACGCAGGGTTCCCTCCGGAACCGCGACGGAGATGATCGAAATGGCTGTGAGCGACACCGCGGTACCGGACAGCCCGGCAATGAGCATCGCCTTCCGGGGAAGCCTGGTCATCAACGACATACCCACGATCACAGCCACCACGGAAGTCACACCGTTGACCACGTTTGCCAGGAGCGCGCCCTGGTCGCCGAAACCGGAGGACGACAGGATGGACGTGCCGTAGTACATGATGGCGTTGACGCCGCTGATCTGGTTGATGATGGCAAGGCCCAGTCCCACCACGAAGATCTTCCGTATCCACGGCACGGTGAGATCCTTGAAGGTGCCCATCCTGGACTGGTAATCCTCGCGCGCGGCGCGGCGAACGTCGTCGAACTCCGCCGAAACGTCACCGGCGGCGCGGGTCTGCCGCAGTACGTCCATCACCTCGCCGAACCGGCCCGACGACGCCAACCAGCGGGGACTCTCAGGCAGTATGAGCATGCCGATCCACAGAATGACGGCGGGAAGTGTGGCAATGACCAGCATCCAACGCCACACGTGCATGGATTCAGGGAACAGGTTCCCGAGCACCGCGTTGAACGTGAAAGCCAGGAACTGGCCTGTCACAATCATGAGTTCGTTTTGGGTGACGATCCTGCCGCGCTGCGCGGCAGGCGACATTTCAGCCAGGTACACCGGGACGATCACCGAGGCACCGCCGACGGCGAGACCCAGGACAGTGCGGGCCAGCACCAGCAACTCCGTGGTTGGTGCAAGGGAGCAGGCGACTGTGGCCACGGCGAAGATGACGGCCAGGCCCATGATGGTCCTGCGGCGGCCGAAGCGGTCGGACAAACGTCCGGCGCTGATGGCACCGAACGCCGCGCCGAAGAGCAACATCGACGTGACGAGGCCCTCGGTCAACGGAGTCAGGCCCAGGTCTTTCTGCATGAACGGCAAGGCACCGTTGATCACGCCGGTGTCATAACCGAACAGCAGGCCGCCGAACGTGGAGAACAGCGCCACCTTGCGAAGGAATTTCCTGGGGTTGGCCGGCTTGCCGGTTTTCCCTGCGGTTACGGGGAGCGAACCAACCGTCATTTTGTCCGGGCGACGTAGTCGACCATTGTCTTGAGCTGGTACCTGGAGACGTCCTCGGCATTCTCGTCCTCCGCGAACACGGAAGAAACCATGACGGTGTTCGCCTTGTCCAGGAAGCCGATCTCCTTCAGCCCGCCAAAGAACTCGTCCCAGTTCACGTCGCCGTCGCCGATCTTCAGGTGCTGGTGGACGCGGACGGCGTTACCCGGCGGATTGGTGATGTACCGCAAGCCATGGGATGCATGGTGGTCCATGGTGTCGGATACGTGCACAAGCCGCAGCTTGTCGCCGGCAGCCCGCATGATCTCCAGGGGCTTGTTGCCCATGTGGAAGCTGTGGGAGGCAACGTAGACCATGCCGATGTTCGGCGAGTTGACCCCACGGATAACCCGTAAAGCAGCCAGTCCGTCTTCCACGAAGTCGTCCGGGTGCGGATCGATCAGGACGTCCATGCCCTCGCGCTCGATGATCGGCAGCAGTTCCTCCATGGAACGGTAGAACGCGCGCTCGGACTCTTCTGCCTTCTCCGGGCGGCCGCTGAACTCCGTGTTCATGGTCTGGACGCCGAGGTCCACTGCGATCTGGATAGCCCGCTTCCAGTAGCGGACGGCTGCCTCGCGTGCGTCCTCATCCGGCCCGGACCAGCGGAGGACGGGCAGGACAGAGGCGATCTCGACGCCGGCATCCTTGCACGCAGCTTTCAGCTTGCCTACCAGCTCGTCGTCGGCCTTGGGGTGGTTGTAGAACGGGATGAGGTCCGCATGCGGGGTCATCTGCAGGTATTTGTAACCAAGGTCTGCCGCTACCCGGGGGAATTCGAGCAGGCCGTGGCTGTGGTGGAACGGTGTGGGGTCAAGGGCGATTTTCATACTCAGTCCCCTACTTGTACAGGTCCGGCTTGGTGTTCAACTGGACCTTGACCTTTTCGCCCGACTTCTGCGCTTCGACACCGGCCTCGCAGCATGCTGCCGTGGCATAGCCGTCCCAAGCGGTAGGTCCGCCGATTTCGCCGCGGAGGGCGGCGTCCGCCCAAGCCTGCACCTCGACGTCGTACGCGGCTCCGAAACGTTCCTCGAAACCGGGGGTGACGTTTCCGCCCCACTTGCCGGCTGCCTGGACGTAGGGGCCGTTGTCCCCGCCAATGCTGACGATGCCATCCTCGAAGGACGCCTGCGTGGCCACCTGGTAGCCGAACTTGGCGTTGACGTAGATTTCGACGTCGGCCAGCACACCGGATTCGGTTTCGAGCAGCACGTGCTGCGGGTCATGCTGGCCATTGGGTGCGCTGCGGGTCGGTTTGCCCAAGCGGACCTGGACGGAGGTGATTTCCTCACCCGTGAAGTAGCGGATGGCGTCGAACTCATGCACGACGGAGTCGTTGATCAGCATCTCGTTGGTGAAGCCTTCAGGCGTGCTGGGGTTGCGGTGCTGGTGGTGCAGCATCAACAACTCCCCCAGCTCGCTGTTGCGGATGATGGCGCCCAGTGCCGAGTACTCGGCGTCGAAGCGGCGCATGAAGCCCACCTGGATGCGCTTGTGGCCCAGAGCCTGCTCAGCCTGGACAACTTTCCAGGCGCTTTCGGCGTCGGGGGTCAGCGGCTTCTCGCACAGGATCGGGAAATCCTTCTCCAGTGCCTTGTACAGGATTTCCTCGTGGAGGAAGCCCGGAGTGGCGATCAACACGGCATTCACGTCGCCATTGTTGAGCGCCTCGTCTGCGCTGGCCAGTGCCACGGCGCCGTCGATACCCTCGATGGCGGCCTGGGCCCTGGCGAGGTCAACGTCGACGACGGCGGCCACTTCAGCGCCGTGGATGCGGGTGCTGAGGCGCTTGATGTGGTCCGCACCCATGCGGCCTGCGCCGATGACGGCAACGCGGAGAGTCTTTGTCACTGTATCTGTCCTTCGTGAAGTTCTTCTGGGGTGCTGCTGGCAGGCGTTACTGGACTGCGTTACTCAACGCGGGTACGGGAACCGCAGGAAAGCAGGTAGTTGCGGGTGCGCTTGGCGATGGGCATGGGCACATCGAACGCTACCGGGTACATGTCCTGCTCCACGATGCCGAAGATGGGCCTGTTGAGCGCTTCGACTGCTTCGATGACTGCGCGAAGGTCCGGGAGGCCGTTCGGCGGTTCGGTCATGACGCCGGCCAGGTTGGCTGCCGCCCAGGTCATGTTCTTCTCGTTGACTTCGGCCAGGACCTCGGGGTTGATCTGCTTGAGGTGCAGGTAGCCGATGCGGTCCGGGTAGTTCTTGATCAGTTCCAGGCTCGAAGCTCCGCAGTACTCCGCGTGTCCTGTGTCAAGGCAGAGGTTCAAGTACCGCGGATCCGTAGCTGCCAGCAGGGTTTCGATGTCCTTCTGCGCACCCACATGTGAATCCGCGTGGGAGTGGAACTGCTGGTGCAGGCCGAAGTCCTCCAGGAGGACCTTGCCCATGCGGTTGTGGCCGGCGAAGAGGTCCGCCCACTGCTCGTCCGTGAGTTCGCCGTTCTCCACAGCTTCGCCGGTGACGTCGTCGCGCCACATGGCGGGGATGACCACGATGTGTTCGCCGCCCATGGCTGCAGTCAGTTCCGCGACCTTGCGGGCCGGCTCCCACGCTTCGTCGTACTGCTTGGCACCGCGGTGGAAAGCGGTGAAGACCGTCCCTGCAGTCACCTGGAGGTCCCGCTGCTTCAGTTCCTCCGCCAGGCGGGTGGGATCGTTGGGCAAGTACCCGTAAGGGCCAAGTTCGATCCACTTGTAGCCGGACTCCGCGACCTCATCCAGGAATCGCTCCCACGGGGTCTGCTGGGGATCATCCGGGAACCAGACACCCCAGGAGTCCGGGGCGGTGCCGATGATCAGTTTGTTCTCGACATCAGTCATGACAGCGTTGTCTTCCTTTGCGGCGGTGGGGACTTAGTTGGAGGGGAAGTTGTAGGAAGCGCCGGAGGCGTGGGTGGGCTCGGGCCAGCGGGAGGTGATGACCTTGCCGCGGGTGTAGAAGGAAACGCCTTCGGGTCCGTAGATGTGCTTGTCGCCGAAGAGGGAGTTCTTCCAGCCGCCGAAGGAGTGGTAGGCCACCGGCACGGGCAGGGGGACGTTGATGCCAACCATGCCCACGGTGACGGAGCGCTGGAACTTCCGCGCTGCTGCGCCGTTGGAGGTGAAGATCGCGGTGCCGTTACCGTACGGGTTGGAGTTGATCAGGTTGATGCCGTCCTCGAGGGTATCGACGCGTACTACCACCAGGACGGGTCCGAAGATTTCCTCGGTGTAGGCGGTCATCTCGGTTTTGACGTGGTCGATCACGGTGGGACCTACCCAGAAGCCGTCTTCGTGGCCGGGGACCACGAGGTCGCGGCCGTCCACCACCATCGCTGCACCGGCCTGCTCGGCTTCGGTGACGATCTTGACGATGCGTTCCTTGGAGGCCGGGGTGATGACCGGGCCCATTTCGGCGTCGGGCTCGGTACCGTTGTTGACCTTCACGGCCAGGGCACGTTCTTCGACCTTTTTCACGATCAGGTCCGCGGCGTCCCCCACGGCGACGGCCACCGAGATGGCCATGCAGCGTTCCCCGGCAGAACCGAAGGCGGCGGCGGCGAGGTGGTCGGCGGCGTTGTCCAGGTCAGCGTCCGGAAGCACGATTGCGTGGTTCTTTGCCCCACCCAATGCCTGGACGCGCTTGCCGTGCTTGGTGGCGGTTTCGTGAACGTACTGGGCGATCGGGGTGGAACCAACGAAGCTGATGCCATCCACGTCCGGGTGCGTCAACAGGCCGTCGACGGTCTCCTTGCCACCGTGCAGGACCTGGAACACGCCATCGGGCAGGCCGGCCTGCTTCCAGAGCTTGGCCAGGAGCATCGAAGCGGAGGGGTCACGCTCGGAGGGCTTGAGGATAAACGCGTTACCGGTGGCGATGGCCATCGGTGCCATCCACAACGGAACCATGACAGGGAAGTTGAACGGCGTGATGCCGGCAACGACGCCCAGGGGTTCGCGGAAAGAGAAGACGTCGATCCCGGTGGAGACCTGGTCCGAGTAATCGCCCTTGAGCAGCTGCGGGATGCCACAGGCGAACTCGATGACTTCCAGGCCGCGTCCGATCTCACCCTTGGCGTCCGAGAGGACCTTGCCGTGCTCGGCGGTGATCAGCTCGGCGAGGTCATCCACGTGTGCTGCGACCAGCTCGCGGAACTTGAACAAGACGGCGGTGCGCTTGGCCAGGGAAATGTCACCCCAGGTATCGGCTGCCTTGCGGGCCGCTTTGACCGTGGTGTTCAGGTCCGCCTCGTTGGCCAGGCGCAGTTCAGCGGTGACCTGGCCGGTGGCCGGGTTGTACACCGGCTGGGTACGGTCGCCCTCGCCTGTGGTTTCAGCGCCGTTGATGAAGTGGTGGATGGTGGTCAGTGTGGTCGTCGTCGACATGTGCGGACTTCCTTGTGGTCTGTGGGATCTGTGTGTCTGGGGATTCAGCCGAGCAGCTTGCGCTGGCGGCTCTTGTGGTCTGTGTACGTCTTGTAGGCCTGCTGGGTGGATTCCAGCTCGGAGACTGCCGAAACGGGGACGTCCCACCAGGACTCGGAGCTCGGGGCGTCCAACAAGGGATCGGACTCGACGTGGATCACGATCGGACCGGTTTCCGGGGCTGCCTTGGCTTCCTTGATCGCCGCGCCGAGGGCTTCGATGACGTTTTCGCCGGGTTCGATGCGAATGACTTTCGCTCCAAGAGACTCGGCGTTCGTGGCGAGGTCAATGGGCAGGTGCTCTCCGGCGTCGAAGCTGTGCTGCTCTTTGTCCAGGACCCGGTACTGGGTACCAAAGCGCTGGGAACCGAGGGACTCGGACAGCGAACCTATGGACGCGTAGCCGTGGTTCTGGATCAGCACCACGATCAGTTTGATGCGTTCGGCGACGGCGGTAACCAGTTCGGTGTGCATCATCAGGTAGGAGCCGTCCCCCACCATGACCACCACATCCCTGTCGGGGCCGCCGGCTGCGGCTTCGGCCAGCGCTGCTCGTTTGACGCCAAGGCCGCCGGGAATTTCGTAGCCCATGCAGGAGTACGCGTACTCCACGTGGTAGCCGAACGGGTCCCGGACGCGCCACATCTTGTGCAGGTCACCGGGCAGCGACCCGGCGGCACAAACGACAACGTCGTGGTCGTCCATGGCCTTGTTGGTGGCGCCGATGATTTCGTTCTGGGCAGGCAACGGCGTGTAGCGGGTTTCGAAGGCTTCGTCCACGATCGCGTTCCAGCGCTTCTTCTCCGCCGCGACCTTCTCTTCCAGGTCCGCACCCACGCGGTAACCTCCCAAGGCCTGGTTGAGCTTCACCAGCGCCTTGCGGGCATCGGCGACGATCGGCAAGTGCGTGCCGTGCTTGTAGGCATCGATCGGGGCGACGTTGATGTTCACGAACTTCACGTCCGGGTTCTGGAACGCGGTCCGGGACGCGGTGGTGAAGTCCTCGTAGCGGGTGCCAATCCCGATGATCAGGTCCGCTTCGGCAGCGATGGCGTTCGCCGCCGTCGTACCGGTAGAGCCGATGGCACCGAGTGAGAACTTGTGGTCCCAGGGCAGGACGCCGACGCCGGCTTGGGTGTTACCCACCGGGATTCCCGTCAGCTCAGCGAACTTGGCAAGTTCGTCATTCGCGTAGGCGTACAGGACACCGCCGCCGGCAATGATCAGAGGCCGTTTAGCGGCGCGGATGGCCTCCACGGCACGGCGGATGTCATCGTCCTCGGCCTCGGGCCGGCGGATCCGCCACTCACGTTCGGACAGGAACTCTTCGGGAACATCGAAAGCTTCGGCCTGGACGTCCTGCGGCAGGGAAATCGTCACCGCGCCCGTTTCGGCCGGATCAGTCAGGACCCGGAGGCCGTGGTGGAACGCGGAGAACAGTTGCTCCGGCCGGGAGACCCGGTCAAAGAACTTCGACAACGGCCGGAACGCGTCGTTCACCGTGATGTCATACGCGTGCGGCAACTCCAACTGCTGCAGCACCGGGTCAGCAGCGCGGGTAGCGAAGGTGTCCGAGGGCAGCAGCAGAACGGGCAATCGGTTGGTGGTAGCCAATGCGGCACCGGTCAGCAGGTTCGAAGAGCCCGGACCGATGGAGGTGCTGATCGCGAACGTCTGCCGGCGACGTGTATGCCGGGCATAGCCCACGGCTTGGTGGACCTGGGCCTGCTCGTTGCGGCCCTGGTAGTACGGCATGATGGACGGGTCCGCGGCCTGGTACTGCTTCAACGCCTGGCCCACACCGGCTACGTTGCCGTGCCCGAAGATACCGAACGTGCCCGGAATCAGGCGCTCGCGGTACTCGACACCGGCCACCGAATCCACGGTGTACTGCTTGGAAAGGAACTCGACCACGGCCTGCGCCACGGTCATCCGGTGGGTAGACATCTTTTCTTACTCCGATACTTTCACGGGGATGCGGTCTGAGGAGGAATGGCCGTTGGCATCGGCGTTGGTGTTTGTGTCGGGCGCAGGGTTGTTCAGCAACGAGGCGGCCGTAGCGACGGCACCGGCCACATCGCCGTCGTGCGGGTAAAGCAAGGTTCGCCCCACCGTCAGGCCGCGGACGCCCGGAAGCGCGAGTGCCGCCTGCCAGGATGCGAACACCTCATCTTGCGTGCCGCTCGGGTCACCGCCCAGCAGGACGGTGGGAAGCGTCGTGGAAGCCATGACCCGTTCCATCTCGTCCACAACGGGCAACTTCATCCAGGTGTAGGCGCTGGTGGAACCCAGTCCTTCGGCGATACCGACCGACTTGATCACGGCATCGGCGCGGAGGTCGTTGCGGACCTTGCCGTGCGAATCGCGGACCGAAAGGAACGGTTCCACCATGGCGATGAGCTTGCGCTCAGCCAGGGAATCAATCGCCTTGGCGGTGGCTTCCAGGGTCGCGACCGTGTCCGGGTCGCCCAGGCAAATGCGGGTGAGCATCTTCCCGCCGTCAGCTCCGAGCGCTTCCAAGGCAGCGGCGGTGTGGCCGGTGAAGCGGTCGTCGAACTCGTTGACCAGGCCAGCGAGGCCGCCACGGTTCATGGAACCGAAGACGAGCTTGCCTTCCAAGGCGCCCAGGAGCAGGAGGTCGTCCATAATGTCCGGCGAAGCGAGGATGCCATCCACGGCCGGGTTGGCCAGGGCGATCTGCAAACGGTCCAGCAGTTCCCGGCGGTCAGCCATGGCCATGGGGTCCGTGCCCACTGACAGGGCGCCGCGGGCCGGGTGGTCTGCTGCGACGATGAAGTTCTGCACGCCGTGCTTCAGGCCAGGATGACGACGGCGGGTGGCGGCTGCGCGGGCAACGGCCTCCGGGTCTTCGAGCCGGATCCGGCTCAGGTGCTCATAGCGGCGGGGGTCATCGTTGGGGCTCAACGCACTGCTCCTTCGGTAAGGGTGGCACCGGGAATGGGGCGGCCGCGTTCGGCGAGCAGCGAGGTGACCTCGTCCGGCGTCGGCATCGCATCCGCGCACGAAAGGCGGGAGGCGACAATCGCGCCCGAGGCGTTGGCGTAGTCCAGGACCTCGGACAACGGCCAGCCGGACAGCAGGCCGTGACAGAACGCGCCCCCGAAGGAGTCGCCGGCTCCGAGGCCGTTGAGGGTTTCCACCGGAACCGGGGCGGAGACGACGCGTTCGGTGCGTGTCTTGGCCATGACCCCTTCGGCGCCAAGCTTGACGACGGCGATCTCGACGCCGGCGGCCAGCAGGCGGTCGGCCTGCTCGTCGGGTGTCCCTTCGCCGACTGCTACGGCGCACTCTTTGTCGTTGCCGATTGCCACCGTGGCGTACGGGAGGATCTTGGCGACCTCAGCGCGGGCTTCCTCTTCGGAGGCCCAGAACATGGGGCGGTAGTCCAGGTCCAGGACGGTGAACTGGCCTTCCTTAAGGCTGGTCCGGGGGCGGGCCTGGTGCGCCGCGAGGTGTGCACCGCGGCTGGGCTCCTGGCACAGGCCGGTCACCGTGGACCAGAAGATCCTGGCTTCGCGGATTGCGTCCAGGTCGAGCTCTTCGGCCTGGATCTGCAGGTCCGGGGCCGTGGGAAAGCGGCCGTAGAAGTAGAGCGGGAATTCGTCTGTTGCGGGCTTGATGGCGCAGAATGTCACCGCCGTGGGGTACTGCGTTACGGGTGAAACGAACGAATCGTCCACGTTGAACTTGCGCAGTTCCCGGTGGAGGTAGGTGCCGAAAGCGTCGTCGCCGGTGCGGGTAATGACTCCGGCGCGGCGGCCGTGGCGGGCGGCAGCAACAGCCACGTTGGAGGGCGAACCTCCGAGGTACTTGCCGAAGGACGTCACGTCCTCCAGGTCCACTCCGATGTCGTTCGGGTAGATATCAACGCTGATGCGCCCGATTGTGAGCAGTTCGTGGGTCACGATGATCGTTGACCTTTCTCTTGTGAACTCTGAACCTCTGAGCGCTGGGCCCCGATGCCATGCCACCCCTCAGTGAGCGGGGCCACATGACTACTTTGCACCAGATTTCATGTCCTGTCAAAGGTTTGTACTGACATATTTACAACATGACACGGACTGCTTTTACTTGCGCGGAACAGCCAGTTCTCCGGTGACATACTGGCTGCGCCCGAAGCCGAAGGACCAGTCCCCGGCAGTGTTTTCGACGTAGCCCACAAAGACGTCCTCGCCACGGACTCCCACAGCTGCCAACCCACTGGCAATGGCTTCGAAGAGGGAGCTTTTGGCCATCTGGCTTCGACCCTCCTGGGTGAAGATCTGGATCATGACCACGCCGGCGGTCCGCTCAAAACCAAGCCCTGCGTCCTGCGCGACGATCTGCCCCTGGGGATGTTCCGTGAGGATGTGAAAGTAGTCCCGCTCCGGTATTCCGTATTCAGCGAGGATGGCGTCGTGGATGGCGCGGCTGATTGCCGCCAGTTCCTCTGGCGCGCGGCCTTGGTTCAGATCGATTCGAACGAGTGGCAAGGTGTTCCTCCTCCAATAGTTTGTCCTGACATACTAACAAATTGAGGAGGTTGGTGTACAGACGTCGCCAAAGGATTTGCGCGGCACAAAATGCTTAAAGAACGACGGCGGCCCGTTACCTTCCGTGGGGAAGGTACCGGGCCGCCGTCGGGGGTCAGCCGTTGAATGCTAGAGCGTAGCGAAAACTTCGCGCAGCAGCGTAGCGGTCTCGGACGGCGTCTTGCCGACCTTCACGCCTGCAGCTTCGAGGGCTTCCTTCTTCGCCTGGGCCGTGCCTGCAGAGCCGGACACAATGGCGCCTGCGTGGCCCATGGTCTTGCCTTCAGGGGCCGTGAAGCCTGCCACGTAGCCGACAACCGGCTTGGTGACGTTGGCCTTGATGAAGTCGGCTGCGCGCTCTTCAGCGTCGCCACCAATTTCACCGATCATGACGATTGCCTTGGTCTCGGGGTCAGCCTCGAACGCAGCCAGGGCGTCGATGTGTGTGGTGCCGATGATGGGGTCGCCACCAATACCGATAGCGGTGGAGAAACCGAGGTCGCGCAGTTCGTACATCATCTGGTAGGTCAAGGTACCGGACTTGGACACCAGGCCGATGGGGCCCTTGCCCGTGATGTTCGCCGGGGTGATGCCAACCAGTGCTTCACCGGGGGTGATGATGCCGGGGCAGTTCGGTCCGATGATGCGGGTAACCTGCTTGCCGTCAGCGTCCACCTTGGACTGGGCGAGTGCCCAGAATTCGGCAGAGTCCTGGACCGGAACACCTTCGGTGATGACAACCACGAGGCCGATGCCGGCTTCGATGGCTTCAACCACTGCATCCTTGGTGAATGCCGGCGGTACGAAGACGATGGAAACGTCAGCGCCGGTTTCAGCCATGGCTTCCTTGACGGTGCCGAAGACGTTGATTTCCTTGTCGCCGTGCAGGACCGTGGTGCCGGCCTTGCGGGCGTTGACGCCACCAACAATGTTGGTGCCGGCCTTGAGCATCAGGGCGGTGTGCTTGGTGCCTTCGCCGCCGGTGATGCCCTGAACGATGACCTTGGAGTCTTTGTTGAGGTAGATAGACATTCTCGGGTCCCTTTACTTAGCTGCGTTGGCGAGCTCGGCGGCCTTGTCGGCGCCCTCGTCCATGGTGGCGGCCAGGGTAACCAGCGGGTGGTTGGCCTCGGTCAGGATGCGGCGGCCTTCCTCGACGTTGTTGCCGTCGAGGCGAACAACCAGCGGCTTGTTCGCGGAGGTACCGAGCTCGGCCAGTGCACCAACGATGCCCTTGGCAACAGCGTCACAAGCGGTGATGCCGCCGAAGACGTTCACGAACACGCTCTTGACCTGGGAGTCGCCCAGGATGACGTCCAGGCCATTGGCCATGACCTCGGCGGAAGCTCCACCGCCGATGTCCAGGAAGTTTGCCGGCTTCACGTTGCCGTGGTTTTCGCCTGCGTAAGCAACGACGTCCAGGGTGGACATCACAAGACCGGCGCCGTTGCCGATGATGCCAACTTCGCCGTCCAGCTTGACGTAGTTGAGGTCCTGCGCCTTGGCCTTGGCCTCGAGCGGATCAGCTGCGTCCTTGTCCTCCAGCGTGGAGTGGTGCACGTGGCGGAAGTCAGCGTTCTCGTCCAGGGAAACCTTGCCGTCGAGGGCAACGATGTCGCCTGCGCCGGTGCGGACGAGCGGGTTGACCTCAACCAGGGTTGCGTCTTCCTTCTTGAAGACGTCCCAGAGCTTCAGAATGACGTCGGCCACTTTGCCGCGCAGTTCTTCAGCGAAACCTGCTTCGGCGACGATTTCGTCGGCCTTGGCCTGGTCGATGCCTACAGCGGGGTCGATCGCGATCTTGGCGAGTGCCTCGGGACGCTCGACAGCAAGCTGCTCGATTTCCATGCCGCCCTCAACCGAGCACATGGCCAGGTAGTTGCGGTTGGCTCGGTCCAGGAGGACTGAGAAGTAGAATTCCTCGGCGATGTCAGCACCCTGCGCGATCATCACCTTGTTGACGGTGTGGCCCTTGATGTCCATGCCCAGGATGTTGGTGGAGTGCTCAAGCGCCTCTTCGGCAGTCTTGGCAACCTTGACGCCGCCAGCCTTGCCGCGGCCACCAACCTTAACCTGTGCCTTGACGACAGTTACGCCGCCGATCTTCTCGGCAGCTGCCTTTGCTTCTTCAGGAGTGTGCGCCACGATGCCGGCGAGCACGGGTACACCGTGCGCTTCGAACATATCGCGCGCCTGATATTCAAACAGGTCCACGGTTTAGTGTCCTTCTACGTCGAAGTAGTTTTCTGTTCAGCCGGGAACCGCGATGACCGCGATAGCCAGCTGCGGAGAGTACGCGGTCAACAACCGGATTGAAGCCGGTCACATTGCGTAAGGTCCTCTCGGAACTTTAGCCCTTTAGGGAGTCCCGCCAGCTACACACTACCTGTTAAGTGAGTAACCTTACACTTCTATCGGATGTAGAAAAACCGCATAAAGTCGCGGTTTTTGGGCTGGCCGGCGCCGGTTACGGCGTTTGTTTCAGCGTCCCACGGACCGTTTTGCCGCCGTCGGAAATCAGCTGGTACCCGTCCCGCGTCACGAAGAACGCCACGCCACCGGAGACGTTTCCGCAGGCGACCCCGCTGTTATAGGCCGAGCATCGAAGCCCGTTGCGCTCGATGTTCTGCCCGTCTGCCAGCTCGCGCAGCTTGGAAATGGGGCCGTTGCGGCTTCCTTTGGGCCCGAACTCGGACTCCATTTGTGTTACGCCGGAACGGCACGCGCCATAGACCGCTTCATCCGGGGACAGCAGCACTGTCCCGCCAAGGTACCCCAGGCCGGTGCCCGCACAGTCGTCGGCGATGTCCGCAACGTCCGGCTTGCCGTACTTTGCCAACTCACAGTGCACCACCGGGACCACCGCAAACTTGTTGTTCGCCGCGTCCGAATACGTATTGGCCTCATACGGCAGGTTGAGGTGCCCGCCACGGGACGAGGTCATGGCACAGACGATGTTCCGGTCGGCGGTGACGAACGCTGTCACGTCCCCGCCGACGGACAAGGCCGTCTGTTCAGTGACCGGAACCTGCTGGAGCTGCTGCAGTGGAGGCAAAGGCGCCGGCGGGACATAGTCCGGATCCTTGGTGGCAAAGGAACAGCCCGAAGCCAGAACCATGACCAAGGCGGCAAGAATCCCCCACGCAAACCGTCGCATGCCCTTCATTATGCCCGTCGGGCGCCGCTCCGCCCGGCGCGACGCCGCCGGCTGCCCGTTGCAGCCAACACGAATCCCATCGTCAGAAGGCCTGCGACGGCCCACAAGCTGGTGCTGAGCCTTCCGGATTGGACGCCGGTGGCCGCCAGTTCGGCCTCAATCAGTCCAGCGTCCGACGACGACTCCAGGGTCCCAGCCGGAAGTACCACTGCTGGAGGTGCTGGAGGTACGACGTCCAGGGGCGGGTTCGCTGCGGGAGGCGGTGCCGTGTCCGGAGGCCGGGTTTCGAGAACGGTTACGGTGGTCCAGAAGATGTCCTGGGTCAGAGCATCACCGTCCCGGACATAGACACGTATCAAAAATGAACCAGGCCGGGTGGGCGTGCCTGTGAGATACCCATTCGCGTCCATGTACAACCCGTCCGGACCAGGGTCGCTCGAGCTGAGGCCGCCGGCGAAGTGCCGCTGCGTGGCATAGCCGAAGACATAGGGCGCCACACCTCCCGTAGCGGAGGCGATCCTTGCGGAGTAAGGCTCCCCGAGCACTGCCGGCGGCACGGGATACCCTGCCGTTTCCATGCCCAGTTCGTGAACAATGATGCTGAAACTCTGGTCTCTGGAGCCGTACCGGTCCTGGACCCGCAGAGTGAACCGGTAGGTGCCGGCACTGGTGGGCACGCTGTGAACCCTTTCTTGGGCCAAGCTTAACCCTGTCGGAAGTTGTCCGGACAGCAAGGCAACGGTCACGTTCTGAAGATCGGACCCGGTATAGCCCAGTGGAACCTCGTACTGCCTTCCCACCACCCCGTCAGGGAAGCTTCCGTAGCCGGGCGGCAGCCCACCGACAGCCGGGTACACGGAGGGCTCCCAATAGGTAGCAACGTCGATGTAGACGGGTGCCTCCACCGTCTGCTGCGGTTGCGACGAATCAGTCACCTTTACAATCGCCGAGGACCCTGAATTCGTGGGGATACCCGAGAACGTCAGTGTTGACGGATCAAAGGACAATCCCTCGGGAACATTGGTCGCTGACACCTTGTACGGGGCTGTCCCTCCCGTAATCGTCAACGATTCTTCAAACTTCTTGCCGAGAAAAGCACGCAGGTTGCCGGGCGTCACAATGATTGGCTCTGCAGCCTGGACCAAAGCATCGGGCGTAGGCGTTGGCGCGGTCTCTGGCACGACGACGGGAGGTTCCGTGGCCGGTGGAGCCTGCGTCGGTGCCGGAGGTTCCGTGGCCGGTGGAGCCTGCGTCGGTGCCGGAGGTTCCGTGGCCGGTGGAGCCTGCGCCGGTGCCGGACTCGCCGAGGCAGCAGGCGCAGTGGGCGGCGGAGAAGCGTCGGCATCGGCGACTCCTGCCGGGGCGAACTGGAGCGCCAAAGCAGCAGCCAGGACTCCCGTCAGCGTCATTTTTACGGCCTTACCGGCAAATCCGTCTGCCCCAACCATGGCGCGCATGCGCGTCCTTCCCCCAACAGGAATGCAACTTTTCAGGCGGCGCGCAGGCGGGGTCAGAGTCACATCCGCCCCAAACGCAACGCCCGGTCAGTCTAGGGGTGTGTTGCGCCCGTGGCAATGGCTGGCGGCGAAGGGGCGGGGCTGCGAAAGTCTAGGCATCCAGTTTGGTCAGCGGGGCGTAACGCAGCAGCAGCCGCTTCTCGCCGACGTCGAACTTTACCTTCGCCACGGTCTTGTCCCCCGCGCCCTCAACACCGAGAACCACGCCGTTGCCGAAGCTCGTGTGGTTGACCTTGTCCCCCACCACCACCGAAATGACTTCCTTCTGTGGCTGCACCCTGTTGCGTGCGACGGCGGCCGGAACGTCTGCGTCGAAACCTGCGGTGGGGCTGGCGGCGGCTCCTCGGGAAGTACCCGCACCCCAGAACGAACCACCGTAACGATTGGAGCCGATAGGGGCACTGCCCCAACCGCCGGCCTGGCGGCTCATGCCTTCACGCTTCCACTCCACCAGCTCGGACGGAATCTCCTCGAGGAACTGGCTGGCCGGGTTGTACTGGCTCTGGCCCCACATGCTCCGGACCTCGGAGCGTGTGACGTACAGCCGTTTGCGGGCACGCGTCAGGCCCACGTAGGCCAGGCGCCGTTCTTCGGCCAGTTCCTTGGGATCCGTGGCCGAGCGCTGGTGCGGGAAGATCCCGTGCTCCATGCCGGTCAGGAATACCACCGGGAACTCCAGGCCCTTGGCAGTGTGCAACGTCATCAGCGTCACCACACCCATACGCTTGGCCTCTGCCACTGCGGCGTCGATATCCGCGCCCGGGGCGTCAGGGATCTGGTCTGCGTCGGCCACCAGGGAGACCTGTTCCAGGAACTCACCGAGCGTGCCTTCGGGGTTGTCGCGTTCATATTCGCGGACCACGGCCACCAGTTCGGCGAGGTTCTCCACCCGGGATTCGTCCTGCGGGTCATTGCTTGCACGCAGTCCGGCGAGGTAACCGGTCTGTTCCAGCACCGCTTCCAGTGCAGCCGCGGCGCCGGACCCGGAAGCAACCTCGGCGAGGTCGTCCAGGAGTTTCACGAATCCGAGCACCGCGTTCACGGAGCGGGTAGCCATGCCCGGAGCTTGGTCTGCCCGGCGTGCGGCCGCCATAAAAGACGTCCGTTCCCGCTCCGCCAAGGCCGCGACAGCACCCTCCGCACGGTCGCCGATCCCCCGCTTGGGTTCGTTCAGTACGCGGCGGAGGTTGACGTCGTCGTCCGGGTTCACCAGGACGCGCAGGTACGCCAGGGCGTCCTTGATTTCCTTGCGCTCGTAGAAGCGAGTGCCGCCTACAACCTTGTACGGCAGGCCCACCCGGACCAGGACGTCTTCGATGGACCGTGACTGCGCATTGGTCCGGTAGAAGATGGCGACATCGCCTGGGCGCAGCCCGTCCTCGTCCTGCAGCCGGTCGATTTCCTTGGCGATGAACTGGGCTTCGTCATGTTCGTTCTCGCCCACGTAGCCGACGATTTTCTCCCCATCGCCCTCGGCAGTCCACAAGCGCTTCTCCTGCCGGTTGGGGTTGCGGGAGATCACCGAGTTGGCGGCGCTGAGGATGTTCTGCGTGGAGCGGTAGTTCTGTTCAAGCTTGATGGTCCGGGCATTGGGGTAGTCGGCTTCGAATTCCACGATGTTGCGGATGTCCGCGCCGCGGAAAGCGTAGATGGACTGATCGGAATCGCCCACCACAGTTAGTTCGCTCGGTTCAACCCCGCTATCGCTTCCCAGGCCCACAATCTCCCGGACCAGCGCGTACTGGGCATGGTTGGTGTCCTGGTACTCGTCCACCAGGACGTGCCGGAAACGCCGCCGGTAGGACTCTGCGAGCGCCGGGAAGGCCCGGAACATGTAGACGGTCTCCGCAATGAGGTCATCGAAGTCCATGGCATTGGCTTGGCGCAGCCTTTGGGCGTAACCCTTGAAGACCTCTGCCACGGCCTGCTCAAAGGGGTCGTTGTGGTTTGCCGAGGAAATGAAGGAGTCGGCGTCGATCAGCTCATTTTTCAGGGCGGAGATCTTGTGTTGGATGGCTTTTGGCGGGAACTTCTTGGGATCCAGGTCCAGGTTTTTGGACACCAGTGTGATCAGGCGCAGCGAATCCGCGGAGTCGTAAATGGAGAAGTTCGAGTTGAGGCCAACATTCGCAGCCTCCCTGCGCAGGATGCGAACGCAGGAGGAGTGGAACGTGGAGATCCACATGGCCTTGGCACGGGCACCTACCAATGCCTCGATGCGTTCGCGCATCTCGGCGGCGGCTTTGTTGGTGAAGGTGATGGCCAGGATCTCGCCGTGGTGGGCGCGTTTGGTAGCGATGAGGTAGGCGATGCGGTTACTCAGGACGCGGGTCTTGCCCGAACCGGCACCAGCCACGATCAGCAAGGGGCTTCCGGCGTGCTTGACCGCTTCTTCCTGCTGCGGGTTCAGCCCTTGGAGGAGCGCATCCGCGGAGGGCAGGCCAGAGGCGCCGTGGTTGCTCCACCCTCCGGAGGCAGGACCCTCGGAAGGGCCCGATGAGCCGCCGCTGCCCTCCTGCAGTCGGGCGCCACCCGCGCCTCCACCGGAGCCGGAAAGCTCCGGGGCAGCCTTGACTGCGGCTTTGGTGCCTGCTTTGAAGGGTCCGTCTGCGTAGGGGTCGAACAACATATCCATGGTGCCTACCAGTCTAGGCGGTGCCCCTGACAGTCAGCGGCGCGTTGTCCACAGGCCCGGGTTACATGCCTTTCCCTGCACTAGTGGTTTGGGTCCTCCACCAGCCAGCCTCCTGCAACCAGCCTGTCCCTGAGTGCGAGCCTGGTCAGTGGTTCGGGACCGTCCTGGAACTTGCGTCGCACCGAAGCCAGGTGCTTCTTCACCCCATCGACGGAGATCCCCAGGACGTTGGCCGTCTCGGCAAGGGTTCCGGCGGTTCCGCCCAGATAAAGGGACACAACCTGGTGTTCCCGGGCCGACAACACCGGCCCGGACCGCTCGGAATCCAGTGCCGCCGCGACTTCCGCCGTAATGTAAGGCTCTCCCAGCGCTGCGTTGCGGATCGCATTTTCCACCACCCCTGCCGCCACGGTCTTGGGGATGTACGCCAGGGCGCCCGCCGCTATGGCCTGCCTCATCACTGCTGGATCCAGGACTGAGCTGCAGACCACCACTTGGGGTCCGGCGGACAGGATTGCCTGGATTTTGGCGCGCAGCGGCACATGGTCGCCCAGCAGGACGTCCAGGACCACGACATCCGAGAGGGCTCCGATGTGGGCGGCAGCTTCGGCCCAGGAGGCGAACTTTCCCACGACGCGGATCCCTGGGGCATTCGCTTGGATCCATTGGGCGAGGCCCTCACGCAGGACCGCGTGGTCTTCGACGATGTCCACTTCGATGGTGGGTCGGGATAGTGGGTAGCGCAGCATTTTGGACCTCCCCACATATGATTCTGCCTAAGTCGTCACCATATTAGGTGACACGTTTCGGGGGAGACATTCATGGGGGCATGGATCGACCGACCGGTGGCCAGCCGGGAGGCTCTGGGTAGTTCGGATTTATTGGCCCGCGGCGGGGCCGTGGTCAGCTTTGTTTTTGTTGCGGCCGCATGGATCTACGCCAGGCCGGCCAGCGACGGACCCGCGTGGCGAAGCCCCGCCACCACCGCTGTTGTGGTTGTCCTTATCTCCTGCCTTGCCGCGATGCTGCGCACTGATGCCTGGCCCGTCCGGCTGGTCACCGTCCTGGCCCTCATCACCTTGTCCGAGCTTTTGGCCGGAGTCACGTACCGGCAGGACTCCGACTCCCTGCTCCTGGCACATTCGGTTCTGCTGGCTACAAGCTCCGTCCTGGTCCTGGCGTTACGGAACACGTGGCGGTCCGTTCTGTTTACCGCGTTCCTCGGTCTGTTGGTATTCGGGCACACCTACACTGTGTCCGTGATCCATCGCCTGGGCCCCACCACCGTGCTGACGGTCCTGGGTGCCTGGTTCGTCATGCTCGTCATCCGCCATTCAGCACCAAAGGCCGTGGCCATCCACTGCGATGACCAGGCGATCCGGCAGGAATCGGCCACGGCCCAGGCCCTGGCGCGGGATGCGGCCGACACCGCCATGGCCCAGGCCCGGCTCCTCCACGACACGACCCTGAGGACGTTGACGGTGCTCGCCCGCGGTGGGGCCGGGGCCGACCCCGACGAGTTGCGTGCCCTGCTGGCCTCCGCCACGCACGACGCCGGCGGGCTGGGTTCGGGACCCACCGCAGCTGCCGCTGCCGTCGCCCCGGCGAGCAGCGGCGACGGCGTGCCGCGCACCCAGGCCGGGGTGGCCGTCGTCGAACCTTCCACTGTTCCTGAACTTGCCGAGGTGCTCAGGGACCGGGCCGGGCGCCACAGCGGCAAGCTTTTCACGGTCGAAGTCTTCGGTGAGGCCGGTGCGCTGCCGGACAACCTTCAAAGGGCGCTTGTTGACGCGGCAGAAGAGTGCATGGTCAACGCAGCCCGGCACGCGGGCACGGACCACGTCGATGTCCTCGTCTCAAGGTCGGGCTCAGCGGTTTCGGTGCTGATCAGCGACGCGGGCTCCGGTTTCAACGCAGACGCTGTGCCAGCGGAGCGCTTCGGCCTACGGCAATCAGTGGTGCAGCGCATGAACGACGTGGGCGGCCACGCCAGGGTGCTTTCCGCTCCCGGCCGTGGCACCACCGTGGTCCTGGACGTGGACACAGCATGAAGCCGGAACGCCCCTACATCTCGGGCAAAGCCGGTCCGCTGTTCCTTTCCCGCAGCATCCTTTTAGCCGGGACCCTCACCGTCTGGTCGGTCTCCTTTGTCACGTCCGCCAACTCCTTGGACGGAAGCGACCGGGACCTGATGAGGCTGGGCGCGCAGGCCTTCGACCTGCTGGGATTCACTCTTGCGCTGTTCGCTTCAGATCCAAAGACCAGGGCCTCGTACTTGCCGTGGCTGCGGCTGGGCTGGCTCGGTACATCCGTTGCCTCCGGATTCGCGACGGCGAGTACGGTCACCTTGGCCTCCGGTTATAACGCGTTGGCCTTCAACGTCCTCATGGGGACGGCCCTGGTTTTTCTGTTGAGCATGCGGTGGGACCTCATGGGTTTCCTGTTCCTGGTGGGAGTCAACGCGGCCCTCAGCGGCGCCTACTACGCTACGACGCCCCGTTTCGGGTCCGGGGAAGGGCTCTTCATTTTCTTCATCACCCTCATTCCGGGACTTTTGGGAGCCCTGGCGGTCATCGGCATCCAAAGCCGGCTGGAACAGGCCGTGTCCCGGCAGGGAAACGCATTGCCCTTCATGGAAGAACGACCCGCTGATGCACACCTACCCGCGCCGTCCGACGTGTTGGCACAGACACATCACCAAATACAGGAACTGTTCGCCAAGGTGGCCAGGAACCAGCACCTTCCCCTGGATCCAACGGTGGCCGAAGAAGCGCAGGCTTTGGCCTCACAACTAAGGGGGCAGTTGATGTTGCTGCAATCCAGTACGTGGCTGGTCGCCGCGCTGGGCTTGGCCAAGATGGAGTCCACGGTGGCCGTGGCTGCCCAGCCGGACCTTGCCGAGCGCATCCCGCAGGCGCAACGATTGGCGGTCCTGGCGGTGACCATGCTTCTGGCAACCCCCGTCGGCGGTCACGAGCGCGGCGGTCCCGAGCGCGGCAGCGCGGAAGCCGGCGGTCACGAGCGCGGCAGCGCGGAAGCCGGCGGTCACGAGCGCGGCAGCGCGGAAGCCGGCGGCAACCTCCAGGTCTTCCTTGAGCCTGACCTGGATGACCGCATCCTGATCACGTGGAGGGTGCGCAACCTTAATCCCAGCCGCTGCACCCCCGCCTTGTGGAGCGAACTGGAAACCCTGGGTGTCCCCCGGGTTCAAACGGACCCCAGCGGCGCCAGCATCATGGTCCACGTGAAAGCGCCCCGGCAATGGTGACGCGGGTGCTGGTGGTGGATCACCACCAATTAATGATCGACACCCTGGACGCCTGGCTCCGCTGCCACGCGCCGGACTTGGTGATCAGGGCCAGTTCCACCGCCCTGCCGCCCGGGGACCAGGGCGAGGGCTGGGCCGCACTAGGGATAGATGTCGCTGTGCTGGGCACCGTGGACAGCCACGAGGAGCTGGTACCAGCCGTGCGCCATTTGGTGGGGGCTGGCCTCCGCGTCGTCGTCCTTGCCACCGCCTTGGATGGGTGGGACGCCGGGGCAGCCTGCGCCGCAGGGGCCCTGGGGTACGTGCCAAAGGCCGCCGGACCCCAGTACATAGAGCACGCCATCCGCTCCGTGGCCAGGGGGAAGCTCTATGTGCCCCCGGAAGTCGCGGCCGTCATGGTGGACACGGCACCGGTGCGGATCAAGCTGTCGCTTCGTGAACAACGCCTCGCGGAACTCTACCTGGGCAGCGAAGCCATGCCTGTGCGCGGCGTGGCAGATGCCATGGGAATCAGCGAACAAACCGTCAAAGCCCACCTGCACCGGATCAGGCAGCGGTACGCAGCCGCCGGGATCAGGCTCGGCAACGTGATCAGCCTGCGGAAGCAGCTAAGCACTGACGGCTGGATCACGTAGCTCCTCCGGTCCCGCCTCCGGCATGGCTTGAGGTGCAGTTTGCTGCAGCGCCTTCTCCGGCCCGGACGCGAGGATGCTGGTCAGTGCAACCAGCAGCGGCACGCATAGTGCGGCGTGGAACCCGGAAACCAGGAGCTGCCGATAGATCTCGGGCTGCCCGGACCCCAGTATGACCACCCAGAACTGCAGCCACCCTGCCACGACCACCACCACTGCCACGCGTCCCACGGCGGCCTTCTTGCGGAAGGCCACAGCCAGTCCAAGCAGCAGCGTCAGCAGTTGCATTGCCACCAAGGCAACGGGTGCCGCCTTCAATGCGGTGAACAAACCCAACACCACCGGGAAGCGGCGGTCCTTGGCGAACGGCTCGTGGCCCTGGCCCTCCATGAACGAACCGATGTAGCCCAGTTCAGGTGTCAGCATGGCGGTGATCCCGCGTTCGCCCATCCCAATGAGCCGTTCAGGATGGGTGAGGTAGAAAGCTGCGAGCCTGCCCGCGCCCACCTGTTCCTGGAATTCGTGGAACCTCGGGTTCAGCGCAGCCGACCGCGGCGACGCGACTGTAGTGCCACTCGCGGCAACAAATCCCGGATCAAGGCCCAACCATTTCAGATCCTCCTCCGGGGTGGGACTGTGGGGCAGCAGTTCAGCGAAGACCGCGTTGTAGATGTTGAGGTCGGCAGTGCGCTTCGGTTGCGCCGCCATGAAGGCCACGGTGAAGGCTGCAATGGCCGTGATCGCCACCAGCGGCATCGCGAAACGACGCCATCGGCTTCCTTCTGGTGCGCGGCGCCCTGAGCGTCGCGTGCTCCCCTGCGGCAACCACAACAATGCCAACGCCAGCACAGGCAGCCACGACACCATCTCGGGTTTGGCCGCGATGGTGAATACGCCGGCACCGACCACCGGCAGGATGGTCACCCAGCGGCTCCGGGCACCGTTCCAGTAGTTCAACAGGGCCACCAACAACCCCAGCGTTCCCAGGAAAGCCGCGGGTTCGGGGTAGGGAGAGATGAAAAAATCAGCGAAAACGCCGTCGGCCATCACCACGGTCACCAAGGCGGCGACGAGAACCCGGAAGCTGGCACGACCCGGGAGCACAGCAACCAGCGCGGCGATCAACAGGCCGAAAACCAGGCAGCAGACGATGCCCACTGCCCGCATATCCAGACCACCACCCCAGCCAAAGAGCGGGGTAACCAGCTTCCCCAACCACAGGAAGGCCAGCTGGGACGAGTAGACCGGCTCACCGGATCCGGCGGCACCGCAGGCTTCACCCACCAGCGGATGGGCTGTCCAGCTGGGATAGATGAACCGCGTGAAATCTGCGTAGTCCCAAGGCCGGACGTTACTTACGCCCAGGGAACAGACCAGGCCATTGCCATCTCCCTGGTCGCCCACCCCCACCGGACCCGGCACAAACAGCCGCACCAGCATCGCAATGGCGGATACCAGCCCAGCAACGAGGGCCGGGGTTCGGACTCCCCCCAGGGTCAGTTCTCCGGGACCGAACGTCCGCGCGAGGAACCTCCCCGCCATACGCAGCGGGCCCGGCCGTGGGCCCATGCCGGACCTCACCGGAACGGGAGCGAACTCCTCGACGTCGGGCTTGGCTGATTTTCCAACCGTCGTCTCAACCATTGGCTACTTCCCCACTCACCGTGCCGGCAACGGGTGCAAGGGTCCCGGTCCAGCGTTCAGGGCCCGCTGACTGCCGCGGTGCCACGCCACAACGGACAGCCCGCGCACCGCCGTCGACGCGCACTATCGGCCGAACTTCCACATCTGCGGGGAGAACATCCACGTTCAGGAAATCGAGCACGAAAGGAAGGCAGCGTTCCTGCTGCGCGGCCAATGGCACCAACGAAGCGTCCTGGCCAAACCAGGCACTGACATCCTCAGTAGTATGCGGCTCGGAACAGGACGTGTCCGAACCTTCGGAACCCAGCACGCCGTCTTTGATTTCCTGGACGTAGCAAAGCCGGATCGGAGCGGAGCCCGGCCCAGCCAGGGCGCCTTTGAGGTCGCCCCTGCTCTCCCTGGGAGCCATATCAGCCGTGGTTGTCAGGACGTCGCAACGCACGGTCCTGCTGCCAGCCGACCAGTCAGCGCGGGTGGGATAGTAACCAGTGATTGCCATTCCTGTGGTGGCATCGCGCTCCGTGCCGCCAAGGTACCTGCGCAGTTCCGCGGCCGGGCATAAACGGGCGGTGAGGTTCTGGAGTTGCTCGTGCAGGGGACGCTCCGTCTCCTCGGACAGCGGCTGGGGCACAGCAGCCACCAGGAAAGTCTGGGTGGTGTGCGGCTCAGAACACGCAACCGCCGGACCCCTATGGCTACTGGCTCCATATTCCTCGGGAGTCGAAATGAGGTAGCACTGCCCCACGCGGATTCCACTGTCCGTGGAGACCGCGCCAACCTCCGCGTCCGTAGCAGCACCGGCACCGCAGCCGGTCAGGGCCAGGGTCAGGGCCAGGGCCGAAGCGAAAGCGAGAGCCGGGAGCACGGCCAGCCGTCTAGGACGCACGCCGCCCCCTCCGCTTGGCAACCGGGCGGTCCTTGCGGACGACGGCGGCACGCACCAGGACGATGATTGCGGCCACGAAACCGAAGATCACCACGAAGGAACCCAGGAAGTGGTGCATGAGGTCAAAGCCCTGCTGGCCCCAGCTCTGTTGGGCGGCGGCGATCATGAAGTACCGGGTTGCGTTGCTCAGGCACACGATAGCCAGGGCGGTAAGGGCAGCAGGCATGAGCCGCGACACGGGAATCCGCCCCATCAGGAACAGGATCCCCGCCAGGGCGGCGATGGGCGTCAGGAGAACCGCGCTGGAGCACAGTCCTGTCACCATGAGGGCGTAGGGCTGGCCCGCCCCCACGTTGTGGAAGATGATGTCGTCCACGCTGTAGGACGCCCCGCCCAGGATCCCGTCGAAAACCGTGGCCATGAGCCAGGCTTCCGCTGCCCTGATGTGGTCCTGCTGCAGCATGGCCACCGTGGCAGCGGCCAGGAACAGCAACCCGAGCATCCCTCCGCCACGGGCCTTCTGCGCGGGGATGGCGCGTGGCCCCCGGGGAACGTTGACATCGCTGAGGTTGGCGCTCGCAGCCACTAGGCTTCCTTCGCTAGTAGTTTGACGTCGGCCTCATGGTTGCGGCGTGTTTTCGCCCACCCGTGCCGGCCCGTGATGAGGCGGTACGTTGCCCTCAGCACGGTGACGTAGTTCTGGTACATGTAAAGCCAATAGCCAAGGCCCCACACGACGCCGGTCATGAAGTTCTTTTCCGGAGTGACTTGCCGCCTGTACACGAGCCCCCACAGGGCGAAAGGCAGGACGCCCGTTGCGAAGATCAAGGGGATGATGAACCACGCGGCCGAGATCCACGCCGCGAAGCTGCCCATGGTCAGGGCACCTTGGGCCACCATGGTGACAAACAGGGTGGGCCACAGCACCAGGCCGATGATCTGGATGAAGGGCTGAATGAGGAAGTAGCTGGATTCGATGGCGCCGACGTTGCTGAAGTACGGCGACTCAAAGATCCGTTTCAGGTAGGTGCTGCACTGCATCCCGCCGTGGCACCAGCGCGTCCGTTGTGTCAGGAGCCGCCGCAGGTCCGGCAGAGCTTCCTGGGCCACGTGCGTGTCATGCATGTAGACCGTTTTGTAGCCGCCCAGCATGATGTGGATGGCCAGTTCGTAGTCCTCCAGCAAGGCACCGTGCCATGGCTGGCCTGAGGTCCTGGCGATGGCATCGAGCGCGGACAACCGGGTAAATTGGCCGTTTCCGCCCAACCCGACCGTCAGCGTGTGCCGCCTCAGGGACTGCATGGCCGCGATGGTGGTCCTGAATTCCATGTCCTGCATCAGGACCAGGTAGCGGCCGAACGAGCGCTTGATCCGTTCCCGGCCTGTGCCGCCCTGGAGGTCGGGATCGTCCAGGTTGGACATCCAGACGGCGGTCTGGGCGGCACCTACCTCGGGGTCACCGAATGCGAGCGGACCGGCCGCCTGCCGGAAGGCATTGCCGGCAAGGTGGCCATCGGCGTCGACCACCAGGACGATCACCGAAGAACGGTCGACGCCGGCGGGCAGCCATGAGTCCAACGACCGGTAGGCGGCGTTAAGGGCGTCGCCCTTACCGGTGCGCGCGAGCGGACGCCGGCGGCGGACCAGGTGGATCATGTCGTCCTGGTGGGAGGCCGCGCTGACGAGGTCCGCAGTGGCGTCGTCGCTGTCGTCGTCGACAACCCAGACGTGGGCCTGCGGGAATTGCGCCCGGAGCAGTTCAAGGGTCTTGCCGATCACCACTTCCTCGTCACGGCACGGGATGAACACATGCCACGAGAAGCTGCCGGGATCGCCTTCGGGATCAGGCTTTCGCCGAAGGAACGGGACCAGGATCACCAGGATGTACGACAGAAAAACCACCAGCAGCACAAAAGCCAATGCCTGGGCGGATTCGAGTACCGACATGTATTTCCGATGCTTGGGGCTTGGCCGATCGGCCGGGATGGGAGGTAGGGGGTGGCGGGACGGCCCTTGCAGGAGCCGTCCCGCCGGTGGTGCTACGGGTTGGGGCCCGTATCCCGCTTCGCAGCCTTGAGCCTGCTGTTACGCAGGACCACGAAGCCGGTAATCAGCAGTGCGACACCCACCAGGATGACCCAACCAAGGGTTGGGGCACCGGTAACAGCGAGGGCGGTACCGCCGGCTGCTGTGCCGCCTGCAGTCCAGTTATGGCCGTACATGAGGCGTTCTCCTTTCGCTGTTGCCTGATGCGCTCACAGCGATCAGGCAGCAGCTACCGCAGTCTGGCGGCGCGAGCGGACGAACAGCCAGGTGAGCAGTGCCAGGAGTGCAACGCCACCGCTGATGGCCATGGTGTCGGTGTTGACCAGCGGGATGGCCGCTGCGTCCAGGTTGGGACCAACTGTGGCGCTGGCGAGGTTGACGGTGGCAATGGAGCCACCGGCAATACCAACCTGCAGGGCGCGCTGGGTGAAGGCACCCGACGGAGCTGTTTCCTGGACGTTGACCTTGGCCGAAACCAGGGCCGTCAATGCGTTGCCCAAAGGAGTGACCAGGCTTGTGGCCAGGCCCCCTACCAAACCGTTGACTGCCGTTTCCAGGGTGGTGACTGCAAGCAGGGCCGTGGTCTTGGCGACGTTCGGCAGGCCGAGCGGCGGGAGGGTGTCAGGCAATGCCTGAACCGCGGCGCGGGTGCTGGACAGGGTGGTGGCCAGGATGCTCTGGATCTTGGTGGACACGGCAGCCGGCAGGAAGGAGACGAGGTCGGTCCCGGCAGGCAGCGAGTTCAGGTCCGCGACACCGGCCGCAGCCAACAGGTCAGCCTCGGTGATCTCGATGACGCCGCTGGCAAGCGGGTTGGTGATGGGCAGGCCAACAGCGGACAAGGCCACGTTGGCGGTGTTAAGCAACGGAGTGAGTGCTGTGGAGACGCCGCCCACCAAGGTGCCGCCAACGTTCGCCGAGACGCCTGCGACGGCGTAGGCACCCTGCGGTGCAGCGCCTTGGTCCTTCTTGGCTGCTGCGGCAAGGGTGGTGATGTCCAGGTTGAGGTTCACCAGGTCGGTGCCACCGAGGATGGCGGCGGTACCGGCCGTGATGCGGGCCGCGGGGATGGACGGGTCGCCCGAGGTTGGGAGGCCCGCGGGCAGCGTGACCAGTCCGGGGGCGCCGCTTACGGTGCCGGAGAAGGCTTCCGAGGAGCCGTCGTTGACGGCCTTGCCGTACTGGCTGACCGCGCCAACCTGGATGATGCCGTTGTTCTGCAGCAGCGGAATGTTGCCCGCGCCGACGTTGACGACGCCGAACACGGCGCTGAGGTCGAGCGGGTCGCTGTTCTCGATAACCGCCGGACCGGTGGGCGGAGTGCCGATCTGCTGGGCGGTTGCTGCGCCATTAGCGGCGAGGTTGGCGAAGTTCGGGATGGCCAGGACGGAACCATCGATGATCTGTCCACTGCCGAGCGAAATCACGTCAGTGGGTGCTGCATTTGCCGCGGGTGCGGCGACGAGGCCGATGGCCAAAGCCGAGACGGCGGTAACGCCGACGGCTGTGGGCCACAGCTTGCTCTTGCTGTTCAAGTACTTCCCCCTTGCGAACGCTGCAGGACAGGGCTGTTCTGCAGCTGAGACCGTGGGGGCAGTCGCCCCCCGGTGCAAAGTAACAAGGGCAAACGGTGGCAGTTCGCGGTGGTACCCGAAGGGGTTAACGCCGCTTTCGGGCCCCTAGGCGAACTGGGGAACAGAGGCGAGGGCCGCGCTTAAGTCGCGGACCGCCGTCGAGCCTCCAGCGACGAACCAGTTCATTCCGTTGACCTTCACGACGGCGGTGTCCCCGCCGGCCGCACGGACGATCGCCTTGCCGGGGAGCCAGTCCCATTCGGGGCAGCTGTGCTGGAACCAGCACCCGAGTTCGCCGTCGGCGACGCGGCCGAGGTCGCAGGAACCTGAACCGAACATGCGCAGCGACGCTGCCGTGATGGCTGCGGCGTGCCAGGGCATGGCCGTGCGTGGATCGGCCAGCCACGTGGGGTGGATGTAGGTTGCGGCGCAGATCTCGCCCACCGCGCGGTCCCCGGAACCTGAAATGGGATCGCCGTTCAGCGTGGCGGCCTGTTCCTGTCCGCCCAGCCACAGCTTGTCCAGTTCGGGCTGGTAGATGGCGCCGAGCAACACCTCGGGGTCCACCACGGGGTTGCCACCGTGGTCCGAATCGTCACGCTTCAGGGCAATGGCCGAGCACCAATAGGTGGAGCCGTGCAGGAAGTTGTAGGTTCCGTCCACGGGGTCGATCACCCAGGTCCGGCCGCTGGTGCCGGTCACCGATGCGCCTTCCTCGCCCAGGATGCCGTCTTCCGGGCGGCAGCGCCGCAACTGTTCCAGGACGTAAGCCTCGGCCGCGTGGTCGGCTGCCGTGACGACGTCGGACACCGACGTCTTCCGTTCCCCCTGCAGGCCGCCCATCCGCATGAGCAGCGCCAGTTGGCCTGCTTCGCGGACCAGGGCGCTGGCCAGTTGGTAATCGTCGAGTGCTGGATCGAGTTCAGTTGCGGTGTGCCTGCCGGTGGTCATGGGTCCAGCTTATGTGGCGGGATAATGAATGACATGGCCAAGACACCAGCGCAGCGCATCAAGAAGCACGGAGCAAAGGCAGTGGTTCCCGATCACTCGCTGCCTCCCGTGATCAACACCACCACCCAGCGCACCCCGCAGAAGGCCCAGAGCAACTCCAAGCTCATTGTGATCGCGGGCGTCGTGGCCAGCCTGTTCCTGTTCTGGTACCTGCACCTGCTGACCCTGAACCAGATGACGCAGCTCTCCGGTGGCCTGGCCATGCCGGACTCGCTGATCGGCGGGTTCTCGCAGGAGTACGTGGCGCAGCTTCGCGCCGCGATGGACGAGTCCGCGCGCGGCCAGTTGAACTACGTCCACAAGACCGCCGGCACGTTGTTCCCCCTGATTTTCGGCTTCAGCTGGCTGTTGCTGATCGGCACCAACGTGGCCCGCAAGTCCTGGCGCTGGGCCATGTGTGCCGCTCCGTTGCTGTTCGCAGTGGCCCACCTGTGGTCCAACGTGGCCATCGATTCCATGCTGGCCGCCGAAACGCCCGACGCCGGTGCCGTGGCTTTGGCTTCCGGCCTCACCATCGCGTCGTGGGTGCTGTTCCTGGTCAGTCTCCTCTGCGGCGTGGCTGCCGTGTTCCTGGGGCGGAAGGGCGCAAAGACCGCCTGATTTTCCGTGCTCCTACCCGCCCAGCGCACCACTTGTTCGCGAGCGGCGCACCACTACCCGCCCAGCGCACCACCTGTTCACGAGAGGCGCACCCCTACCCGCCCGGCGCACCACCTCTTCGCGAGGGGCGCACCACTACCCGCCCAGCGCACCAGGGATGACGGGTGCGCTCGGCGGAAAAGGGTGCGAAGTCCCGGGCCCAGGCCACCTCACCCTGCCTTGATCTCCCTGCGATGCCGCTGCACCCGTTGGGCGATCACCAGGCCCGCCGCTGCCAATCCAACGGTGACGGGGTAGCCCATCAACCGCTCCAGGGTGCCGGGCTGGGGCACATGCATTCCGGTGATCCCGCCAATAGTGAGCGCACCGATACAGACCAGGCCGCACGCGCCGAGGAACCAACTCACCGGGGTCTGCCGGAACCACAGCACGGCAAGCAGGATCAGGGCAAACCCTCCCCCAATGAAAAACATGAGCGCCCCGGCGAAGTGCCACGGCGAATCCAGGTCCTCTGGCACCAGGCCCACCAACACTGTTCCCACACCAGCCACCCCGGTCAGGACGCGAACACCGACCGCCAGGAGCCACGGGACCGTGAGCACCCGAACGGGAGCTGGGGTGTTGGGTGCGTCCCGGAATCGCCGGGCAGGCATGCCCGGACGCGCCGCGACGCACAGCAGCCCGGCGGTGAGGAACAGTGCACCAAGGACCAGCCCCAGGCCTTGCACCACAAACGAGGCGTTCATAAGCAGATGCAACGGCGAGCACACCGACCTGTCCTCGTAGATACCGCAGGACACCGCGCCGAGGTCGCTGATGTACCCGGTTGCCCTGCTGTAGGGCTCGGGACCAGCCCAGGCCTGGATTACCGCGGCCTCGGCCACGAAGTACTGGACTACGCTGAGCTGCGCCCAGCCTCCGATGTTTGCGCGGACGCTTCGCACGTCGGGTAGGAACGATCCGGCTGGAGCCGCTGTGGTCAGGTGCCCTTTCATGGTCGCCAGCCTAGCCGTGTTCAGGCACTGCCCTGGCAGCTTGTATGCTTGTAGTCGTGTCCGGGCCCTGAGCTCCAGCAATGGGTTTCATGCCGTGGACACAGGCCCTCGTAGCTCAGTGGATAGAGCACGGCTCTCCTAAAGCCGGTGTCGTTGGTTCGATTCCAATCGAGGGCACTTGAACTACCAGCAGCCCACCCCGGACCTGCGGGCCTACCTGGCCGGCAGCTGGAACGTGGAGCGGACCCTCCTTGACCGGGCTACCGGCACCCGCGGTACCTTTACCGGCGTCGTGCGTTACAGCGGGAACGCCGACGGCGGGCTGGACTACCGTGAAGACGGAACCATGCACTGGCCCACCCATTCGGGCGCGGCATTTCGCGAATACATCCTCAGGCCCGGGGCCGGTCCGGAGTCAATGGACGTTTTCTTTCCCGACGGGCGGGCCTTCCACGTCATGAGCTTCTCCGAGCAGGGCCATGAGGACGAGCACTGGTGCGATCCCGACGATTACCGCGTCAGTTACACCTACGAAGGGCCGGATTCGTTCAGTTTCGCCTGGGATGTCCGTGGTCCTGCGAAGGATCTGCTGCTCGAATCGCATTTGAAGAGGCAAAAATGAACCTGATCATTGTCAGCGCAGTCTGCGTCTACAACGAAGCCGGGCACCTCCTTACCGTCCGGAAGCGCGGAACGGACAAATTCATGCACCCCGGTGGCAAGCCCGAAGCCGGCGAAACCGCGGCCCAGGCTGCTTCCCGTGAGCTGTTGGAGGAAGTCGGGATCGACGTGCCGCCCGAAGAGCTCCAACCCGTGGGTGTTTGGCTGGCTACGGCCGCCAACGAGGCTGAAACCACCATTGAAGCCACCGTGTTCACAGCCCCCGGCACCTGGCTGGCACACCCTTCCGCGGAGATCGCCGAGATCCGCTGGCTGGACCTCCATGCGCCGCTGCCCGGGGACCTTGCCCCACTCCTGACCGACCACGTGCTGCCGGCCCTCACCGCACCCCGGTAGGTGCGGGAGGCGTTACAACTCCGGGACTGCTTCCTGGGCTACCGCCGTGGCTTCCGCGAACTGGGTTTGGTACAGCTCGGCGTAGCGTCCGTCGGCGGCCAGCAGCTCGGCATGCGTACCGCGCTCCACGATCCTGCCGTCCTCAACCACCAAAATGGCGTCGGCGGCGCGGATGGTGGACAGCCGGTGCGCAATAACGACGGCGGTACGTCCCTCAAGCGCCTCGCCCAAGGCCGCCTGGACGGCGGCTTCGTTGGTGGAGTCCAGCGCGGCCGTTGCCTCATCGAGGATGACGACGCGCGGCTGCTTGATGAGCAGCCGGGCAATGGTGAGCCGCTGCCGTTCGCCGCCGGAGAGCCGGTAGCCCCGCTCTCCCACTACCGTCTCCAGGCCGTCGGGCAGGGAGCGGATCATTGTTTCCAGGCGGGCCCGCTTGAGTACGTCCCACATGTCCTCTTCGGTGGCGTCGGGGCGGGCAAGGCGAAGGTTGGAGGCAATGGTTTCGTGGAACAGGTGACCGTCCTGGGTGACCATGCCCAGGGTGTCACGCAGGGAATCGAAGCGGACGTCACGGACGTCCACGCCTGTCCCGGGGGCCTGGCCGCCCAACCGGACAGCACCGGAATCGACGTCGTACAACCGGGAGAGCAACTGTGCCACCGTGGACTTGCCCGCCCCGGAGGAACCCACCAAGGCCACCGTCTGGCCGGGCTCTACCCGGAAACTGACGCCGTGCAGGACTTCCTCGCCGCCCCGGGTGTCCAACGTGGACACCTCTTCAAGGGAGGCCAGGGAAACTTTGTCCGCCGACGGGTAGGAGAAACGGACGTTGTCGAACTCCACCGCCACCGGGCCAGCAGGCACGGAAACCGCGTCCGGCTTCTCGGTGATGAGGGGCTCCAGGTCCAGGATTTCGAAAACGCGCTCAAAGCTGACCAAAGCACTCATGATTTCCACGCGCGCGTTGGACAGGGCCGTCAGCGGAGCGTACAGCCGGGTCAGCAGGAGCGCCAGGACCACAACGTCGCCCGGAGCCAGCTGGCCGCCGAGGGCCAGCCAGCCGCCCAGACCGTAGACCAAGGCCAGGGCCAACGCCGAAACCAATGTCAGCGCCGTGACGAACGTGAACTGCAGCATTGCTGTGCGGATACCGATGTCCCGGACGCGTCCCGCGCGGTCGGCGAATTCACGGGACTCTTCATCCGGCCGGCCAAACAGCTTCACCAAAGTGGCGCCGGGCGCGGAGAACCTTTCCGTCATCTGGGTTCCCATGGCGGCGTTGTGGGCGGCAGCTTCACGGCGGAGGTCCGCCAGCTTGGAACCCATGCGCCGTGCAGGAATCAGGAAGATTGGCAGCAGCACCATGGCCAGCACAGTGACCAGCCACGAAGTATTGAGCATGACTGCCAGTGTCAGGGCCAAAGCCACCACGTTGCTGACTACGCCGGACAAGGTGCCCGCGAAGGCAGACTGGGCCCCGATGACGTCGTTGTTCAGGCGGCTCACCAGCGCACCCGTCCGGGTCCGGGTGAAGAACGCGATGGGCATGCGCTGCACATGGTCAAAGACCCGGGTGCGCAGGTCTACGATGACGCCTTCGCCAATGATCGATGACAACCAGCGCGTCAGCAGGCCTACGCCTGCTTCGCCCACGGCCACGATCGCGATGAGGACGGCCAACCAGATAACCGTTCCTACCCCGGCGTTGGCGATGATGGCATCAACCACCTGGCCCGCAAGGACCGGAGTTGCGACAGCCAGGAACGCTCCCGCGATCGACGCGATGACGAAGGCAATGAGCTTGCCCTTGTGCGGGGCGGCAAAAGCCATCACCCGTTTTAGCGTTTCCTTCGAGAACGGCTTGGAGCCTGACTTGGCGGTGGTGATGTTGTACAGCGAGCTCCAGGCCACGCGGTCCATGCTCATGGTTACTTCTCCTGGCTTGGGGTGTGATGGAGCTCCCGGACGTGGCCGTTGTCCACGTGCCAGCGCGAATCGAGCCGTACGTTTTCCAGCAAGCGGCGGTCGTGGGTGACCAGCAAGAGTGCGCCTTCGTAGTTTTCCAGCGCCTCTTCAAGCTGCTCGATCGCGGGGAGGTCCAGATGGTTGGTGGGCTCGTCAAGCACCAGCAGGTTCACGCCGCGGGCCTGCAGCAATGCGAGCGCGGCACGGGTCCGCTCCCCCGGTGACAACGAATCCACTGTCCGGGAAGTGTGGTCGGCCTTCAGGCCGAACTTGGCCAGGAGCGTGCGGACGTCCGCCGCATTCCAGTCCACCAGCACAGCTTCAACCGCGTCCCCAAGGTTGCTGCCGCCGTCGAGCAGTCCGCGGGCTTGGTCAATCTCGCCGACGGCCACCGAGGCACCCATGGAAGCGTCGCCGTCGTCCGGTTGCTGTGTTCCCAGCAGCAGCCTGAGCAGTGTGGACTTGCCGGCACCGTTGGGTCCGGTGATGCCGATGCGCTCACCACCGTTGAGCTGGAGGCTTACCGGTCCGAGCGTGAAGTCGCCTTGGCGCGCGACGACGTTGCGCAGGGTGGCGACGACGGCACTTGAGCGGGGCGCCTGGCCGATGCTAAACTGCAGCTGCCACTCCTTGCGGGGCTCCTCCACCTCGGTGAGGCGGGCGATGCGGGACTCCATTTGACGGACTTTCTGGGCCTGCTTCTCGGAGGATTCGGTGCTGGCGGCACGACGGATCTTGTCGTTGTCCGGGTTCTTCTTCATGGCGTTCCGGACGCCCTGGGAGCTCCATTCACGCTGCGTGCGGGCGCGGGAAACGAGGTCCGCCTTGGTGTTTGCGAAATCCTCGTAGCGTTCGCGGGCATGGCGTTTGGCAATGTCGCGTTCTTCCAGGAAAGCCTCGTAGCCGCCGTCGTATACGGCGACGGAATTCTGTGCGAGGTCCAGCTCCACCACGGCCGTTACGCACCGGGCCAGGAATTCGCGGTCGTGGGAGACCAGTACCACGCCGCCGCGCAGGCCCTGGACAAACGACTCAAGCCGGGCCAGGCCGTCCAGATCAAGGTCGTTGGTGGGTTCGTCCAGCAAAACCACGTCGAAGCGGCTGAGCAGCAGCGCGGCCAATGCCACGCGGGCCGCCTGTCCGCCGGAGAGCCCCGTCATGAGCGCATCGGTACCCAGTTCCAAGCCGAGGTCGGCCAGGACGGCCGGGATGCGGTCTTCGAGGTCTGCGGCCCCGGACGCCATCCAACGGTCGAACGCCAGGGAGTAGGCGTCGTCGGCTCCTGGAGCACCGGATCCGAGCGCTTCAGCGGTGGACTCCATCTCCGTTGTGGCCTTGGCGCAGCCTGTCCTGCGGGCAATGTACGCGGCGATGGTCTCGCCTTCCGTGCGTTCATGTTCCTGCGGCAACCAGCCCACGAAGGCGTCCGACGGCGCTAGGCTGACGGTTCCCTCCTGCGGCTGGTCGACACCGGCCAGGATGCGCAGCAGCGTCGATTTGCCCGCGCCGTTCGCTCCCACCACGCCAACGACGTCGCCGGGCGCTACGGTGAGGGAAAGTTTCGAAAAAAGGGTGCGGTGGCCGTGACCACCGGCAAGATCCTTGGCCACCAAGGTTGCAGTCATTGTGTCTATCCTCCAGCAAGGAAACGCAGGGAATCAGGCTGCGATTCCCGCAGGCATGGAAAAACCCGTTGGTCCGGACTTGGGGGGTGTACGGACCAACGGGTTCAATCATCAAGCATAATTCAATGTGGCGTCAGCGTAAAATCGATTCGTACTCCCACTTCCGGTTGCCCGATGAGCGAAACCGGGCTGCCCCTGCGACACGTTCCTGAAAGTTCCACATGCCCTTACAGTCCAAGGCGTTCCAGCGCTGGCTTCACGGCGTTGCGCCCGATGCCAGCACTGCAGACGTCTGCAGGATCGCCGGCATCAAGAGGACAACCCTTGCCCAGCAGCTGGTTCGCGGCAAGGTGGCAGAATCCACCCTGGTCAGCATCAGCCGCGGCTTCCATATCAATCCCGTGCAGGCGCTCTCCACTTTCGACCTCTACTCGGAGCTTCGTGGCGACCCCGTTCCGCCGACGCCCTGCGAACTTGTGAGCCAAGTGGCCACCATCGATTTATTGCGGGCCGTGGTGGAGCGCAGCGAACCGGGTTCCGACCCTGCCCCGCACCTTTCGGAGCCGCCGCACCCCACGTCCGTGCGGAACTGGGTGGACGCGATCGACGACGGCGAGTTGCGGCACCGCGTCAGTGTCGCCACCGGGATCGCTCCGCAGAACTTTTCGGCCCACCTGACAGCCAACAGGCTTCCGCCCGAACTCGCTGTAGCAACGTCGCGTGCTGCCGGGGTGGGGCCCGCGGGAGGGCTGGTGGCCGGCGGGCTCATCACCGAAGCGGAGGCGGGTTGGCCGCCGGATGCCCGCAGGAAAGCCTTGGACGCCATGACGCAGAGTTCACTGGTGACCTTGGCCGGCGAACGGCTCCTGGCGCTCGGTAAGACTCTGCGCCGCCAAGAACAAGACCACGAACGTACTGAAAGAATTTGGGAGAACCTCGGATGACGGCTGTCCTGCCCTGGGTCACGCTGGTTGTTTGCCTCGCGATAACCCTCGCACGAATCCCCAGCGCGTTGCGCGGCGAGAACAGGGATGTTTTCTACATCTTCTCGTTGATCACGCTGAGCATTTTCATCAGCATCGAAGCGCCGTACCTGGTCATTGACGGCTGGCTTGGCGGGATGAACATCGGCAACCTGGTGCTGCGCTTCCTCCTGTATGCCACGTTCTACTTCATGGGCATCAAGATCGCCATGGCGTTCGGATCAGCATCGGCCGTGCGCGCAATCCGCGGACCCATCGGTATCACCGCGGCGGTGCTGGTGGGAGCCTTGACCATCTACTTCTTCGCCATCACGGACACGCGGGGTTCCTCGGCCGGCATGAGCGGGCTCACGTGGGGGCCTTCGCTGGACGGCTATGCGGCCATGGGCCGGCTGTATCCCGGGTTTGTTGCCGCTTGCTTGGTGCCTGCGATCTGGCGGACGGTGGCCAGCACGGCTCCCGTGCTGCTGCGTGTGGCTTCCGGGTTCCTGCTCCTGGGTCTCTGCCTGCTGCTGCTCTCCCAGTTCTTTCCGCTGATTCCGTTTTCAGAGGCCTGGCTGCGGGTGCTCATCAACTACTCGGCGGCCATGGCCACGTGCATCGGGCTGGCCGGAATCTGGTTTTCGAAGGCTTACGCCCGTAGAAAACAACGACTCTTGGCGTAAGACTTTCACAAAAGCATTAGATCGTGGCACAATCATGAATGTGTGAAAGCGGCTGCAGCCTGACACCGGAATCAGAGAACGGGTTTCCGGTGGATGTGGCGCCCACCGGATCACAATTGGGGGGATGAGTGGTGGCGGGCTGTTGGGGACCGCCCCCACTCAGCCTTTTTAACGGCCAAATCGCCGCCCCCACCGGGCATCCACCAAGCCGGGTCCCGCGTGATGGCTAAGATGGCACCATGAACAGCCTTCGCACCCGCCGCACAGTCCTCGCTGCCACCCTGGCCTCGGTCGCCCTCGCACTTTCCGCCTGCGGTGGCGGGTCCACTCCTGCCCAGTCCGGCGGAGACACCTCCCTCTCGGACGTGAAGTCCAAAGGCGAGCTGGTTATCGCCACCGAAGGCACCTACCGCCCGTTCACTTTCCATGCCGAGGGCGCCGGGGACCTGACAGGGTTCGATGTCGAGATCGCACGGGCAGTGGCCGACAAGCTTGGCGTGAAGGCAACGTTCCAGGAAACCCAGTTCGATGGCATCTTCGCGGGCCTGGAAGCCAAGCGCTTCGATACCATCGCGAACCAGATCTCCATCAATGACGAACGCAAGGCCAAGTACGAGTTCTCCACGCCGTACACCGTGTCCACCGGCGTGGTGGTCACCAAGTCCGATAACAACAGCATCAACAGCTTCGCCGACCTCAAGGGCAAAACCACCGCCCAGTCGCTGACCAGCAACTTCTACAAGATGGCTGTCGAAGCCGGCGCGAACGTCCAGGCAGTTGAGGGGTGGGCCCAGTCGGCCACGCTCGTTCAGCAGGGACGCGTGGATGCCACGGTGAACGACAAGCTCACCTACCTCGATTACGCGAAGACCACCCCCGACTCCGGTTTGAAGGTCGCAGCTGAGGCGCCGGACAAGACCGAGAGCGCCTTCGTTTTCCGCAAGGGATCCACGGAACTCAGCACGGCCGTGAGTAAGGCCCTCGCCGATCTCCAGTCCGACGGAACCCTGGCGAAGATCTCCACCAAGTACTTCGGCGCGGACGTCACCAAATAGATGAACTGGGACCTCATCTGGAGCTCCTTCGGTCCCCTGATTACAGGGGCCGTGACGGGGACCATCCCCCTCACGCTCGCGTCCTTCGCTTTTGGCCTGGTGCTGGCCCTGTTGGTCGCCCTGCTGCGGCTGAGCCCCAACGTGGTCCTGTCCGGGATCGGTCGCTTCTACGTCTCAGTCATTCGCGGTACTCCCCTGCTGGTGCAGCTTTTCGTGATCTTTTACGGCCTGCCCAGCATCGGCGTCAAGCTGGATCCATGGCCCAGTGCGATCATTGCCTTCTCCCTGAACGTGGGCGGCTACGCTGCCGAAATCATCCGCGCGGCCATCCTCTCGGTGCCTAAAGGCCAGTGGGAGGCCGGACACACCATCGGCATGTCGCGCCCGCAGGCACTGCTGCGCATCATCCTTCCCCAGGCCGCCAGGGTGTCCGTCCCGCCGTTGTCCAACACCTTCATTTCCCTGGTCAAAGACACGTCCCTCGCATCCTTGATCCTGGTCACCGAACTGTTCCGCAATGCCCAGCAGATTGCCGCTTTCAGCCAGGAGTTCATGGCCCTGTACCTGCAGGCAGCCTTGGTCTACTGGGTTATCTGCCTGGTCCTCTCCACCGCGCAGTCCGCCGTTGAGAGGAGATTGGACCGCTATGTCGCCCACTAATACCCCGGAACCGCAGGCCGCCCCGGTACTGGAGGCGAGGAACCTCGCCAAGGCCTTTGGCAGCAACCAGGTACTGCGTGACATCGACATCGATATCCGCCGCGGCCAGGTGGTGGCCCTGATCGGGCCTTCAGGCTCGGGTAAGACCACGGTGTTGCGTTCGCTCAACGGGTTGGAAATTCCCGACGGCGGCACCGTCACCTTCGGCCAGGGTGATGCCTCAGGTGAGCTTGCCATCGATTTCGGGGCCAAAGTGGGCAAGAAGGAAGTGGCCGCCCTCCGCGACCGCAGCGCCATGGTCTTCCAGCACTACAACCTGTTCCCGCACATGACCGTGCTGAAGAACATCATTGAGGGGCCGGTCCAGGTCCAGAAGCGCCCCAAGGCCGAGGCCATCGCCGAGGCCGAACGGTTGCTGGAACGCGTGGGTCTTGCCGACAAGCGCGACGCTTATCCCTTTGAGCTTTCGGGCGGCCAGCAGCAGCGCGTCGGAATCGTCCGGGCACTTGCCCTGAAACCCCAGCTCCTCCTGTTCGACGAACCCACCTCCGCCCTGGATCCGGAGCTCGTGGGTGACGTCCTAGGCGTCATCAAGGAACTCGCCGAAGAGGGGTGGACCATGGTGATCGTCACCCATGAGCTGGCCTTCGCGCAGCATGTGGCGGACGAAGTCATCTTCATGGACGGCGGTGTCGTGGTGGAACGCGGCCCTGCTGCCGAGGTGCTGCGCGCACCCCGGCAGGAACGAACCAAGCTCTTCGTGAAACGGCTACAACACGACGTCTAGCCGCGGCTGAAGCGCAAGGTCACCAACTGGAACGGGCGGAGCACCAGGTCCACCACGGAGCCTTCCTGCACCACGACGCCGGGGGCATCCACGGGGCGTTCCAACAGGTCCGTGGCCGCGACGCCTTGAGCCTGGAATCCGGGTGCGACCTTGCCGGTCGAGCGCTCCCCCAAGGATTCGTAGAGCCGGACGACCACATCGCCCGATCCGTCCTCAGCCAGTTTGACCGCCTCCACCACGATCGCCGGATTGGTCACTGAGACCAGCGGCTCCACGGCGTGCCCGCCCGTGACGTACCGGGGCGCCAGGTTGGTGCGGTAACCCTCCTCCACGGCGTCAGCTATCCCTGCACCGGGCCTGATGGACAGTTCAAGGGTGTGTTCGCCCCGGTCCGCTTCCGGGTCCGGGAAACGGGCGGAGCGCAGCAGCGAGGTGCGTACCGTCGTCGTCGTTCCGCCGTCCTCACGGACCGCCCTGGTGACGTCGTGGCCATAGCTGGAGGAGTTGCTGACCGCCACCCCGTATCCGGGTTCGGCGACGTGAATCCAACGGTGGGCGCAGATTTCGAACTTGGCCACTTCCCACGAAGTGTTCGTGTGGGTGGGCCGGAACACGTGCCCAAACTGTGTCTCGGACGCAGACCGGTCAGCACGGACGTCCAGCGGGAAGGCGATCTTCAGCATCTTTTCGCGCTCCTGCCAGTCCACCGCGGTGGCGATGCCCAGTGACTTCGAGCCGGCGTCGAGCGTGATGCGCTGCGTGATGGTGGAGGAGCCCACCTTGCGTTTGACAACCACGACGGCGCCCGCTGCGGTGCGCTCGAGGTCGGCGCTGTCCGCCCGGGTCAGCGGGGTGACGTTTCGACGATAGAACTCCTCGATGTCCCAGGCATCCCACTCGTTCGGGGTGTCCCTGAACAGCTCCAGCAGGTTGCCCGCCTGGCCCGGCGCGATGGCCTCACGGCCGCTGGCATGGTCCACGAGCGAAGTGATGAGGCCATCGGAATTCAGGACGGCGCGGATGACGCCGTTGTCCAGGACGAAGCCTTCGGTGTCATCCTGGACCTGCACGGCCGGGCTCGGGGTGCTTGCTGCACCGACACCTAAAGCAAGGACTCCGGCGCGCACGTGCGGGGCAGCATTGAGCAGGTACTCGGTGCCGCCTGGTCCCACCAGGGCCTTCGCAGCGGCGCTGATGATCTCTTCAAGGTCGCGCGCAATGGCCTCATAATTGCGTTCCGCATCCTGGTGGACCCAGGCGATGGAACTGCCGGGCAGGATGTCGTGGAACTGTTGCAGCAAGACCAGCTGCCAGAGCCGTTTGAGCTCCTCATAGGGGTACGCGTAATCCGCGCCGAGGCGGACGGCGGCCGTGGAGCACCAGAGCTCTGCCTCACGGAGAAGGTGCTCGCTGCGGCGGTTTCCCCGCTTGGTCTTGGCCTGGCTCGTGTACGTTCCACGGTGCATCTCCAGGTACATCTCCCCCACCCATACCGGCAGGTTCGCGTACTCGGCCTCGGCTTTGGTGAAGAAATCCCGGGCCGTGCCCATTCGGACCTTCGGCGATCCTTCCAGGTCCGCGGTGCGGTGCGCGGCAGCGACCATTTCGCGCGTTGGCCCGCCACCGCCGTCGCCATAGCCGAACGGCACCAGCGACATGGTGCCGCGGCCGTGGTCGCGGTAGTTGCGCTCGGCATGGGCCAACTCCCTGGCGTGCAACTCCGCGTTGTAGGTGTCAACGGGAGGGAAGTGCGTGAACAGCCTGGTCCCGTCGATCCCTTCCCACGAGAACGTGTGGTGCGGCATCCTGTTGACCTTGTTCCAGGAGATCTTTTGGGTGAGGAACCAACGTGATCCGGCGGCCTTGACGATTTGTGGGATCGCTCCGGAGTAGCCGAAGGAATCCGGCAGCCATGCTTCCTGGCATTCGACGTCGAACTCTTTCAGGAAGAAGCTCTTGCCCTCCACGAACTGGCGTGCCATGGCCTCCCCACCGGGCATGTTCGTGTCGGACTCCACCCACATACCGCCGACGGGAACGAACTGTCCGGCTTTGACCTTCTCCCTGATCCGGACGAAGAGCTCGGGGAAGTACTCCTTCATCCACGCCATCTGCTGGGCGGAGGAGCAGGAGAAGACGAAGTCCGGGTCCTCGTCCATCAGGGCCACCACGTTGGAGAAAGTCCGGGCACATTTGCGGATGGTCTCACGGACTGGCCACAGCCACGCCGAGTCGATGTGTGCATGGCCTGTGGCCAGGAGTTGGTGGGCGGACGCATACGCCGGCCTGCTGAGGACCTCCCGGAGGGCTTCCCGGCCAGCGGCGGCGGTACCGGCGACGTCGTCGGGGTCCATGATGTCCAGCATGCGTTCCAGGGCGCGCAGGACCTCGTTGCGCCTGGGCAACTCGGTGGGCAGCTCATGCATCAGCCCGCTGAGGGTCCAGATGTCCTGGTTGAGTTCCCACACAGTTTCGTTCAGCTCCGCCATGGCGATCCGGCCCAGGCGGTAACGGGGTTCGTCACCGGAGGTCGCCTTGTCCCCCAGCGGGGTGGGCGCGAAGGACCATCCCTGCGCTACGTCCGGGTTGGCCGCGGCCTCCACATAGAAGTCCACTGAGTGTCCGCCGCCAAGAAGTTTCAGGGGAACGTGGTAGTTCCTGGGCGAGATCGCCTTGATGATGCTGCCGTCCGCCCGCCAAGCGGTACCTTCGCACTGGAAACCGGGGACATCGCTGTTGAACCCAAGATCCACGATGATCTCCACCTCGGTGGAATCCGACATTCCCCAGTCCTGGGGCACTTCGCCCTGCAAACGCAGCCATTTGGTGCTCCAGGCCTTGCCCCATGCGGCGCCCTGCTCCTGCGGGGTGAATAGCTGGCGCATGGCCTCGGCGACGGGCACCGGCTCACCAGGAGCATCCCAACTGCTGAGGTCCAACGGTATGGCCCTGCCATAGATGGCCGGAAGAATGCGTTCCCGAACAAATCGATCGAGACGCTGTTCAGTGATCCGGCGGTCGTCGTGCAATTAATTCCCCTTTGGGCGTAGGCTTTAAGGACACGGCGTGATGGCAGGTTCCCCACAGGCTGTTTTTCAACGCCTGTTCCTGATACCCACGGTTCCATTCGATGGATAAAATCTACGTTGTTCCAGCTCAATAGCCAAGTGACCGGCGAACCGACAGGGTGACCTTAAGAACCCGGCTCCCCCGTAATCCGGTCCCGTCCCGCGTACACATTGAGGCTGGAACCCCGGCTGAACCCCGCCAAGGTGATGCCCGATTCCACGGCCAACTCCACTGCGAGGCTGGATGGAGCACTGACTGCGGCCAGCACGGGTATGCCCGCCATCGCAGCCTTCTGGACGAGCTCGAAGGACGCCCTGCCCGAAACCTGCAGCACTGTCCCCCGCAACGGGAGCATGCCGGCACGCAAAGCCCAGCCAACCACCTTGTCCACCGCGTTGTGGCGCCCCACATCCTCCCGCAGGCAGAGCAGCTCTGAAGTGCCGTCGTCGTGAATCCTGAACAGCCCGGCGGCATGGACGCCGCCTGTCTTCTCGAAAACCGCCTGCGCCTCGCGGAGGCGGTCCGGGAGGGCAGCAAGGACGCCTACCGGAACGGTGACGTCGTCCTCCTGCGGCGTGTGGTGCGAGGATTTGCGGACCGCCTCGATGGAGTCCGTGCCACAGATGCCGCACGAGCTTGAGGTGTACACATTCCGTCCGGTGTCCGGGCGTACCACATCGGGGCGCAGCTGGGCGTCAACAACGTTGAAGGTCTGCACGCCGTTCTCGTCCTCCCCCGAGCAGAACCGCTCGGAGATCAACTGCGAAGGCTCCCAGATGATGCCCTCGGACACCAGGAATCCTGCGACGAGATCAAAGTCGTCACCCGGCGTACGCATGGTCACCGAGAAGGACATGTCGCCCAGCCGGATCTCCAGGGGCTCCTCCACGGCCAGGACGTCTTCCTTGAACCGGACTGGGTGCTCCAGCGCCTGGGGAGAGCCGTCCAGGACGAACTTGTGCACCTTGCGGCGCTGGGTTACGCGTCCCATGTCAGGCCACCTCGCTTTCGTGCCGGACGAAGCGCACCGTCATCGCTTTGTAGCCCGGGGTGTTGGATTCCCTGGCCACCAACTCGCGATGTACCAGTGCGTTGGCTTCCGGGAAGTAGGCGGCAGCGCAGCCCTTGGCTGTCGGGTACTCGACGAGCCGGAATTTGTTGGCCCGCCTTTCCGAGCCGGCAAAGGTGGAGATGACGTCCACCAGGTCACGGTCCTCGAAGCCAAGCTCCACCAGGTCAGCGGAATGGACGAGTATCACGCGGCGGCCCTCCGAGACTCCACGGTAACGGTCATCCAGCCCATAGAACGTGGTGTTGTATTGGTCGTGGCTTCGCACGGTCTGCAGGATCAGGTGGCCGGCGGGGGCTTCCAAATACTCCAGTGGACGAACGCTGAAGCGCCCCTTGCCGATGTCGGTGGCGAAGGTACGGGTATCGCGGGGCGGGTTGGGCAGGACGAAACCATTCTTGGTGCGCACCCGGGCGTTGAAGTCTTCAAATCCAGGAATGACACGCGAGATGTGGTCCCGGATCACGTCGTAGTCCTCCGCCATGGCCCGCCAGTCCACGCCATGGTCATCCCCAAGGGTTGCCTGTGCCATGCGGGCTACGATCACCGGTTCACTGAGCAGGTGCTCCGAGACCGGTTCCAGCCGTCCCTGCGTCTTGTGGATGACCGACATGGAGTCCTCCACGGAGAGGAACTGCTTACCCGTGGGGTGTTTGTCGTCGGTGTCGGTACGGCCCAGCGTAGGCAGGATCAAGGACGTCTTGCCGTGGACCACGTGGGCACGGTTGGGCTTGGTGGAAATGTGGACCGTCAGCCCCGCACGTTTCAGGCCTTCTTCCAGTGCTGCCGTGTCCGAACCTGCCGCGGCGAAGTTGCCGCCCATGGACACGAAGACATCCACTTCACCCTTCTCGAGGGCGTGCTGGGTTTCCACCGAGTCATAGCCGTGGTCGCGCGGCATCCGGAAGCCGAACTCCTCGTCCAGGGCCGCAAGGAACGACTCCTTGGGCTTCTCCCAGATGCCCATGGTGCGGTCGCCCTGCACGTTCGAGTGGCCGCGGACCGGGCAGGCTCCGGCACCCCGCTTGCCGAAGTTCCCTTGGAGCAGCAGGAGGTTGATGATTTCACGCAAGGTATCCACCGAGTGGGGCTGCTGGGTCAGGCCCAGCGCCCAGCAAATGATGGTCGCCTTGGAGGCAGCCATCATTTTCGCCGCCTTGGTGATCTCCGCGCGGGTCAGGCCGGTGGCGCGCTCCGTTTCATCCCAGTCCACCACGGACCGGGCCTCCGCGTAGGCAGCGAAGCCTTCGGTCTGCTGCGAGATAAAGGAATGGTCGACGACGGTCCCCGGGTTGAGTTTCTCCTCCTCCAGGAGCAGGTGGCCCAGCGCCTGGAACAGTGCGAGGTCTCCGCCCACCTTGATCTGCAGGAACTCGTCGGCGATGGTGGTGCCGCCACCGATCACTCCGTTGAGGGACTGCGGGTCCTTGAAGTTCAACAGTCCCGCTTCGGGAAGCGGGTTGACGGCAACGATCTTTCCGCCGTTGTTCTTGCAGTCCCGCAGCGCTGACAGCATCCGGGGGTGGTTCGTTCCGGGGTTCTGGCCAACCACCAACACCAGCTCCGCGTGGTGGATGTCCTCCAGGGACACCGTGCCCTTGCCGATTCCGATGGTGGGGTTCAGTGCGCTGCCGGAGGACTCATGGCACATGTTCGAACAATCCGGGAGGTTGTTGGTGCCAAGGCTTCTGGCGAACAACTGGTACATGAATGCGGTCTCGTTGGCGGTGCGGCCAGAGGTATAAAACACGCACTTGTCCGGCGTGGTGGCGTTGATGTGCTCCCCAATGAGGGCGAAAGCGTCTGCCCAGCTGATGGGCGAATAGTGGGTGTCACCGGGCTTGATCACCACAGGCTCGGAAATCCGGCCCTGGCTCCCCAGCCAGTACTCGGTCTTGCCTTCGAGGTCCTTGATGGAGTGCTCGGCCCAGAAAGGCGCGCCCACTGTCCTGGTGGTGCTTTCCTCGGCGATCGCCTTGGCGCCGTTCTCGCAAAACTCTGCCGGGCTTCGCCTGCCGGTGATGGATTCCGGCCACGCACATCCCGGGCAGTCGAAACCGCCATGCTGGTTGACCCGCAGCATGGAGCGGACCGTGCGGGTGACCCCTGCTTGCGAATAGCCACGTTCAAGGGCCACTGTGACGGCCTTGACGCCGGCTGCGGCTCGTTTGGGCGGGTGGATCTGCAGGTCATCTTCATTGATGTCCTGTTCGGGAGCGTGCCTGTTCATGAGTCCATCATTGCATCTTGGCCGGACACCCGGTCTACAGTGCACGCGCCGTTCAAGCGTCCAGCGCACTCCAGTCCACCGGACCGGCAGGGGCCTTCTTCGCTGGCCTGGCCGGTGCCTTGCGGGGCTTGTCATCCGCCGGCTTGGGTGCGGGCAGCGGCTTGCCCCAGGGCAGGGCGAAGGCGGGGACCAATTCCCCCATCTGTACGCCGTGCGGCGGGACCACCATGACCCCATCCGCAGCTGCGAGGCCGCGCATCATCCCAGGACCCGCATGCTGGGCCGGCGACGCCAGGCCATACATCAGCCTGAAGGGCATCAAGCGGGTCCGGCCAGGATCCGCGTCAATCATTGCGCCGCAGGGCACCTCGGCCACATCCTCGAGTTTTCCGTGTCCCAAGGCCGCCAGCAGCGGCCCGCCCACCGTAAACAAGGCCATCATCGCTGCGAGCGGGTTTCCGGGCAGTCCCAGCACGAAGCGGCCGTCCGGCAGTTCGGCCAACACCGCCGGATGGCCCGGACGCATGGCGATGCCATCAATCAGCAGCTCACCACCAAGCTCGGCCACCGCCTTCCGGAAGTGGTCAGTGCCCGAACGCCCGGTGCCACCGGTGGTAATAACGACGTCGGCTGGCGGCTCGGCTTCCACGTCAGGTCCGCCAGGCAGCGGCTCCGTGTCCTGGAAATCCGTGTCCTGGAGGGCAGCCAACCATTCCTCGTAGCTGTCGCCTACCCTGAGCTGCTCGCCCGCGATGCCGCCCAAAAGTTCCACGACGGCCCCCAGTTGCGGGCCAAAGGTGTCCCGGACCTGCCCCGGCCCTGGAACACCGTGGACAACTACCTCCGAACCCGTCAGGAGGAACCGGACCAGGGGTTTGCCCAGCACATTCAGGTGGTCCAGTCCGGCAAGGGCCGCCAACGCTATGTGCGCCGGATTCAGCACCGTCCCGGCCTTGAGCAGGACCTCCCCCTCCGTGGCCTCTTCGCCGGCCCTGCGGATGTGTTGGCCGTTGCGTGGCTCCCCCGGCTTCGCCCTGCCGCCAAGCGCAAGTATCGGCAGCCCGTCGTCGTCCGTGGTGATGTCGCCGCTCTCGCTGCGCAGCACCGCTTTGGCTCCGGGCGGTATCAGGCCACCAGTAACGATGGGGCTTGCCTGGTGTGGTGCCAGCCGCTGCCCTGGCTCGCTAAGAATCCACGGACCACTGCCGTTGACGGCCCAGCCGTCCATGGCCGACGACGCGTAGTGGGGCATGTCCTGTACGGCCAGGACGTCCGAGGCCAACGTGCGGCCGATGGCGGAACTGATCGGGACCGGACCGGGCGGGATGGGTGCAGCAACCTCGAATGCCCGGCTGCGAGCCTCCTGCCACGTGTGTGCCGCGTGATGGCCCTCCCTGGGGGCCTCCGTCATTCGGCGTCAGTCCCGGTCTCCGCGTATTCCTTGGCTACCTTGCGGGCCAGGTCCAATGCCGCGTTCATGGAGGCGTCGTCGCTTGCCTGGCCGATCCCCCGGGCCATTCCGGCCGCGTACCCGGCTATGAAGGTGGTCAAGGGAGCAGCGGGCCGCACTACTGAATGCGCGGCTACTCCGGCGACTGCGAGGACCTCATTGACGTCCACTTCGACGCCTTCCAACTCGAACGCCTGCAGCAGTGTGCGGCACCATTCCTCGAGCGTCTCTTCCTGGCTCTTCACGTCCGCCTCCAAGTCGTAGTCAATGCCCAATGCCGTGGCGTCCTCCCACGTATCCACATCATCCGTGGCCCCGGCGGGGACGTCGACCTCCAGCAGGTTCAGCCTAGCAAGCAGCCGGAACACAGAAGAGTCCGTTAACCCGGAACCGCTCGAAGCTTCCGCCACTTTACGTTCCAAGGCCGCGGTGCTGTACACCCCAAGCAACGGCTGCTTACGGCCGTCAACAGATACCGCCATGGCACCTTCCACCTCCGGATGCCTCTCGAGCGCCGCCCGAAGGGCACCGACTCCGCGGGCAGCGTGTGGCATGTCGCAAGCCAGCACCAACGTCCACGGGCACGGCAAGGCCCGGTCCCTCAGTGCGGCCAGCCCAGCGGCGATCGCAGCAGCAGGCCCTGCGAATGGCGGCTCCTCCCGCGCACGGAGGAAGCCTGCTTGTGACGCTGGATTGTCTGAACCGTCGGGGCCCACCACAACCACCGCAGCTGCACCGCGCGATGCCTGCAGGGCATGCGAAAGGAGGGTGGCGCCGTCGTACGTCAAAGACGGCTTGGGCACGCCACCGAGGCGGGTGGCCCTGCCACCCGCCAGGACGACGGCGTTGAACTCCATCCGCCCAGATTACCCGGGGCGGGCGGAGTCCGGCAGAAATCGATCAGGCAGCGGATTCCGGCAACAGGAACGGGTCCCAGTCCGGCGCAGGTTTCTCGAGTTCCTTGATCTGCCACATGGTTCCCTGGGGCACGCCAGGCTTGAAACGGAGTTTCCAACCCATCTCAGCCAGCGTGTGGTCGCTCTTGGCGTTGTTGCATTTCAAGCACGCCGCAACCAGGTTTTCCCAGGAATCCGCGCCACCCCTGGATTTGGGGTGGACGTGGTCTATGGTGTGCGCTGTTTTCCCGCAATAGGCGCAGCGGTGGCCGTCGCGGCGAAGGACGCCTCGGCGGCTCACGGCGGTGATCTTGTTGTACTTGGGGCGGATGTAGCGGTTGAGGAGGATCACGGATGGTCGTCCGAGAATCTCCTGTGGCCCGACGACAGGCTCGTCGCCTTCGGCCACTACGCTCGCTTTCCCAGTCAGCACAAGGACCAGCGCCCGGCGGAATGTTATTACCGCCAGCGGTTCATATCCAGCATTCAGAACGAGTGTGCGCATGCACGTACCTCTTCACGGCCGCACCCGTCAGGGGCACGAGGGCCGGCTGCCCTCTGCATGTACGGGCTGTGGATCGACAAGATAAGGGTAAGCACTTATATGCCGTATCAACGAATCTTTCTGTCGTTTCCCGTGTGGTGTCGGCAAAAGTTCATGCGTGGTTAAAGCGGAACACCCCGCCGGCCTCAGCCTGCGGGGTGTTTCGGGAAGTACGTTGATCAGCCGTTGACGCGGATGAAAACCGGCCCTGAGCCGACGTTGACGCTGAACAGTGCCGTGGTGGATCCGTTCCATCCACCGTGGACTGCCATGCCGTTGCCGACGTAAACAGCGATGTGGGCCTGTCCGGCCAAACCGCCGTTGGCGTAGTAGGCGAGGTCACCCGGCTGCGCTTCTGCTGCACTGACGGTACGGCCCAAAGAGAGGTAGCCGGCCGGCCAGTCATGGAAGTGGATGCCCACGGCTGCCAGGGAGTTGGTCACCAGCATGGTGCAGTCCTGGGTCACGCCGAGCTGGGCGTACGCTGCGGCGGCAATAGCTGCACCGAGGCCGCTGGAAGCTGCCGGAGCCTTGGCAGCCGTAGCCGAGCTGTTGACGGCAAGCGTCGCGTTGCCGGCGGGAGCAGCCGTGGTGACGCTCTCCGTTGCCTTGGCTTCAGCCTTGGCAGGGGCCTTCGTCTCCACGGGAGCCGGAGCTTCCACCGTGGTGACGACGGGACGTTCGTAGGAGATGGCCACCGTGGAGTCCGCGGCGATGGTCGACTGGACCACTGCCTGGACGTCAAGGGCGGAGGTCGCCGTGGATTCGCGGTCAACGTTGGTCTCGGCGGCGTTCGCTGCGACACCGCTGGTCAGGACCAAACCGGAAGCCGCAGCGATAACGGCCGCCTGGCGGCCTACGGTACCGGCGTTGCCGCCGACGGCCTTGGCAATGATGGCAAGCGAGCTGGTCTTGGGGGCCGCAGCGCGATGCCGTGCAACCTTGTTTGCACTGGTCATGATTTTCTCTTTTCGTATCCGCGCGCAGTGGGGTTACACGCGGGTAATGGGCAGCCAGCACTTGGGGGGTATGCTGGCCGGCCCCGAACCGGATGTTTTCTAGCGAAGGGTGAAGAAGGAAGAGGTGCCTGTGGAGGCTGCCGAGTGCAGGAGGGTGCCCTGGCTCGGGTTCAGTGCGCTGATCATCATGCCGTTGCCGACGTAGATGCCGACGTGGGCTCCACCGTTCTGCATGACCAGGTCGCCGGGGGCCGGGGTGCTGGTGGGCTTCATGGCCGTCCAGGCGTTGACGCGGGGAATGCTGATGCCAGCCTGTGCGTAGACCCACTGGGTGAAGCCGGAGCAGTCCCAGCCGTTGGGCGTGGTGCCGCCCCACACGTAGGGGTGGCCGATGCCGGTGTAGGCAATAGCGGCAAGGCCCGAGGCAGCGGCGCTTGCAGCACCGTCGGTAGCTTCGGAGGACTTAGCGGTGACCGCCGTTGCGGCATCCTGGGAACCCGCGGTGCGCTGGGTAACCTGCGATGCACGCTGGACAACCTTGGGGGCTTCCTTGGTGGCCACGACCGGGCTCTCGAAGGCCACGGTGGCGGTGGGCTCTGCCGTGACGACGGCGGTAGCGACCAGCTGTTGGGTGCTGGAGGCTTCCGACTTGGAGACATCGGTGTCAGCTGCAGTGGCCGGGAGGCCGACGCTGAGGACAAGGCCCGAGGCTGCTGCCAGAACGACGGCCTGACGGCCAACGGTACCGGCGTTGGACGAAACAGCCTTGGAAAGAGTGTTCAAGGGGTTCGTACGAACCGATTCAGCGCGGTGGCGCGCAGGGGTAGTGCGTGATGACACGTAGGTAGCCTCTCCCAATGCCTGCGAGGTGAGCTGTCGGATTCGGATGGGAGTCATCCGGCCGCGCTGCTTCAAGGAAGCTTTTGCGACTTAACCCCAAGGTCTTCTTGCGAAGACCAGAAGTGGTTCCCCCGCCCCTGCCAGACGATTTATGCGAACGGACCTCGAGTGGTGGCAGAGCTAGGCAATCCACTCAAGTGCACCGGCCCCCTAAAAAGCCGATGCGCTTTGTACGGTACAACAGTTGAACGCGAATGTCACATTCAGGTCACGGGGTGTCTCAAAATTCGAGAGACAACCATCAACTGGATTAAAGCCAGCCCATGGGGTCGACAACTTCGCCGTTGACCTGGACCTCGAAGTGGAGGTGGCAGCCCGTGGAAGCGCCCGTGGTGCCGCTCAGCGCGACGGTATCGCCGCGGGTGACGGTCTGGCCGACTTTGACGGTGAAGGACGACAGGTGGTTGTACGTGGTCTCGAGGCCATTGCCGTGATCGATGACCACGCGGTTGCCTCCGCCGTACTCGTGCCAGCCGGCAAAGGTGACCTTGCCAGTGGCAGCTGCATGGACGGCCGTGCCGCACTGGGCGACGAAGTCCTGGCCGCGGTGGAAGTCGCCGGTGCCGCCCGTGAGGGGGCTGACCCGGTAGCCAAAGGGCGAGGCCGTCGTCAGGGTGTCCAGGGGGCTGGCAAGGGTTCCTACGGATGAGGCGCGCTGGATGCTGCCGACCGACTGGGCGCTGAGCAGCTGCTTCAGCTTGCCGTCAGGGTCAGCTGCGGTTGCAACGGCAGCGCGGCTGAAGTCGATCTTTGCCGACGCGGCTGCGGAAACCTCTGGCTGGCTGCCGCCGGATACGGCAAGGGCGGACTCAGTTTGGCCCGACTCCGACGTTGCCATCACGGGGCTTGTGGCCGGCAGTCCGACAGTCAGGGCCAAGCCGGTGGCGGCGAGTGCCACTCCGGCTTTCTGCCCGACGCCACTGGCTGCGGCAAAGTCGGCAACCTGGCGCAATGGGCTCTTACGGCGGCGGACTTGACGCTCAGTGTCGCGGGGCCGGATCTCCATTGTGGCGCGGGCTGGCCGCAGCTCAACAGCGGGGCCGGTCGCGCGGCGACGACCCCTGACGTTCTGCGATGTCAAACTCTATTCCTCTCTGAAAAGCCTGCGAAGTTAGCTGTCGGATTCGGGTCAGAGAGTTCAAAGACCCGGTCCGCACGAAGCGCTCACGGCACACAGGTATCCCAGGAGGGACTTGCATAAATGGGCACTTCTGCTGCGGACTTCACCCCAAGGCTGCTTCTTTAGACAGCCGCTTGTGGTTCCCCCGCCTCTGCCAGTGGTGGATGGCACACCTGATCCGCTGGCAGAGCTCGGCTCCGGATCAGGTAACGCTTTGGTATCGGCGCTAGTAGATAACTATAGGCGATTAAAGCCTGCAGTAATAAATTCGTTATCAACAGGAAAGCGCGTGATGCCGGGGGCCTTTATCATCTATCCCGGAAAACCGAGGTCACACTGTCGCGCAGGGCGCGAAAGTGAGGTTTGACACGGCATCCCCGAGGAGGCGGCGCCCCGAAGGGAGGTTAGCCCAGGGAGACGAACACGTGGGCTGCAACCTCAGGCGGCAGCTCGAGCGCTCCCTCGATGCCGGGAACCCGGACGGAGATGTATTCGCCAACACGTTCCAACGACACTGCGGCACCGGGACGGATTCCGCCCTCGTCCAGTTGGGTGAGGAGTTCCGGTTCCACCTGGATGGGCTCGGCAAGGCGGCTGACCACTACCCGGGAATCGGACGCGTAGCCATCCATGGCCTGCAGCAGGTTGACGTCGAGCCGCGGGATGGTCTGCGTCGGCAGGCCGCCGAGGGCTTCAAGTCCTGGAATCGGATTGCCATAAGGGGACTCGGTGGGGTGTTCGAGGAGTTCGTAGAGCCGACGTTCAACCCGCTCACTCATCACGTGTTCCCAGCGGCAGGCTTCATCATGGACGTATGCCCAGTCGAGGCCAATGACATCGGCAAGGAGCCGCTCGGCCAGGCGGTGCTTTCGCATGACCTCAGTGGCGCGCTTGCGGCCCATCTGGGTCAGTTCAAGGTGGCGGTCGTTGGAAACGATCACCAGGCCATCGCGCTCCATGCGGCCGATGGTTTGCGAAACCGTGGGGCCGGAGTGCCGCAAGCGCTCGGCGATGCGGGCCCTGAGCGCCACAATGTTTTCTTCTTCAAGCTCCAAAATGGTCCGAAGATACATCTCAGTGGTATCGATCAGATCCGTCATCCAGCTCAGCTCTCCTCGAACGCAGTTTCCTTGCGTAATCTCCACCGTACCGCGTCCCTGGCCGGGGCAGCCGGTGTGCACCGCTGCCCCTTGAACGCCAACCCCCAGCCTAGCTTATTTGGAATTACTCTGGATAATTCCGGTCGCATCCGGTTGCTCCGCGTTCCACGTGGCGGACTATGACGGGTGCAGGTTCCTGCCCCCGAGCCGTGTCAGGCAGAATTGGGGAGTCGAAGGGGCAGCGGATGCCACCTGCCACGACCCATCTCTAGCCGATACCCATTGGAGCCACACGTGAGCGACAACAGCATCACCATTCCCGCCGATCTGCTGCCTAAGGACGGACGCTTCGGCGCAGGACCGTCCAAGGTCCGCCCGGAACAGATCGAGGCGTTGTCTGCCGCATCGGCCACCATCCTGGGCACATCCCACCGGCAGGCCCCGGTCAAGAACCTCGTCGGATCAGTCCGGGAAGGACTCAGCCAGTTCTTCCGCGCGCCCGACGGATACGAGGTTGTCCTCGGCGTCGGCGGGTCAACCGCATTCTGGGACGTCGCTGCCTTCGGCCTGGTGGAGAAAAAGGCCCAGCACCTTTCCTTCGGTGAATTTGGTTCCAAGTTCGCTGCTGCCACCAACAAGGCTCCGTTCCTTGAGGCTTCCTCCATCATCAAGTCCGAGCCCGGCACCCGCCCCGTGGCCCAGGCCGAAGCCGGCGTCGATGTCTACGCGTGGCCCCAGAACGAAACTTCCACGGGTGTCGCAGCTCCCGTGACGCGGGTGCAGGGCGCGGACGAAGGATCGTTGGTCCTGGTGGACGCAACCTCCGCTGCCGGCGGCCTGGATGTCGATGTCTCGGAGTCGGACGTCTATTACTTCGCCCCGCAGAAGAATTTCGCCTCGGATGGCGGGCTGTGGCTCGGCCTCTTCTCCCCCGCAGCCTTGGAACGCGCTGCCCGCGTCAAGGCATCCGGCCGCTGGATCCCGGATTTCCTGGACCTGCAGACCGCCATCGACAACTCCAAGCTCAACCAGACGTACAACACGCCGTCGTTGTCCACGCTGGTGACCCTGGATGCCCAGGTTCAGTGGTTGAACAGCAACGGCGGCCTGGACTTCGCCAGCAAGCGCACGGCGGACTCCGCCAACCGCATCTACTCCTGGGCAGAAGCCTCCGACTACGCCACGCCGTTTGTTGCCAAGGCTGAGGACCGCTCCAACGTCATTGCCACCATCGACTTCGACGACTCCATCGACGCCGCTGCGATCGCCAAGGTCCTGCGTGCCAACGGCGTGGTGGACACGGAGCCGTACCGCAAGCTGGGCCGCAACCAGCTGCGCATCGCCACGTTCGTTGCCATCGAGCCAGACGATGTTTCAGCGCTCCTTGCCAGCATCGACTACGTCGTGGGCGAACTGAAGAAGTAATCCACGGTAAGGATTCAGCTGGACCCAGGGGTCGGCGTCGTTCGGTAAAGCCGGACGGCGCCGTCGCTGCTTAACGCCCGGAACCGCCGTCGCCCTCTTCCGTGCCCGGAGGGGCAAGCAGCGACTCCACCCGGAAATGCTTCAGGCCGCGCGCCCGCCGATCAAAGCGGAGCCTTAATTGCTTCGCGCGGATGATCCATACCAAACCGACGACGGCGGTGCTGACGCCGGCTATCGCGGCGACGCCCACCGCCCAGCGCGGACCGCCGACGTTCGCCACCCACCCCACCAACGGGGCACCAATCGGTGTCCCGCCCATGAAGATTGCCATGTACAAAGACATGACCCGCCCCCGCATGACGGCCTCCGTGGTTGATTGCACGTACCCGTTGGCACTGGTGATGAGGGTGAGCGCGAACAAGCCGCAGGGAACCAGCGCAAGTCCGAAAAGCGTGGCGTTGGGCGCCAGCGCAGCGAGCGTGCTGGAGACACCGAAACCGCCGGCTGCCAGGAAGATCAGTCTCAGGCGGGGCCGGCCGCGTCGGGCAGAGAGCAGCGCTCCGGTCACTGAGCCGATGGCCATGACTGAACTCAAGGCCCCAAAAGCGCCGGCGTCCATACCGAACTGGGTGCCTACCATCGCAGCGATGAACAGCGGAAAATTGAGGCCGAACGTGCCCACGATGAAGATGGCCACCAGGACCACCTGGATATCAGGCCGTCCCCGGACGTACCGAAGGCCTTCGCGGATGCGCCCCTTACCTGGAGCAGCGCGCGGTTGCGCCCTCAGTGACGACGTCGGTATCAGCTTGAGCGCCCAGAGCATCGCGGCGAAGGACACCGTGTTGATGAGGAAGACCCAGCCGGGCCCCACCACCACCGTGAGGATGCCGGACACTGCCGGACCGATCATCCGGGCTACGTTGAAGGATGCGCTGTTCAGTGCCACCGCGTTGGGCAGGTAATCGTCGGTGACGAGTTCTGACACGAACGTTTGGCGGACGGGGGCGTCCAGCGCCATCACGATGCCCAACAGCAGGGCAAAGATGTAGACGTGCCATAACTCTGCGACTCCCAGAAGCACCAGGATGCCAAGACCGGTGCTGAGCAGGGCCATGGCCACCAGGGTGAGGAGGAGCAGCTTCCGCCTGCTGTAGCGGTCGGCGAGCAAGCCCGCCCAGGGGGCAAGGAACAGCTGCGGACCCAGCTGGAGGGCCAAGGTAATGCCCATGGCGCCGGCGTCGTGCGCGGTCAGGTGGTCAAACACCAGCCAGTCCTGCGCAGTACGCTGCATCCAGGTGCCGATATTCGAGATCAGGGCACCGAAGAACCAGATGCGGTAGTTGGGAATCCCCAGCGACTTAAAGGTGGACATCAGTGTCCACCATCGCTTGGTTCACCCCGGGTTTCCGCAATGCTTATTCAGCCCCGGCTTCGTCGGCGTCGTCTTCTTCTGTGTCGTCTTCTTCTGTGTCTGCTTCGGGGTCGTCCGCTTCGGCGTCCGCATCGACGGGCCCGGTAGCGTCATCCTCGTCGGCCTGGACGGATTCCTCCGTGACATCGCCGACGGTTTCCTCCACCAACGGAGTCTCGTCCTCGGGGCGGACACGCTTTGCCCACGGAACCCATTCCGGAGCGAGGATGGATTCCTCGGACGGCAGCAGGCCGAGCTCACTGACGGTCACGATCTTGGAACGCGAGTTGCGCGTCACCACCGCATACCACTGCCAGCCGCCGTAACCGGCGAGCTTGGACTCGAACAAGTGCGTGACTACGCGGTCGCCCTCCGACTTCGCGCCGAGGTGCGCACCCACTTCGCCCGGGTTGGCTATTCCTTGAACTGCCTCACGTGCAGTATCGACGGCGGCAGCCAGGAAAGCGTCAGGCTTGCCGGTTCGCCAAACAGGCAAACCGGCCCGCGGCTGCTCCGCAGCGGGCTTCCGCGCGGGGGCTTCCCCGTTTCCAGGAGCCTGGGCAGCGTCAGGGGCCGAATCAGGGCTTCCCTGCGCGCCCCTTCCGGCCTTTGTGTCCTGTGCGGATTCCGATGCCATGGGCCTAGGCTTCCAGCTCGTCGGCAACCTTGCGCAGCGCCATGCTGATGGCCTTGGCCTTGTTCCCGTCCGGGTACTTGCCGGAGGACAGCGAGCCGGAGAGGTTGTCCAGCACCGTGACGAGGTCCTGCACCATCGGTGCGAGGTCCTTGGCGTTCATGCGCTTGGCCTTGGCAATGGAAGGCGTCTTCTCCAGGACGCGAAGTCCCAGCGCCTGCGCACCGCGGCGACCGTCAGCCACACCGAACTCCACGCGGGTGCCGGCCTTGAGTTCCGTTACGCCCGCGGGCAGGGACGTCTTGGGCAGGAACACTTCCTGGCCATCTTCGGCCGCGAGGAATCCGAAGCCTTTTTCCTTGTCATACCACTTGACCTTGCCGGTAGGCACGTAATCAACCTTCTTCGTTTATTGCTTTGGGAGACACGTCGGGCCGTTACCGCATCCACAGGGTTCTGCGGGATCGAGGGTGACAGCCCGGTCCGTGTTGGTCTGTTCCTTCAAGGTTATCCTGCCGGACCCCCTAATCCCGCTTTGGGGCGCCCACGCGCGTACCCGCGCGGACCCATGATGTGCAGCGACGGTCGCGGAGGCATGCTCCTGCTAGCGTTGGTGGCATGAATTCCCCGGGTTACCGCCGCCCCCTCGTGATTGCTGCCGCCGTCATTGCCGTGTTGTCACTGGCGGCCGTCGGCGCCGTCATTGCGATTGCTTCGACGGGCGGCGCCGCCCCTGTTTGGATCACCTCTACGGCCCTTTACGGGCTGCCCGTGGCGTTCATGCTGGCTGCCGTCCTGGTGGTGGACGCCATCCGCCTTCGTCGCCGACAGTAACCGTCCCTCCTCCTGGCGGGCACGAGCGGCCCAAGGGCGGTACCGTTGGATTGATGTCCCTTATTCGCGCGCTCAGCAAGGAACTGGAAGCGCGCAGCGATGATTCGCTGCGGGCCTTGTTTGCCGCGCGGCCAGACCTCATCTCGCCCATGGCGCCGGACTTCGCAGCCCTGGCAGCCAGGGCGAGCGCCCGCGTGAGTGTCCAGCGGGCCTTGGAACGTTTGAACAAGCCCGAGATGCAGGTGCTCGAAACCCTCCATCTCTGCACCAATGCCGATACCGGGCACAGTGTTTCGGCGGCCGGTCTGAAGAAAGTCATTGCCGGTTCCACCCTCTCTGCCTTGGATCCCATCCTTGCCAAACTGCAGGAACTGGCCCTGATCCACCGGGCAGACCCGCCCGTCGGTTCACCGCCGACCAGCTCACGGCAGCGCTTCTACCTCCCGGTCGGCAGCCTCAAGGACGTCATCGGTATCTACCCCGCGGGACTCGGCCGGAGCTATACCGAACTGGTCCGGCTACAGCCCGCCTTTGCCCAGCGGGCGGTCCAGTTGGTGGCCGAACTGCACCAGAGCGGGCTCGGCATCCATCCGGCAAACACACCCATGGACGCGGCCCTTGCTCTGCAGCGGTGGACCTCCAATCCCGCTGAGCTGCGGGCCATCCTGGCAACAGCCCCGGAACGCACCGTCGCCCTCCTGGAGAAATTCGGGAGCTGGGCCATGGGCGCGGTACCCCAGGCCCAGCGGCGGGCGTCGGTCACCCACGAGAGCCGCGACGTCGGACCCATCGATTGGCTGTTGGCGCGTGGGTTGCTGGTCCCCTTGGACGCCAGCCACGTGGAACTGCCCCACAGCGTGGGACTCGCCCTGCGCGGCGGCGCGATCGTGGATGACTTCACGTTGGCCCCGCCGGTTCCGGAGCTTGGCCACACGAGTGCCGCACTCCGCCGTAATGCCGCCATGGGAGCTATTGCTGAGACCTTGCGGCTGACGGGTGAGCTGCTGTTTGCCGTCCGCGAGCAACCATTGGCCACGCTCCGGAGTGGTGGCGTGGGCGTCCGCGAGCTCCGGCGCCTGGCAGAATCCGTTCGAAACGGGGTGCACGAAACTGCCATCCTCCTCGAACTGGCCGCGTTGGCCGGACTCCTGCGACTGGACGTGGACAGCTCCACCTGGGTACAGCCGCCGGCATTGGAGTGGCTCAACCTGCCCCGCCAGGAGCAATGGCTCTGGTTGGTCAATGCTTGGTTGGCCAGCGAGCGCGCACCGTCCTTGGTGGGACAGCCGCTCACGGGCTCGGCATCCTCGCCCACCCACCAGGGCGCTGCCGGCACCACCATTAACGCCTTGTCCGCGGAGGCTCAACGGCCCGACGCTCCGGTGGTCCGGCGGCGGGTCCTGGAAATCCTGAATGAGCTGACCGTGGAAGCAGCCGCGCCGGACGGCAAAGCGCCCGTCCTGGATGCCAGGGCCGTGCTGCAGCGGGCCGAGTGGGCGCAGCCTCGGATGTCCAGGCGTTTCAGTTCACTGGTCCGCGGCATCCTCGAGGAGGCGACGCTCCTGGGCCTGATGGGCTCGGGCGCACTGACCCAGTTGGGTTCGGCGATTGCCGATGCACAACCGGAACAAGCCATGACCATCCTTGGCGAGCATCTGCCCGCCGCGGTGAACCACATCCTGCTGCAGGCCGACCTGACGGCTGTCGCGCCCGGTTACCTCGCGCCGGAACTCAGCGAGACACTGCTGTTGATGGCCGACGCCGAGGGCCAGGGCCCGGCGTCGATCTACCGGTTTTCTGCCGCCACCATCCGCAGGGCGCTCGACGCCGGACAGGATGCGGAATCGCTGTTGGCGTTCCTCCGTGAGCACTCAGCCACCGATGTGCCCCAGCCGTTGGCATACCTGATCCAGGACACAGCGTCACGGCACGGCCGTCTCCGGGTTGGCACGAGTGCCAGCTTCATCCAGAGCGACGACGAAACCGCCATCACCGACCTCCTCCAGGAGGCCAGGACATCCGTGTTGAGCCTGGTGCGGATCGCACCCACCGTTCTGACGTCGTCTGCGAGCCCACGGGAAACGGCGCGGGTGCTGCGCGAGCTGGGACTGTCGCCTGCGGTGCAGGAGGCCGAACCCGCCGTCGTGCGTTTCAAGCGGACAACGGCGGTTCCCGGCAGTGCCCGTCCCGTCTACACGGCACCTCGAACGGCTCCGCCGGACGAAGATGTCGAGGCACAACTTTCGGTCCTGCGCCAGCACCGCGGGGTTCCGGCGGAAGCGGCCGGGGAGGCGTCGACGCAACTCGGGTTGGAGACGCTGCAAACGGCCATCCGGTTGAAGCAGGCAGTGATCATGAACGTGGTGGACAGCCTGGGGAATGCCAACACCGAAACAGTTGTTCCTGTATCCGTCTCCGGCGGACGCGTCAGGGTGTTCGATCCCGCCAAGGAAACCGAACGGGTGTTGTCCATCCACCGGATCATCGATGTGGAACCCGCCAAAGAATTGCGTTCGTGAAACGCACAGATCGTGTAAACCGCGCCGTGAAGCTGCGCAAGTGAGGATTCAACAGTGACCGACGGTCCGCTGATCGTTCAAAGCGACAAAACCATCCTGCTGGAAGTCGACCACGAGCTCGCCACCGAGGCCCGGCATGCCATCGCCGCGTTCGCTGAGCTGGAACGCGCCCCGGAACATATGCACAGTTACCGCCTGACGCCCTTGGGCCTGTGGAACGCCCGGGCTGCGGGGTTGGACGCTGAGCAGGTGCTGGACACCTTGCTGAAGTACTCGCGCTTTCCCGTGCCGCACGCCTTGCTGATCGACATCGAGGAGACCATGTCGCGCTATGGCAGGCTTCGGTTGGAGAAGGACGCCCAGCACGGCCTCGTGATGCGGACCGATGACTACCCCGTGCTGGAGGAGGTCATCCGGGCCAAGAAAATCGCACCCCTGCTGGGGCCGCGGATCGATGGCGAAACAGTGGTGGTCCATTCATCCCAGCGCGGCCAGTTGAAGCAGTTGCTCCTCAAGCTGGGTTGGCCTGCCGAGGACCTTGCGGGCTACGTGGACGGGCAGCCGCACCTGATCATGCTGGACGAGAGCGGCTGGCAGCTTCGCCCATACCAGAAGCTGGCCACGGAGAACTTCTGGGCCGGCGGCAGCGGCGTCGTCGTGCTTCCCTGCGGTGCCGGAAAGACGCTGGTAGGCGCGGCTGCCATGGCGACGTCTTCCACCACCACGCTGATCCTTGTAACCAACACCGTTTCCGCGCGGCAGTGGAAGGACGAGCTCCTGAAACGGACGTCCCTGACAGAAGACGAGATCGGCGAGTACTCCGGCGCGGTCAAGGAAGTCCGGCCCGTCACCATCGCCACGTACCAGGTCCTGACCACCAAGCGCGGCGGGCTCTATCCGCACTTGGAATTGGTGGACGGCCACGACTGGGGACTCATCATCTACGACGAAGTCCACTTGCTGCCCGCTCCGATCTTCCGGATGACCGCGGACCTGCAGGCCCGGCGCCGGCTGGGCCTGACGGCAACCCTGGTACGGGAGGACGGCCGCGAAGGTGAGGTCTTCAGCCTGATCGGCCCCAAACGATATGACGCACCGTGGAAGGACATCGAGGCCCAGGGCTACATCGCACCTGCGGACTGCGTGGAAGTCCGGGTGGACCTCCCCCGTGACGAGCGCGTGGCTTACGCCATGGCTGACGACGCCGATAAGTACCGGCTATGCGCGACGTCGGAAACCAAAACGCAGCTGGTGGAGCAACTCGTTGAGGTACACAAGGGCGAGCAGTTGCTGGTGATCGGGCAGTACATCGACCAGCTGGATGAGATTTCCGAGCGGTTGGACGCCCCTCTGATCAAGGGCGAAACCAGCGTCAAGGCACGGCAGAAACTCTTCGACGCCTTCCGTAAGGGCGAGATCCACACCCTGGTGGTGTCCAAGGTGGCCAACTTCTCCATCGACCTTCCCGAAGCTTCGGTGGCCATCCAAGTGTCAGGCTCGTTCGGCTCGCGCCAGGAAGAAGCACAACGGCTCGGACGGCTCCTTCGTCCCAAGCAGGACGGCCGCGCCGCCAGGTTCTACTCCTTGGTTGCCCGCGACACCCTGGACCAGGACTTCGCAGCCAAGCGCCAACGGTTCCTGGCCGAGCAGGGCTACGCCTACCGGATCATGGACGCAAAGGACGTTGGTAAGGACGTCGGGCAGGAGCAGTAGGGTGGCCCGCGCGGACTTTTAAGGTCAGGACCCTTGCGGTTAATGTCCAGCAACTTTACGATTCCTAGTGAAGCTCTCCGCCCTTAAGGTTTGCCCCTGGTCCAGGCAATCCGGCGGCCAGCCGTCGGCGGTGGGGGGAAATCCCGCAGCCAGGGAGCCGGCGGTTCGAAGGCCTAGAAGAATCTGAGCATTTTCATCCAGAGGATTCCCCATGCGTAAAGCCCTCCTGGTCCTTTCCGCGATCGTCCTGCTGTCAGCACTCGCACAGTTACTGTTCGCCGGATACTTCCATTTCCAAAACACCATCGAAGCCCAGCATGAAGCGGGCGTCTACCACGTGATGAACGGCCAATACGTGCTGCGTTACGGCGCGCTCCTGGCCGCCATCGTCGCCGCCATCGCCCGGGCGGGTTCCCGGACGATCTGGCTTGCTGCAGGGATCTTCCTGCTCAGCTGGGTCCAGTTGTTCATCTTCATCATCGGCGGCATGCTGACGGGTTCGTCCGAGGATTACATCACCCCCGCCGGCTCCTGGGTGGTCTCCATCCATCCACTGACCGGTGTCCTGATGATCTTCATGTCCTACTGGCTCTTCAACCGTGCCCGTGCGGTCGCCCTGAACCCCCAGCCGCTTCCTCCCAAGGCCGCATCCTCGGATGCTCCAGCATCCCCCAGCACGGCCTGACCAGCGGCAGCTGTGAACATATCGCAGCTGCTGGCGGTGGACCTGGTGCTGTCCATCCTCGCGGCCGGCGCCTGGGTCGCCGCCGTCTGGATGACAGTTGCCGCAACCACTGATCGGAAGCAAGCCCCACCCCGCGCGACCGATCTGGCCCTCTTGTCCCTCGGGGTGGCTGCCGCTGCGACGGTGGCCCGATATGCCCTGCTACCTGCTTTGGTGGCCGGCAGTTGGTGGTTTGCCAACGAACGCATAACCATCAGCTTGCCTCTGACCGCCATCCCCGCGGCTTGGGCCGCGATGGCCGGTGTTCCGTACTTGCTGAGGAGGCGGAACACCGGCTCCAACACTTCCCGTCCGAGTGGCTGGTGGCGGTCCCGTGAGGGGGTTGTCCTGGCGCTGGTGGCCGCGGCGGCGACATCCGTGGCATCCCTGGCACTATCGCTCGTATTGGGGCCATTCCCGGCCCCCTGGACCATGGTTGTCTTCCTGTTCATGGTGGGCGGCACGCTGGTCCTTGCACGGCTTGCGCTGCTGGGAGGCCGTTCTGTTCGGCGCAGCCCCCAGGGGACAGTCCCGCACCCCCGCAGGCGTCCGACGGCGGCTGCCGCAGTTGCCGCCCTCATGGCCTGTACCGCTTTGGGCTCGGGAGTTTTTGCCTGGCTGGGGAGCCGGTCCGCTGACGGCGCGGTGATCGCTGCCGCCGTCGGACATCACGGCAACCCAGCCACGTACCAGAAGGAAAAGCCCACCCAGGTAACCGAGCTCCTGGGCGAGGTGCCGGCGGGCGCTGTGGTCCGGCATTATGAGCTGACTGCCCGCGTGGAACAAGTGACCCTGCCCTCGGGCCGGACCATGGAGGCATGGACCTTCGGGAGCGTCCCGGGACCAGCGCTGGAAGCGCAGCTGGGCGAAGTCATGGAGGTGGAACTCAACAACCGTGACGTCGCCGCAGGCGTCACCCTGCACTGGCACGGCTACGACGTCCCCAATGCCATGGATGGAGTGGCCGGCGCCACCCAGGACGCTGTCATGCCCGGACATTCCATGACGTACCGCTTCGAGGCCAAACAAGCCGGCACGTACTGGTATCACACACACCAGGATTCAGCCGAGGGCGTCCGTAAGGGCCTCTACGGCACATTCGTCGTGCACAATCCCGCCACGCCCCGCGCTGAGACGGACCTTGTGGTGGCTGGGCACGACCTCGGCGGTCTGGGGTTGCTGGGCTCCTCAGACCGCATCAGCGCGCACCCGGCCACACCAGGCTCATCCGTGCGTGTCAGGCTGGTCAACACTGATTCACTGCCGCAGCGGTACTGGGTGGACGGCACCCCTTTCAGGGCCGTTGCCGTGGACGGAACAGAGGTAAACCAGCCGGAGGAGGTGGCGGACAAACTTCTCAGGCTTGGTGCCGGAGGCAGGATGGACGTCGCTTTCACCATGCCAGCGTCACCGGTAACCGTGCGTTCGGACTCCGCAGCCGGGGCCGCCGTCGTCATTGCTCCGCCCGGTACCACTGCCTTGGCTGCTGCTTCGGCCGCTGCTTCAAGCGGGGACCCGGACAAAGCTCCGGCAGGCATCTTCGCCACCACCCCTGCACTGGACCTCCTGGCGTATGGCAAACCCGTGTCCGGTTCCGGTTCAGCGCAGCCGACAATTACCCGGGAAGAGGTGGTGGTCCTGGATCGGCAATTCCGTTTTGTCGACGGTGTTCCGCGTTTCGCCTTCACCGTCAACGGGGCGGCCTACCCCTTGGTCCCCTCCATCGAGGTGGCCCTCGGCGACACCGTGAAAGTGACGGTGGTTAACCGCACAGCCGAACCACACCCGATGCATCCCCACGGACACCACGTGCAGGTCCTTAGCAGGAACGGCTTGGCCCCCACAGGCTCTCCGCTGCTGCTGGATACCGTGGACGTGCTGCCCGGCGAGGTCTGGGAACTGTTGCTGCACGCCGACAATCCGGGCATCTGGATGGACCACTGCCACAATCTGGATCATGCGGCCGAAGGGATGATGATGCTCCTGAAGTACCAGGGCGTGTCATCGCCTTTCATGCATGGAGGCCACGCCCGCAACCGGCCCGAGTGACCGGCCTCGGATCGGGAGTCAGGCGACCATCCGGCTGGTTGCCGAGATGCTGACGTGGTCCACCACGGCCCAGCACTCTTCATCGCGCAGTTGTGCACTGGCGAAGCGTTCGGCCGCGGCGAGATCCTGGAAGTCCTCGCGGCGGACATGGCCTGTGTCCGTGTCCAGGTACGTCACGTGGAACTCGACGTCGTCCCTGTCGCGGAGCTGGTGGACGGTGTTGGGAGCTGCTGTGTTTGCCATGTTTTAAGTGTGGGACGGGGCACTGACATTATTGGAAGCATCGGCGGGCGTGTCCCGTTTTAGCCGTTCACGCCCTCCTCAGATACTGCGCAGAAACGTCCCGCACCGTCTCGCTGAGGATGTCCAGGACCCTGGATGCCGTGCGCCACCGTTGCCAATAAAGCGGAACATCGAACGGCCGGTCGGGGGCCAGCTCGACCAGCCGGCCGTCCGCGATGTCCTGACCACATTGCGCTTCCGGGATCAGGCCCCAGCCAAGGCCAAGGCGGATCGCCTCGCCAAAATCGTGCGAGGCAGGAACGAAATGGCGCGGGCCCCGGCGTTCGGGCACACTGCCGGTCCCAGGCCACGACTGCACGAAAGCCCACTGATAGGTGTCCTTGCGATCGAAGTCCACGGTAGGCGCAGCGTTGAGCGAGACCCCGTTGAGGCCCTTCGGGAAGTCCGGGAACCATCGCGCCAGATACTGCGGCGCGGCAACGGGAAGGTAGCGCATGACCCCCAGGCTCTCGACGCGGCATCCTTGCACTGGTTCAGGAGTGGCGGTGACAGCCGCCATGACTGTCCCGGATCGCAACAGGGACGTTGAATGCTGTTCGTCATCCCGATGGAGGTCGAACGTCACGTTGAGGTCCTGCGGAACCTTGACCAGCGCCTGCAGGAACCAGACGGCCAGAGAATCCGCGTTGACGACGATCGGTACGGCAAGTTCCGCCCCCTCGGAGCCCAACCCCAGTTCCGTGCCGGCATCGGCCTCGAGTTGGGCCACCTGGCGGGCCAGCCGCAAAACGACTTCTCCGGCTTCGGTAGCCTGCACGGGGTTGCTCCGCCGCAGCAGCACTCGGCCCGCCGCCTGCTCCAGCGCCTTGAGCCGTTGGGATACTGCCGACGGCGTGACGTGCAGTTGGCGGGCAGCGGCGTCCAACGTCCCTTCGGAGAGGACGGTGGCGAAAGTGAGCAGCTGGTCAGACGGGAAATGGAACATAAGAGAACCTTACGTGCCCTAAAAATCCTTAGCTGGTCTAATGAGTTGCCCATCCGTAGCTTCAAAGAGTGACTATTACTGACTTCTCCCACTCCGCAGGCCTCGGCCTCGCTACAGGCCTGGCACTCATCGTCGCGATCGGGGCACAGAACGCGTTCGTGCTTCGCCAGGGGATCCGCGGCGAGCACATAGGCCCCATCGTCGCTGTCTGCGCGCTCTCCGACGCCGTCCTCATCGCCGCCGGTGTGCTCGGCATTGGTGCCCTGGTCTCCGCCGCTCCGGCCGCCGTCGTCGTCCTCCGTTACGTGGGCGCGGCGTTCCTGGTGACCTATGGTTTGATGGCCGCACGACGGGCCTTCCGTCCGCAGTCGCTGACCGGCGACGGCCCGGACGACGGCGGGGCGAAGCGCGGCCTTGCCGGCGCTGTCGCCACCGTCCTGGCCCTGACGTGGCTCAACCCCCACGTCTATTTGGACATCGCCCTGATCGGCTCCCTGGCCAGTGGGCAAGGGACTCCCCTGCAATGGTGGTTCGGCGCTGGGGCGATGTTCGGCAGCATTCTGTGGTTTTGCTCGCTGGGATTTGGTGCGAGGTATCTTCGTGGCTTCTTTTCGAGGCCGCGCTCATGGCGGATCCTGGACGGTGGAATCGCCGTGACCATGGTGGCCCTGGGTGCAGGCCTGGTCCTCGGCGCGTGACTCAGCCCATGGACTCCGCGCGCAGTTCACTCACATGCAGCATTCAGAAAACTCCCAGTAACTGGGAGGATCATGGGTGACATGAAAAAGAACGGTCCCGAAGCCAAGCTTCTTGTGGTTGATGACGAACCCAACATTCGTGAGCTGCTGTCCACGTCGCTGCGTTTTGCAGGCTTCGAGGTGGTGGCCGCGTCCAACGGTCGCGAAGCCCTCGCGGCGGCCGATCTCCATGCCCCGGACCTCGCCGTCCTGGACGTCATGCTGCCGGATATGGATGGATTCACCGTTACGCGGCGCCTCCGCGCGGCCGGCAAGCACTTCCCCGTCCTGTTCCTCACAGCGAAGGACGACACCGAGGACAAAGTCACGGGCCTCACCGTGGGTGGCGATGACTACGTCACCAAGCCCTTCAGCCTCGACGAAGTGGTGGCCCGCATCCGAGCCGTCCTCCGCCGTACCCAGCCACTGGAAGACGACGACGCTGTCATCCGCGTCGACGACCTCGAACTCGACGACGACGCCCACGAGGTCCGCCGCGGCGGCACGGTCATCGAGCTGTCCCCCACGGAGTTCAAGCTCCTGCGCTACCTCATGCTCAATCCCAACCGCGTCCTTTCCAAAGCCCAGATCCTGGACCACGTGTGGGAGTACGACTTCAACGGCGACGCCTCCATTGTTGAGTCGTACATTTCGTACCTTCGCCGCAAGGTGGACATCGATCCCGACGCTGCGGCTCTCATACAGACCAAGCGCGGCGTGGGCTACGTGCTCCGGACGGCAGAGAAGCGCTGACCTTGCTGCAACGCTGGAAATCGGCCTCACTGAGGTCGCAGCTCGTCGCCATCATCATGGGCCTGCTTCTGCTGGCCCTGGCGGCGACGGGCTCGGGAACGCTGACCCTCGTCAAGAGCTACCTGCAGGGTCAAGTGGACGACAAGCTCAAGGCTGCAGTCGCGTTGGCGCAGGAGCAGGAGGGTTTCAACAAGCTGGCACAGCCCAACACGGCAGCCCCCACCGACTCCGCCGTACCCACGGACTACTCGCTGACGTTGTACATACCGGGCCTGGAACCGAATCCCTTCGGCGGCAGCCAGAGCGATCGTCCCGCGATCACCAACATCACGCCGGCCGAAGCCAAGCTTCGCGGCAATGCGCCCTACCAAGTTAAGGGCACTGCAGGTAGCAACTGGCGCGTGGTAGCCATTGCAGTCAACACTTCCGATGGTCGCAACGGCGTCGTGATTATCGGGCTGCCGCTCACGCCAGTGGACAAAGTCATGGAGCACGCCGTCCTGGTAGTGGTCGGCGTGGGCCTGCTGACGCTGGTGCTGGCCTTCTTCATCGCCACGTGGACCGTGGCCCGCTCCTTCAGGCCCTTGGCCAAAGTGGAAAAGACGGCTGCGGCGATCGCGGCCGGCGATTTGTCCCGCCGTGTGGAAATCGACAATCCGCACACCGAAGTTGGCCGTCTCGGCGGATCGCTGAACGCCATGCTGGCACACATTGAGGCCTCGTTCGCAGCCCGGGCTGCTTCCGAAGGCCGTATGCGGCGCTTTGCGGCCGACGCCTCCCACGAACTTCGCACGCCCCTGGTCACCATCCGGGGTTTCTCGGAGCTCTACAGGCATGGCGCCCTGACCACGGAAGAAGATGTGGCCATGGCTATGGGCCGGATCGAAAGCGAAGCCAAGCGGATGGGCTCCATGGTCGAAGACCTGCTGCTGCTGGCCAGGCTGGACGAACAGCGGCCACTGCAGCTCAAGCCAGTGGACCTGCACCTCCTGGCCCACGACGCCATGGTGGACACCAAAGCTTCCTCCGGCGACCGGACCATCACGCTGACAGGACTCGACGGCGGCTCCCCCGCTCCCGCGCCCGTACAAGGCGACGAAGCCAAACTCCGGCAGGTCATTGGCAACCTGGTGGGCAATGCCCTGCGTTATACGCCCGAAGGCAGCCCGATCGAACTTGCCGTGGGTGTCCGGAACACGCCCACAGGTGCCGAGTCGGTCATCGAGATCCGCGATCACGGACCGGGAATTCCGGAAGCCGAGACCAACAAGATTTTCGAACGCTTCTACCGCGCAGACACCTCGCGAACCCGCGAGACGGGTGGCAGCGGACTTGGCCTGGCGATTGTGGCTGCGATCGTGGGCTCGCACGGCGGAAGCGTCCGTGTTTCAGAGACCGACGGCGGTGGCGCCACCTTGGTGGTCAGCCTTCCCTTCCATGAGGAACCTGCCGAGCTTTTGTCGACGTAGCGCTGCACTTCGAAGCCGTTTTCCACATAGCGGCAAACGTCCGTTCCGCGGTTGAAGCCTCCTGCCTAGGCTCGATGTTGTGGCCCACACTTCCCGCCGCAACATGCGGAACATCTTCGTCGAAAGGCACAACCCATGACCGTCATCTCCGTCGATACCGAGATGCTCCAGCTCAAATCCGACAACGTTCGGGGCACTATCGACCGCATCAGTTCGGACGTCCACACCATGAAGCGCGGACTTGAGGAACTCCAGGCCACATGGAAAGGAACTGCGGCCGCGAATTTCCAGTCGCTGGTACTGGAATGGTCCCTGACGCAAAGCAAGGTTGAGGCATCGTTGGCCTCCATCACGCTGGCGTTGTCCACTGCGGCCTCGAGCTACGCGGAAGTCGAGCAGGGCAACACCCAGCGCTTCACGTACTAGGAACCGCCAAGCCCGAACAAGGCAGTGCCGTGCACTCCTGTGGGGCCGGATGTCTTCCCCTTATCCATCCGGCCCTACAGGTCATGGCGGCCTGATTCGTCCTCAGCGGGCGTCGCTTCCTTAGGGCTCCAGCGTGCCCTGGTGGAACCTTAGCCGCCATTGGCCGCGGTCCAGCATCCAGATCGAGCTGCGGAGGGCCGAGCCCGTGTGGGCGTAGCTGCGGTAGTTCAGCAAGATGGTGGTGTCACCGAGGCGGTCGGCGCTCAGGAGCTCCAGCTCTCCCGGTTCGCCGGGGTCCTCTTCCAACGCCACCATCATGGCATCCCGCGTCCAAAACCGGCCCGAGCTGCCAATTTCGGCGAAGTCCGGGTGCAGCAGCACTCCGATCCTGCCAATGTCCGCCCTCACGTCAGGTCTCAGCAGTTCCCGTTCCAGGGCAAGTACAGTTTCTTCCGGCGAGAGCTCCGGGGCCGACGCATCATCTTCCAGTTCGCTGAAAAGATCAGCTTGGCCGAAGATGCCTGACTCTCCGAAGAGCGTCGGTTCGAAGTGAGGTCGGGAACTCCGGGAGGGCGCGGCAACAGTGCTCGGGGACGAGGCCGTCGCAGCGGCGGCCCTGCTGGTGGTAACCGTCGCGGAGCTTGCTGTAGTCCCCATCGACGTGCTCACGGAGGTCCCGGAACCTGCGGCTACTGCTTCGTTCTTGGCCCCTGGGAAACCTGGCCCGACCCGGGGCGCAACGCCCTGCTGATAGGCCGTGGCCACAGCCCGGGCCCGCTCATCGGCCGCTTCGTTGAGATCGTGTCCCGCGTGGCCTTTGACCCACTCGAAGGTGTATTTGCGGCCAATGATCGCCTGGTCAATATCCTTGAGGAGGTCGACGTTGAGGACCGGCTTGCCGTCCGCCTTCCGCCAGCCCTTGCGCTTCCAGCCCGGCATCCATTTGGTGATGCAGTTGATGACGTACTGGCTATCGCACAGGATCAGCAGTTCCTCGTGGGGAACATGCGCGGTGGAGCGGAACAGGTCCAGCACTGCCATGAGCTCGCCTTGGTTGTTGGTGCCGTGAGGCCAACCTCCCGCGCGCCAACAGGAGTCGTCAACATACCAGGCCCAACCGGCCGGCCCAGGATTACCGAGGGCAGACCCATCGGCGGCAGCAATAATCGTCATACCGTTAATCCTGCCAGAACCCACAGACACTGAAACCGTGGTAGGCAGCAAAAACGGCGGCCCGCACCAGAAGGTGCGGACCGCCGTCGTTAGCTCTGAAACGTGATGTTCAGCGAGGGGCTTAGAAGCCGCCCATGCCGCCCATGTCGTCGCCGCCCGGAGCCGGAGCGTTCTTCTCGGGCTTGTCAGCCACTACAGCCTCGGTGGTCAGGAACAGACCAGCGATGGAAGCAGCGTTCTGGAGAGCCGAGCGGGTGACCTTTACGGGGTCGTTGACGCCGGCAGCCAGGAGGTCTTCGTAGACGCCCGTGGCAGCGTTCAGGCCGTGGCCGGAAGGCAGGCCGCGAACCTTGTCGACGACAACGCCCGGCTCGAGGCCAGCGTTGAACGCGATCTGCTTCAGCGGAGCGTCGATGGCAACCTTGACGATGTTGGCACCGGTTGCCTCGTCACCCTGCAGGGTGAGGTTGGCGAATGCCTTGGCGCCTGCCTGGATGAGGGCAACGCCACCACCGGCAACGATGCCTTCTTCAACAGCAGCCTTGGCGTTGCGGACTGCGTCCTCAATGCGGTGCTTGCGTTCCTTGAGCTCAACTTCGGTTGCGGCACCGGCCTTGATGACTGCAACGCCACCGGCCAGCTTGGCCAGGCGCTCCTGCAGCTTCTCGCGGTCGTAGTCGGAGTCGGAGTTTTCGATCTCGGCACGGATCTGGGCCACGCGGCCTGCGATCTGCTCAGCGTCGCCGGCACCTTCAACGATGGTGGTCTCGTCCTTGGTGACAACAACCTTGCGGGCGGTACCGAGGAGTTCCAGGCCAGCGTTTTCGAGCTTGAGGCCAACTTCTTCGGAGATGACCTGGCCGCCGGTGAGGATGGCGATGTCGGCCAGCTGTGCCTTGCGGCGGTCACCGAAGCCCGGAGCCTTGACGGCGACGGACTTGAAGGTGCCACGGATCTTGTTGACGATCAGGGTGGCCAGGGCCTCGCCCTCGATGTCTTCGGCGATGATCAGCAGCGGCTTGTTGGACTGCATGACCTTCTCCAGAACCGTGACGAGTTCCTTCACGTTGGAGATCTTGGAGTTGACGATCAGGATGTACGGGTCTTCGAGGACCGTTTCCTGGCGCTCTGCGTCGGTGACGAAGTAAGCGGAGATGTAGCCCTTGTCGAAGCGCATGCCCTCGGTGAGCTCGAGCTCCAAGCCGAAGGTGTTGGATTCCTCGACCGTGATGACGCCTTCCTTGCCCACCTTGTCCAGGGCTTCGGCGATCAGGCTGCCGATTTCCGGGTCACCGGCGGAGATGGAAGCCGTGGCTGCGATCTCTTCCTTGGTTTCGATTTCCTTGGCGGAAGCCAGGAGTTCGTTGATGACTGCTTCAACAGCCTTCTCGATGCCGCGCTTGAGGGACAGCGGGTCGGCGCCGGCGGCAACGTTGCGCAGGCCTTCCTTCACCAGTGCCTGGGCGAGGACGGTTGCAGTGGTCGTACCATCGCCAGCGACGTCATCCGTCTTCTTGGCAACTTCCTTGACCAGTTCTGCACCGATCTTCTCGTAAGGGTCGTCCAGCTCGATCTCCTTGGCGATGGAAACGCCATCGTTGGTGATCGTGGGGGCGCCCCACTTCTTTTCGAGGACGACGTTGCGTCCACGCGGGCCGAGGGTGACCTTAACGGCGTCAGCGAGGATGTTCAGGCCCCGCTCGAGGCCGCGGCGTGCCTCTTCATCAAATGCAATGATCTTGGCCATAACGGCGGTAGTCCTTTCGGGACAGTCGTTAAGAAGGTACCTGTCAGATGCGGTGCCCGCGACGGACGGTCCTTTGCTTGCGGCCTATGTATGCCCCGCGCTCCGAACCTCACCACACCAAGGTTTTTCTTGATCCTCCAGCGGTCCGGCAGCCGATCGGGACCGGCGTAAGCCGAGCCGTACTTAGCAGTCGAACCGTAGGAGTGCTAAATCAATAATTAGCACTCGACCGGGGAGAGTGCAAGCAGGAATGCGCCTTTGCGACGGAAATCAAGGGGGTTTCAGCCATGAGCTGAGCCGATGAAGTGCCGGTCTCCAGCGAGGCTAGGCGACGTGCACTCCTTCTGCCTGCGGCCCTTTCTGGCCCTCCCCCAATTCAAACTCCACCCGCTGGCCCTCCTCGAGGGCCCGGAAGCCATCCATCTGGATGGCGGACCAGTGTACAAAGACGTCGTCGCCGGACTCATCAACAGTGATGAAGCCGTAGCCTTTTTCGGCGTTGAACCATTTGACGGTTCCCAATGCCATGATGCCCACACTTTCGCAGTAGCCAAGACCGGTTGCCGGGATCTCCGTACCGGAATCAATCCACTGTAACCACAGTCACTATCACGGCGCTGCCGGTGAGGGGCGGGGCATCGTTTTTGTTATTGAGGCTTAACCGAGTTGGGGCTTGGGGGTGCTTCTACAGCGGCCCTCTACTGGTATCCGGGGCCGGCAACAACCACCAGGGGCTGCTGGATTTCCGGGGACTCCACGATCGATTGGATGCGCAGCAGAGCACCCAACGCCTCGGCGTTGGCCTTCTGCGCAGGACTGTTGTAGAAGATCACGGAGGTCTGCTGCGGCAGGCCGCCCCAGTTGCCAACCGTGCTCAGCGTCCATCCATCGCCCTCTACCAGGCCGGCCACCCGGCCTGCCAGGCCAGCCGTGCCGGCGCCGTTGTAAACCGCAACGGGGGTGGTTTTGTCCACCGCAGCCGAAGACGGAGTCTCGGACGGAACGTTGGACGGTGAAGCCTCCGGGCTCGGTTCGCCGGAAGCTGCGGGAGCTGATTCGCTGGGCGCCGCAGACGGTGAGGCATCAGTCTGCTGGGGCGCCGGCGTCGAGACGTTCGAGGAAGCGCTGGGGCCCACAACACCGAGGTTTGGAAGGATCAAGAACGCCACCAGGCCGAGCACCAGAGCGACGGCTCCAACGGTGAGGACCGGCCACAAGGTGGGGCGGGCAGTCTCCTGGGCGTCACGGTGAACGCCCTGGCGATTGGTGTTCTGCGGAACCTGGTCGAATTCATCCCTGGCATATTTGGTCATGGTGAAGCGTTGTCCTTGCTGGTTGCTGCTGACAGATCAGCCTGGCGATTTACGCGTCGGACCCCAAGCGACGTGCCGTCCGCGCACGTTGGCGGGACGTACGTAGTCTACGCAATCTCTTGACGAGCATGGGATCGTGAGCCAACGCGTCCTCGGTATCGATCAGCGCGTTCAGGATCTGGTAGTAATGGGTGGCGGAGAGATCGAACAGCTCGCGGATAGCCTGTTCCTTGGCGCCGGCGTACTTCCACCACTGCCGTTCAAGTGCCAGCATTTGCTGGTCCCGCTCACTCAGGGGGGATTCGCTGCGGGTTTCAGCCGCGAGGTCCTCGAGCGAAAAACCTGTCGCCTGCGGCGCCATCGGTTCCGGTGCTGGTTCGGCCACGGCACACTCCTTCGACGCTTGGTGGGAAATTGTCCTACCCCTATGTTACGGGCGAATAACAACGCTGTCATTCGCCCCGTTTGGCGGGTGCGGGAGACAATGGCGTGATGACTGGCGAGGATGCACTGTTTGAACTTGAACCGGCGGGCGTGGCGGATACCAACTTCGCCGAACTGATTGACCGTCCGTTGGAGGAGCTCATGGCGCCTGACTGGGCGGACGCCTTGCGGCCCGTGGAAGACCAACTCCGCGCCGCCCTCGCGTTCGTCGCCGGCCAGGCCGCCAATGGAAGCCAGGTCCTCCCTGCCTCTGACAATCTTCTGCGCACCTTCAAACAACCGCTGGCCGACGTCAAAGTACTCATACTCGGCCAGGACCCGTACCCAACCCCGGGACACGCCGTCGGCCTTTCCTTTGCCGTTTCACGGAGCACGCGCCCCATCCCGCGGAGCCTCGCCAATATCTACCGCGAACTTCACGACGACCTCGGCCTGCCACCGCGAGTCCATGGCGACCTCAGCGCCTGGACCAGCCAGGGTGTCCTTCTGCTGAACCGTGTCCTCAGCGTTGAAGCGGGCAATGCCGGCTCCCATCGCGGCAAAGGCTGGGAGGACATTACGACGGCGGCCGTCACCGCCGTCGCCGACCGCACCACCGGGGCCGGACAGCAACGCCCACTGGTGGCCATCCTGTGGGGGAAAGACGCAGAGGGCGTCGTGCCGCTGCTCAAGGGAGCGCCGTCGGTGGTATCGGTCCACCCCAGCCCCTTGTCGGCATCGCGGGGCTTCTTTGGCTCCAAACCGTTCAGCCGGGCCAATGAGCTTCTGACACAGCAGGGCGCCGAGCCGATCGACTGGGAACTGCCGGTCCTCTAGCGCTCCTCCACGTTCCGCCGCCTTCCCACCAACCCTCCATCACCAAGGCCGCGAAGCATACGGAACGTGAGAGAGCGTTTGCCCGAAGCGTACGGAACGTGAGCGAGCGTCCGCCCGAAGCGTACGGAACGTGAGAGAGCGTCTGCCCGAAGCGTACGGAACGTGAGAGAGCGTTTGCCCGAAGCGTATGGAACGTGAAGGAGCGCGTAACGTTCGACTCGCGCCCAGCAGACGTCCAGCGCATTAGCTTAGGCTTGCCTATATGGCCGCTCTCCCCGTCACCTCGTCCGCTACCCGCAATACCCGCCCACAGGTCAACCTGACCGTGCTCAGGAAAGAACTCCTTTCCCCACACATGGTGCGGATTGTGGCCGGTGGGCCGGGCTTCAGCGATTACGCAAACAACGACTACGTGGACCGCTACGTCAAAATCGTTTTTCCCCAGCCGGGCGTCGACTACGACTTCCCGCTGGACCTCTGGACCATCCGCGAGACCATGCCGCGCGAGCTATGGCCCCACACCCGGACCTACACCATCCGGTGGGTCGACCTGGCGGCCCAGGAGTTGGCGATCGACTTTGTTGTCCACGGTGACGAGGGACTTGCCGGCCCGTGGGCTGCAGCAGCCGAACCAGGCGAAACGCTGGTCTTCACGGGCCCTGGCGGTGGATTCAATCCCAACCCCGACGCCGACTGGTATCTTTTCGCGGGCGACGACGCCGCCATCCCAGCGGTTGCTGCAGCCGTGGAGGCCCTTGCCCCTGACGCGCGCGGTGTTGCCTACCTGGAGGTGGATAGTGAGGCGGACATCTTGCCAATCGCAGCGCCGGCTGGCCTGGAACTGCACTGGCTGCTGCGCCGCGGCGTACCTGCCGGATCGAGCGACCTCCTGCTGGAGGCACTGAGGAACACCGAGTGGCTGCCCGGCCGGGTGGACGTCTTCGCCCACGGCGAGCGGGGCTATATGAAGGGCCTCCGGGAGATCTTCTTCGTCCAGCGCGGCTTGGAACGTTCCCAGGTTTCCTTGTCCGGATACTGGGCACAGGGGCGCGTCGAAGAGGTCTTCCAAGCTGAGAAGAAGCTCCCCGTAGGGAAGATCTAGCAACTCGAGTTTGCCTACAAGTAATGCCCTTAAGAAACCTTCTTAAGGGCATTACTTGTACACAAACTTTCGGCAGGTTAGCGCCGGCGCACCCTCCGGCGTTCATTGCTGGACAGGCCCTTTGTGAGCGGCCTGGCCAGGTTGTCGCCCAGCACGATGCCCGCGGCCACACCCAGCACAATCGCACCGGCGTTGAGCATCCCGCCCGCGCCGGCCAGGAAGTCGCCCCCTTCAACTGTGAGAGCATACATCGAACGGAAGATGGTCAGGCCCGGCAGCAGAATCAGCGCCGCGGGGACAGCAACGACCAGCTGGGGGGCGCCCAGTTTCAGCGCTACGACACGCGCCAGCAAGCCGATGATCACCGCCGCGACAGCAGGCGACAAACGATCGCCAAGACCGGCTTGGCCGACCCCCCACAAAACGAAGAAGCCCACTATGCCGACTGCCGCCGTCGGAATTAACAAACGCGTTTGGGTTTGTTCCGTGACGCCGATGGCAACCACCGCGACGGCGATGAGGATGGCGCGGCCCCACAGCGGATACGCGTCGGGGAATGTTTGCGTGACATCCAGGACGGCGCTGCCCATCAGCGTGCCCACGACGACAGCGACGCCGATACCTGCCACGATCGCGCCAAAGGTAAGCAGTGTGGAGAGGAACCGGCCCGCGGCCGTGACCGGGAAGCCGTTGATCGCATCCTGTACCGACGAAACGAGCCGGCCCGTTGGGAGCAACAGCAGGATTCCGCCCGCCACCACAATGGAGGGAGCGATGTCCACACCAGCCCAGCGGAGCATCAAGGCGATGAAGGTGACAAGGAACGCGCAAGCCATGGTGTTGAAGAAGTCTGCTGTCCTCCATCTGGCCAGTTGACGGGAAAGCAGGCTGATCAGGATGTTGGAGCCGAAGGCCACCGCTGACGCGCCGAGCCCGCCGCCCAGGACGCCCACGAAGACAGCCGCGAAGATACCGAACGCTATAGTCACCATCCATCGCGGGAAGGGCTTGGCGCTGCGGATGATCTCGTTCAACCGGCGCACGGCTTCGTCGCGGCCCACTCCCCCGGCCACGATGTCCGTGACCAGTTGGTGCACCTGCGCCAGGCCGGCGTAGTTGTTTGTCCAGGAGCGCACCACGCGGAGGAGCGTGATGGGCGTCTGGTCCTTGGGCGCATAGTTGATGGCCACCGACTGGTTGGTGATGTCCACTTCAACGTTCTTCAGGCCCAGGGCAGCCGTGACGGCGATCATGCTCGTCTCGACTTCCAAGGCGCCGGCGCCGTACCGGAACATAACCTCAGCCAGGTGCAAGGCAAAGTCGATGGTCTTGCGGGCGGATGCATCAACACCAACCACCTGGATGGTGGGGTTGGCATAGGGGCTGCCCGCCAGCCGGTCCACGATGTTCATGGGCGCCGTCGGCGGGCTATCGCCTTGCACCAGGCGCATAAGCATGCGTTTGGCGTTGACGTTCTGCCGGACCTGCGACGGCCTAAGCGGCTGGGTCTTGGGCAAGCCGTCCGTGTGGGGCCTGCTACCGGACCCCTCGGGGCGTTCAGTCACGCGGTGATCCTCCCCTGCGCTTGTGTGATTAGTGGTTCCTCCGGAGTTTTCCTACGACCGGCAATTTCTCAAGTGGCAATCTTCCCAGTACTGTCTGGGCGGCTCCTGCAAGCTTCCTGGCCACGCGGTAGGCGTTGAACGTGAGCGGGTTCACTGGTGCCACGAAGTCGCCAATCAGCTGGACCACTTCGCCGCCAAACCCCTTCTTGAATTCATACCCACCGTGGCCGGTGTCGTCCTGGCCTTGGATGCCGAACGTGCCATAGAAGTTGTAACGCGAGTACCCGTTGTTGAGGGCGTGGAGCATCATGCCCCAGTACAGGGACGTGGCGCCGTTGAAGTAGATGTAGTCCTGCACCGTGCCGCCGATGACGCACGTCAGCTCGTCGCCGGAGCACGCGAAGTGGATGGCCGCCACCGTAGCCACCCCCACGGAATCGGGGAATCGCTCGATGTCCTTGAGGCTGCGCTCGTAGCTGTCCACGAGGTCCTGGACCACCTTGACGCGGTTGGCCTTCTTCTTGCTGCCGGTCTCCTCGACCTCGCGTTTCAGTTCGGCCAGGGTCTTGGATTCAGCTTCGAGTCGTTCGGTGATGGACGCGCGGTACTCGGGAATGTTGATCTTGGCCATCATGAGCTTGGTGAACTCATCAGGGGTGTTCCGGAGAAGTTGCTCGTAGTACTCCCGTTCGCGGTACGTGAAGCCCTTCTCGTCGCCAGCGGTGCTCAGCGCATTGTAGAAGTCATCCAGCGTCTCCAGCGTGGCCTGTTCCAGGTACACGCCGTTCTTCTCAGCCTTCCGGATGGCCTTGCGGGTGCGGTAGTTCATGCCCATGATGAGCTCTTCGGAGTCCGCGAAACCATCGAGCTGCTTGATGAACATCCAGTTGATGTTGGCGAAGTTCATGTCGAAGCCCTGGTGTTGGAAGCCCAAGCCTTCAAGTTCCTTGAGCAGCGGGCGGTTGTCCTCAACCTCCGGGTGCTCGGCGCCGTCTTCGTCACGGGCGATGTAACGAAGGTTCGGCGAGATCCGCAGTTCCGCCGCCTTCTTCGAGGCGGCATGCTTTTTCAACTGCTCGACGACGAAGCGAACCACGGCGGGGTCGCTGTAGTCCATCAGCGGTCCCTTGGCGCAGTCCGCGGTTTTGTAGCCAAAGCGGTTGGACGTGTACACGAGCTTTCCCGCCGCAATGAGGCTCTCGCCGCGGGTAACGCCGAAGAGTTCGACTTCCTGGCCACGTGCGCGTTGGAAACGCGTCAGGTCCATGGACTGGATGAAGCTCCCCTGCGGGTGTCCCTTGGCAAACGTCTCGAAATCAGCGTCACTGAGAATCACGAATTCCATGTCGGTTCCAGCCTCGATCGGAGTCAAAGAAATTACCTCACCTAGATTAGATTTGCGCCCGTTGGTGGCCGGGGCGGGCCTGTGGTTGGCTTGCTGGCTTTGGCTGTCCGTCAGTAGAACTGACCGCCGGTGCGCATGGTTTCGAGCCTTCTGAACACCTTCTCCGCACCCTTGAGCCACAGCTTGTAGCGGACAGGGCCCAGTACGAGGTCGTAGCAGCCCACGAAGTCCGTGACGGTCTTGGTGAAGCTTGTCTTGAAAGATCCCAGGCCGTAGAGCGGGTGGCTCTTGTCCTTGATCCTGGCAGCAGGGGGCGTGCCGCAAAAGTCGTATTCCACGCAGCCGAGCTCCTGCATGCGCTGGATCGCTGCCCACTGGACCAAGTGCGAGTCGCCATACTGTTTGCGGTTCTGCGTGGAACCGCCGTCCTTGTAGGTTGCCTTGGAACCGTAGTTGATGACGAAAGCGCCAACGCTGGGCGCACCGTCCTCGTAGACGAAGAAGAAGTGTCCCTGGCCCCGGCTGCAAAACTCTTCCCAGAACGTGGCGTAGTACTCGTAGCTTCGCAGGGGCATGGCGCCTTTGGCGTTCATGGTGTTCTGCATCAGGGCGTAGAGCTTCCTGTAGCTGTCCTCGCCCGGCTCCGCCTCCACAACTTCGCAGCCCTCGCGCTCCGCCCTCCGGACCGCGTTGCGGGCGCGGGACGAGATGCTGCGCAGCACTTCGTTGGCCGGGGCGGAGATGTCCAACAGCGCTGTGGAATCGTTGGATTGGATGTTCGGGGCCTTAACCAGGCCAGCGGCCTGCAGTTGGGCAGCCACCTCAGGTGAGTCCACGACGTCGGGCTCTATCTTGATGGTGAAGACGTTCATCTTCTGTTCCCTCGCCAACGCCGCCACCGCCCTGAGCATGGGCTCGATCTCATCCGCCGACGCAGCGTCCGGGCCCTTGATCAGGTACCAGAGCCGTCCCAGCACGGGGAACTTCTTCTCCAGCAGCAGGTTGTAACTGGAGTAGCCGGCGGCTTCAACCACCAGGCGGCGGACCAGCCAGCCGTTGCCATCCTTGACCGCCGCGTAGGCGTCCGACTGCAGCATGTTGCCGCCGTTCGGATTGGCCGTGACGTGCTTGTCCCAGTTATCGGTTTCCTCGGCGGTGGCAAAGCGGGCAGTAAATTCTCGCAAGGTGGCCGTGTCCAATCTCAGGGTTTTGGTGCTGTGTTCAAAAGCGTGATGCGCATGCGGACATGCAGCCCCAAGTCTATCGGGCTGAGAAAAATCGTCAGGTTCCGCACTACAACCGGATCTGGTCCGCACTTTCCAATTTGATGGCCTTCGGCGCCTTTCCGAGTTCCCGCTGGCCGCTGGCCAGTCGATCCGCGTTCACCAGCCGGCTGAGGCTGAGCCCGGTCACATCCGCAATTTCTCCGATGGGCACCTGGAACGTCCGGAACGGACCCAGCGGCGGCGGTTCGCCTTCAAGGAGCCGCTGGTCGATGGCCCTCTTCAGTTCCACTTTGCCCAGCAGCGGCGACTGGTCCAAAACGAACCCGACGGCGGCAAGCTTGGCATCGCTGGTCCACGCCGCGATCTTCCAGAATTTCCTTGGAACCTGGACACCCCTGTAGGGAGGATCATCATCGAGCAAGACCGGCCCGGTAAACACACTGAGCTTGGCGTCGTAGGCATCGGCATGTCCCAACACGTGGTCCTCCAGGCCCACCCAGAGTTCCTTGCCTTGGTTGAAGTCGTCCACCTGTGGCGCTGCGTTGGTGAAGGAAAAGGTGGCCTGGTTGGCTTTCTTGGCCGTTGCAGCGTCACCCCAGACGGGGTCCAGACGCCGCACCAAATGCCCGCGGTCGAAGGCGTTGTTTTTGTAGACGTCCGGACCGGCCTGCTGTTCCCGGGGAATCCTGTCATCGAAATGCCAGGTCCCCTCCCGGGCCAGTGGGTTCAGTTCCTTGCCGTTGATGTTCACTCCCACGATCGCCGCGAGCTTCCGGGAAGCCCGGAAACGCACGGAGAAGTGGATGTAGTCCAAAAGAATCGTCGTTGCCGACGGACTGGGCAGTTCAAGGCGTGCCCGCAAAAAATCCCTGTCGTATCCCCCGCTCATGGATACAGCATGGCACTAGGCACTGACAGTAAACAGACTCAGCATTCGACGACGTTGACGGCGAGGCCGCCCATCGCTGTTTCTTTGTACTTGTGGGACATGTCCTTGCCCGTTTCACGCATGGTCACGATCACCTCGTCCAACGAGACCCGGTGCGTCCCGTCACCCCACAACGCCATCTTCGCCGCGTTGATCGCCTTCGCCGCAGCAATCGCGTTCCGCTCAATGCACGGGATCTGCACCAACCCCCCGATCGGATCACACGTCAACCCCAGGTTATGTTCCATCGCGATCTCCGCCGCGTTCTCCACCTGACCCGGGGTACCACCCATCACCTCGGCCAGGCCCGCGGCAGCCATCGACGACGCCGACCCCACCTCGCCCTGGCAGCCCACCTCGGCACCCGAAATGGACGCCTGCTCTTTGTACAACACACCCACCGCACCGGCTGCGAGCAGGAACTTCACCACCACATCATCCCGGTCCTGCTGAGTGGCCTGGTCCATGCCCGGGGCGTAATTCAACGCGTAATACAACACCGCCGGAATGATCCCCGCCGCACCATTGGTCGGCGCCGTCACCACCCGGCCGCCCGAAGCGTTCTCCTCATTGACCGCCAACGCGATCAGGTTCACCCACTCCTGCCAATACTTCGGATCGTTCCGGTCCTTGTCCTCCTTCAGGAGCCGCTCCAGCCAGTCCGGTGCACGACGCCGGACCTTCAAACCACCCGGCAACACACCCTCACGCTTCAACGAGGTCTCAACACAGGCCTCCATCACCGACCAAATATGCAGCAAACCCTCCCGGATCTCCTCCTCGGACCGGGACGCCCGCTCGTTAATGAACATGATGTCGCTGATCCCCAACCCCTTGGACGCGCACCTGCCCAACAACTCCGCCGCCGTCCTAAACGGCAACGGCAACTCCTTCTTGGACTCCTCCAACTCAGCCTGCGCCGCGTTCTCCTCACCCTCACGGACAATGAACCCACCACCGACCGAAAAGAACGTCGCCTCCTTCAGCACATTGCCCCCGGCATCGGACACAGCAAACCGCATCCCATTCGTATGCCGCGGCAACACCGTCAACGGATGAAGAACCATATCCTCCACCGCATACGGCAACTCCACACCGCCACCCGAGGCCCCCGCCAGGTTCAACACACCCGTCTCAGCGATCGCCGCAAGCCGCTCCTCCACTTCCTCGGGAAGGATCAACTCCGGGTGGAACCCCTCCAACCCCAGCAACGTCGCCGTCATGGTCCCATGCCCACGACCCGTCGCAGCCAACGACCCATACAGGTCCACCCGCAACGACGCCACCGAATCCAGGACACCAGCGTCCCGCAACTCACCAGCAAACACCGCCCCAGCCCGCATCGGCCCCACAGTATGCGAACTCGACGGCCCAATGCCTACAGAGAACAGATCGAAAACACCAACAGCCATAGCCGTGATTCCTTCATAAAACTTGAGATGTCCCGGCAGATGGTCCTGCCGGATGGCCACTCCCGCTTGTGGCGGAAGGCGACCGAAGCACGACGCCGGATGGCCCCCAAAGGCGGCAACCCGGCGTCGCGAATTATTCAGTTACTACAAACCACGCTACGCCCACTGGGCTCGCGTGGCGGGATCCCTAGGACAGGTCTCCGCCATTCTTGGAGGCGTATTCCTCGGCGGAGAGCAGCGGGCCGTCCTCGGTGGCGGCCACCTTGAACAACCAGCCAGCGCCGTAGGGGTCGTTGTTGATGAGCGCGGGGTCGGAAACAACGGCGTCGTTGGTTTCCGTGACCTCGCCGGTGACGGGCGAGTACAGGTCGGAGACCGACTTCGTGGACTCGACTTCGCCACAGGTTTCGCCTGCGGTGACGGTGGAACCTACCTCGGGCAGGTCAACGTAGACAATGTCGCCCAGGGCGTCGGTGGCAACCTCGGAGATACCAACAGACACCGAGTTCCCTTCGCCGCGGGAAACCCACTCGTGCTCGTCGGAGTACTGAAGTTCGGGCGCTACTTTGGGCATTCTGTTTCCTTACGTGTGGTGAATGAAAAACTGGCTACTTTTGACGCTTGTAGAACGGCAGGGCAACGACTTCGAAGGGCTCGGCCTTGCCGCGCAGGTCGATGTCCAGCGCAGTCCCAACTTCGGCAAACTCGACGTCGACATACGCCAACGCTACCGGGTAGCCGAGCGTCGGGCTGGGTTGGCCGGAGGTCACCTCGCCAACAACAACCCCGTCCCTCAAGACCGGGTAGTGGCTGCGGCCAGCGCGGCGGCCCAGACCCTTGAGGCCTACGAGCTTGCGGCCGCTGGTGGAACCGGCACCCTCTGCCTTCAAGGCAGCCAGTGCTTCCTTGCCAACAAAGTCGCCTTCCTTGGACAGTGCAACCACGGGCCCGAGTCCCGCGGCGAACGGGTTGCCTTCACGGGAAAGCTCGTTGCCGTAGAGGGGCATGCCTGCTTCGAGGCGGAGGGAGTCGCGGGATGCGAGGCCGGCGGGGATGAGCTCACCCTCCTCCGCGACAGCGGCAATGGCCTGCCACAGGGCTGCGGCGGATTCGTTGGGCACGAAGATCTCGAAGCCGTCCTCGCCGGTGTAGCCGGTGCGTGCCAGGAGCAGTTCCTGGCCGCTGCCTGCTACCAGGAAGGTGACCTCGACGGCGGCGTAATACTTCAGTTCCATCAGCAGGGAGTGCTGCTCGGCAGGCACAAGGCGCAGGAGGATTGCTTCGGCGAGGGGACCTTGGACGGCGATGAGTGACGTCTCGGCGGAGGCATCCTTAACAACGACATCGAAGCCGGCGGACCGCTCCTGAAGGGCGTCAGCGACTACCTTCGCGTTGCCCGCATTGGGGACTACAAGGAACTTGTCCTCGCCTTCTTCGGGCGAGGGGCGACGGTAGGTGATGAGGTCATCGATGATGCCGCCGTCTTCCTGGCAGATCAGCGAGTATTTGGCTTTGCCCTCGGCCATGGCGGAGATTTTGCCCACCAGCGCGTAGTCCAGGAACGCAGCAGCTTCCGGCCCGGTGACCCAGACTTCGCCCATGTGGGAGAGGTCGAACAGGCCGGCGGACTTACGGACTGCATGGTGCTCAGCCAGTTCGGAGGAGTACTTGAGCGGCATCTGCCAGCCACCGAAATCGGTGAAGGACGCGCCGAGCTTCTTGTGCTCCTCGTAGAGGGCAGTGTAGTTCTCAGTCATTGCGGGAACCCCTTAGTTCTCGAAGTCTTCGATGGGCGGGCAGGAGCAGACCAGGTTGCGGTCTCCGGCTGCGCCGTCGATGCGGCCCACGGGCGGGAAGTACTTGTCCTGCTTCAGGTGGTGGACCGGGAAGGCGGCCTGCTCGCGCGGGTACGACCGGTCCCAATCGGAACTTACGACGGCGGCTGCCGTGTGCGGCGCGCGGCGAAGCGGGGAATCCTGCACGGAGAAGTCACCGGCAGCAACCTGGTCGATTTCCTTGCGGATGGTGATCATGGCTTCGATGAAGCGATCGATCTCGGCAAGGTCCTCGGATTCGGTGGGTTCCACCATCAGCGTGCCCGCCACCGGGAAGGCCAGGGTGGGAGCGTGGAAGCCGAAGTCGATGAGGCGCTTGGCTACGTCTTCAGCCGTGACCCCGGTCTCGGCCGTCAGTTCGCGGAGGTCCAGGATGCACTCGTGGGCAACAAGTCCGCCTTCGCCGGTGTAGAGCACCGGGAAGTGGTCGTTGAGGCGCGAAGCGATGTAGTTCGCAGCAAGCAGGGCTGACTTGGTGGCTTCGGTGAGGCCCTGGCCGCCCATGAGCTTCACGTAAGCCCAGGAGATCGGCAGGACGCCGGCGGATCCAAAGCGGGACGCGGAAATCGGGACGTCGTTGCCTTCGGTCCAGGACGCGGCATCGCCGGGCATGAAGGGTGCCAGGTGTGCCTTGGCCGCAACCGGTCCAACGCCGGGTCCGCCACCGCCGTGCGGGATGCAGAAGGTCTTGTGCAGGTTCAGGTGGGAGACGTCGCCGCCGAACTTGCCCGGCTGGGCCAAGCCAACCAGCGCGTTGAGGTTGGCGCCGTCGATGTAGACCTGGCCACCGGCCTCGTGGATGGCGTCACAGACTTCGCGGACGTCGGCGTCGTACACACCGTGCGTGGACGGGTAGGTGATCATGATGGCAGAGAGGACGTCCCTGTTGGCCTCGATCTTGGCCTTGAGGTCGACGTGGTCGATGGTGCCATCGGGCGCGGTGGCCACAACCACTACCTTCATGCCGGCGAGCACTGCCGACGCGGCGTTGGTGCCGTGGGCGGAGGCCGGGATCAGGCAGACGTTGCGCTGGTCATCGCCGTTGGAGAGGTGGTAGCCGCGAATGGCCAGCAGGCCAGCCAGCTCACCCTGGGAACCGGCGTTGGGCTGGATGGAGACCTGGTCGTAGCCGGTGATCTCGGTCAGCTGCGCCTCGAGGTCGGTGATCAGCTCACGCCAGCCTTCGGTCTGGGAGTCCGGCGCGAACGGGTGGATGGAGGCGAACTCCGGCCAGGAAATGGCTTCCATCTCTGCCGTGGCGTTCAGCTTCATGGTGCACGAACCCAGCGGGATCATGGTGCGGTCCAGTGCGAGGTCCCGGTCGGAGAGCTTGCGGATGTAACGCAGGAGCTGGGTTTCGGAGCGGTGGGTGTTGAACACCGGGTGCTGCATGAAGTTGCTGGTGCGCTCAACTGAAGCTTCAAGCGCGAAGCCCTCAGCGGACTCAAGTACCGAAGCGCCGAAGACATCGAGGACACGACCGACAATCTCGGAAGTAGTGGTTTCATCGACCGAAATGCCAACCGTGTCCGCGTCGACGCCGCGCAGGTTAATACCGCGCGCATCGGCCGCTGCAACAACTTCGGCAGCCTTGCCTGGAACGCGGACCGTGATGGTGTCGAAGAACGAGCCGTGGAGGACCTCGACGCCGGCAGCCTTCAGGGATGCGGCCAAGGTGCGGGCGTGTCCGTGTGCGGTCTCCGCGATCGCCTTCAGGCCCTCGGGGCCATGGTAAACCGCGTACATCGAGGCCACGATGGCCAGCAGCGCCTGTGCGGTACAGATGTTGGACGTGGCCTTCTCGCGGCGGATGTGCTGCTCGCGGGTCTGCAGCGCCAAGCGGTAGGCGGGGACACCGGCGTCGTCCTTGGAAACGCCCACCAGGCGACCGGGCATGGAACGCTCCAGGCCCTTCTGGACCGCCATGTAAGCGGCGTGCGGACCGCCGAAGAACAGCGGCACGCCCAGGCGCTGCGCGGAACCAACAGCAATATCGGCGCCCTGCTCACCGGGAGGGGTGATGAGCGTCAGGGAGAGGAGGTCGGCCGCGACGGTGACCAGCGCACCGCGCTCCTTGGCCTCGGCAATGACGGCAGAGTGGTCGAACACGCGACCGGAAACGCCCGGCTGCTGGAGGACGACGCCGTTGATGGCACCCTCCGGGAGGCCGGCGCTGAGATCGGCAACCTCAACCTCGAAACCCAGTGCCTCGGCGCGGCCCTTCACGATCGCGATGGTCTGCGGGAGGCAGTCGGCGTCGAGAACGGTCTTGCCGTCCTGGGCAGCCTTGTTCTTGTTGGCGCGGCGCATCATCAGGACGGCCTCGGCCACGGCCGTTGCTTCGTCCAGGAGGGAGGCGTTGGCGATGGGCAGGCCCACCAGGTCCTGGACCATGGTCTGGAAGTTGAGCAGTGCTTCGAGGCGGCCCTGCGAGATTTCCGGCTGGTACGGGGTGTACGCCGTGTACCAGGCCGGGGACTCAAGTATGTTGCGGCGGATGACAGCCGGCGTGACGGTGTCGTAGTAGCCCTGCCCGATCATCTGGACGGCAGTCTTGTTCTTCGAGGCGAGCTTGCGCAGCTCAGCCAGGACTTCGACTTCGCTCAGGGCGTTCTGCAGGGTGAGGGCGACGTCCTGGCGGATATCGTTGGGAACGGCGGTGTCGACCAACGAATCAACAGTGTCGTAGCCGACGGACTTGAGCATGGTCTCAATGTCGGCCTGGCGGCGGGCGCCGATATGCCGATCGACGAAGGTGGTGGAGGCAGAACTAACCGTCACGAAGGAACTCCATTACTTGGGCGGCGTTTGGGTACGCCACAGCGGCTGGGTTCCTCCCCGCTCTGTATTGGACCTGAGAGTTTCCGCGCTGTTTGGACAACATCGCTTGCACCGTCGGTGAGCACAACGCTCTTTCACCCTTAGGTGGGCAGAACGCCTGCTGCTTTCCAGAGTTGCCTTGCCGCGGCGGTGCGTGGGCCTGAGAGATTCCTGGGGAGGGTTTGCTCCTACGGCGCCTGCATCACATGCTTGCAGGACTCTCCCGCCGCAGATCATAGGCAATGTTCAGTTATAACGTGACCCCGGTTCAGGGCAGGCCACAAGGGTTAATTGTCCTACGTGCGGGGCGTCGCCGCAAATGGGCTGACGTGCTACTTCCGCAGCCGCTCCAGCACTCCGAGCAGGATTTCGACGTCGGCCTCCCGGCCATCGTTGCCGGCCTCCTGGCCGCCCTCGAACATTGCGTTGAAATACAGCCCGTCGCCCATGTAGCTAACGGCCTTCGCGACCTCGGGGCCGACATCCTTGGCGAGGACATCGAGCCATTGCTTTTGGATTCCGGCAAACCTGCGGCGGGTTTCTTCGTGGGCAACCTCGGCCAGGCGGGTCGCGGCAACAAACGCACGGTCCATCGGCGTCCCGGCCCACAGGGACGTCCGGATGAAGTAGGCGGCAGCACCGTCCGGCGCGGCCCTCATCTGCTCAATATCCTGTTCGGCCAGTTGGTCCAGGCGTTCCAGCAGGGCGCTGATCAGCGACTCCTTGTTGGGAAAGTGGTACAGCAACCCACCCTTGGAGACGCCGGCCCGTTTGGCGACAGCGTCGAGCGTGGCAGCCCGCTCCCCTACCTCTATGAGGAGGGCTTCGTAGGCATCCAGGACGGCGTCCCGGGCAACTGGTTTTCGTGGCATGTGTACATCATTCCCTAAAGGTTTGCTGGGGTTTAATTTGAAACTATACCGTCTGGACGGTACAGTAAGAGCATGTTCTCGCCGTCCTCCACCAAAGCTCCCCGTTCCGCTCGTCCCGTCATGGGCCCTGCAGCACCGTGGCGCGACTGGACGGCCCTGGCACTCCTGATGTTCCCGGTACTGCTGGTGGCCGTCGACAACACCGCGCTCACCTTTGCCCTGCCCGAAATTGCCCGATCCCTGGATGTTGGCGGCGTGCAGCTGCTCTGGATCGTGGACGCCTACCCGCTGGTCCTTGCCGCGCTCCTCGTTTCCATGGGCAACCTCGGCGATAGGATCGGACGACGGCGGCTGCTCCTGATCGGCAGCACAGGCTTCGCTGCGGTGTCGGCTGCTACGGCGTTCGCGCCTTCCGCCGAATGGCTGATTGCCGGCCGCGCCGGCCTTGGCGTCTTCGGCGCAATGCTGATGCCCTCCACGCTTTCCCTGATCCGGAACATCTTCACCGACCCCAACCGCCGCCGGCTCGCAATCGCCGTATGGGCTGCCGGGTTCTCCGGTGGTGCCGCCCTCGGCCCGATCTTCGGCGGTTGGCTGGTAGAACACTTCTGGTGGGGCGCCGTTTTCCTGGTGGCAGCCTTCCTGCTGCTGCCGCTGCTCGCCTTCGGCAGGGCCTTGATCCCCGAGTCCAAGGACGCAAACCCCGGCCGCGTGGATGTCCCCAGCATCGCTCTGTCGATATTCACCATGGCTCCGTTTGTCTACGGCATCAAGGAATTCGCGGTGCACGGCTTTGGGCCGACAGCAGCGGTGTTCATGCTTTTCGGCTTGGTGATGGGTGTTCTCTTCGTCCGTCGCCAGCAGAAGATCGACAGCCCGATGCTGGATGTCAGCCTGTTCAAGAACAAGGTGTTCAGTACGGCGATCATTGCCAACGTACTCTCGCTGTTCTCCATGACCGGCTTCATCTACTTCTTCGCGCAGCACCTGCAATTGGTTGAAGGTCAGTCCCCCATGGAGGCTGGTATCGCAATGATCCCCGCGCTCCTGGCAACAGTCATCGCCGGCCTGCTGGTGGTGCCCCTGGTCAAAAAGATCCGGCCCGGCTACGTGGTGGCTGGCGGGTTGACGCTCAGTGCCGTCGGCTACTTCGTAGCTGTCGTGGGCGACCACGGTAGCGGCCCGGTGTTCCTCCTGTCGGCACTCACTGTGCTTGCCGTCGGCGTTGGTGCTGCGGAGACCATCTCCAATGACCTCATCCTGGCCTCCGTACCGGCTGACAAATCGGGAGCGGCGTCAGCCATCTCCGAGACCGGTTACGAGTTGGGTTCGCTTTTGGGAACGGCAGTCCTTGGCTCCATCCTCACCGCCTCGTACCAGCACAACCTGGTCATACCCGACGGTGTGGCCGGCCATGCCGCCGAGAAGTCCGGGGAAACCCTGGCCGGCGCGGTTGATGTAGCTTCCACGCTCCCGGCCCCGTTGTCCGAAGCGCTGACAGCCGCCGCACGCGTCGCCTTCGACTCCGGTGTCCACATCACCGCGGCGATTGGGCTGGTACTCATGGCCGGAGCGGCAGCCCTTGCCGCCGTCGTACTTCGCCGTGTCCCCAAGGCGCAATAGCCGACAACGAGTAAAACAGTCCGCCCACACAAGGAGGCCGGGTCGCTGAGCGGCCCGGCCTCCTTGTTGTTTGAGAATCTAAACGGCGCTGTTGAGTGAGGTACCGAGGCCGAAGCCGCGGGTGATTCCACCCGTGGTTGCGGCGGCCAAGGCTGAAAGGTAGTCGTTGCGGCGGCGTGCCGTGATGCGCGATTCCGGTTCGAAAACCTGGTCGGGCGAATCGGCGTAATGGGCCGCCAGGCCGTCGCGCATGAGCCGGATCCCCTCAGCCCGCTGCTGCGAGACGGCGGCATGCGTGGAACCCAGTTCCTCGGCAAGCTCCTTCACGGACCGTCCAGCGAGATAGATCTCCTGGACCACGAAGCGCATTTTTTCGGGGAGGGCATCGACGGCGGCACGGAGGTACTTGATCCGCTCATCAGCCAGGACCGAGTGTTCCGGGGAATCCGTGGGGGAAGCAACGGTGTCCGCCACCACCTCATCCAGTGAAGTCAGCGTCCGGGACGCATCTACCAGGGCAGCTTCGACATGGCTGCGCTCGACACCCAGGGCCGAAGCCATCTCAGCCATGCTGGGACCCCGTCCCAGCATGCTGGTCAGGGTTTCCTGGACGCCCAGGGTTTCCTTGATCCGCTTGCGGGCCGACCGCGTAGCCCAATCTCCGGCTCGCATCTCGTCCGCGAAGGCACCTACTATCCGGCGGCGCGCAAAAGCACCGAACGGAACACCGAGGTCCGGATCGAAGGAATCAGCAGACGTTATAAGGGCAACGGCACCGACAGAAGCAAAATCATCGCGCGATAAATGCGTTGCGCGCGCACAAAGGTCAGAGACCAGGTAACCAACGAGCGGAAGGTGCTGCAACACCAGCTCGTTGCGCTGTTCGCGATTCAAAAGTGAGTCCCCCCATGAGACCGGATTATTGAGTTGCAAACCCGACTTTTTGCCGTTTCGCCGATGTCCAGAGACCAACCAGAGCATCGTTGTTGAGCGTCGAATCAGGTACGTATTCAGTGAACATACCACCTGAAAAGCTCCCTGCGTGTACGCTCGACAGAAGTAAAGATAAACCCTGCCAAATTGTGATTTTGGCGGGACAAAAAATGAATTGGGGAACCGTGGGGGCGGACGAGCTATCGGCAACGCTGTGGCGCGAACGGAGGCAGCTGGATTTCCTGCTTTTCCTCCTCGAAACACAGCTCCTGCATCTCCGGGCGGGCAACTGGCACCGGTTGAACTTCACCGCGGCCGAACTCGAAAAAGTCCTGGAAAATCTGCGCTTCGAATCCCTCGCCCGCGGGGTGGAAGCCTCGGCGCTGGCCGCCGAATGGAAAGCCCCGGATCAATCCACCCTTCCATCCCTCATTTCGCTCGCGCCCCCGGGACTGTGGCCAGAACTCCTTGACGATCACCGCCGGGGATTGACTGCATTGTTGGCAGGAATTGACCTTGCCGTTGCCCGCAATGTCGAGCTGTTGAATGCTCCGCCGGACGTGTCCCTCGTACCGGCGTCGGGCACCGATGAGGCACTGGGTAGTGACGTTGCGGACCTGGACCTCCTGGCCCGTGATTCGAACATCCAACGCGCCTTGGCTGCAGTGTGCTCGGCTACCCTGCCCACGCTCCGCGATTTCCTGGACGTGGGCTGACTCCCGCCCACGCTCCATCACTTCCCGGCGCCTTCCGCCCAACCCTCACTCACAACCCGGCCCCATCAGCCCAACCCTCACTCACAACCCGGCGCCTTCAGCCCAACCCTCACTCACACCCCGGCGCCTTCAGCCCAACCCTCACTCACAACCCACCCCCCATCAGCCCAACCCTCACTCACACCCCGACCCCATCAGCCCAACCCTCACTCACACCCCGCGCCTTTAGCGGTAGACGCCCATCCGTGACCCGCATTGACTGCGCCACCATGGGTGGCGAGCTCTACCCGCGGATCCCAAGGTCCGGCGTCGGCCTTCCCCCGAGGGACGCATCCGCCTCAAGAAGGCGGAACGTGAGCGAGCGTCCGGCCCAACACGGCGGAACGTGAGAGAGCGTCCGGCCCAACACGGCGGAACATGAGAGAGGGTTCGGCCCAACACGGCGGAACGTGAGAGAGCGTCCGGCCCAACCAGGCGGGACGTGAGAGAGCGTCCCGCTCAACACGGCGGGATGTGAGAGAGCGTCCGGCCCAATAGGGCGGAACGTGCGAGAGGGTCAGTCTTTGGGGGCCGGGGGACGGAGGGCGGCCAGGAGTTCTTCGGCGTCGGGGCCGGCCTGGGTTGCTGCCAGGTTGGCTGCGGCTATGGCTTCCACCACTTCGCTGCGTTGGATGGACACGCCCCGGGGCGCCTCGATTCCGATCCGAACGCCGTCGCCGCGCCCTTCCATGACGGTGATGACAATGTCGTCCCCGATCATGATCTTTTCGCCCGGCTTACGCGTCAGTACCAGCATGGTTTCAATCTACCTTTCCAAGGACGGGCGCGGTGGCGGGTTTGCCTTCCACCCAACCGACAGGAAGCTCCAGCGTATCCACCGTTTGCGGGCTCGCGGTTTCCGAGGCACCGATGACGGCGAGCGCGTCAACGCCCACGGACTCCCCTGCCAGCACACGCTGGAGGGCCCGCACCCAGGCCTTCGTGTCTTCTGCTTTGTGCCTCGCATCGACCACCACCCACACCTGATCGGCGGCCAGGAGGGAGATGTCGGCCCCGTTTGACGGCACGTCCCCCGGGCGGCCGAGCCCGAACGCAACCACAACGGTCTGGCCGGTGAGGACGGCCTGGGCGCGCGCCGCCGTCGTGCCCTGCCTTCCTTGGATGTGGAGGTGACCGAAGGCGGTGAGGCGGCCTGCGGTGCGGACGTCTGAGCCGCCGGCGGCTATGGACATTTCCAGGGCCGATCCCAGCGCGTCGTCGCCGAGGCCCAGGAGGACAATGAGGTTACCGTCGCCGGTCATGGGCTGCGGAACCTTTGGCGTTCGGATGGCGGTCGACGGCGGCAAGGTCGCCAAGGCCGGTACGGCGGGAGATGGACCAGCCGGTTGCAGTTCCTTGCCGAGTTGTTCCAGCAGGCCCGCGAAGTCCGGGGATGCGGTGGAGACCGGTGCGGGAGCGGGCTTGTGCATTGCGAGTTCGGCGGCGTCGGCTCGTTCCAGGAGGGCCGCGATGGCTGGCCCGTGGAGTTCGTGAACGGGACCGGGCTCAACCAGCGGGGCAGCTGGCGGCGCCTGGTGGTCGACGGGACCGGGGGCGTCCGAAACCTCCACTGTGGCCTCAAACCTGGCGGCGGCGAACAGACCCACGATGCCCGGATTGGTGACCTTCTCGGCGGATACTATGCGCGCGCCCGGCCCATACTGCTTGAGGGCCTTGGCGCGGATGACTTCCAGCGTGGCGCCACTAAGCTTGTAGCGCTTCTGCATGGCGCACCACCCCCACCGTTTCGATACGGATGTTCGCCGAGGTCACTTCGCGGTAGGAGAGAACGGGGACACCGCCGTCGGGGGCTGCAACAAGGCGCCGGATCGCAGGGCGCAGGGCAGGTGCGCAGACCAGCACGGCTTCCCGACCGGCAGCGGCGGCACCGTCCGCGGCGGATTTCAACGAGCTAAGGACGCTGTCCAACTTCGCCTGGCCCATGACAATCTGGGTGCCCCCTTCACCGGGACGCATGTCCTCCAGCATGGATTGCTCCAGCAGCGGATCGATCATGATCACGTTGAGGACTGCCCCGTCCATGTACTTGTCCGCCAGCACCGGACCCAGCGCGTGCCGAGCGGATTCCACCAGGGATTCCGGGTCCGTGGAGATCTTGGCCCGCAGCGCCAGTGCTTCATAGATCCGCGGGAGGTCGTTGATGGGGACCTGCTCTTCGAGGAGTCCCTGGAGCACGCGCTGGATTTCGGCCAAGGACAGCAGGGCAGGCGTGAGTTCTTCCACGGCGGAGGGGCTCTGCTTACGGACCCCTTCGGTGAGCACCCGGACGTCTTCGCGGGTCAGGAGCCGGGCAGCGTTCGCGGAGATGATCGAGGACAGGTGCGTGACCAGCACCGATACCCGGTCAATCACGGTAGCTCCGGTCATTTCGGCACTGTGCCGCATTTCCGTCGGGACCCATTTGCCGGAGAGTCCGAACACGGGTTCCACGGTTGCGGTTCCCGGCAACGCGTCCAGGAATTCGCCCAGGGCAAGCAGCTTGCCCGACGGCGCCACTCCCCTTCCAGCCTCGACGCCGGCGATGCGGATGGCATAGGTGGACGGTGGCAGGTCCATCGCGTCGCGTGTGCGGACGGGAGGGACCACGAGTCCCAGTTCCATGGCGATCTTGTGCCGGAGTGACCGTACCCGGGCCAGCAGGTCATCGGAGGCACCCGAAACAATGTCCACAAGGTCCGGTGCCAGCAGGATCTCCACAGGATGGACGCGCATGTCTTCCATGAGCCGCTCGTTGGGATCCTCCTCCCCGGTCAGTGCTGCAGCGCTCTCCGCCTCCTGGGTTTCGGCTTGGAGCTTTTGTGCTGTGGCTACACGCCTCGAAGCGAGGACCAGCAGCGCGCCCACCACCACGAACGGAAGGATGGGCATGCCGGGAATGACGGCCATGCTGCCGGCCGCCAGTCCTGCGATCAGCAGGGCATTGGGTGACTGCATGAGCTGCGAGGACGCGGTGCGACCCATGTCTTCTTCGGCATTGGACCGGGTGACGATCATGCCGGTGGAGACGGCCATGAGAAGTGCGGGAATTTGGGTAACCAGGCCGTCGCCCATGGTCAGCAGGCCGTATGTGTTCAGGGCATCGCCGGCATCCATGCCGCGCTGCAGCACGCCGATGGCGATCCCGCCCACGAAGTTGATGATGATAATGATGATGCCCGCAATGGCATCACCTTTCACAAACTTCGAAGCACCATCCATTGCACCGTAGAAGTCGGCTTCGGCGGACACTTCGGCACGCCGCCTTCTGGCTTCGGCGTCGGTGATGAGTCCGGCGTTGAGGTCCGCGTCGATGGCCATCTGCTTGCCGGGCATGGCATCCAGGGTGAAGCGTGCGCCCACCTCTGCCACACGTTCCGCACCTTTGGTGACCACCACGAACTGGATAACCACCAGGATCAGGAACACCACCGCGCCGATGATCAGCGAACCACCAACGGTGACCTTGCCAAACGCCTCGATGACCTGGCCCGCGAAGCCCTGGCCCAGCACCAACCGGGTGGACGCGACGTTGAGCCCCAGCCGGAAGAGCGTGGCCACGAGCAGCAGCGACGGGAAGACGGAGAAATCCAGGGGCTTTTTCACGAACATGCTGGTCAGCAGGATCAGCAAGGCCAAGAGGATGTTGCACACGATCAGGAAGTCCAGCAGCGCGGCGGGCAGCGGAACAACCAGCAGCAGCACAATTCCTACGATGCCAACCGGCACGGAAAGCCGGGCGAACTTGTTGTTCTTCATGCCTGCATACTTTCTTTCATCTGATGGATTCCCCGTGCAGTTCCGCGTTTCTTCAGCGACATCACGAACGCCAGCACTCCGGCGACCGAGCGGTACAGCTCAACCGGGATTTCCTGGCCCAGCTCGCACGCTGAATGCAGGGCCCGGGCCAGCGGGATGTCCTGGACCATGGGCACGCCCTTGGCTTCGGCTTCCTCCCTGATGCGCGCAGCGATCAGCCCCGACCCTTTCGCCACGACGCGTGGCGCCGATTTGCCGGCGTCGTACTTCAACGCAACTGCCACGTGCGTCGGGTTGACCAGCACGACGTCGGCGTCCCCTATCGCGCCGATCATGCGGTTGCGGCTCATGCTGAGCTGGCGTGAGCGGCGCTGGGATTTGATCAGGGGGTCGCCGTCGGTGTTTTTGTTCTCGTCCTGGACTTCTTTCTTGGACATCCGCGTTTTCTTGCGGTTACGGCGCATCACCACAAAGATGTCCGCGGCGGCCAACACCAGCCCTGCGGCCACGGCGAACTGGATGAGCGCCCCAATTCCACCGGCAGCGGCTGCCAGGACACCGGCAACGGGCAGCCCGCCAGCGGTGAGCAGCACCGGCATCAGCCCCTGCACCACGGCGTACAGGACAAGTCCGACGACGGCGGTCTTCAGCAGCGCTTTGATGCCTCCCCACAGTGCCTGGCCACCGAACATGCGTTTGAAGCCGGCGAGCAGGTTGAAATGCTCAAACTCGGCCCTGAACTTCTTGAAGCGAATACCGCCCTGCAGCGCCGAACCTGCAAGCACCACCACGGTGACAACCAGGAGCAGCGGCCCCAGGATTCCGGCCAGGGACCCCAGCCCTGCCTCCAGGGCAGCAACGGCTTTGGCGGGATCGGGCTGCGCGATGACGCTTTTCACGGTGAAGAGCTGGTCGACGGCGGCGTTCGAGGCGTGATCGATGGTTGCCGGGAGCATCGCAGCGGCGGCCCCGACTGCCAGCCAGGCCATGAGGTCCTGGGAGCGGGACAGCTGCCCCTTCTCCCGGACTTCGCGCATGCGTTTGTCGGTGGCTTGTTCAGTCTTCTCCTGTGAATCCGCCACTAGCCCACCCCCATCAACGTGTTGGCGGCCTGCTCGGCCAGGGTGGCCACGAGCCGGGGCAACGCCAGGAACAGGAAGCCTGCCAGGGCCAGGGTTATGAAGATCTTGAGCGGAAAGCCGAGCGAGAAGGCGTTGAGTGCCGGGGCCACGCGCGTCAGGAGTCCCAGTCCGACGTCGGCGAGCACCAGGACCACCAGGAGCGGACCGGCGATCTGCACGGCGGCGAGGAACATGCCAGTGACGGCGCCGATCATGGCCTCAATGGGCTGGCTGAGGTCGATGCCACCAGCCAAAGGCAGGGCGTTGAAGCTTCCCATGAGGCCGCCAAGGACCATCTGGTAGCCGTCCGAGGCGAAAAGGAGTGCAAGGGCCGCCATTTGGAGGAGCCTGGTGAACTGGGCACCATTGACCATCATTTGGGGGTCGAACGCCTGTGCCATTTGGAAACCACTGAAGAGGTCCACCAGGCTGCCTGCGGACTGGATTGCCGCGAAGATGACCATCACCAGGAAGCCCAGGACCAGGCCGGTGACCAGCTCAAGGACCACGGCCATGACGAATCCTGCCGTGTCCGACGGGACGACTCCGGAGGAGAGCCGCTGGGAGACGGCCAGCCCCAACCCGATCCCGAGCATGGCCTTGATGCGGGCCGGGATGGCGTGGTGGGCGAACGGCGGAGCAACCACCAGGAAGGCTGTCATGCGAACCGATGCCAGCAACAGGACCTGGATCCACGACTGGTCCACGGGGATGTCCACTTCACGTTCCGCCGATCAGACCGGGGATGCGGGCGAACAGCTCGTTGGTGAAGGCAACCATTTCGGAAATCATCCAATGGCCACAGACCACCAGTGCGATCGCTACTGCAACGGCTTTGGGGACGAACGACAACGTGGCTTCCTGCAGTTGCGTGATGGACTGCAGGAGCGAAATCGCCAGTCCAACCACCAGCGCCGTGACCAGTGTGGGCGCCGCGAGTTTAGCCGCGACGATCATGGCCTGGAGGCAGATGTCCAGGACTGCGTTGGTATCCATCAGCCGCTCGAATAGCTCTGGATCAGGGACGTGATGACCAGTCCCCAACCGTCCACCAGGACAAACAGGAGGATCTTGAACGGCAGCGAAATCATCACCGGCGGAAGCATCATCATGCCCATGGACATGAGCGCTGCGGAAACCACGAGATCGATGACCAGGAAGGGAATGAAAATAACGAAGCCGATAATGAACGCGGCACGCAGTTCCGAAATCATGAAGGCCGGGACCAGCGTCTGGAACGGCACGGATTCAGGGTTGGCGGGGTTGTCCATCTTCGCGGCCCGGGTCATCAGGGCGATGTCTTCCTCCCGGGTGTGGGCCAGCATGAAGTGCTGGAGCGGGGACCAACCAGCGGACATGGCACTGTTGAAATCCAGCCCGCCGTTCAGGTACGGCTGCACCGCCGCTGTGTTGATGTCCGACACCACGGGCCACATGACGAACAAGGACAGGAACAGCGCCAATCCCGCCAGGACCTGGTTGGGCGGGATAGCCGGCAAGGACAGCGCGTTCCGGGTCATGGCCAGCACCACGAAGATCTTGGTGAAGGACGTCATCATCAGCAGCAGCGCGGGAGCTACGGAAAGCAGCGTGATCCCGATCAGGGTTACTACCGCTGTGGATGGTGTCCCGTCCAGGCCGTTGATGTCGATGCTGACATTCCCGGAACCGGGGGTCGCAGGCGGGGTTGGCGGTGTGGGCTGCGTGGGATCGATGGGGGTCGCTTGGGCGGCTGCCATTCCAAGCAACAGCAAAGCACCCGTGAACAACACAACCGCCGCAGCAGACAGCAACTGCGGGAGGGCGCGCCGGCGTGCGGCAGGAAATGGCCGGCCCGGGAGGCCGAACCCAGCAGTTCTGATCAATTGCGGCGTCCCCGGATGGCATCCGAGGCTTGCCGCCAAGTGGAAGCGGACAGGATGGAACCGTGCATCGGGTGCTCGGGCATTTGGCCGCGACGGTGCAGTTCGCTCCGACGCCGGAGCACAGGGAGCGAACCCGTGACCGGCTCAGGGAGCGAGCCCGTGACCGGCTCAGGGAGCGAGCCCGTGACCGGCTGTGCACGCACCGCAGGCTGCGGCTGGCTCGATGCCTGCCGGAACAGCTCCGCGAAACTCCCGGCCGGCTGGGCGTCCACTGCCTCGGCGGCGTCCGGCGCTGTGGCAGGCGCGTCGCCGCTGTGCAGCACTGTCACCGCATGCTCGGTGACGCCCAGCAGGAAACGCTTGTCCCCGGCGTCGACAACTACGACAGACGCTTTCTGCCCTACCACCTGACGGCTTACAACCGTCAGTGCCGCATCCGCGCGTCGGCGGCCTTTGCCTTTGCCCAGACGCTTCTGAACGAGCCAGATGAAGCCCAGCACGGCGCCGAGGGCCACGAGCACCCGCAGCCCGAGGATAAATGAGTCCATCTACAGTGTTCCCTCGACCCCGTCCAAGATGCGGGTGATCCGGACGGCGTAGTCCTGGTCCACCACCACAACCTCACCGTGGGCGATCAACCTGCCGTTCAACAGCACATCAGCGGGGGCGCCGGCAGACCGGTCCAGTTCAATGACCTTCCCGGGTTCCAGTGCCAGTGCGTCCCGCACGGACATTCGGGTCCGCCCAATCTCCACGGTCAACGCCATTTCAACACTGCTGATGAGGCCCAGCCGGGCAGCCAGGTCGTTGCCCTGTCCACGCGCACCGGTTTCAGTGCCCGTACCGTTGTCCCGTACGCGGACAGCGAACCAGCCAAAGGGGGCACCGCCGTCGTTCAGTTCAAAAACGGCCGTGTCGGGGTCCGACAGCAGCCCTCCGGCGTCCTCCTCGCGCAACTCCCCCAGCACACCGGCGTCGAACGCTAACGCGGCCTGTTCAAGAGCGGGACGCAAGACGTCACCGGCCCGCACGGCATGCTGGACCGCGCCGCCCAGCCCAGCCCCGCCCGCGGCGGCAAGGAACGAGCGGTCCACCAGCAGCAGCGCGAAATCGGCCGTCAGGGCTCCGACGAACGTCGCCGTAACGGCCGGAGAGGCATAGGCGGCGGCGTCCTGTGCCGGAACGATGCCGGCGACGCGGAGGGTGGAGGCGCTGGGCAGGTGCAGCGCCAGGCGCTCGGCAGCAGCCGCCTGCAGGGTCAAAATGTTGCTCATCGCTGATGCTCCTCGGTTGTGACGATGACTGCGGCGGCGCGGGAGCCGTTGCGGGCGGCCGCGGCGGTGGCCAGGCGGGTGCCGTTGATGGTGACATCGAACGGCCTGTTCTCAAGGTGCGGCAGCGGCAGGACATCCCCGACGGCGAGACCCAGGATCTGTGCGGGCGTCACCGGAGCGGCGGTCAACTGGACGGCAACATCCACCGGTACCTGCGCGAGCTGGGTGCGGACCAGCGCTTCGTTGTCCACGCTGTGGACTGTGGGGTTCACATCGCCCAACCTGGACAGCAGCACGTCGGCAGGAACTGCCAGAGTGGCCGCGCACTGGGTTTCGCCCACGTTGACGCTGAAAGACGCCACGATCATGAGCTCGGAAGGTGCGGCTGCCTGCGCGAACTGCGAGTTGTACTGGATGCCGTCCATCACCACGGCCTGCGTCAGGAGATTGCCCAGCGAATACCGGAGATCCTCCAGCACTTCCTCCACCATCCGGGAAACCAGCGCATGCTCGATCTGCGTGAACTTCCGCTCCGGCACGGCGGTTTCCGTTGATCCCCCCAGCATCCGGCTCAGCCACGACAGTGCGGCCGTTGCAGGGAACTGGATGACCAGGCGGGATTCGCTGCCGTCGATCCTGCAGAGCACCATGGACGTGACCGACGGGAGGGACGCGGAGTATTCGTCGTAGCTCTGCATGCTCAGTTGTTCCAGCGTGGCCGTGGACTTCAACCGGACCTTGGCCGTGAGCTGCGTGCCCCACTGCCGGGCAAACGTTTCGAAAGCCACTTCCAAGATCCGGCTATGCTGGCGCGGCAAGGTGGTGGGTCGACGGAAGTCGTAGACATCCACGGTGCGCTGGCGTGCCGCCGCGCGATCTTCCTGTTCTCCCACGGACGGCACTATCGGCACGTCGGAGGGGCGCGTAAGACGTTTCCCGGTACGACTATTCCGCGGCTACTTAGCGGCTACTTAGCAGCTTTCGCGGCGGCCGCTGATTCCTTGGTTTGGGCTTCGATCGCGCCAGGAATCAGCGCACGCACATCCTCCGGGCTGGAGGACAGCAACACCACGTCCACGCGGCGGTTCAGCTCCATGAGCTCCTCGGTGGAGTCGTCCGTCACCTGGCGTGCGGCACCAAAAGCCACTGCGCCGATCCGGCCAGCCGGCATGCCGGCGTCGTCCACAAAGTAGCGCAGGACGTTCACTGAACGGGCGGCCGAGAGCTCCCAAGTGGAAGCGTAGGCAGTGATTCCCTTGGCGGCGTGGCCCTCCACCATAACTTCGAGCCCGGATCCCACCACGGTTGGTGCGATGGTCTTCAGGATCTCGAGGGCACGGTTGGTCAGGTCCGGCATGTCAGGCTGGAAGAACGTCTGGGAGCCCACCAGCTTCACGGACAGTCCCCGCTCGCCGACGTCGAACTGCACGTTCTTGCCCAGGCCCTGGGCATCGAGTTTGGCTTTCATTTCATGTTCAAGGGCAGTGAGCTTGTCCGCTTCCTTGATGGCCAGGTCCAGCGCCGAGAATCCTTCGCCGTCGGAAGCAGCGAGCTCCGCCGGGACCACAACGCCGGTAGCCGTGTCCACTTTCTGGCTGATCTGCGAACCAAAGCCCGTAGCCAGCGAATTGCGCAGCTTCTCAAACTTGTCCTGGTCCACCGAAGACATGGCGAACAGGACAATGAACATGCACATCAGCACCGTGACCATGTCCATGTAGGAGGCCATCCAGCGTTCGTCGACGTGGTGCTCCTCGGGCTGGGAGCCCCGTCTCCTGCGGGACCTCATGCTGCCCTGGACGCCGGCAACTTACCGGACTTGCCGGCGTCGTCCGCTGTGCCCTTGGCGTCCTTTGACTTGCTCTTCGCATCGGCCGGGGCCATAGCGCGCAGCCGTTCGGCCAAGAGCAAGGGCTGGGTGCCGTTCTGCACGGCAAGCAGGCCCTCCATGAGGAGCGTCATGCGCTCGATTTCCAGCTCGGACAGGCGCTTGAGCTTGGCGCTCAAAGGCAGCCAGATGAAGTTCGCGGACAGCAGGCCCCACAAGGTGGCCACAAAGGCTGCCGCGATCATCGGCCCCAAATGGTCGGGCGAGGAGAGGTTTTCCAGGACGTGCGTCAGTGAGACCACCGTGCCGATGATGCCGATGGTGGGTGCGTACCCGCCCAGGGCGGCGAAGAACTTGGACGACACGTGGTCGGCACGCATCTTGGTGTCGATTTCGTCTTCCATGAGCAGGCGCAGTTCCTCGGCGTCAGTCCCGTCGGCGATGTTCTGGAGCGAGCGTTGCAGGAACGGATCCTTGGCGTTGTTGGCCTCCTCCTCCAAGGAAAGAAGGCCCTCGCTGCGGGCCTTCTCGGCGAGGCGGACCAACTCGTCGACGCTTTCCGTGGGCTTGGCGGGCTTGCCGAGGAAAGCCTTGGGAGCGTCCTTGAAGGCTTTGATGACATCCGCGAGGGTGTTCCCGGCCAGGCCTACCGCGATGGTGGCACCGAAAACCAGGATCATTGGCGCCGGCAGGAGCAACGACATGAGGTTCGCGTGCTCCAGGGTGACCATGGCCACCACGGATGCGAAGGCCAGCAGGAGGCCAAGAATTGTCATCGACTACGTTCCGTTCGGGTGGTTGTTCGTGCCAGGTCCGTCTTCCGTGCCGGACCCGGGCTCGGGCTCGGGCTCGGGCTCGGGCTCGGGCTCGGGCTCGGGCTCGGGCGACCGGACCAGGCTCAGCGGATACCCCGTGACGGCGGGAAGATCGTGGGCACGGCGAAGGACACTGGCACGGTAGTTCGCGATCAGCTCCACCACCTCGGCGAGCGATTCCCGCACGACGTAAGCGGCGCCGTCGAGAGTCACCAGATGGGTGTCCGGACTCTCGTGGATCCGTTCAAGGATGTCCGGATTCACGGCGAAGCGTGTGCCGTTCAGGCGGGTGACAACGATCATGGGCCGTTTCTGGTTGGGGTGTGGCTGGAAGTGGTGCTGTCCCGTACTGTCGGCCGGACCGGGCCGGGCGTTAGCTTGCGTGCTGCCTTCTCCCGCCCTTGTCCGAATATCCCCGCGTAGCAGGCTGCTGGAATCCGAAAAAGGGCGGGATCCGGTTAGCGCTTCAGGTTGCTCAGTTCCTGCAGGACCTCATCTGAGGTGGTGATGATGCGGGCGTTCGCCTGGAAACCACGCTGGGCCACAATCAGGTTGGTGAACTCCTGGGACAGGTCCACGTTGGACATCTCCAGCGAACCCGAAGTCAGCGAACCAAGTCCGCCTTCACCGGCAACCCCGAGCTGCGCGGCGCCCGAGTTGGCCGTGGCAACGTACGCGGAGCCGCCCGCCTTCTCCAAGCCTTCCGGGTTGGTGAAACGCGCCAGTGCCACGCGTGCCAGGACTTCCTTGGCACCGTTGCTGAAGGAACCCACCAGGGAACCGTCGCCGGCCAAAGTGAACGACTCGAGTTCGCCCGCTTCCGCACCGTTCTGGCCGGTAACGGAGAGGGTGCTCATCTGCGCGAAGCCGGTGACCGCGCCCATGTTTACCGTGATTCCGCCAACCGTCATGGTCCCGCCGGACGTCAAGGCACCGTTCGCAAAGGCCAAGGTGGCCGTTCCCCTGGCTCCATTGGCGTCCGCACCGGCCACATTCCAGCCCGTGGCAGAACGGCTGAACGTCAGGGTGAGGCTGCGCTCCGCTCCGTTGGCGTCGTAGACCTTCACCTGGCGCTCAACGGAGGTGCCCACTGCGGCGTCGGACGGCAGGTTGCCGCTCAGGGTAGCGCTCGTCGTGGCAACTGCCGGTGCGGTGGTGCCCGGCGACAAAGTGATGGGGCCGGTGGCCCCGCCCTGGTTGACCACACCGTTGGTGGCCGTCCAGCCTTGGAGGATGCCGCCGTCGGGACTGACCAGACGGCCCGCAGCGTCCATCTGGAAGTTGCCCGCGCGGGTGTAGTACTGCTGGGTGCCCTTGCCCGTGACAAAGAAACCCTCCCCGGAAATCATCAAGTCCGTGCCGCGGCCGGTGCTCTGCGACGATCCCTGGCCGAAGTTGGTGCTCACGCCAGCCACGCGAACTCCGAGACCGATCTGCGCAGGGTTGGAACCGCCCACATCCTGCTGCGGTCCTGCGGCGCCCTGCGTCATCTGCGAGAGCGTGTCCTGAAACTGGGCGGAAGATGACTTGTAGCCGGTGGTGTTCACGTTGGCGATGTTGTTGCCGGTGACGTCGAGCATGGCCTGGTGGGCGCGGAGGCCGGAAATTCCGGAGTACAGCGAACGGAGCATGGTGTTGCCTTTCTTCGGTTTGGTTCGGGGTAAGTATTTTTGGGGATCAGGTGGTCTTCGTGGGCGCAACGGGCGTTCGTGCCGTCATGCCGGTGATCAGGTCCAGGGGCACTTTGGCGTCGCCCACAGTCACGGTGGGGACGCCATCAGCGAAGGACACCGCACTCGCGACACCCGCACCCTTGGTACCGTCGGCGAGCGTGTAGCTCACCTCTGTTCCGATGATCTGCGCCGCAGCGGTACGCATCTGCAGCGAGAAGCTTTCCTTCGCCCCCGCCGTCAGCTCGGTCATTTTCTCCATCATGGACAGCTGCACGGACTGGCTCATCATCTGGTTGGTGTCCATGGGAGCACTGGGGTCCTGGTACCTCAACTGGGTGACCAGCAAGGACATGAAGACCTCCGAATCCATCGCCTTGACCGGCGTCCTTGGTGCGCTGCCCGGCGCTGCGCCGTTGTTGGCCGCGATTGCGGGAATAGTTGTCATGCTCGTCTCCTTCGTCAGACCAGGATGTCCAGGCGGTTCGGGGTACTGAGGCCGCGTACGACGCCGGGTGGCAGCTGCGGTTGGGCATCGGCACCATCGGGCCCGCCCTCGCCGGAGGCCGCCTCGCCGGAGTGCGCACCGCCGGAGTGCTCGCCGCCGGGGCCGGGTTCGCCGGCGCCTCGGGGCCGGGCGTCCGGGTCACGTGTTCCGTTGCCGGGTCCTGCGCCCTGCCCTGCTCCTTGGCCGGGATCTCTTCCGCTGCCTTGGCCGGGGTCCTTTCCGGCGTCGGGTGGGCTGTTTTGCGAGGACAGGCTCAGGCTCGCCCCGGAGTCTTCAAGGCTTCGTCGGAGCTCCGGGAGGACATGCCGCACTGCGTCCCTGCCCGCGTCCCCGGGTGCGAACAGTTCAATCCGCACGCCCGCCGCGTCGATGTGGGCCCTGACCGTGAGGGGTCCCAGGTCGTCCGGGGCAACACGCAGGGTCATCACGTGTTCCCCGGGTGCCGCCGACGCCAACGAAAAGAGTGGCGCGGCGAGCTGGGGCGCGAGGGCCGGCTGGGGCGGGCTGGCCAGCTGGGGTGGGCTGGCAAGGGGCACGGGCGCCAGCGGGACTGTGTTGAGCTGTGGGGGTGCAGGCTGGATCGGGGTGATTTGTGCGGCCTGCGTGACTTGGAGTGCCTGGAGGGGGCCCGATTCGATGCTTCCCTGCTGGTTAGACGGCAGGAAGCGTCTGTCGTGCAGCGATCCGTCGAATTGGAGGGCCGGCGACAGCGCCGAAACAGTGCCCAGCCCTACCCCGGCACTGGATGAAGGAGTGGGCTGACTCGGCTGAGGGCCAGCGGCATCGGCAAGCCCATCCGTCCCGGCTAACCCTGTGCTAGCAGCGAGCCCAGCGCTCCCAGCGTTGCCAGCCGCATCGGCCAACCCTGCACTCCCAGCATTGCCAGCCGTCCCGGCGAACCCTGCGTTGCCAGCGAGGCCGGCGCTCCCAGCGGTCCCAGCGAGCCCAGCACCCGCCACATCCACGGCCAAGCCGCTGGTCCCGGGCTCGCCCGATTCGGGGGTTTGCTGCGAAACAGGCCGTGCGCCCGGCACACTCGGCAGCTGAGCATCGAATTGGAGAGCACCAGAAAGCGCCGGAAGGGCATCAACCGCTAGCCCGAAGCCAGGAACCACGGCCTCGGGCACGCCCATTTCGACGGCTTGCTGCCCATTAGACGATAGGAGTCGTCTAGCCGGCTGCGAAGCGTCTAAATGGGTGGCCGAAGGCGCATACACAAGTGCGCCCGATTCGGGGGCTTGCTGCGAAACAGGCCGTGCGTTCGGCACACTCGGCAGCGAGGCATCGAATTGGAGAGCACCAGAAAGCGCCGGAAGGGTATCAACCGCTACCCCGACGCCAGCACCCACGGCCCCGGGCATGCCCGTTTCGACGGCTTGCTGCCCATTAGACGGTAGGAGTCGTCTGACCGACAGCGAAGCGTCTAAATGGGTGGCCGAAGGAGTACCGGACACGTCAGCATCATCCTCAACCCGGGCCAATCCCGACACTCCGTCGGCCACATAAACATCAGCGGGCCCCGCAGACACGAGTACGCCCGATTCGGGGGCTTGCTGCGAATCGTGCCGTGCGTTCGGCACACTCGGCAGCGAGGCATCGAATTGGGCGGGCGACGGAGCGACAAGAGCAGCCAGACCGGCCGTAGGCTCATCCGATTCGATGATTCGTTGCGGATTCGATGGCTGGGACCGCCTCATGGGCAGCGGAGCGTCGAATTGGGCAACAGGATCCGCGTCCGGGCTGGACGCGAGCCCGTCCATTTCGTGGCAAAGCTGAGACGTGGCCGGCTGCGCACCCAGAGACGGCCCGGACCCGTCAGATCCCTGCGCACCAGGAAACGGCTGCGCACCACGAGACCGCTGCGCGCCCAGCGAAGGCTGTGCATCGTTGGGAGAGGAACCTGGCACCGGCTCGGAAGCCATCACTGCGTCAAACGCCCCAGCGCTCGACGTCCCGCCGCCGGAGCCCGCAAGCCCGGCACGGCGGGCGCCAGCACTTCCCGCGCCGTGCACTCCCCCACCGTTTTCAGCACGGGATGCCCCGGAACCCGCCGCAGCCAAGGCTCCACGCCCAGCGGGCCCACCAGCCGAACCCCCAACCACCGACGACATCAGGACACCCCGGCCGGGATAATCCGGCGGATCGAGGTCAGGTTGGAGTACTTTTCCCAGGCGTCCCGGATCTGGATGGTCTGCCCGGGCACGGGTGCGTCGATGGCTTTCCCGTTGCCCAGGTAGATGGAGATGTGCTCGCCGCCGTAGCTGACAAGGAGGTCCCCGGGCTTCGCTTCGGCCAGTGAGGCCACGGGGGTACCTTTCTGCATCTGGTCGCTGACCACGCGGGGCAGCTCCACGCCGAGGTCCTTGAAAACCCTTTGCACGAAGCCGGAACAGTCCATGCCTACTGCCGGGCTGGTTCCTCCCCACACGTAGGGCACACCGATGTACTTCTTGGCTGCTGCAACCACGGCGTCACCGGACGCCGTGCGGCCGCTGGTGCCGGCTGCCGCCGCCCCGCTGGCCGCCGTCGTGCTTCCAACAGCCGCGCTCGCAGCCGTTCCACTGCCGACAGCCGGCAACAGGGAACCCAGGCCCGAAGCAAGGGAGGAGGACGTGCCCATTGCGCTGCTCAGCGCGGAGGCGAAGGACGCGGCGTCGGACGCTGAGGAGGCGGAGGAGGCGGAGGAGGTAGAGGGCACGGAAGAACGGGCGGCCGGTGAAGTCAGCTGCTGCAGGGACGCTTCGATGTTCTGGATCCGGCCGATGGCGTCGGTCACGCTCACGGGGTGGCCTTCCTGTGCCAGGAGGTGGATGCGATCTCGTCCAGGACGCCCTGTTCCGCGTTCAGCAGTGAGGCAACGAAGGCGGCGTCGTGACGGACTTCGAGCTTCTCCAGCCCCACCGCCCTGCGCTTGGCTTCGGTGTATTCGGCGCGGGCGGCGTCGGCGTCCGCCTCGGCGCTGGCTACCAGGGCATCGAGTTCGGCGAGCATGCTCTGCGAGGACGCCCGTGCCGCTGCGATGGCCAGCAACGACGCCGAATCCCCCGCGTGTCCGCCCGAATCGGCAAGCACCTCGCGGGCTTCCGCGCGCCGGACGCGCAGTGACGCTGATCGTGAGTTGGCTGCGGCCAGCCCGCTTTCCGCGGACGTTTGTTCAGCCTGCCGCAGCCTCAACAGCCCGGCAAGGGAAAATTGTCGGTTCACGCCGCTCCTTCAAGGTGTCCAAGGTTTGCTGTGAGCTGGGCCAACGCGTCCCACGACCAGCTGTTGGGCGTCGATTCGCCCATCGGCTGACGCAGGAACTGGTTGATCGCGGCCTCGTGGTCAAGGGCTGCGTCCACCAGCGGGTTGCTGCCGTGCCGGTACGCGCCGACGTCGATCAGGTCCTGGGCGCCGCGCCTCGCCGCCAGGACGCGCCGCAGGGTGACGGCGAGCGCGGTGTGCGCGGCAGGGTTCACTTTGGAGGCCACACGCGAGACTGAGCCCAGTACGTCCACGGAGGGAAAGTGTCCGGTGACGGCGAGTTTCCGGTCCAGGACCACGTGTCCGTCCAGGATGGAGCGGGCGGCGTCGGCGATGGGTTCGTTGTGGTCATCGCCGTCCACCAGAACGGTGTAGATGCCGGTGACGGAGCCCGTTTCTGCGGTGCCGGCGCGTTCCAGGAGCCGAGCCAGGACGGAAAAGGTCGACGGCGGGTAGCCGCGTGTCGCTGGCGGCTCGCCTGCGGAGAGGCCAATCTCGCGTTGGGCCATGGCCACGCGGGTGAGGGAGTCCATCATGAGCACCACATCCTTGCCGGCTTCGCGGAAGGACTCGGCGATGCGGGTGGCAGTGACGGCGGCCCGGAGCCGCATGAGGGCGGGATCGTCGGAGGTTGCAACCACCACTACGGAGCGGGCCAACCCTTGGGGGCCGAGGTCGTCTTCCAGGAACTCGCGGACTTCACGGCCGCGTTCCCCAACGAGGGCGATCACGGAGACTTCGGCGTCGGTGCCTCGGGCCACCATGGACAACAGCGAGGACTTTCCCACGCCGGAGCCGGCGAAGAGCCCCATGCGTTGGCCGCGGCCCAGGGTGGTCATCGTGTCGAGGACGCGGACTCCGGTTTGCAGGGGCGTGTCGATGCGGGCGCGGCTCATGGCGTTCGGTGCTTCCTGATCCAACGGCACCAAGCGGGAGGGCGGAAGCGGGCCCTTGCCGTCGATGGGTCGGCCCAGCGCGTCGAGCACCCGGCCGAACAGCCCGGCGCCGGTGGGTACAAGCATGGGAGACCCCGCGGCCCGTGCGGATGCCCCGGCCGCGACACCGGTCAACCGGCCCAGGGGCATGCACCGCACTGTGCCACCCACTGAGGCGACCACTTCGGCGTCGAGCGCTTCCGTTCCGGAGCCGACCGTCACAAGCTCGCCCACCGCGCAGTGCAGCCCGGCGATCTCCAGTCCCAGCCCGAGCACGGATGTCACGGTGCCGACGCGTTGGGGGGCGGAGGCGGCCAGCGCTGCACGGAAGCGGTCGGCGTGGGGGCGGTAGGCCGTCACTGTTGGACCTCGAGCAGGGTTCGCCTTGCCCGGTCCAGCGCGGTGCTGATTTGGGCGTCAATCCATCCGTTTGGATACTCCCCGATGGCGTCGCCGGGGCTGAGCGTGGCGTCGGCTTTCAGCTCCACACCGGCAATGTCCGCGACACCTGAGGCCTGAAGTACTGCGATGTCGCGTGGGTGGAGGCGCACTGCAGTGACGGGTTCGACGGCGGTGCTGCCGCCGGCTCCCAGGGCCCGGTTCAGTGCCGCCCGGGCCGTATCCGCGCCGTGGGCGAGCTCGTGTCCGAGGATTGCCTCGGCCAGTTCCAGCGCACTGGCCGCCAACACGTCCTGCATCTGGCCCAGGGTGACTTCCTGGCGCTGCTGTGCCGCCTGTGCTGCAGCCTGAAGGACCTCCACCGAACGGGCCAGGGAAGTGCGGCCGGCGTCGAGCATTTCTTCGTGTTCAGCCCGCAAGCGCTGCTGGAGCTGGAGGTGTTCGGCTGCGGCTGCCTGTATGCCGGCGGCGTAGCCAGCCGCGTGGCCTTGGACGAAGCCCCGATCGATGTCGTTGGAACGGTCGGTGGGGCTCACGGAGGGGAATGTGACGCGGGTGAAGGGCTCAGTAGACAAAGTCGTCCTCGTCCCCGCGCCGGACCACGATCGCGCCTTCGGCTTCGAGTTCGCGGATGGACCGGACGATCTCCGCGCGGGCTTCTTCCACCTGCGAGGCGCGAACGGGACCGGAGGCGGCCATCTCGGACTCGAGGATTTCCAGGTTGCGGCCGGACATGTTGGCCCGGACGGTATCCAGCACTACGGCGGGGGCGCCCTTCATGGCCACGGCCAGGATGTCGGCGCTGACTCCGCGGAGGATCCGCTGGATGTCCCGCGGTTCCAGCTTCACGATGTCCACGAAGGTGAGCATGCGTGCCCGGACCTCCGTGGCGAGCTCGGGATCCAGCGTGCCCAGGCCGTCAAGGACGGAGCGTTCGGTGGTGATGTCGGAGCGGTTGATGATGTCCACCAGCGGTTGGATGCCGCCGACGATCTCGTTGGACTTCCGCTGCGACATGACCGCGCCGGCCCTGGCTTTGAGGGTCTCGGCCACGATCCCTACGGCTTCCGGCGAAGCTGAACCCATGGTGGCGATGCTGCGGGCAACATCGATGCGCTGGGTGTCGCCGAGACCCGCCATGACGGCGGAGGCTTTCCCCGGCCGCAGGTGGGCGAGGATGAGCGCAATGGTTTGTGGGAGCTCGCCATCGATCAGAGCCAGGATTTGCCCGGGGTCCATCATTTCCAGGAACTCAAACGACTTCCCGGCCATGGTGGACGCGAGCCGGTCCATGAACCCGGCGGCTTTGTCCGCGCCGAAGGACGCTTCGAGGAGCCCGACGGCGAATTCCTGGCCGCCGCGGGCAGTGCGGCGTCCGCTGACGGCCAGGCCGTGGAATTCGTTGATCACATGGTCCGCGACCACGGAGGACACACGGCGGAGCCGGACAATTTCGGCAGCGATGTCTTCGGCTTCGGATTCGGAGAATTGGGCCATGACGGCGGCTGCGCTGGCCGGGCTCATCTGCATGAGCACCACCGCTACTTTTTGCACCCCGTTCAGGGCCGAGGCTTCGGGGACCACCTGGCTCATACGGATTGCCTTTCATCCATGAGTCCGCGCAGGTACTCGGCGGTGCGTGCCGGGTTGTCGGCCACCATGGCTTCGATTTGGGCGCGCTTCAGTTCGCCGTCGAGAGCCTCGGAGCCTGGCAGCGGCAGGGCCGGGGTGGGTTGGACCGGGGCCTGTGGCTGGATGGAGGTCAGCTCGATCGCGGTGGTCGGCGGGCCGGTGAGGGCCGCCGTCGAAAGGGCTTCCGGGAGGGCGTCGTAGTCCATCCGCTCGCCCAGGTCCACGGGCTCGCGGCGTTGGCGGCGTTTGAGGGTGATGAGCACAACCACGATCAAGGCGATGGCTGCCAGCATGATGCTGCCTGCCAGGATGAGGGTGTTCATTAGGGCTGCGTCTTTGGCAGCCGCCGCGTCGGCTTGCGCGGCACCGAGTGCTTCGGCGGCTTTGTCTGCGGCCGCGGTGCTGAATGGCAGCACCTCAACGGTGACCACGTCACCCCGTCCGGCATCGATCCCTGCGGCTGAGGTGACCAAGGCACGCACTGAGTCAACGTTCACCCCTCCAGCGGCGGCCTGGTTGATCGCCACGGAGATGGTCTGGCGTTTCACGGCCCCTTGCGGGATGGTCCGGTCTTCGGTGACTTTGTTGACGGCGTTGTTCTTGGTGGTATCGCTGGAATCGTAAGATCCGTTGGCGTTGGTGCCACCAGGCACGGCGATGTTGTCCGGGCCGAGGACGCCCGCGGCGCCGCCACCCGTACCCGTGTATTTTTCGGTCTTGGTGGACTCGCTGAGTGCCGGAGTGTTGGCGGCGGGCGTGAACGTTTCGCTGCGCTGCTGGGCCGACTCGGCGGTGACATCGGCTGCGACGGCGACGGTTGCGTTGCCGGGGCCCACCACCTTGTCCAGGACTGCCTTGACGGCATCCGAGGTGCGTTGCTGGTAGTCGGTAGCCTGCTTGGAGGACGAACCTGTGGCACCGCCGCCCACGGTGGAGAGGACGTTGCCTTGGGAATCCACCACCGAAACGTTGGTTGGTTTGAGGTTTTCGATGGCCGCAGAGGTCAGGTGCACAATGGCCTGCACCTTGTCAGCGGACAGGGTGGTGCCGGGCTGGGTTTCAACGAACACCGACGCCGTGGCCTCAGGGGTTTTGTCCACGAACACGGACTTTTCGGGAATGGCGAGCCGGACAGCTGCGCTCTTCACGCCGTCCATCGCCTGCACCGTGGTGCTCAGCTCGCCCTCCAGCGCCCTTTTGTAGGTGACGGACTGTTGGAATTCGGAGGATGTGACGCCCAATTTATCCAGCAGCGAATATCCGGTGGCAGCAGCGGACGGGAGCCCTGCCGCGGCAGCCTTCAGCCGTTCGTCGTACACCTTGTCCTCCGGGACCAGGATGGTGGAACCGCCGTTGCTGAGCTCGTAGGGGATGTTGTCTTTCCGGAGCTGCTCCACGATGCTGTTCGCGTCGGTGTCTTTCAAACCGGAGAACAGTGGTGAGTAGGCGGGCTTTCCCAGCCATGCCGTCAGGGCGACGCCACCAAGCACCAGCACGGCCACGCCCAGGATGGCGAGGGTGCGCTGGGCGGGGCTGAACGCCTGGACACCGCTGCCGAGCTTGCGGAAAAACCGGGAAATCGCCGGTGGCATCAGGCCTGCATCCTCATGATCTCGTTGAACGCGTCAATACCTTTGTTCCGGACGGCGGCCACCAGTTCAAAGGTCACCTGCGCGCGGGTGGATGCAAGGGTTGCTTTGTGGATGTCGTCCAGGTTGCCGGTCACCGCGGACACGGCCAGTTCCTTCGACGCCGATTGCAGGGACTGCAAATTGTCGACGGCGCCGGTCAGCGCGGCTCCGAAGTCGCCGCCGGTGGTGGCTGGCGCTGCCGGGCTTGCGTAGCCGGTTCCGCTCACGCCTTGGATCGCTGCTATGGGGCCGATGGCCATCAGGATTTTCCTATCTCAAGGGCCGCAAGGTATGTTTCGCGCGCACGGTCAACCACTTGGGCGTTGGCCTGGTAGCCGCGTTGGGCGATGATCAACGTGCCCATTTGCTCCGCCATGTCGATGTCCGGGTACCGGACGTTGCCGTTGGCATCGGCCAAGGGGTGGTCCGGTTGGTAGACAATCCGGCCTTCGCCATTTCCCAACGGTGTGCTCTTGACGTACACACCGTCACCGTTGGTGCCCTCCGCGGCCTCGACGTAGCGTGCACGGAACGCTTGCCCGTCGGTTCGGGACGCGTTGTTCATGTTGGCGAGGTTGTCCGAGACTGCATCCAACCATTTGCGGTGGACCGTCAGTGCGGAACCGGCAATCCCGATTGCGTCAAACGTCATTAGTTGGTCCTCAGCGCAGTTCGGAGGGACGTGAATTCGCCGGCCACTGCCCTTGAGGCGAATTGGTAGCGCAGCACGGTGTCAATGTTGGAGAGGGTTTCAGTGTCGAGGTTGACGTTGTTGCCGTCGGTCCGGGTGGGCTCATCGGAGGGGGTGATGGAGGCATTGACGTTGCCGTCGCCTGAACGCACCGAGGCGGCCAGTTGGTCTTCGAAGGACACTCTTTTGGCCTGGTAATTGGGTGTGTTGACGTTCGCGATGTTGTTGGCGATGGTCCGCTGGCGCAAGGAAAGCGCGTCCAAGGCGCTGGCCAAGGCGGCGGATGTCACGGATTCAAGCACAAAGTCCTCACCTGGTGGTGTCCTAAGGCCAATCCGTGGCCATGCATCGAGCGATCCCTGCTCAGCAACAGTTATCGGCAGCGCCTGCGAACCCGTTAGGAGAATACTTCGACTTATTTTTGGCGCTGTGTCGGTGCGGCCTTCGTGTCCACGCTGGCCGTCAGTTCGTCGATGCGGTCCAGGGCTGTGCTGAGCCGGGTGACCGTGTCCCATAGCGTGGGGTGTTGCTCCCGTACTTGCTCCAGGTCGGCACCGGCTGACGTCAGCGAGCCGAGGTCGAAACTGACGTTGGTCCTGGCACCGGCAATCGCTGCCCTGAGCGCCCCGAAAGCAACCACGACATCGGCGATAAGCGCCGGATTTCCGTGCGAAGCAAGCCATCCGAGGTCCTCGATAGCTTCGATGGCCCGCTCGCCCAGGACAGCCGATGCTTTGGCCGCGTCAACGGATGCCCGGTGAATTGCTTCGTCGCGTTCCGGTCCCGGATCCAAGCGGAAGGCGGCGCCGAACGCCTTGGATGCGGCAGCGTCGTCGTCGGCCAGCCGCAGTGCCGTTTCGCGCAGTGCCTTGGCCCGCCCGTGCAACTCCTCCAACCTGGACTCCTGCTCCCCCTCAGCTTCCGTGTATCCGGCCACCATCGAGGTAAGCGACGCAGCGATGGCCAGCATCACCCCGGTTCCCGCGCCACCGCCGGGCGAGCCCGTGGACTGGGCGAGGGCCTCCGTCCACGCTTCCACGGTGGATGCCTGCGTAGTCACTGACCCGGAATCATTCATGGCACCAGTCTGCCCTTTGGCTTCCCAGCATGCGTGGATTTCGCATCGATACACTGGCCGTACCGACGACGTCGAAAGAAAAGGGCAAACCCATGACCATTGACCTCGAAGAGCTTTACAAAGACCTGCACGCGCATCCTGAACTCTCCTTCCAGGAGGTCCGGACCGCCGGGACCGCCGCCCAACACCTCCAGGATCTTGGCTTCACCGTGCACCGCAACGTGGGAAAGACAGGCGTGGTGGGTGTCCTGGAGAACGGCCCCGGCCCTGTGGTCATGCTCCGTGCGGACATGGACGCTCTTCCCGTCAAGGAAGCCACCGGCCTGGATTACGCGAGCACGGCGACAGGCGTCGATCATGAGGGCAAGGACGTTCCCGTCATGCACGCCTGCGGACACGATGTGCACGTGACCTGCCTGGTGGGGGCCATCGAAACACTGGCGGGGCAGCGGCAGGAATGGCAAGGCACCCTGATTGCGGTGTTCCAGCCTGCCGAGGAATGGGGTGGGGGCGCCCAAACCATGGTGGAGGACGGCCTCTACCACCAGGTTCCGAAGCCCGATGTCGTCCTGGGCCAGCACGTGGCGCCGTTCCCCGCCGGATGGTTCGGCATCCGCCCGGGCGTCACCATGGCATCCGCGGATTCCCTCAACGTGACCCTGCACGGACGCGGCGGCCACGGCTCCCGCCCCGAAACCACCGTTGATCCGGTCCTTATGGCTGCCGCGGCCACGGTCCGGTTGCAGGGCATCGTTTCACGGGAACTCGCCGCCAGCGACTCAGCAGTGGTGACGGTGGGACAAATCCATTCCGGAACCAAGAACAACATCATCCCCGAGACAGCGAGCCTTGGACTCAGTGTGCGGTCCTTCAGCAACACCACCCGGGATAGGATCCTGGGTTCCATCGAACGGATTATCCAGAGCGAAGCAACCGCTTCCGGTGCTGCCAAGGACCCGGAGTTCCATTACGAGGAGCACTTCCCCTTGACGGTCAACGATGAAGCCGCTGCCGCACGGGTGAAAGCCGCATTCCAGGCAATCTTCGGCGAAGGGCACATCATCGATCCGGGACCGGTGTCCGGCAGCGAAGACGTGGGAGCTTTGGCCAAGGCCGCCGATGCTCCCCTGGTGTTCTGGTTCCTGGGCGGAGCGGACCCTGCACTCTTCCAGGAGTTCGCCACTACGGGCCGCCTGCCGGAGGACATCCCCTCCAACCACTCCCCGTACTTTGCGCCCGTCATCCAGCCAACCCTCAAGCGCGGAACGGAAGCGCTGGTCATGGCGGCCCGCGAATTTCTCGGTACCGCCCCCAGCTAGGTCAGCCGCGCACGTCGAGCAGCAGCGGCCTGTCCGAAGCCGAACCCGAAGGAACGGCGTCGATGGCACTTAGCTGCGTGCCGGCGTCGTGCTTTAACCGCGTGAGGATGGCCACCGCGTCCGCCTGGGCATCAAGGACCCGACGGGCGCGGTCGGCCAGGGCAGCGGGCAAGGGACCGGCGTCTGCCGGCGGCACCCACCCCGCTGCCGGACCGCCCGAAACGGCAGCGGCAATGTCGTGTTCAAAACCGTCCAGGATCGCGGACCAGGCCTCAAGCGACTCCAAGGGCCCTGCCTGACGAAGCCGTGGCCGCAGCAACTGACGAAGCCGGAGCGCCAGCCGACAATGCAGCCGAGGCCTCGTGCCAGCCCTGGCGGAGCGGCTCCAGAAGGCCGATGCACTCCTTGGTCCGTTCCACGTCCCGGTAAATGTTGGCGCCGATCAGGGCTTCCATGGAGTAGTCGTAGATGCTCGCGAGTGAAGCCGCGCCATCCCAGGCATCGGTGCGCAGCGTGGAGCGCAGCTCAGCCACGATCGCCTGGGCATGCAGCAGGTTCTCCCGGGCCGTGTCCCAGTTGCTGCTTTCCTGCGCCAGCTGGGCGCGTTTGAGGTCGAGCAGGAGCCGATCGTAAAGCATGGTGAGCAGACGCGCCGGAGGTGCCGAGAGGACGGCGTCGTCGTTGTACCGGGAAAGTTGCTGGGCGCGGAGAGACATCATGCTCCTGAAGACTGCTTGGAGAGACTGGAAATTTGGCCGGACAACCACGCCGACTGGGACTGGAGGCCGCCGAGCAGCACCTCCATGTTGGTGTAAACGGATTGGAGGGTTGCGCGGCGGGTAATGAGGCGCTGATCCCAGTCGGCGATTCTGTTGCCAAGGTCGCGTACTTCAGATTCGCGGCCTTTGATCAGGCCGGACACCGCGCCCTTGTACGGATCAGCTGCCGCGGTGGCTGCCTCGGCGAGCCTGGCAGCCAGCCCCTGAACGGCTGCTTGCGTGGCGGCGGGGTCTGCTGCGAGGGACTTCGCGAACTTGTCGGCGTCGAAGGTGAAGTCGCCGGCCTTGGTGATGTTGATTCCATACTCGGAGGGCGACTTCCCGCCGATAGGCCGGGACAGTGCTGTGAGTACTTGGTCGTTGACGGCGCGGACGGTGCTGTTGCCGGTGAAGATTCCTGCTTTGGGCACTGTGGCGCCCTTGGCATCCGTGGTCTTGGAAACGGCCGAGTAGATGGCGATGAACCCCAGGACATCGTTCACCGACTTGACCAGGTCCTCGGCCTTCGTGGTGATCCCGGGAACGTCGCTGGCCACCGTCACGGTCACAGGCCCGGTGGTCACAGCCGTGGCCGTGACCGAAACGCCAGGAAGAACGTCCGCGAATGTATTCGTCCCGGACGTCAGGACCTGCGCGGCCGGCGTGCCGGCATACAGTGTGGCTTTGGCATCCTGGGCGGACTTCACGACGGCGGCACTTGGGTCCGCCATCAGGTCCACCGCGGTGCCGTCCCCCACTTGCGCGGAGGTTCCCTGGTAGGCGGTAAAGGCACCTGCCGCGCCCGCAGTGGTGGCAGTCAGCTGCAGACGGTAACTGCCGTTGCCGGCGGGAACCTTCACGGCGTGCGCGCCGGCCGAGGCTGCGTTGATCGCAGAAACCACGTCATCCAAGGAAGTCCCTGAGGGGGCGATCTCGGTCTTCTTACCCGTGGAATCGACAATCGTCAGCCGTTCAGGCACGCCGGCGTTGGACGGCCAGGAGGTCATGGCCGCCGTGACGTTGACCTGCGTTTGTGCCAGCTGCGTCACGGTCAGGTCGATCGATCCGGCGGCGGCCGCCGTCGTGGTCTTCGCGGTGATGGCAGGTGAGCTGCTGGTTGCGGTGAACAGGTTCAGGGCACCGGCAACAGTCCCGGCCGCCGAGAGGTCCTTCAGCGCCGTGAGTTTGGTGTTGAAGGATTGCAGCGTGGAAATGATGGTCTGGTTGGACGCCAGCTTGGTCTTGAGCTGGGTCTGCGGCAGGGCTTCGACGGACATCAACGAGTTGATGATGTCGGTGGTTTTGAGGCCGCTGACAAGGCCATCGATTGCTGTTCCCACGCGTGTCCCTTCCGGAAGGCTCGTATAACTGGGTGTCCGACGACGGCCGGCCAGGATGGGGCCTGGTCGGCCGCCGTCGACTCATGCGGCTAAATGCTGTGAAGGCTTAGCGCAGGAGGGACAGGACACCCTGGCCGGACTGGTTTGCCTGGGCCAGCATCGCGGTGCCGGCCTGGGACAGGATGTTGGCCTTGGTGTACTTGACCATTTCAGCTGCCATGTCCGTGTCGGCGATGCGGGACTGTGCGGCCTGCAGGTTTTCGCCGGAGACGTTCAGCGTCTTGATCGCGTGGTCCAGACGGTTCTGGTTAGCGCCAAGGTCCGAGCGCTGTGCGGAGACCGTGGTGATCGCTGCGTCAATCGCGGTGATCGTGGTCTGGGCTGCGGCGTTGGTGCTCACGTCGAAGCCGGTGGCGCCGGTGGCCGAGGACAGCGTGCCCGCAGCCGTTGCAACATCGCCGAGGTTGACGGAGATGGTGTCGTTGGCAGTACCAGCGGTGCCTACCTGGATGTTCTTGGAACCGCCCTTGAGCAGGTCGATGCCGTTGAAGTTGGTGGACTGCGTGATGCGGTCCAGCTCCTTGCCCAGCGAATCCGCTTCATCCTTGATGGCACCACGTGCTGCGGTGTTGTTGGTGTCCGATGCACCCTGGACTGCGAGGTCGCGCATGCGCTGCAGTACGGAGTGAACCTCGCTGAGGGCACCTTCTGTGGTCTGGATGAGGCTGATGCCGTCCTGGGCGTTGCGCGCTGCTACTGCAGAGCCGCTGACCTGGGACTTGAGGCCTTCCGAGATGGCAAGGCCGGCTGCGTCGTCTGCAGCACGGTTGATGCGCAAGCCGCTGGAGAGCTTCTCCATCGACTTGGACAGGGTGTCCTGGGTGGCGTTCAGGTTGCGGTACGCGTTGTTCGCCATCAGGTTGTTGTTGATCTGCATGCCCATGTTGTTTTCCTCCATGATGTGGACTTACTGTGCAACAGCCCATCCGTGGGCCGTCACACAGCACTATCGACTGGCCATCGCGGACCCGTTAGGAAAAATCCCAAGGAAAGATTCAGGGACCACGCCGCCTAACCCCAGCCGGCCATCGGCCGATAGCTAAAGGGGAGTTGGCGGGAGGTACGCCATCACAACCGCACCCGATACCGACCTGAACTGGAGTTGACCCCCTGTGGCCATCCATGAACTGTCAGCCCTGCTGTGGCGCGAGCGCGAACTTCTCGATCTCCTGACCTTCAAGCTCGAAGAAGAGCAACTGCTCCTGACAGCAGGCAAGTCCCGTTGGCTGCCCCACGGCACCAGGGAAGTGGAGCAGGTCCTGGAGCGCGTTTCCCAGGCCGGCCTGGCCCGTACGGTGGAGATCGCGGCCGTCGCCGCGCAATGGGGTGTCTCCCAGGACTGTTCCTTGGCCGAGTTGGCCGCCGCAGCGCCGGATCCCGCCTGGGCCGAGGTCCTCACGTCCCATGTCACGGCGATGCGCCAGCAGGCAGCGGCCATCAAGGAACTCCGCGATTCCAATGAACAATTCCTGCGCGCAGCCGTCCGTTCCACCCAGGAAACACTTGCCGACCTGAAACCCGCGGCCGGAACCTACGACTCCCACGGCCGGACCGGGGACCGATCGGCCGCGCACCTGGTCGACCGGCAATTCTGACCGTCCACTCAGCGAAAAGGACATCTTCACGTGAGCACTTTCGGCGGACTCAACACGGCCTACCGCGGCCTCACCGCGGCACAGCAGGCCATCAACCTGGCCGGCCAGAACATCGCCAACGCCACCACCCCCGGCTACACCCGCCAACGGCTGGACCAGTCGGCCATCGGCGCACCCGCCCCGATTGGCCTGAACCCGGCTACCGGCCAGGCCGGCCAAGGCGTCTCGGTGGACGGTATCGCGCGGCTCGGCAGCAGCTTCCTCGACGCCGGGGTTCGCAGGACCGGTGCCCAGTCCGGCTTTACCGGGATCCGGTCCACGGAACTCCAACGGCTTGAAGACACACTGCAGGAACCCGGGCCGCACGGTATTTCGACGGCGTTGCACACCTTTTGGGCATCATGGCAGGGAGTCTCCAACCACCCCGGCGAATCCGCTCCGGCGTCGGTCCTGCTTGAAGCGGCCGCTACCCTCAGCGAAACGGTCTCGGCCGGTTACAAAGCGCTCGACGCCCAGTGGAGCCGGGTGCGGGGTGAAACCTCGGCCACCGTGGAAGAACTGAACGACACAGCAGGAAGGGTGGCCGACTTGAACGCCACCATTCGCTCGGTCCTGGCCTCAGGGGGTTCCGCGAACGAACTCATTGACACGAGGAACCAGCTGACCGAGTCCATAGCTGCGCTGGCGGGCGGCACCGTCCGGGAGAATCCGGACGGCACCGCGGACGTGTTCATCGGTGGCAACGCCCTGGTATCGGGGACGTCGCACCGCGCGCTCACGCTGGCGGGACAAACCTCCATGGGCGGCCCCGGACAGCCGGTTCAGTTGGAGTGGGCGGACCGCTCGGGTCTGGCGGTAAACCTCGACGGCGGCCAACTCGCCGGAGCGGTCTCGCTCCTGGCCCCTGCGGCCGCGGGAAGCAAGGGAGCCGGAACGGGGGGCGCGATCGCCGAAGCAGCAGCGGCTTACAACGCCTTTGCCACCCAGGTGATGAACGACGTCAATGCAGTCCACCGCACAGGCCAGACGGCCAGCGGTGCGGGAAACCTGGACTTCTTCACCAGCACGCCCGGCGTCCCCGTCGCACTGTCCCTCCGGGTGGTTCCCACCAGTGCCGCGGGAATCGCTACCGGCGCACCTGGTGCAGGCTCCCTGGACGGCAGCATCGCGGACGCCGTGGCCCAAATCGGCTCGAAGCCGGACGCGCCGGACACTTTCTGGAACGGAGTGGTGGCAGGGATTGGGATGGCTTCCAGGTCAGCCCAGCAGCACTCGCAACTGGCAGACGCGGCGAGTGTCGCCGCCGTCGGGCAGCGTTCCTCTGCCGCCTCGGTGAGCCTTGATGAGGAGAACGTCGCACTTCTCGCCAGCCAACACGCCTACCAGGCTGCGGCGCGCGTCATGACCGCTATCGACGAAGCCCTGGATGTCCTGATTAACCGCACCGGATTGGTGGGAAGGTAAGCCGTGCTCAATCGCGTCACCAACCAGATGATGTCAGCCTCCGCGCAGCGGAACCTCCAGACCGCCCAATCCCGGCTCGCGGAGTTGCAGGAACGGGCCCAGACCCTGAAGAACATCAGCCGCCCATCCGACGACCCCGCGGGTGCCGCCCAAGCCATCGCCATGCGGGCCCAGCTCAGCGCGGCCACGCAATACGGCTCCAACATCAGCGACGGCAATGGCTGGCTCGCTGCTGCGGACACGGCTTTGGGACAGTCCACCAACATCCTCAACCGCGTTCGCGACCTCGTGGTCCAGGCCTCCAACGGCACCCTCAACAGCAGCGCCAAGGAGGCCATCGCCGTCGAGATCGAAGGCCTGGGCAAGGACCTGCTGACCCAGGCCAATACGCAGTACCTGGGCCGCAACGTCTTCGCCGGCAGTTCGGACACCGTGGGCGCGTTCACCAACACCACTCCCCCGACGTACGTGGGCGCAGGAGGTGGTTCCGTGGAACGTCGCGTTGACGCCGCCCGGACGGTGCGCGTGGATTCCGACGGCGGTGCGATCTTTGGGGATGGCGCCGGCTCCGTTTTCGCCTTGGTGAGTGACGTCGTCACCGATATCCGTTCCGGCGCCGATCCCAACGCCCGGCTGGCCGCGATCGGCGACCGGATCAAGGCCGTGATCGATGGCCGCTCGGATGTTGGCATGCGGCAAACGCGGCTCGGGCAGGCCCAGGATTCGCTGGAGGGGATGAAGGCTACGCTGGAAAGTCAAAGGTCCCGTGTGGAAGACATGGACCTGGGAAAGGCGGTCATGGATTTGAAATTGCAGGAAACCAACTACCAGGTGGCACTCGCCGTTTCGGCCAAGGTGCTCCAGCCGACACTCATGGACTTCCTCCGATGAGCACAGCACTGGCGTTCGACACCCTGGCTTTCGCCTCCCCCATGCCGGGGCTGGAAGCAGCCGACGGATTCTCCCTGCGCGGCATCGCCGGCGCAGAAGGTCTTTACGCGCTGGAAGTGGAAGAGCCGCGCGTGCGGATGTTCGTAGCTGATGCCTCCGTGTACGTTCCGGACTATGAGCCGGCCATTCCGGCGGCGTCCTTGGCGGCCCTGGGACTTGCCAGTGTTGCCAACGCGACGGTCCTGGTGGTGGTCAACCCGGCTCCGGAAAAGACCACCGTGAACCTCATGGCACCCCTCCTGGTCAATGCGGAAGGCACCTGCCTCCAAGTGATCCTGGACGGCGCCGTGTATCCGCTCCGGGCAGAGCTGGCCCGCCAGGTGTAGTGTCCCGGCAGGTTGTTGACACGGTTTGCGCAGCGGAAAGGCGCTGCCGGGGCAGCGCCTTTCAGTGGATCAGTTGGTCGATTCAGTCCAGGATGATGCCTAGACTTTCTCGCGGATGCGGTCGATCTTCGGTTCGGAAACCTCGAATTCCCTGCGACGGCGGGCCAGGAAGGTCCACAGCGTTCCTTCCGTCCGTGGACGGCTCCCTGCTGCGGCTTCTGTTTCCTTGACTGGCTCAGACGTGTGTGTCTCGGGCTTGCGCGCGGAGTCCTTATTCGTGCGCCGCTCGAAGTCGTCATAGTACGCGTAGCACATACCCAACCTCCTTCAACGGCTGTCCCTTAATGTTCCTCGCTCTTGGTGCCTACGTCGACCCTTTTGCTCAGATTCGGATGCAGGGCGGTTTCTAACCAACGTCGCAACACCTACTGAAAGAGGTGTTGCTTCGTGCGTAGGCCAGGAAACAGGTCCGACAACATGCGGGACCAGCTCATCGAGACCTTCGGAAGTATGCCAGCTACGTTACGGAGGACACTGACATGGGACCGGAGATCTGAGATGGCTGAGCACGCCGAGGTCACGGCTGCTCTGGGCATGCTCGTATACTTTTGCGATCCGGCCAGCCCCTGGCAGCGGGCGTCGAACGAAAACGCCAATGGTCTTCTTCGTCAGTACTTTCGAAAGGGAGACGACTCAAGCGAAGTCGAACCGACTGATGTGCTGTTCGCCGCTTAGGAGATCAACAGCCGTCCCAGGGCCGTCCTGGACTGGCTCACCGCATCTGAGAAGTTCGCGACGTATCACGCCACTGCCACCTTGAATCACGCCCCAAGAGCGCACAATGTTGCTGAGCCAGCGAGAGTATCGCGATAGCGTCCAGTTTGGGTGTCCCGTAAGGGGATCCCCTTAGGGGAAAAGGTATGACACCAAGCGAGCACAACGTACTGCCGTACTAACCGAGCAACACCATAGAGTAAAAGTGGACATCCATGTGGCCAGCTTCAAATCAGAGTCCGCGACCGTCTTAGTCCAGACTTGGCGCATCGGTCCGATCCCCGAACTTGTATTCTTGTCCAGACTGACGGCTGTCAGCACATCACTCGAGCTCTTTGGAAATCAAATGAATAAGAACACTCTGCGAGGCTTCGCGCTGTCCGGTCTGCTGGTTATGGGACTTTCCGCCTGCGGCATGGGAGGTACTTCTACGGATACGTCGTCCGCCTCTGCGAATGAGTCAGCGGCCCCGGCTGGAGTCCCCTTCAAGACATACACAAAAGCAGAGCTAGGCCAGATTGTGGACGGTGTTCGAGACTCCAACGACGCACGTCTTCTGGTGATGCCAGACGATCGTCTGCAGGACACCCTCAAACAGGTCAAGGGTGTTGTGACCAACAGCACGGTTGAGCCGGCTGCATGTGCAGAGTTCGCAGTGGGGGGTGGCCCGCTGCTGGAAGAAGGGACGACCATAAGCATTGGTGCATCGGCGAGCTCAACTGCCCAATCCCTGGTGTTGTTGACCTTGATTTCCGGGCTGTCCGAAGACAGAGTGAAAGATTTGATGGCTGGCAAATCCACCAACGTAGCCTCTTGTGGCACCATGCAGGCAACGATCATGGGGCAAAGCGTCGAGGCAAGCACGAAGAGCATGTCGACTTCCGCCAAGACCGAAGGAGCGTTGGCGTACAAAACGTCAGCAATTGTTCCCGGTGGCGGTTCCCAGGATCAGCTGATCCTAACGGCAGCCAAAGGTGGCATCGTCCTCATTAGCCAGTCATCTGGAACGACGGTGGAGGACTCCGATCTCCCGAAGCTTGAGTCCATGCTGGACCAAGCCGCAGCACTCATCAAATAACGACCGAACGAGATAGATACGGAAAGAACAACCCTGAAAAAGCAGCTGTTTGTCTTTCTAGTTGCAACAGCAATGACGCTGGTCGCCGCTCCGGCCGCTTGGTTGACGCTTCTGATCATCCGCGGGGAAGCTCCAAATCCGATAGTGGTTGGTGCACTGTCTCTCATAGGGCCGCTGGTTGGCGTCCTGACTGCCTCCAGGTTTTGGGATGACCGGGAGACAACGCGACAGCGTATTGCCCAAGACGGAAAAAACATCCGGGAAGATTCCGTGGACTAACGGATCCTGCGGCACCGGCCGATTCGCCCCGTGCTGCAGGCGTCCGGTCAGGGATCCCTCACCGGACACCTGTTTCCTCATTAGGTAATACAGTCCTTTGGTCCCAGCGGAACGGTCTTTGATCCCTCGCGCACTAGCTGAAAGCACCTGGCGTCGTCGACGAGATCGATTCCGAACTCCAGCACTCGCTCGGAGGACGACTGGCCGAGATAGAGCTGCCTTGTCACTTTCGACCCGCTCAACCACAGCATTCCTGAACCTAAATCCCATGTCCCTGTTGAGGTGTAGGAACCGGAAGGTCCAGATTTCCAGTCTCCGTCACCCAAGGGATCCAGATAGCTAGGAGCGTTTTCGAGCGTGAAGGTTTTGTCCTGCATCAGGGTGAGGCGAGTCTCGCCATTGACCCATGTCCCACCGATCTCGGCTGCTGTAGGCGCAGGTAGCGGCTGCTCAGGACTGCAGGCCGTGAGCGAAGCCACGACCACCAACCCTGCGGTCATGCGTCTGAATAAACTCATATCCATCCTTCAGCAGGTCATAACTGGATCATAAGGGCACCGAGTCAAATACTTTCCCCCGAGCTGCGCAGCTGTGAGTGCTTCAACCTGATCGGCGCCCATCCACCGGACGCCCAGCGTCCCTTTCTACTACGCTCCCCTTCGCCCTAGCCCTTGCCCTCGGGCCGGCACCCCAAATCGAAGAGCGTCTCTCACGGCGTCGGGTAACCAAAGGAGTGCCGTAAGCCGATCCTTTATCGGACGGACGCTAAAGCCCGAGCGCTTCCACCGCAGCTGTCAGTTCTTCGCCGGGATCCAGAACGATCTGGCCCTTGGCGGCCCAGGGATTCGGAGGGTAGGAGTCCTCCAGCTCGAAGGAGATTCGCACGTGCCCATCGTGCTTCGCAGAGAGCTGGAAGTCTCCCTCCAGAGAGTCGAACGTTTTGTCGCCGTCCCAGCCCCGCCAGTTGTGTTCGAGTTCCTCGAAATAAGAAAGAAGCGCTGACCACCTGTCGAAGTCGTAGACTCGTTTGCTGGCTCGGAGTCCTTCGAGGTTGGCCGTGACTACGAGGTAATCAGATGTGCCGTCCGGATTGCGTTCTGTCGGTTCAGCACGGAAGTGAAGCTGGCCTTGACGACCGATGATCACTTTATTCATGACCTCATTCTGCATCCAGTTGATTCTTTGACTTGCAGCCGAAGCACCCTGCGGCGAGCAGGACGTAACGACGATCGCGTCTCGATAAAGGATCCACTACCGGGCACAGAAGCGAGTTATGCAGATCGAGATTCCAAGATCTCCCGAGCACGATAATGAACAAATCCCTTTCGATCCAGGTCACCGGACTGAAAGGATCTTTGAATGGGTGCCAGGGTTAGTCGTTGTTTTGAGTACTCAACCATCGCGCCCACTAGCCGCTGGACTTCGGCCTCACGCGTCGCGTTGTCCAGATCGAAGTCCAGGCTGAAGGCCTGACGTACTTCGTACACGCCGGCTACCGGTGAGAACCTTTCCAGCGAAAACACCAGAAAGCATCCGTTCGCGTTCTTCACCCGCTGGCCTTCATGGAGCACGAAGATTTCGATCCCACACATCAATGAGAATCTCGCCCCATGCCTTGACTCCAAGGTGTAAATCCAAGCCACATCGGAGCCTTCAACGATCCAGCTCGACCCATGCTTCGCTGCCCCAGCCTGCGTCATGGCAGACCTGACCAGCTTCCGAAACTCTGCAACCGTCATCGTCCCGTCCTCTCAACGACTGACAGTACTAGGACTTCTCGCTCTTCTAGCGGCCACTCCTTCATTCGATGATCTAAAGCTCGGAACCTTGTCAGTGCCCCTAAACGAGTGCCCGCAAGCCGGTCGTCCACCGGCCGGCCGTGCGCTCCCAAATGGGCTCATCAAAATCCCGTAGTTCCGGGGAACCCAGATTCCCGTATGACCCGCCCGCAAAACTGCCCGGTGAAGGTGCCCTAAACGCTACACGTCCGCCCTGCTAGTAACGGGTGATCATCACACGCCCGGCTTACCATGAAGGTTCACAGCAAACCTGTTACGACGATCCTTGGAAATCGCCCAGTCCAAATTCGGATGTTGTTTAGATGCGGCCCGTTGCCGCCAACCGGGCAGCTTCCACGGCCAGGGTGGTCTCTTCAAGGATCAGGTCCGCGTTGATGGCAGCCGCGGCCATGCCTCCTGACGCCGCCGACGCCATGACCTGGCCCGTGAGGTCCGTGACGTTTCCAGCCGCCCACACCCCGGGGACCGAGGTAGCCCCGCCGGGCTGGCTCACTTCGACGTGGCGACCCACACCCATCGGGTGTTCCACCGTGGCGATACCCAAGGATTCAAGGATCGCGGACCGCGCCTCCACCCGCGGCCCGGCCACGAGTGCGTCCACGGGAACTACCTTTCCGGATTCCAGGACCACACCGGCCAACGCATCGTCGGCAACTTCCAGGGAACGGACCTTGCCCTCCACCACAGTGATGGAACGGGCCGCGAGTTGCTCCCATTGCTCCTCGGTTGGCTCCACAATGTCGTTGAGGAAGAGCGTGATGGATGGGCTCCACTGTCGGAACAGCAGTGTTTGGTGCAAGGCCATGGGCACGGATCCCAGGATGCCGATTGCCTTGTTCCTGACTTCCCACCCATGGCAGTACGGGCAGTGCAGGACGTCCTTGCCCCAGCGCTCCGTGATCCCCTCCACATCGGGCAGTATGTCCACCACGCCGGTGGTGACCAGCAGACGGCGGGCACCCACTGTGCGGCCGTCCGCCAGGTCCACCTCGAAGGCGGGCGGCCCAACGGTGCCCGGTTCCGGCGTCGTACGCTGCTCCCCCGTGGAACGCGCAGCGACGGCCTCCCCGCGCACGACGTCGGCCCCGTAATGGATTGCCTCCCGGCGGCCCAATTCCTGCAGCTCCATGGGGCTGATTCCATCCCGGGAGAGGAAGTTGTGCACGCCCGCTGCGGGCGCGTTCCTGGGCTCGCCGGCGTCGATCACCAGGACCGAGCGAAGGGCGCGTCCCAAGCTGACGGCCGCACTTAACCCAGCCGCGCCACCACCAACAACCACGACGTCGTACTGTTCGGCTATCCGGCTGTTTACTGTTTGCTGATCCACTATGCCTCCACGTCATCGAAGCGGCCCCATGCCGCTTCTTCCATGGTTTGGCACATCGCCAGCAAACGGCAAGGAAGTTTGCCACTATGGCAAACTTGATTCATGGCAACAGACTTCAGCCCCATGCTCGACGCCGTCGGTCCCCGCCTGAGGGCGATGCGGACGCAGCGCAACGTGACCCTCGCGGAAGCTTCGGAAGCCACAGGCATCTCCGTCAGCACCCTCTCCAGGCTGGAGTCGGGCCAACGTAAGCCGACCCTGGAGCTGCTCCTGCCCTTGGCGCGACTCCATCAGGTCCCGCTGGAGGAGCTGATTGACGCCCCGGAAACCGGCGATCCACGCATCCACCTCAAGCCCCACGTCCACCCTTGGGGCACAGCCCTTCCCTTGACGCGACGACCCGGCGGCATCCAGGCATTCAAAATGGTGCTCAGGGGCGCTACCGGCAAGGAAACTCCTGAGCCGCAGTCACACGAGGGCTACGACTGGATGTACATCCTCAATGGCCGGCTGCGGCTGATCCTGGGCGGGAACGACTTTGTGCTGAAGCCTGGCGAAGTGGCCGAATTCGATACGCGAACGCCACATTGGTTCGCAAGCGCCACCAAGGACCCGGTGGAGCTGCTCACACTCTTCGGCCAGCAGGGCGAACGAATGCATGTGCGGGCACGCCCACAGCGCCAGGGCTAGGACGCGAGCCGCTCACGCTCGCTGCGGCGGGCGGTCCCGGGTTCGGGTTGGTTGATTTCGGCCCACACTTCATCTAGGGACAGGCCCAGGACGTCGGCTATCGCGGCCACCGTGGGGAAGGCGGGGGTAGCTACCCTTCCGGATTCGATCTTCCGGAGGGTTTCAGGGGAGACCCTGGCATCCAAGGCGGTTTCGAGCATGGACCTCCCTCCCCTGGCGCGTCGCAAAAGGGCGCCGAGACGCTGTCCGCGCTCGGCCTCTGCGGGTGTGAGGGGCAGCCTGACCATGGCTCCAATTCTAATACCGGGATAATATGGCCGGGATAGTTATTGGTAATCCCCGCGAAAGGTCCTCCATGATCGAGATCCTGACCCCCGCCGAACTGCTCCGAGCAAAGGACTCCGGCGCCCTGGTCGCCAACATCCTGCACACACTCAAGGACCGGTGCACAGTGGGCACGAACCTCCTGGAGATCAACCAGTGGGCCAAGGAAATGATCCTCGAAGCGGGCGCGCAGTCCTGCTACGTCGACTACGCACCATCCTTTGGCCGGGGACCATTCGGGCACTACATCTGCACCGGTGTCAACGACGCCGTCCTCCATGGAAAGCCCCACGACTACGCCCTTGCCGACGGCGACCTGCTGACCCTGGACCTCGCGGTCTCCCTGCGGGGCATTGCCGCAGACTCCGCGATCAGCTTCATCGTGGGCGACTCGAAGCCCGCCGAAAGCGTGGCGATAATTGAAGTGACCGAGCGCGCCCTGCGTGCCGGGATTGCCGCGGCCCACCCGGGGGCCCGGATCGGCGACCTCTCCTACGCCATCGGTTCCGTTCTCACCGACGCCGGGTACCCGGTCAACGTCGAATTTGGCGGGCACGGCATCGGATCCACCATGCACCAGGACCCGCACGTACCCAACATGGGCCGCCCCGGGCGCGGATACAAACTGCGCCCCGGCCTGCTGCTCGCGCTCGAGCCGTGGGTCATGGCGGACACCGCGCAGCTTGTCACCGACGCCGATGGATGGACCCTGCGCAGCGTAACCGGCTGCCGCACTGCCCACAGCGAGCACACCATCGCCATCACCGCTGACGGAGCGGAAATCCTGACCCTGCCCAGCCTCGGCGGGTAACCCGTCCCGGACTGCCCGGGAGGTCACATATGAACGGCATTCATTGGGGGCCTTGCGTCGGGCCGTGACACAGGCCATACTAAATGAACACTATTCATTTAGTGACTGTCGTCTCACCGGAGTACATGCCACCATGATTGAAATTACCTGCCTCGAAGCCCCCACTTCCCTGGCCCGCACCGAACCTTCCACCCGCACCCCGCTGCGGGTCGGCGTCGTCCAGCACCGCTGGCATGCCGATCCTGCTGCCCTGCGCGCCGAACTCAACGAGGGCATCGAGCGCGCGGCGAAACTGGGAGCAACGGTTGTGTTCCTGCCCGAGCTCACCCTCTCCCGCTACCCGGCGGACACGAAGCCGGAGAACAACCCGGCCGCGGGTGTCCGCCCGTCAGACATCACCGAGGACCTGCTCACCGGCCCTACCTTCACGTTTGCCGCCGAAGCAGCCAGGAAGTACGGCGTGTCCGTCCACGCGTCCCTGTACCAGCGGGCAGAAAATCCGGACGGGAGCGACGACGGACTGGGCCTTAACACCGCCATCCTGGTCTCACCCGCAGGTGAGCTCGTGGCACGCACCCACAAGCTGCACATCCCCGTAACGGCCGGCTACTACGAGGACAAGTTCTTCCGTAAAGGCCCCGAAGCCGACGACGCCTACGCGGTCCACGCTCCCGCAGAACTGGGTGGCGCACGGCTGGGCATGCCCACGTGCTGGGACGAATGGTTCCCCGAGCTTGCCCGCGTCTACTCCTTGGGTGGTGCGGAAATCCTGGTCTACCCCACCGCTATCGGCTCCGAGCCGGACCACCCCGACTTCGACACCCAGCCGCTCTGGCAGCAGGTCATCGTGGGCAACGGCATCGCCAACGGCCTGTTCATGATCGCGCCCAACCGTTACGGCAATGAAGGGACCTTGAACTTCTACGGTTCCTCCTTCATCTCCGACCCCTACGGGCGCATCCTGGCACAGGCACCCCGCGACGAATCGGCGGTCTTGGTAGCCGACCTGGACCTCGACCAGCGCAAGGATTGGCTCACGCTGTTCCCGTTCCTGGCCACCCGCCGCCCGGAAACCTACGGCCGCCTCACGGAACCCGTGAACCCGGACGCTCCCCTCGGCGCCCAGCCCCAGGCAGTTTCCGCATGAGCGCCTGGCGCATGCCGTCCGAAACGGCTCCCCAGGATCGCGTGTGGATGGCCTTCCCCACCGGCGGTTACGCCCTGGGCGACACCGAGGAAGAAGCACACGCTGCGCGCTCCACTTGGGCTGCCGTCGCCAACGCCATCCTCGAGTTCGAACCGGTCACCATGGTGGTTGCGCCCGACGACGTCGAAACCGCCGCGCGCTACCTCGACCCCCGCGTCGAGGTACTGACCGCTGAGCTGAACGATGCCTGGATGCGGGACATCGGGCCGTCGTTCGTGTTGGATGCGAACAAGCAGCTCGGAGCCGTGGACTGGATCTTCAACGGCTGGGGCGGCCAGGACTGGGCCGAGTGGGACAAGGACTCGCTGGTCGCAGCTGACGTGAGCCAGCGCGCCAACGCCCTGCACATTCCGTCCGGAATCGTCAACGAAGGCGGCGGCATCCAGGTGGACGGCGAAGGTACCGTCCTGGTCACCGAGACCGTTCAGTTGGACCAGGGCCGCAACCCAGGGTTGACCAAAGCGGACATCGAAGAGGAACTCGCCCGCACCATCGGCGCCACCCACGTGGTCTGGCTGCCCCGCGGACTGACCCGCGACTCCGAGAAATTCGGCACCCGCGGTCACGTGGACATCGTGGCGGCCATTCCGAGCCCGGGCACCCTGCTGGTCCATTCGCAGCAGAATCCCGAGCACCCAGACTACAAGGTTTCCCGCGAAATCATCGACTTCCTGCGCACCACCCATGACGCAGCAGGCCGGGAGTGGAACATCATCGAAGTTCCCGCCCCCGAAACCCTTACCGACGACGAAGGGTACGTGGACTACAGCTACATCAACCACCTCGTGGTCAACGGCGGCGTCATTGCCTGCAGTTTCAACGACCCCATGGACGAGAAAGCACTCCGCATCCTCGCCGACGCCTACCCCGGACGCCGCGTTGTCAGCGTTGACGCGCGCGAGTTGTTCGCCCGCGGCGGCGGGATCCACTGCATCACGCAGCAGCAACCTACGGCCATCTAGAAAGGGCCTCACATGAGCCAGACAATCCGCACCGGTGCTTCCAAAAGCACCGCTGACGCTGCAGAGTCGCACGACATCAGCGGCAAGGGACTGAAGACGGGGCAGTTGGGGCTCCTCGCCGTCGTCGTTCTTGGCATTTCAACCATCGCCCCGGCGTACACCCTGACGGGTGCGCTCGGACCGACCGTCAACGAAGTCGGGCTCCAGTTGCCCGTCATTTTCCTGATCGGGTTCATTCCCATGATCCTGGTGTCGCTCGCTTACCGGGAGCTCAACGCTGACTCCCCGGACAGCGGCACCACGTTCACCTGGGTCACCAAAGCCTTTGGCCCGTGGGTTGGCTGGATGGGTGGCTGGGGCCTGCTCGCAGCGAACATCATCGTCCTGTCCAACCTGGCAGGCGTCGCGGTGGACTTCTTCTACCTGTTCTTGGCCCAGGCCACGGGCTCACCCGAGCTTGCGGACCTGGCCTCTAACAAGCTCCTGAACGTGGTCACCTGCTTCGTCTTCGTGGCATTGGCCGTCTGGATCAGCTACCGCGGCCTGCACACCACCAAGATCGTGCAGTACGGCCTGGTCGGGTTCCAGCTGCTGGTCCTTGGCCTGTTCGTCGCCATGGCGTTTGCCAACTGGTCCACCTCCGAGACCGCAATCCCGTTCAGCTGGGACTGGTTCGACGTGACCAAGGTAGAAACCTTCGGCCAAATTGCGGCCGGCATCTCGTTGTCGATCTTCGTGTACTGGGGCTGGGATGTCTGCCTCACGGTCAACGAAGAAACGGCCAACGGCAAGAAGACAGCCGGACTCGCAGGCACGCTCACCGCTGTCATCGTCCTGGGCATCTACCTGCTGGTCACCATCGCCACCATGATGTTCGCCGGTGTAGGAGACACGGGAATCGGCCTGAACAACGCCGAGAACCATGCCAACGTCTTCACCGCGCTGGCCTCCCCGGTCATGGGTCCGTTCGCCATCCTCATGTCCCTCGCGGTGCTGTCCTCCTCCGCGGCTTCCCTGCAGTCCACGTTTACGTCGCCGTCCCGCAGCCTGCTTGCCATGGCGCACTACGGCGCCCTGCCTGGGCGGTTCAGCCACATGAGCAAGAAGTTTTCGACGCCGGGCTTCGCCACCGTTGCTGCGGGCGTCCTGTCTGCGGGGTTCTACGCGGTGATGCACGTGATCAGCGAGAACGTCCTTAACGACACCATCCTGGCCCTCGGCCTGATGATCTGCTTCTACTACGGGCTCACCGCGATCGCCTGTGTTTGGTACTTCCGCAACAGCGTCTTCTCCAGCGCCCGGAACTTCTTCCTCCGGCTTGTTTGCCCGTTGCTGGGTGGCCTGGGCCTGTTCGTGGTGTTCATCCAGACCGCCGTGGACAGCTGGGATCCGGAGTTCGGCAGCGGTTCGGAAATCTTCGGTGTGGGGCTCGTGTTCGTGCTTGGCATCGGAATCCTGGCCCTGGGTGGCGTGGTCATGCTGATCCAGGCCCGCATGCGTCCCGGATTCTTCCGTGGCGAGACCATCCGGAAGGACACCCCGGCCCTGGTAGTGCCGGAGTAGCCGGTTCCCCAGGCCCGCGTTCCGCCGAGTTCGTGGGAAAGCGGCCAGCTCGCAGGGAAGTTTCCCGCGAACTGGCCGCTTTCCCGCGTTTTGGCGAGCCGCAGCCGTCCCGATCACCAGTGGTGGGCGACGTCCACTACCAGTCGGGACCCGCCGTCGGGCCCGTCCAAGGTGAGAACCCTGAACGGAAGCCGGGCACGGACACCCAGCCCAATGCTGGTGGTTCCTTCGAAGCTGCCCGCGAAGACCACCTGGCGGAACGTCTGGTAACCGGAAACGTTGGACAGTTCCGCCTTGGCCGCGGGTTCATAGGTGGGCTGGCCGCCCTGGTTGTACGACGGCGCCGTCACAACCACCTGCAGGTCCGCGTCCCCAAGCACCGGGATGGGGAAGCCGGTGGGGTCCTGGGTCACCACCGGAACATACTGCACGGAGTAGCCGGCAACCTTCCCGGCCATATCGATCACCAGGCGGTCGAAGCACGGCTGCTGGCCGGTGCGGACGCCTGTGACGTTGGCGGCGCTCATATCGGAATCGGCCTTAGCCAGTGAACCCCATGAGATGCCGCAATATGTGGCTGCCGAGGCTGGTCCCGGCGCCACCAGACCGAGTCCGGCTGTTGCCACCACGGCCGCCAAACCCGCTCCCAATTTCCTCATTTTTTGTGCCCCCTTCAGGCTACGTTGATACTTCAACATTAGGAGGCCGGGAGGGGCTTGGGGCGGGTTGTGGCCGCTTCGGCACGCAACCGTTAAAGGGTGCGCCGCTCGGTTACGGGAGGGTCATGGCAGGGCACTGCAGGCGGTGTTCAAGGGCCGAAAATGGGGTCTCCGTACCTTTGTTCGTGATCGAAGATAACGAGACCCCGGCGTTACCTAGCCTTCGCAGTCCTTGCAGTACTTCAAACCGTTCTTTTCCAAAGCAACCTGCGACCGGTGGCGGACCAGGAAACAGGAACCACAGGTGAATTCGTCGGACTGCTCAGGGACCACAATGACGGTCAGCTCTTCGCCCGAAAGGTCAGCGCCGGGAAGGTCGATTCCTTCGGCGGTGTCGATGTCTTCAACGTCGATGACCGCGGTCTGTGCACCGCCGCCACGGGATGCCTGGAGGGCCTCAAGCGATTCAGCGGGAGACTCTTCTTCTGTCTTGCGCGGGGCGTCGTAATCAGTAGCCATTGAGTGTTCGCTTTCGTTGCTGCATAGTGCCTATTCCGGCACCTCAGTGATGCAGTTTAGGGCATGGCACCCGCGATTTACGAAAACTGTGCCCAACGCAACATTCTTAGGCTTTCCGACACGTCCGAGGGCTATATACCCGGCCTTGAAGCGTGGGACTGAATGGCCTGCGAACCTGCAACGGTCACCCCGCTGAGTGCCGGCAACCACGTCAGATCCGCGGCGCCGGATCCGGGGTTCCCCGAGTCCGGCCCAGCGCAGTCCATCACGTAAGCGGCTTCAATCACGGAGCCCAGCTTGGCGAGCACGGTGGCGGCCCAGCCTCCAAGAGTCGATGCGATCATGCGGCCACGCTATCCGCCGCGTGGTCCGGGGCGGTTTCAGGTACGTCACGGGCTTGTTAACTGTCAGGCCCCCGTGTTCAGTCCGCCAGCGCCAGCTCAACGATGTACTCCGCGATGGCCATCGACGACGTCGCCCCCGGCGAAGGTGCGTTGCGCACCATCACCGTGTCCCGGCGTCGTGCAATCACAAAGTCGTCCACCAGCGAACCGTCTCCGTTCATGGCCTGGGCACGTACTCCGCGCGTACCCGGCAGGACGCTGGCACCCTCGAGCGAGGGCACGAATCGCATTGCTTCACGGATGAACTTTTTCTTGCTGATGACGGTCTGGAATTCCCGGGCAGCAGACGGCACATTGTGCCGGGCAAAATTCCAGAATCCGGGAAAGAGCGTGTAATCAAGGACGTCGCGGACATTGACGTCTTTCCAAGCGTAGGATTCACGCCCAAAGGAGATAAACGCATTGGGGCCCAGCATCATTTCGCCGTCTATGCGTTTGGTCAGGTGCACGCCGAGGAAAGGATGCTTCGGGTCCGGCACGGGATAAATCAGGCCCTTCACGTGTTCCCTGGCTTCGCGCCCCAGAAGGAAGTATTGCCCGAAGAAAGGCACAATCCGCGGAGTCGGGGGCTCTCCGGTTGCTTTGGCGAGGCGGTCGGATTGAAGGCCGGCGCACGTAACCATCAGGTCATAGTGTTCGGTGCCGTCTTTTGTGGACACCACCACGCCGCTCCCCTGCTGTTCCAGCGACGTCACCTCCGTCCCAAGGCGGATGGTCCCGCCGGCGGCGCGGACGTCGTCGGCGAGCGCTTCGGTGATAGCTGCGTAGTCGACGATCGCCGTTTCGGGTGAGTGCAAAGCAGAAAGCCCGACGGCGTTCGGCTCCACCTCGGGTATCTGGTCACCGCGCAGCATCCGTGCTCCTGGGACCCCGTTGGCCGTGGCACGCGCGAAGATGTTGTCCAGGCGTTTCTGCTCTTCGGGCGTTTGGGCGATGACCAGTTTCCCGCAAGCCTCGTAGGGAAGTCCCTTGGCGGCGCAAAATTCCTGGAGCAGTTGCACTCCGCGGCGGCACAACCGGGCTTTCAGGCCGCCGGGTTCGTAGTAGAGGCCTGCGTGGACAACGCCGGAGTTGTGCCCGGTCTGGTGGGCCGCGAGGTGGTCTTCCTTTTCATAAACGGTGACCTGGACGTCGTCGAGCGTGTTGGCAAGCTCCCTGGCCACGGCGACGCCGATGATCCCGCCCCCAACCACCGCGGCGCGCTTGATGCTTCGTGTGGACATGGCACTCCTCGTCGTTGGGGTCGGTCCGCGTCAGTCACAGCATGTCATGCCGGACCCGATGGCGGGTGCAGGCCGGGCACGCAAAAGGGGCGGCACACTGGGTGCCGCCCCTTCTGTTTGGTGCGTGTAAGACTAGGCCGTCGGCTGGTCGAAACGCTGGCCGGCCGGGTTGGACGGCAGGAGCGAAAAGACCAACAGTGCCAGTCCGCCGAGGCCCGGAATCAGGCCGATGAGGACGAGCCAGCCACTGAAGTTGCCATCGTGAAGGCGACGAACCAGCAGGGCGATGGACGGGATCAGGACAGCCAGGTAGAAGACGACAATCAGGATAAGCCCGACCACTGCGCCCGGCCCCGGAACGGAGTTTCCGCTGGAGTCGACCGTCGCACCTGCTGCACCGAGAATGCCGGTGAGCAACTGAAGAACGAAGCCGACGACGCCCAGAACCAGTGCAACCCACCAGTATTCACTGCGGCTGGCGCGGCCGTTGAAGGCGGTGTACTTCTTGAAGAAACGCTTGACTGCTGCGCCGATCGGGGCGCCGTAGTAGGGAGCCCACAGTGGCGGCTCGCCGGCTTGTGCGGCGTAGGGCTGGGTCTGTTGAGGTTGTTGCGGGTAAGTGCTCATTGGTAATTCCCCCGGTTTAGGTTTGACGCGCTCAGGTGATGAGTCGTGCCTTATCGTAATGCCCCCGGAGCCAATAAAGCAGTTTGATGGACAAAGTTAACCCGGATTTAGCCTGTTGACGGATTGTGTCTCCCCCAAACCCTCACTCACAAACCACCCCCTTCCCCCAAACCCTCACTCACAAACCACCCCCTTCCCCCAAACCCTCACTCACAAACCACCCCCTTCCCCCAAACCCTCACTCACAAACCACCCCCTTCCCCCAAACCCTCACTCACAAACCACCCCCTTCCCCCAAACCCTCACTCACAAACCACCCCCTTCCCCCAAACCCTCACTCACAAACCACCCCCTT